>NZ_JBFTPY010000001.1:0-812767 GCF_056398725.1 Arthrobacter sp. 01T425 | reverse complement strand
CACGGACCTGGTCCGCGACGAGGGCATCCGTCCCGGGTCCTCGGCGGAGAAGCTCGCCGGGCTCAAGACCGTGTTCCGGACCGGGAACGGCACCGTCACGGCCGGGAACGCGTCCCCGCTCTCCGACGGCGCGTCCGCGGCGTGGCTGGCAGTGAAAAGGCCGCCGGGATCCTGGGTCTGGAGCCGTTGGCCCGGATCGCCGGGCGCGGCGCGCACGCCAACGACCCGCAGTACTTCGGCTACGCCCCGGTCGAGGCCGCGAACAAGGCCCTCGCCAAGGCCGGGATCGGCTGGGACCAGGTCGGCGCGGTCGAACTGAACGAGGCGTTCGCCGCGCAGTCCCTGGCGTGCATCAACGCCTGGGGCATCGACGCGGGAATCGTGAACCGGCACGGCGGCGCGATCGCCATGGGCCACCCGCTCGGCGCCTCCGGCGGGCGCATCCTGGGCACCCTGGCCCGGTCCCTGCAGGCCTCCGGGCAGCGCTGGGGCGTCGCCGCGATCTGCATCGGCGTCGGCCAGGGCCTCGCCGTCGTGCTCGAAAACGTCACCACCGGGCAGGCATAACCCGCAGGCTTAACCCGCAGGCATAACCTGTCGGCACAACCAGCGACGGACTGAGGGAATGCAGCACTGGCGGTCGGACACCGGGAGGTCCAAGCTTTAACCATTCGACGCGGGCCAAGTGTGGGCATCCCGGCCTCCCTGGACTGCGCGGCGAGGGTGATGGCACGGCGGGTGCGAGGAGAGCGACGATGGTTGACACGGCAGCGCAGACTCTTCGGGCCGGGGCGCGCAACGACCTTGTGACGCAACTGCTGGGCATCTGGCTCCTCCTGGCTGTGTTCCTGGACGGCTGGGCCCACCTGCACGTTCCCGGGTTGGAAACCTTCTTCACCCCCTGGCACGCGGCACTCTATTCGGGCCTCGTGGCCACCGCCGCGTGGACGGCAAGCGTGATCTGGAGGAACCGCCAGCCAGGGCGGCCATTGACCCGGTCGGTGCCGGCCGGCTACACGGGCACGGTCATCGGACTGATCCTGTTCGCCGTCGCGGGCGTCCTGGATCTGGCCTGGCACGAGATCCTGGGCATCGAAGTCTCCCTCGATGCGCTGGTGAGCCCCACCCACCTGCTGCTGGGGTTCAGCCTCTTCCTCATCCTCGGCACCGGTATCCGCAGCGCACGGGCCGCCGGCGGCGCAGAGGCCTTCAACTGGACGCCGGCTGCACTGTTGTCCCTCGCGCTGATGACCGGATTGGGAGCCTTCTTCCTCATCTACTGCTCGGCGTTCGTCCGGACCCCGCCGGCCATCCCCTATCTGCAGACGCCGATCGGGAGCCCCGGGCACACCCAGGCGGAGCTGCCCCCGGCCCTCGGACTGGCCAGCTATTTGGTGACCACAGCGCTGATTATCGCCCCCTTCCTCTACACCTTCTCCGGAGCCCGAAGGCCGCCTTTCGGTATTGCCACCATCCTGGTCGCCGTGGTGGCGTGGCTGCCGCTGGCCATGTCGGGGCTGCGCCCGGCCGCAGTCGCCGGTGCTGCCGGAGCCACGATCATCGCGGTAGCGGCGGATCTGCTGCTTGCCCGACGGCCGGGCCCGTGGCTGAGGCGCACGTTGCCGGCGGTCACCGCCGTGCTGGCGGCACTCATCTGGACCGGCCAACTGGCTGGGATCGCCCTGGCGGCATCGATTCAATGGCCAGTGTCGATGTGGCTGGGAGCCGTTGTGCTGAGTGCGGGATTGGCCGCGGCACTGGCCTTCCTCAGCTCGTTGAACACCAGGAGCGCACCGTTTCCGGCAGGGCCACGATGAGCGTCAAATCCCCACTGTTCCCGGCGCCCGGAGTGGGCTAATTTGGGGATAAAGGGGAGTGCCCCGTGCCCGGTTCGTTGACGGCGGAGGCATCCGGCCTCGCCATCGAGTAAGGAACACACCGTGGCCTACAACGTGGCCCAAAAGCTCATCGCATCCCATCTGGTGGCCGGGGAGATGATTCCCGGCCGTGAGATTGGCCTGCGTATCGATCAGACCCTCACCCAGGACGCGACCGGGACGCTGGTCATGCTCGAGCTGGAGGCCATCGGGCTGGACCGGGCACAAACTGAAGTATCCGTGCAGTACGTGGACCACAACTTGTTGCAGGCCGACAGCAGGAACGCTGAGGACCATGATTTTCTCCGCTCGGCCTGCCGCCGGTTTGGTCTGTGGTTCTCGAAGGCCGGAAACGGGGTGTCCCATCCGACCCACATGCAGCGGTTTGGCCGCCCGGGCACGACCATGGTCGGTTCCGACAGTCACACCCCGGCCGCTGGGTCGCTGGGGATGCTGGCAATCGGGGTCGGCGGCACCGAGGTGGCCCTGGCCATCGCAGGCGAGCCGCTCTACCTGAAGATGCCGGAGACCTGGGGCGTGCGGCTTACCGGCAAGCTGCCAGCGTGGACCAGTGCCAAGGACGTCATCCTCGAAATGCTTCGCCGGCACGGCGTGAAGGGCGGCAAGGACCGGATCATCGAGTACTACGGTCCCGGCCTCGCCACGCTGAGCGCGATGGACCGGCACGTGATTGCCAATATGGGCGCCGAACTCGGTGCGACGAGCACGGTCTTCCCGGCCGACGACCAGGTCCGGGCCTTCCTGCGCTCCGAACAGCGCGAGGACGATTTCACCGAACTCCTCGCCGATTCCGGGGCCACCTACGACGTGACCGACGAGATCGACCTGGCCACGATCGAGCCGCTCATCGCCCTGCCCAGCTCGCCCGGGAACGTCGTTCCGGTGCGGGAGGTCACTGGGAGGCCGGTGGCGCAGGTCGTGATTGGGTCCTCAGCGAACCCGGGCCTGCGCGACTTCGCAATTGTCGCCGCCATCACGAAGGGACGGCAGTGCCCCCCTGGACTGTCTTTCGACGTCAACCCGAGTTCCCGGCAGATCCTGCAGGACCTCACCAGGATGGGGGCCACGTTTGATCTGATCAGCGCCGGAGCCCGACTGCATCAGACCGGATGCATGGGCTGTATCGGGATGGGACAGGCCCCCGCGAACGGAAGCAACAGCCTGCGCACGATGCCCCGCAACTTTCCCGGCCGTTCGGGCACGAAGGAGGACTCGGTCTACCTGTGCTCGCCGGAGACGGCTGCGGCTGCTGCGCTCACCGGAATTATCACCGACCCGCGGGACCTGACGGAGCTTTTCGACCTTGAGTATCCCGAGATCGAACTTCCCGCGGTGTCGAGCGTGAACGTGGCAATGCTGGAGGAGCCGTTGGCGCCGGAGGAAGCCGGCAAAGTAGCGCTGGTCAAGGGCGAAAACATCTCCTCGCTTCCGGTCTTCGGCCCACTCGCCGACCGCATCGAGGCACCAGTGGCCTTGGTGGTGGGCAACGATGTCTCGACGGACGAGATTCTGCCAGCCGGTGCGCGCGTTCTGCCCTACCGCAGCAACATCCCCAAACTCGCCGAATTCACCTTCGACCAGCTCGACCCCACCTACGCCGCCCGCGCCGCCCAAACCCGCGACTCCACCGGGCACATCCTGGTCGGCGGCACGAACTACGGCCAGGGATCCTCACGGGAACACGCAGCTATCACCCCGCGCTTCCTCGGGCTGCGCGCAGTGGTGGCCGTCTCGTTCGCGCGGATCCACTGGCAGAACCTGGCCAATTTCGGCGTCCTCGCAGTCGAGTTCACAAATGCGGCCGATCATGACCGCATCGAACAGGACGATGTGCTCGCGCTGACAGGGATACACGACGCCCTGCTCACAGGCAAGGAGATCCTCGTGGAGAACCAGACCCGAGACGAGGTCTACCCTGTGCGGCACAGTCTCTCCAGCCGTCAGGTGGACATGCTCCTGGCAGGTGGCCTCATCCCTTGGCTGCGCGAACGGAGAGCGCGGGAATGAGCTGCCGATCACCGCTGACGAGGATGGGTGTGCCGCGGTGAGCGGATGGCCGCGGCCGGACGAGCCCTCCGGCGAAATCAGCCTCGTACTCGACCAGCGCAGCACCCTGGATCCGAAGGCTGACCTGCGCGACGGGTTGTCCGCGGTCGCCCGGCAGGGTTCCCACCTTTGGGTCGCCAATGACGAGACGACCAGCCTCGAACGGCTCACCCTGGAGGCCGGCGGCCAGGCCCGCACCCACCGCAGCTTCGACCTCACCCACCTCCTTGAGCTGCCCGGGGACAGGGGTGAGATGGACATCGAGGGCCTCGATGTCGAGGATGACACGCTGTGGCTGCTTGGATCGCACAGCTCGGCCCGCAAACAGGTCAAGAACAACGCCACACCCGCAGAAGCGCAGGATTCCCTGGCGACAGTGGAGGTCAGCCAGCGCCGTCGGGTGTTGGCCCGGCTTTCGACTAAGGTCCTCCTCGATCCGGACGGCGGCCGGACGGGGCAGCAGCAGCGCCCCGCCGTGCTGGGCCTCGGCCGGGGCACGGACCTGGTGGATCTGCTGGCTGATGACCCACATCTTGGAAGCTTCATCCAGTCCTCGACGACCGGTCGCCCGATCCCGGGCAAGGACAACGGCATTGACTGCGAGGGCCTCGCCGTAGCGGGCGACCGGGTGTTCATCGGTCTGCGCGGGCCGGTGCTGCGTGGGTGGGCGATGATCATAGAGCTCCAGGTTGGTGGCGGGCCCGGCTTGGAGCCGCAGCCGATCGGTCCCGGGAATCGTCGCTACCGCAAGCACTTCCTTCGCCTGCATGGTTTGGGCGTGCGGGATCTGTGCCGTCACGGACGGGACCTGCTCGTCCTGGCAGGACCCACCATGGAACTCGACGGGCGCGCGGCCGTGTTTCGCTGGCGGGGCGCGCTGACGTCGCAGGCCGAGGCCGTCCTGCCGAAAGACGACTTGCATTGCGAATTTGACGCGCCGTTCGGTGAGGACGAGGACCATGCCGAGGGGATCACCGTTCTCGACGATGACCGGTCGGCCTTGGTGTTGTATGGGACGCCGTCGGGGAAGCGCAAGACCGGACGCCACGCGATCAAAGCCGACGTATTCCGCCTCAGCACATAGGAACCGGCGCCGCGACAGTCCCGGGGAGATGTTCCTATTGCTGCCGGCCCACTTTTCCCAGCCAGGCCTGCAGGAGAGGAACGACGACGTCGCTGTGCATCGCGCCCAGGTGATCGAGTGCGGGGAGTACTTGGGAATAGCCGTAGTTCACTTCGGAACGCCCTGGCGCCATGGCGGCCCGATGTCCCTGCTCTGGCGCACACCGGCGCAGGGGGCGAGAATGGGGTCGTGCTCACCCTGATCGAACCCCACGGGAAGGACTTTCATGACGCTGTATCAGCCTGAACCGGTCGAAATCTCAACGAGGATGCGGCCGGGGGAGTGGACCGAGGAAAGCCTGGAGATGCTCGTCGCGTCATATCGCGAGCAGCTGTCGCGCATGGGGGCGGCCGCCTCCGAGATCGACGTCGTGATCGACCGCGACGACGGAGGCGGAGTCAGCGTGGTGGCGTCCTGGCTCAAGCCTGACGTGGCGCAGGAACTGACAGAGGTGAAGGACGACGCCGGGCTCGTGGCGATGGATCCCGACGCCGGGTCAGTGCGGCCGGCGCACGACGATTCCGCGCCCCGATAGAACTTCTGGGCCCGCCATGCCCTCCGGTAGGGTGATGTTTCCCGAAGCAACCCTTCGATCAGAGTGGAGCATTCATGGCACCGCAGATTTCCGGAAAAATCGATAAGAAATTGTTCGGGCTCTACCTCTCGAACCACCTCGCGGGAGCCACAGCGGGGCAGGGCCGCATAGAGCGCATGGCGCGCGACTTCACGGACACCCCCTTCCACGCCGAACTTGCGGCACTTGCCACCCAAATCAGGCAGGAGCGGGAGTACCTGCGCGGACTAGTGGGGGATTTTGGCCTGCCACGGCGAACTCCGCGGCGGGTGGCGGCGTGGGTTGCGGAGCGTGCCGGCCGACTCAAGCTCAACGGGCGGGTGGTGAGCCGCTCGCCGATGACGCTGGTGCTGGAGTCCGAGGTCATGCGGTCGGCGGTGATGGGAAAACTAGGGCTGTGGCAGACGCTGCAGGATCTCTCCGGCGATCTGGGACTGGACGGTTCCAGGTTCGACGGACTGGCCACCAAGGCACGCGACCAGATCGCCACCCTGGACCGGGTCCATGAGTACGCCCGCCGGCGGTCGTTCTACACGAACCAGGGCAGCTGAGCAGACCGGGCATCGTCGGCTCGACCGTTCGCGTCCTGCCCTGCGCCTGGTGTGCACTGGCGCGTGCCGGCAGCGGAGACGAGAATGGGCTCGTGCTCCCTCCTCGCCCTGGCGGGGACGGCGACGCGATGAACGCCGCCGCCCGAAAGATTCAGCGCATCTATTTGACGTTGACGCTGGGCAATACCCTTGCGGCCTCGTTCATCTGGGGGATCAACACCCTTTTCCTGCTCGACGCCGGTCTCAGCAACTTCGAGGCGTTTGCCGCGAATGCCTTCTTCACGGCCGGCATGGTGCTGTTCGAGGTGCCCACCGGGGTGGTTGCCGACGGTTGGGGCCGGCGCGTCTCGTTCCTGCTCGGAACCGTGACCCTCGCCGTCTCGACCTACTTCTACTACCTGCTCTGGCAGTTCTCCGCCCCGTTCTGGTGGTGGGCGGTGGTGTCGGTCCTGCTCGGCCTGGGCTTCACCTTCTTCTCCGGAGCGGTGGAGGCCTGGCTCGTCGATGCACTGCGCTTCTCTGGGTTCGAGGGCGGGATGGAAGCGGTGCTCGGTCGAGGCCAGATGGTCGCCGGAGTCGCGATGCTCGCCGGCTCTGTTGCCGGCGGCGTGATCGCGCAGGCCACCAATCTGGGCGTGCCGTTCCTGATGCGCGTGGGCGTGTTGCTGGCCATGTTCGCGGTGGCGTTTGGGCTCATGCGCGACGTCGGGTTCACCCCCGAACGCTCGACCCATCCCCTCCAGGCGACCCGTGCTGTACTCGCCGCCTCGATCGAGAACGGCTTGAAGAATCCGCCCGTACGTTACGTGATGCTGGCCGCGCCGTTCACTTTCGGCGTCGGGATCTATGTGTTTTACGCCCTGCAGCCGTACCTGCTCGAGCTCTATGGGGACCCCCACGCGTATTCTGTCGCGGGCCTGGCGGCGGCCATCGTGGCCGCGGCGCAGGTGCTCGGCGGCTGGATGGCTCCGCGCATCCGGCGCCTTGTCCGCCGGCGCACCACCGTGTTGATCCTGAGCAGCGTCGTGGACACGGTGATCTTGGTGGTGCTCGGGTTCACCCACGTGTTCTGGTTGGCCCTGGTGCTGTTGGCGCTCTGGGCAGTGGTGTCATCGGCGGGCATACCGGTGCGGCAGGCGTACCTGAACGACATGATCGCCTCGAAGCAGCGCGCCACAGTGCTCAGCTTCGATTCACTCATGGGCTCAAGCGGTGGCGTGGTGGTCCAGCCGCTGCTCGGACGGGCGGCAGATGTGTACGGCTATGCCGCGTCGCTGGCCATCGGCGGCGTGATCGAGTTGATCGCGGTGCCGTTCCTGCTGGCGAGCCGCCGGCAACGCCACCAGGCCGATCAGTCCAACGCCCCGACCAGCACCAACACCGGATCCCAGCCGGCGTAAGACGCCAGCCGGAATAACACTTCGGCCATGCTCCTTACTTGGCGGGGCCTTCGGGGCCTACAGTGGGCGTGTAGAACCGTCGACAGGAGCGCCCCAGTGATTACCCTGCAGATCGAACACCAGGTCCGGGATTTTGACATGTGGCGGAGGGCTTTCGACAGCGATCCGCTGGACCGCGCTGCGTCGGGCGTGCGGTCATTCCGGATCTCGCGCCCGCTTGACCAGCAGGATTACGTAATGCTGGAGATGGACTTCGATACGCAGGCGGCGGCGGTGGACTTCCTGGGCCGGCTGCAGAACGATACGTGGAAAACGGGTGTGACGGCGCCGGCGCTGGTCGGTGAGCCATCGACCAGAATCATCGAAACGGTCGCCATCGAGAACGTGGCAGCCGCTGACGGCGACCTTCGGTAGAACGTCTGCGCCGACGCGGGGATCAGACGCGGGGATCACTAGAAACTCGCGTCATGCGTTTCGCTGTTGCCCCTGCTGTCCCTGGACGGGGTCGTGCGCGCTCCGCGGAGACACCGTGAGGGTGGCGACGCGTTCCAGCCTCGGATTCAGGTGGTCGCCGTCGTCCACCACCCCGGTCTGCCACCACAATTTCAGCCCTTCCGGTACCACCTCCAGATAGGCCACGTTGTTTTGGAACCAGGGCCCCCGGATGCCGGACCAGTGGAATGGCGGGTCCGGCACCTTGGCGGAGCGCGCGACCAAGGCGCCCACCGGGGTGGCCAGGCCGTAGGACATGATGGCCGCGAAGGACCTCATCAGGCGGGGCAACGGGTTGCGGATGGGGGAGCAGACGGCCTGCAGGATCCGGCTGCCCGAGGCACGCTCCACCTCCGCAACGTAGGAGTAGTGGACGTCCCCGGAGAGGAAGGTGATTGTTTCCGGTGCCGGGCCGCGTTTGCCGTCGGCGACTTCGCTGGCCATGGCCGCCAGTTCCCGGAAGCTGTTTTGGAATGCGCCCCAGTGTTCCAGGTCCAGCGCCTGGCGCAGCTTCTCGCCGGCCCAGGCGGCACGGTTACCCCACGCGCCCTCAGAGACGGCCTCATTCCACGACTCGACGTAGTGCAGGCCCATCGGCAACAGGAAAGGCAGGGACGTCGCCACGAGCAGGTGGCGGAAGCCGCCTTGCATCCGGTCGTCCAGCCACGCCATTTCCACCGCATCGACCAGCGCCCGGTCGTCCGGCGTCAGGTCCCGGGCTGCGCGGGAGTCGACCACGATCAGCCGGGTGTCGCCGAAGTCGCGGCAGTAGCTCCACCGGTAGGATTTGGGGTCCCGATCAGCCCGCTCCGCGAAGCTGTCCAGCTCGGCGCCCACATCGAGCTCATCCCCGCCTGTGTGCCCGATGATCCGCTGCCACACGGCATCCTCAGCCCGTTCCTGCGGTGACAGGTTCCCCAGATGCTGGTAGACCCAGTACGAGGCCAGTCCCGCGACGATCCGCCCACGCCACCACGAGGTCGCCTCCATCTTCTTCTTCCAGCTCAGCGACGTATTCCAGTCGTCGCGGATGTCGTGGTCATCGAAGATCATGGCGCTGGGCAGGGTCGACAGCAGCCATCGGTTCGCCGGGTCTGACCAGGCCAGAAAGTACAGGTGGGCGTATTCCTCGTAGTCCTTGAGCTCTTCGCCGGGGGGTGCCTTGATGTCGCGCCGGCCGCGGATGAACTCCTGCATTTGTTCGCTGGTCAGGTCCGCGTACACCTGATCTCCGAGGAAGGCCAGAAGATCCGGCCACGGCAAGTCTCCGCCGGAGGCCATCTTCAGCGCATAGGCGCGCAGTGAGTCGACGCCATGGGTCCGGTTGCCGGATGCATCGTGCGGGACACTGGTCCTGCAGGAGCCGTATGCCATCCGCAGCGGCTTACCGGTGGCCAGTGTGGCGATCATGGACGGCGGAAACCCGGATGAGGGGTCGGGCCAGGCCTGCGTTCCGTTGATATCGAGCGCGTATGGCGTCACCGTGCCGGGCTCCAGCCCGTCCAATTCCACCAGCGCGTAGTGGTGGCCGTGAACTGCGAATGTGCGGGCCTCCCAGCCCCGGCCGCCGGCACGGATGGAAATCCGGGCAGCGGTTTGGGTCTCCACCCAGACACTCGCCGACGTCTCATCCACGTACCGCACCATAGGGCCAAGCACCAGGGAAGGGGTGGTCATGAAACAGTTGTACCCGCTCCGGCCGGTTGCGGCCATGGCGTCAGGAAAGTCCAAGCGCAACGGAGGCAGCGTCAATGCCCCTGAGGCGGTTCCTTGGGTGCCCCTCCGAGGGCCGGGGTACTGCCGGAATCGCCCGGTCCCTGGGCCAGCTGGTCATGGAGCCTGCTGATCTGGGCCACGAGGCGGGCACGTTCCTCGCTGCCGATGCCTTCGTCCGATCGCCTCCGCAGATTGGTTGCTGCCGTCACACTTTCAACGAGCCAGGAGGACACCACCGCCGTGACCATGCTCAGGACTGCAAACCCGCCGACCATCAGCGTGGCCGCAGCCCACCGGCCCGGAACGGTTACGGGGTAGTAGTCGCCATAGCCGATCGTTGTGATGGTGACAATTGCCCACCACAACGAGTCGCCCATCGAGGTGATATTCGCGTTCGGGGCGCCCTTTTCGAAATTGAAGACGCTCAGGGCGACCGTGTAGAGCAGGAGGACTGCGGAGACAATGACGTAGGCCAGGACGCGGGTCCTGATGGCGGTGCCCGGGGCCCGTTCCATGACCCGGCGCAAGGTGAACGGACGCAGGAGCCGCAACGGCCGCGCAACGGGGAGCACCACCATGAGCAGGTCCAAGGGGTGGCGGACGAACCACCGGCCCCGTTGGGGCGCCAGGAGCAACTTCACAATGTAGTCGGCGCCGAAGGCGACCCACGTTGACCCCACGACGATTCCGAGAAGGTCGGCGTAGGGCTGCGGCGGTTCTGCAATGACGAGGATGGAGTAGGCCGCCAGAAAAACAAAAGCCGCACCGACGAGGGGCCACTCGGAATACTTTTGCCAGGTTTCTTGCCTCATGGCTGAATGCTAGGACTTTGTCCCTCGGATGTCCTTACGAAATTGCCACACTGACCCTAAGCGAGCCACCCGCTGGCAGCGAGCCACCCGCGGAGCGCTGACAACTGTCGCCGTCAGCGGTACATTGGCCTTCTGAGGTGGCAGACCGAGGCTGGGCACGGCAGACCACATGGCCAGAACCTGCGGAGGCGGACAGCCATGGCGGCAAATCAGGACAAAGACGGCGCTCGCCGGGACCACGCGCATCACGACGTCATACCCAACATACTTGAAATAGTGGAGCAAAGCGTCCTGCAGCGGATTGAGGACTTTAATGATCCGCGCCAGGAATGGCGGCGCCTGTTCTCGGAGTTATACGGCACGTTCCTGCTCGTGGTCGTCGCGGCCGGCGGCGGCATGATGGGCCAGGCGTTCCCCGGTGTCATCAGCCGCACGGCGGCAGTGGTGGCTCCGGGCCTGATGGTGATGGGCATCATCTTGTTCATGGGCAAGATCTCGGGCGCGCATCTGAACCCTGCGGTCAGCATTGCGTTCGCGCTCCGCGGTGACTTCCCGTGGCGCCGGGTGCCGGCCTACATCGTCGTTCAGCTCATTGGAGCGACGCTCGCCTGTCTGCTGCTGCAGGGCGTGATCGGGGTCTCCGCCACCTACGGTTCAAACTATCCGGCGGCTGGCTATTCGGCCGGCGCCGCGTTCCTGATGGAGGCACTGCTGACGATGGTGTTGGTCAGCGTCATCCTGGGAACCGCCTCCGGGGCCCAGAACGTCGGGCTGTTTGGGGCGTTCGGTGTCGGCGCATACATTGCCTTGGCAGGCCTGTGGGGCAGCCCCATCTCCGGCACGTCGATGAATCCGGCACGAACGTTCGGGCCGGATCTCGCCAGCGGAAATTTCAGCGACTACTGGGTGTATGTCGCCGGGCCGCTGGTCGGCGCGGCGGCCGCCGTCGGTATCGCATTCATCCTGCGCGGAGCGGGCGGCGGGAGGTCGGGCTCGGGAGCCGCGCAGGGTGCCCTCTTCACCGAGGCCGCCGAGGAAGAGAAGCCGTAGCGGGCCGTGAACGTGACCCGCAGAAGGAGAGCGCCGTGAGAAGGGCCGCACCGTCTCATCCGCTGGATCCGCTGGGCGAGGACGAGTTCCTTGCAGCTGCGTCCTTGCTCGCCAGCGCACAGGGCGTCACGTTTCCGGCGTGGCGGCTGGCAGCCATCGAGCTGATCGAACCGGAAAAGGCTGCCGTCGCCGCCTTCGAAGCCGATGCCGGCGCGCCGGCTCCGGAACGGATCGTCGGCGTGAACTGCTTCGAACGGTCCTCCAACAAGACCTACCAGGCGCGGCTATCGCTGACCCACGGGGTTGTCCTCTCCTTCACCCATTTCCCTGGCGTTCAGGCGAACATGACCGTCGACGAGTGGGAAGAAGCTGACGCAGCGCTGCGCAGCCACCCGCAGGTGATCGCCGCGCTTGCCAAGCGCGGCATCAATGATCTGTCCCTGGTCTTCATGGACGTGTGGACCTATGGCCTGTCAATGATCCCGGAGAAGCACCAGGGGCGCCGGATCGGCTGGTCCGACACGTGGGTCCGTGCCCGTGCGGGCGCCAACCCGTATGCGGGGCCGGTCAACGGGTTCCACTGCGTCATTGACCTGGCGTCCATGGAGCTGCTGGACATCGAGGACACTTTTGCGGTGGACCGTCCCGAGATCATGGGCGAATATGTCCCGGCGCTGATCCCGGACCGGCTCCGCGACGCTAGCACCCGCGAACCGCTCAAGCCGCTGGACATTGTCCAGCCCGAAGGCGTTTCCTTTCAGATGGACGGCAACAGGATCAGCTGGCAGAACTGGTCCCTGCGCGTCGGGTTCAACTACCGCGAAGGGCTGACGCTGCACCGGGTCAGCTATCGCGACGGCGGCCGCGAACGGCCGATCGCGAACCGCCTGTCCTTCGCCGAAATGGCCGTTCCCTACCGGGATCCCAGCGATGACCACTACCGGCGCACCGCGTTCGACGTCGGCGAATGGGGTCTGGGATTCATGACGACGTCGCTGGAACTGGGCTGCGACTGCCTCGGGGAAATCCGGTATTTGGATGCGGTCATGCACAATTCTGCGGGGGAGCCCTACACCATCAGGAACGCCATCTGCATCCACGAAGAGGATGGGGCGGTGTTGTGGAAGCACATCGACCACGACGGCGGCATGGAAGTGCGCCGGATACGTCGACTGGTGATTTCTTTCCATGTCACCGTGGCCAACTACGAATACCTGGTGTACTGGCGCTTCTACCAGGACGGGAACATTGAGTGCGAGGTGAGGGCCACCGGCATCATGGTGGTCAGCCATTTCGGCGAGGGCCAGCAGCATCCGAGCGGAACGCTGGTGGACAACCGGACCTACGCACCCTTCCACCAGCACTTCCTCGTGGCCCGGCTCGACCTGGACATCGACGGCACCGCAAATACCGTTTACCGTTCGGAAACCGCGATGGTCCCGATGGGTCCGGACAATCCGTACGGGCTCGCCCTGCATCAGGACAAGACCCCCATCACGACCGAGGGGCACGACGACTACTCCTGGGAGACCCAGCGGGCCTGGACGGTGACGAACGACAACTCGGTCAACGGGCTCGGGACCCCGGTGTCGTACAAGCTGGTGCCCGGCGCAGCTTTCCCGTCGTTCTTTGACCCGGCATCTCCGGTTTTCCAGCGTGCGGAGGTCATTGGGCACACGGTATGGGTGACGCCCAACGATGCCGCCGAACGCTGGCCGGCCGGCGAGTTCGTGAACCAGGGCACAGGCGGGCTGGGAATGCCCGAATGGGTGCGGCAGGGGCGGTCCGTGGAAAACACCGACGTCGTCCTTTGGTACGTTTTCGGTATTCACCACATCCCACGGCCGGAGGAGTGGCCGGTCATGCCGGTGGACACAGTCGCGTTCTGGCTCAAGCCGGCCGGCTTCTTCGACCGGAACCCGGCGCTGGACGTCTAGGCGGCCCGGGCCAGGGCGTGCCGCCAGAGGCACGTCACTCCAGTAGACACGTCAGTCCAGTAGATTTGTCGGAGTCGAGGCAGCATTTTGGGACCGAAGAACAGGGGATACGTGTGAGCAGGCTGAGCGGAAGATCGGACGGAACCGATGCGGACTTCGCGGCAACGCCCCTCACGGCGCCGGCGTATCCGCAACTGCGGCTCAACAGCGCTGCCCTCGAGAACAACATCCGGGTCATGGCGGCGTGGTGCCGGGAGCGGGGCGTGGATCTCGCGCCGCACGTCAAGACAACGATGTCGGCACCAATCATCGAGCGGCAGTTGGCGGCCGGCGCCGTCGGTGTCACCGTCGCCACCGTGGATCAAGTCGCCTCGGCACTGCGCTGGGGTCATCAGCGCGTCCTCGTCGCCAACGAGATCGTCGACAGGTCCGGGCTAACGCGTGTCCGTGCCTGGCTGGAGGAAGATCCCGCCCGGGAAATCCGCTGCTTCGTCGATTCGGCAGCAGGCGTGAAGGTGGCTGCCGAGATCTTCGATGGCGCGGCGGCCGACCTGGAGGTGCTGATCGACGTCGGAACCCCCGGCGGGCGCACCGGCATCCGCAGCCTGTCCGAGGGTCTGCGCCTGGCCGGGCTGGTCCGTGCCACGCCGGGACTGAGGCTGGTGGGTGTTGCCGGGTATGAAGGCGTCGTGCCCAACAGCCGCGCTGAGGATACGGTCACTGCGGTTGACCGGCACTGCCGGCTGGTGCGGGACGTCTATCTGGAAGCGGCGGAGTTCTTTGAGACCGCCACTCCCATCTACTCTATGGGTGGGTCGGCCTTCCCGGACCGCGTGGTCGAGTTCCTTCCCGACCGCGGCCAGGTGCCCGGAACGCGAATTCTTCTCCGATCGGGCTGCTACGTCACCCACGACCACGGCACCTATGCCGCCGTCAGCCCCGTTCCGGGACTGATTCCGGCGCTGTCGGTTCGCGCGATCGTCCTGTCCACGCCCGAAGACGGGATGGCCGTCGTCGGAGCCGGCAAAAGGGACCTTCCCTACGACGCCGGACTGCCCAGCGTTCTCTCGGTCCGGACCGCGGAGGGAGCCCTTAGGCCCGGCGCAACCGCAGTGGTGCGCAATCTCTTCGACCATCACGCGGTGCTCACCGGGGTGTCCGGAGTGGATGTCACCGATACCGTGGATTTCGGGATATCCCATCCTTGTTCCGCGTTTGACCGCTGGCCCGACTACGTCCTCACCGACGCCGACGGGCAGGACACGGACGTGTGGCAGACCGACTTCCGCCGGTCGTCCCTGGCCCTTGGCTACGCCCCGTCCTGACGCTCAATCCTTGAGCTGCCGGGTCAGCACTTGGAATTCCTCCACGCCCAGGATCTCCATGTGCTGCTCCGCACTGGTCTCGGCGCGGATCTTGGCGGCGGCCTGTTCGCTGCCGGCGAGAGCCGCCTCGTCCTCCCACAGCGTGATTGACAGTGACTTGCTGTCCTTCCCCAGCAGGTAATAGATGCCCAGGCATCCCGGCAGCTGGAGCACCCGGTTGACGGTGTCGTCTGTGGGTGCCCCGGAGCTGTCCGGGCCGGGCTGATACGTGCTGACGCGAGCGAACATGTCCATCCTCCTAGATCCAGGTTCGACGGTTGGAGCGCCTGCCGCCCCAACCGTTGAACCGGGAGCTGGATCCTTGCGATGTCGCGCCCTGGTGGCGGGCGGCCTGGTCTCCTCCCACCAGTAAGGACCCGCGGGCACAGAAGCACAAGGTTCGTGTGCCGGTCCGTTCGCCCTAGTCCGCCGGTCCGCTACTCAGCCGCCGGCCGCTACTCAGCCGCCGGCCGCTACTCAGCCGCCGGCGCCGATGGCCGCACGGGCGTTCCTCTTGAGCTCGGCGAGTTCCTTGCGCGCCACAAGGGCCTCGTCCAGGCTGATTGCCACGAACCTGGTGGATGTGCCGGGGGCGGCCCGGGCCACCAGATCCATGTCGGCGCTGATGACCGTGCCCACCATGGCGTAACCGCCGCCGGAGACGGCATCGCGGTGCAGGATGATCGGTTGGGTGCCGCCGGGAATCTGGATGGAGCCGACAGCGTATCCGGCATCAACAATGTTGGACGGGTCGGAACCGGCGCCGAATGGCTGCTCCCGCTCCTTCCACTGCACCCCGGGACCTGAGTACCTCAGCCCCATCCGGTCAGCCACCGGGGTCACCTTCCACTCGCTGTGGAGGAGATTGTCCAGTCCTTCGTCGGTGAGCCGGTGGTCGTAAAGGCCCAGGACGATCCGGACGGCCTGTTCCTTGGCGAATAGGGGACGGAATTCCTCCGGAACTGTATCGGCGTCGGGCAGGGCTCCGGCGTTGAGCGGGGCGCCCACCGGAATCTGGTCACCGGCCTCCAGCTTGCGGCCCTGGAACCCGCCGATCGCGCCCAGGCTGTAGGTGGACCGGCTGCCGAGCACCTCAGGAACATCGATGCCGCCCTGAACGGCGATGTAGTAGCGCGTGCCTCCCCGGATGACCCCGAAGCTGAGTTCGTCGCCGGCTTTCAGCTGGAGCCGGGTCCACTGGGGCCGGGCGTCGCCGTTGACCTTGACCTCAACCGGTGCCCCGGTGACGGCGACGACGGCATCCTGGTCGGTGGTCAGCACCGGGCCCAGGTACGTGCATTCGAGGACGGCTTCCTTGGCGGTGTTGCCCACCAGGGCATTTCCGAGTTCGGCCGAGTATTGGTCCAGGGAACCGCTCTGCGGGATGCCCACGTTGTAGTGGCCGGTGCGTCCCTGGTCCTGGACTGTGGTGGCCAGGCCGGGGTTCTTGATGTCAAACGCCATTGAGGGCCTCCATGAGTTCCTGGTTGTAGCCCGCGGGATTCGCCAGCGCCCTGGACAGATCAAATGTCACGGGCACCTGCCGGTAGCGGAACGTTCCGGCGGAGATCTCAGACTGGATGGTGTTGTATTCGGCCTCGGTGACGGGCTTGAACTTCACGATGTCGCCCGGCTTGAAGAACACCATGAAGTCCTTGAAATCGGCCAGGGACTGGGCAGGATCGAAGATGGGCGCGGCAGCGACCCCGAACATCTGGTAGCCGCCGGCACCGCGCACGGAGTAAATGCAGCCGAAGCAGCCGCCGTGGCCCACGGTCAGTTTGGGGGTGTCGGTGCGCGGACTCAGATACTTGGGTACTTCGAGTTGCTTTTCCTGCTCCACCAGCTGGAAGAGGAACGGGAGGCCTGCGACGAAGCCAACCATGGAGACAAGCCATGGTTGCTCATGGTGGCGCTGAATGAATTCGGCGGCGTCCTTGAGGTTGTTGACCTTGGCTGCGTAGTCAATGTCGGTGCCGCCGGGCTCCTGATGGAATCCTTCGCGGAATCGCTCGGCCACTTCCGCCGTGAAAGGGTCTTCGTACCAGACCGGGACCTCGACGATCCGGGTTTCCAGCGAATGGTCGTGATGGTGCGCCAGATCCCCTTCAATGGTCCGGACGGTCTCTTCAAGGGTCGACGGCGGCAGGACATCGGGATCGAACCGCACCAGCAGCGAGGCGTTGGCGGGACAGATGTCCACGATGCCGGGCAGCTGCATGGCCGAAAGCTTCGCTGCTATGGACATCACCCGGAAGTTGGCGGCCAGGCTCATGGACTCTGCGACCTCAACGAACAGGAATTCGTCTCCGCCCCAGGTGTAACGGGCCTCCAACACGGCGGGTTCCGGGCTGCTCATTGTGCCTCCATCAGATCGGGGACGGTTTCAAGGAATTTCGAGTGGTGGGTGACGGCCGCAAATTCGGGCCGGCTCAGCAGCTTCTTGTGCACCGGGATGGTGGTTTTGACGCCTTCGATGCGGGTCTCATCCAGGGCCGTCAGCATCGCCTCAATGGCCGCTTCGCGGGTGTCCGCATGCACAATCAGCTTGGCCATCAGGGAGTCGTAGTACGGAGTGACCGTGGAACCGGTCTCCACCCCGGTGTCCACCCTGACGCCTGCGCCGGCGGGCCAGTCCATGGCCGTGATGAGGCCAGGGCTGGGGAAGAAGTGGTGGTCGGGGTCCTCGGCATTTATACGGCATTCGATGGAGTGGCCATTGAATGCGATGTCGTCCTGGCGGAGGGACATCGCCCCGGTGAACGCGATCTGCAGCTGTTCGCGGATCAGATCGACGCCCGTGATTTGCTCGGTGATCGGGTGCTCAACCTGGATACGGGTGTTCATTTCGATGAACGCCGCTTCATGGTTGACCGGGTCATAGAGGAATTCGACCGTTCCGGCGCCGCTGTAGCCGCACTCGCGGGCGAGTTCCACGGAGGAATCCCGGATCCTCTGGCGGACGTGGTCCGGGAGGTCCGGCGCCGGTGCTTCTTCAATGACCTTCTGGGAGCGCCGTTGCATGGAGCAGTCGCGGTCGCCGAGATGGATGAAGTTTGTTCCATCGCCGAGGACCTGTACCTCCACGTGACGGGCATGCTGGACAAAGCGTTCCAGGTAAACGGTGGGATCGCCGAAGACAGCAGCCGCTTCGCCGCGTGTCTGCTCAATGGATTCCAGAAGCTTGCCTTCGCTGTGCACAAAGCGGATGCCCCGGCCGCCGCCACCGGCGGAAGCCTTGATCACGAGCGGGTAGCCGATGCTGCGGGCGATTTCTACGGCGTCGGCCGCCGGATCGAGGGGGCCGTCCGAGCCACGGAGCACGGGGACGCCAGCCTTCCGGGCCGATTCCCTCGCCAAGGACTTATTGCCCATCATGGCGATGGCGTCCGCACGCGGCCCCACCCAGATCAGGCCCGCATCAGCGACCTTCCGGGCGAAGTCCGCATTCTCGGAGAGGAACCCGTAGCCCGGGTGGACGGCATCGCAGCCGTTGTCCACGGCCGCGGCGACGATGGCGTCCTGGTTCAGGTAGCTGGCGGTGGCAGGCGCCGGACCCACCACGACGACGTGGTCAGCGGACCGGGCAGCCAAGGATTCGACGTCGGCTTCGCTGGCCACCACGAATGTTTCGATGCCCATTTCACGGGCGGTCCGGGCGATGCGAACGGCAATCTCGCCGCGGTTGGCGATGAGCAGTTTCTTCATGGCTATCCTTCCCGGACGACGACGATTGCGTCGCCTGGGTTGACCATGTCGCCCTCGTTGACCTCAAACGACTCCAGGGTGCCGGCCACATCGGACTGGATTTCGGTGAACTGCTTCATGATTTCGATAATGCCGAGGGTCTGTCCGACCTCGATGGCGTCGCCTTCATTGGCGAAAGGCGGCTTGCCGGGGCCGGGCTTGCGATAAAAGACGCCGGGGAGCGGGGAAACGATGGTTGCCACGGGATGCTCTCTTTCAGATGGTTTGGATAGATCGGTTCAGCCCAGGACCGCACGCACTGCGGTGGCCACTGCGACAGAATTGGGTGCGTCGGAGTGGACGCAGATGCTTTGGAACCGGATGTCCAGCTCGGTGCCGTCAACGGCGAGGACGGGCTTGCCGGCCAGCGCCCTGCTGACACGCTCGGCGGCGGCGTCGGGATCGGTGGGCGCCGGGCGGCGCTGGATCAGCAGCTCACCGGCCGGGCCGTAGTTGAGGTCAACATAGAGTTCGGGCACGAAATCCACCCCCATGGACCGGCACACGCTTTCGTGGGCGGTCCCCGCGAGCCCGAAAAACGGAACGCCGAACTGCAAGGCTGTGCCGGCGGCAGCCTGCATCAGTTCCTCGTCGCCGGCCAGCATGCCGTAGAGGGAACCGTGGGGTTTGATGTGGTTCAGTTCCAGCCCGTACTTTGCGAGGAACGCCGTCAGGGCTCCGGTCTGATACAAGATGATCGATTCGACCTCGGCCGGGGTGAGAACCATTCGGCGGCGTCCGAACCCCACAATGTCCGGCAGGCCGGGGTGCGCTCCGACCGCCACGCCGTGCTCAGCAGCCAACGCCACGGTCCGTTCCATGACGTCGGGATCGCCGGCGTGATACCCACAGGCCACGTTGGCGACGTCGATGATGCGCATGAGTTCTTCGTCGTTGCCGAACTCGTGGAGGCCAAGGCCTTCGCCCATATCGGAGTTCAAGAGCACCCTCCGTTGTGCGGGGGGAGCGCCGAAAGGAGAGGCGGGGGGAGCGCTGAAGGGAGAGGCGTGGGCTGAGGTGCCTGAAGAAGTGTCGGGAGTCACATTGGGTTGCATGGGTGCAACGCTACTCAGCAATTCACGTGCCCGATATTGTGCAGGTCGCTGAATCTGCGGGCATCAATTATGGTTATTGCACTGTCCGGTGGGGGACGCCCGCCGTAGTGGGAGGGCCCCGTGCGAATTTCTGATTTAGCAGACAACGCCGATCTCAACATCCGGCTTCGGGTTGCGGGCGGCGAGGGCCGACTGGCCCGGCCCATCACCTGGTGCGCTCCCACCGAACACATGGACCCCACGCCCTTCCTCAGCGTGAACGCCCTGGTGCTGACCAACGGCATGGGCTTGAACGTCAAGGACTTCAGGACCTGGGACGCCTACGTGGAACGGCTGGTTTCCGTCCCCGTCTCAGGGCTGGCGTTCGGCTTGGGCGCGGCGCACAGCGAGCTGCCGGCCGGCCTGCTCCGTGCCTGCGAGGTGCACGGCCTGCCGCTGCTGGAGCTCGCGCCGCAGGTGCCCTTTGTGTTGGTCATGCGGCACGTGGAGCGGGTCATCGCTGCCGAGCGCTATGAGGAGTTGCGGAAGGGCTGGGAACTGGCGGACCAATGCACCCGGTTGGCGGCCGACGGGCATTCCCTGGCGGAGGTCCTGGAGAGGGTGGCGGATGCCATCGATGCGAGGGTGGCCGTGATCGACCAGAACGCCTTCGAGCTTGTTTCCGCGGGAGCGGCTCACGGCGGGACCGCGCGGACCGCGTTGCGCCTTCCCAGCGGCGAGTCCGAGCAGTTCAGGCTTGCCATTGAGGGGATCGGGAGCAACATTGTGCTGCAGCCCATTCTGGGCCCCGTGGCCGCCGTCATCGCTATGCAGCTTAGCTATACCCTCGGGTCCCATTCGCCCTTGCATTCCCGGGAAGCCGCACGCTTCATGGAGGCCCTTTATGAGGACCGCGGCGAGCCGTCCACGCCGCTGCGCCGCTACGCCCTCGAGTCCGGCTTCGATCCTGACAGCGACTGGGGTGCGGTGCTGATCGGCAGCTCAGAAGAGGTGGCCCCCGCAAAGCTGCGCGCCATCGCATGGCGCGCCCGGGTGGGTCTACAGGCCGGGTTCGGCACTGTGCGGTTCATGGAAGAGGCCGGACTCACGACTCTCTTGTTGCAGCACCGGCACTCGGCGGCCGACTTACTGGATGCTGCGCGCGGATTCTTTACGGACGCCCCGGAACTGTCCGTCATCGTCTCGGAATCCGCGGGCCTCAGCGAACTGCCGCTGGCGCTTCAGCTTGCCCGCCGTCATGTGGGACGGCCCGGGGTGCACCAGGCGCCGCTGGCAGATCTCGCCGGCATTGTGCAGGGACTGCCCAGTCCGGGTCTGGTTGCGATGTGCCAACGGCTGCTGGCGCCCCTGGCCTCCGACGGCGGCAGCTCGCTGCGGGAGACCTTCGGCGCGTACCTGCGCCACAGCGGGAACTCCGCGAAGATCTGCGATGAACTCTTCATCCACCGGAATACGCTCAGCTACCGGCTGCGGAAAATCGAGGAGCTGCTGAAACTGGACCTGTCCGATGGCGAAGTCCGCGCCACGTGCATGCTCGCCCTCGGCATCGTTGCGGCCGCCCGCTAAAGGGACTGGGCAGTTTGCACTAAAAGTCGCCCCAATCTTGGGCGAACCTCCGATAGGACGCTGTGACCCGGGTCACTACTCTCAAGTCATGGGCTCCTCAACTCATGGGCGTGGAGCCTGCACGGTTGGGCTACGGATTGACGGACGGCGCGTGCCCGCATGGCCTCCCGAGTCCACTCACTGATTCGACTGACTGGAGGATTCTTTTGCAGTGTCACACCGCGATGCCGAAGCCGCTGCTTTCCCGCACGCACAGGACCGGCTCCAGCCTGACCGATTCGACCTCCCGGCCGTCCAGGACGCCCTTGAGGAGCTGCACCGCCGTCCGCCCGATATCAAGCATGGGCGAGCGGACCGAAGAGAGTGGGATGGGCAGTTCCGCGGCCAGCGAGGTGTCATTGAAGCCAACCACCGCCACGTCGCGGCCGACGCCGAGGCCATGGGACCGCAGGGCTCCCATGGCGCCGATGGCCGCGAAGTCGTTGACGGCGAACAGTGCAGTCGGGTGGGAGTTGCCGTGAGCCAGGATGGTCTCGGCCGCTTCCCGTCCTCCGCCGGTGTCGAATCGGGACCACACAACGGCGTCAGGGGGAATCTTCCCGCCCAGCGCGCGCCAGCGGTCCACGAAACCGGCCGTCCGGTCGACGGCCGTGCTGGCATAGGGCTCGCCGGCGATCACGGCGACGTCCCGGTGCCCCATGCCCCACAGGTGGTCGGCCACAAGCTCGCCGCCAAGGACGTCGTCGCAGGTGGCCGACGGGAAGCCCGGGACGCGCCGGTTCATGAGCACGAACGGCACCTTCCGGGAGGCAAGCTCCCGCAACAGGCCGCTGTCCAGGTGTGCGTCGCCGATGATCAGCCCGTCCACGCGTCGGGCCAGCATGGAGTCCGTCTTGCGGCGCTGTTCCTCGGGCTCATCGCGCGAGTTCATAACAAACGTGGAATAGCCGAGCTCCGCCGCGGCTTCGTCGATGCCCTCGTACATAATCGCCAGAACGAGGTCCGAAAGCCGGGGAACTATCACGCCCATGAGATGCGTGCGCCGCGTCCGCAGGCCGGCGGCCTGCGGGTCGGGGGAGTAGCCGCGCTTCCGCGCGAGCTCGCGCACGCGTTCGGCGGTAGCTACAGAGGCTGCCCCGCGCGCCACTTCGGAGCCCGAGTGCAGGATCCTGGATACGGTCGAGGGGTGGATTCCGAGCTCGCTCGCGAGATCCTTCAGCGTGATGGTGCGGCCATCGGCCGTGCTTTCTTCCATTCAGTCCCCTGCCTCAGCTCAAAAGGTCGTCATCACCAAGAGTGCCTGATAATGCCCGGATCTCTGGTCCAGGCACTCTTGACGTGTCCCACCTCACATTCTATAGTCAATCAAACGGCGTACCCAATCGATTGGGTAGACGGAATCCCGGGAGCCGGCGGCGAAGTATTTACCCCCCTGAAACTTCCGGGAGCATCTGCAGGAAACATGGCAGGAATAACTTTTAACCACCAACCCAATCGATTGGGTAAGTGTGCGGAAACAGTTACAGAACAAACGGAGTGGACATGACCGTCACAGATTTAGTTGGCCCCCACGTGGTCCTGCTGGCCACGGGAGGAACGATTTCTTCACGTGCGTCCGAGGCCGGCGGAGCCGCGGTGGCGTCCGACACGGGGGAGCAGGTGTTTGCCAGCATGGGCGTGCCAGCGGCCCATCCGGTCCGCGTGTTCGACGTTTTCCGGAAGGGCTCGTACCTGCTGACAGTCGAGGACATGATCGCCATCTGCGCCACGATTCGGGAGGCCTTGGCCGACCCGCAGGTTCTGGGCGTCGTGGTCACCCACGGGACGGACACGATGGAGGAAACGGCCTATCTCGTTGACCTCACCCACGATGATCCCCGCCCGGTCGTATTCACCGGAGCGCAGCAGGCTGCCGACGCCGACTCCCCGGACGGACCCGGCAATCTCTCCCGCGCCATCGCCGTCGCCGGTTCTCCGCGGGCGCGCGGAACCGGTGTGTTGTTGGCCTTTGCCGGGACCATCTTCCCTGCGGCCGGAGTGCGCAAGCGCCACACAACCAGCCTCGATGCCTTCGCCAACCCGGACTTCGGAACCGTCGGATCGGTGTCCGACTCCGGCGAGGTCGAGATCCAGCCGGTACGACCAGGCCTTCCCCCGTTGCCCCTGCCGGGCGCGGACGCCGGTTCGCCGCGCGTGGACCTCATTGCTGCCTACCCCGGAGCAGACGCCACCCTCCTGCGGGCTGCCCTCCAGGCCGGGGCGGCAGGGATCGTGCTCCAGGGGACGGGAACGGGCAACGCTAACCGCGTGCTGTGCCAGGAAGTCGCGCGCGCCACCGCTGCCGGCGTCGTGGTGGTGACGAGCACCCGGGTGGATGCCGGTGCCGTGGTGCCCCGGTACGGCGACGGCGGCGGCGAGGACCTGCGCGCTGCCGGTGCCATCCCCGCCGGGCTGCTCAAGCCATCCCAATCGCTTGTCCTGCTGAGCCTTCTGCTCAGGCTCGGCACTCCCGCCGCCGGGATCGCGGAGGCCTTCGCCCGGAGGGGCACGCTTCCTGACTAGTTGCCGCCCAACATCCGAGCCTCACCAACAATCCACAGCCCAAAGACAAACCTCAACAAGAAGCCAAACCTCAACAAAAGCGCAGTGAAAGGTTGATCTCATGACTAAGGACATCCAAGTCGCGTTCGGCGTGGACGTGGACGCAGTTGCCGGAATGCTCGGCTCCTACGGGGGCGAGGACTCGCCCTGCGATATCTCCCGCGGCTTGTTCAGCGGCGAGGTCGGCGGCCCTCGGCTCATCCGGCTTTTCGAGAAGTACAGCCTGCCCGCCACCTGGTTCGTGCCGGGCCACTCGATCGAGACCTTCCCGGACCTGACGCGGATGATCGTCGACGCCGGGCACGAAATCGGCGTGCACGGGTACTCGCATGAAAACCCCATCGCCATGACCCGCGAGCAGGAGACGGCCATCCTGGACCGGTCGATCGAACTCATCGAGAAAGTCTCCGGCCGTCGGCCCACGGGCTACGTTGCTCCCTGGTGGGAATTTTCCCCGGTCACCAACGAGATCCTGCTCGAACGCGGGATCAAATACGACCACTCCCTGATGCACAAGGACTTCGAGCCCTACTACGTCCGGGTCGGCGACAGCTGGAAGAAGATCGACTACACCAAGGCCGCGGAAACCTGGATGGAGCCGCTGGTCAGGGGCACCGAAACCGACCTCGTCGAGATCCCGGCCAACTGGTACCTGGACGACCTGCCTCCCATGATGTTCATCAAGGCGGCCCCGAACTCCCACGGATTCGTCAGTCCCCGGGACGTCGAACAAATGTGGCGCGACCAGTTCGACTGGGTGTACCGGGAAATGGATCAGGCCGTCTTCACCATGACCATCCATCCGGATGTCTCGGGCCGCCCCCAAGTGCTGCTCATGCTCGAGCGCCTCATCGAACACATCAATTCCCACGAAGGCGTCAGCTGGCTGAAGTTCGACCAGATCGCGGACTCCTTCCTCGCCCGCAGCCCCCGAAAGGAAAACCAGTAATGACCATCCAGCAGCCCGCCGTCGATCTGACGCAACCCGGACCGGACGAAAAACGCCGCTTCCCGGTATTCTCCAAGCACCACACAACCGTCGCCACCGTCCTGGCGCTCTGTGCCTGGACGGTCGCCGTGTTCGACTTCGGACTTTTCGGCACCCTCCTGCCAGCCATGCAGCAGGAGTTCGGCTGGACCGCGACCGAAGCGTACGCAATCAACACCTGGATCGCCGTCGGCACCGCGATCGTCTGCTTCGGAATCGGCCCGGTCATTGACCGGCTCGGCCGCCGCAAGGGCATGATGACCACTATCGGCGGGACCGCCATTGTCTCGGGCCTGACGGCCCTGATTCCGACCGGGATCCCGTTCCTCAGCAACGGTCTGCTGGTGCTGGTCCGTTCCTTCGGCGGGCTCGGGTTCTCGGAGCAGGCCGTCAACGCCACCTACATGAACGAGGTCTACCAGGTCACCGAAGTCGCGGATAAGCGCAAGCGCCCCGGCTTCCACTACTCCTTCATCCAGGGTGGCTGGCCGCTGGGCTTCCTGCTTGCGAGCGCCCTCGCCCTCGTCTTCCTCCCGTCCCTCGGCTGGCGCGCCCTGTACCTGATGGCGACCGTTCCGGCCGCGATCATCGTGTGGGTCATCGCAAAGAAACTGAAGGAGACGCCGCAGTTCGAACTGCACCACAAGCTGACCCAACTCGAGAAGAGCGGCAAGACCGAGGAAGCCCATTCCCTGGCCCACGCCTTCGGCGTCGAGCACTCCTCCGCGGCCCCGCTCAAGCGCATCTGGGAGCCGCACCTGCGCCGGAATACGATCGTCTTGTCGCTGGCCTGGATCTTCAACTTCTTCGGCATCCTTATTTTCAGCATTCTCGGCAGTTCTGTCCTGAAGAACGCCAAGGGTGTGGAACTTTCTGACGCCTTCTGGATGCTGATCGTCATCAACGGGCTGGCGTACTTCGGCTATGTCTTCCATGGGTGGCTCGGTGACAAGATCGGCCGCAAGCGGACCATCATCGGAGGCTGGATTATCTCCGGCATCTCCTTCGCCATCATGCTCAGCCCCCTTGCCACGGACCCCTTCATGATCATCGTCACCTACGGCGCCGGACTGTTCTTCCTGGTCGGACCGTACGCCGCGATCCAGTACTTCATGGCGGAGTGCTACCCTGTCAGCTGCCGTGCCACCGGCACAGCCTTTATCGGCGCAATGAGCCAGCCCGGCACCATTCTCGGTGGTTTCCTGTTCACGCTAGCGGCCGCCAGCGTAGGAACCGGTGCTGCAGCCTTGTGGGTCGGCGCGGCCGGAACCCTTTTCTCCGGCCTGCTGATGATCGCCGCGAAGCCGCCGGTCGAAGCCCTGCTCGAGGACCACCCCCATGACGCCTGAGAACAGGGTGGCCGTGATCACCGGAGCGGCCAGCGGCATTGGACGGGCCCTCGCGGTCCACTACGCCCACCGCGGCGTGCATTCTGTCATCGGAACCTTTCCCGGCGACCCGCACGACCCGGAGGAAACCCTTCGCCTCGTGAAGGACGCGGGCGGCCAGGGGGTCATCCACGAAGTGGACGTCCGCAGTACCCCGTCAGTCGATGCCTTCGCCGACCGCGCCATACAGGAATACGGCCGCCTGGACTACGCCGTGGCCAACGCCGGAATCCTGCGCAACTCGCCCCTGGCGGAGATGACCGACCAGCGCTGGCACGACATGCTCGACGTCGACCTCACCGGCGTGATGCGGACCCTGCGCGCCGGTTCCGCGAAGATGACCGACGGCGGATCGCTGGTTGCCGTATCCTCCATTGCCGGCGGCGTCTACGGCTGGGAGGAACATGCCCACTACGCGGCCGCCAAGGCCGGCGTGCTCGGCCTGATCCGCAGTGTGGCCGCCGAGTTGGGGCCGCGCGGCATCCGCGCCAACGCCGTTATCCCCGGACTGATCGAAACTCCCCAGTCCCTGGATCCGGTGAATTCCCTCGGGCCCGAGGGCCTGCAGCGCGCCGGTCTGGAAATCCCCTGGGGCCGCGTCGGACGGCCCCAGGAAGTTGCCAGCGTGATCGGCTTCCTGACCTCCGATGACGCTGTCTACGTCACGGGCCAGTCCCTGATTGTTGACGGCGGCCTCACCATCAAGATGCGTGCCTGAAAAGCCTCGGAAGGACAAACATGAACAACCCTGACGCCTCCCGAAACACGGAGGGCCGCGCCGTTGTGGTCACGGGCGGAGCCAGCGGCATCGGCAAGGCCATCGCCGAGGCCTTCACCGCCAACGGCGACAGAGTCGCCATCCTGGACCGGTCGGGCGCGGCGGGAAGCATCGCCGTCGACGTCTCAGACGAGGCGAGCGTGAAGGCGGCCTTTGCCGCAGCACGGTCCCGGCTCGGCAGCATCGACATTCTTGTGAACAGTGCCGGCCTGCTGACGGAATCGCCGCTGGAAGACATGACACTTGCCATGTGGAACGAGACGATTGCCGTTGACCTGACCGGTGTCTTCCTCTGCTGCCGGGAGGTGGTGGGGGAGATGCGGCAGCAGAAGTGGGGCCGGATCATCAACATCGCCTCCCAGCTGGCCATCAAGGGCGGCACCGGGCTCAGCCACTACAGTGCCGCCAAAGCCGGAGTCGTGGGGCTGACCAAGGCCCTGGCCCTGGAAACTGCCGCCGACAACGTGCTGGTCAACAACATTGCCCCGGGACCCATCGAAACGCCCCTGGTTGACGGCATCTCGGAAGAGTGGAAAGCGGCGAAGCGTGCCGGGCTGCCGCTGCTGCGCTTCGGGCTGGCGGCCGAAGTTGCCCCGACGGCGCTGCTTTTGGCCAGCGATCCCGGCGGCAACCTGTACGTGGGGCAGACACTCGGGCCCAATTCCGGCGACGTCATGCCCTAGGAGGGACGCTCACATGTGCGGTGCGTGCGGACGAAATGTGGTGAGCGATCCCGTCCTGGGCCCGGTCAGAACGCTGCGGCAGCACCTGATCGTCGCCCAAACGATCAATGGTGCCAGCAAATCCTGGCCGGGAGCCCCGAAAGTGGCCGCGACCAGCGGCGGCTGGCTGGTCGCGGGACCGACGGGAGCCACAGTGGCCGTATCAACCGTGCAGGCGCTGTGGTCCGCTGTCCTGCTGGGCAGGCCGGGGCTGCAGCGGCAAGACCTGCGTGCCGCCGGGAACCTGGGAGCGGGTGAACTGGGCACGGGTGAACTGGGAGCGGGTGAACTGAGCACGGGGGCGCTGGGCGCCGGGGAACCGGACCCGGGGGAGTTGGCGCGCCGGGTGATGAACCTCGGCCACGAGATGGCACAGGATTCCGCTACGGAAACGGACACGTGACACGCCACAGGTCAGGCGCTACGGGGATCCCCGTAGCGCCTGACCTTTTCCGCGGCGCCGGCCCGAATTCGTAGCGAAAACCTAGCGAAACGGCCGGGCGGGCCCAGGTGCCGGGGTCAGCCTTCGGCCATCAGGATGCAGGCGCAGCCGGTGCCAGGATCAGGAAGCAGGACCGGCCGGGGAGTCGGAGTGCGGGCAGCGAATCTGCTCGCGGCCCTCACGTGCGTTCTCGACGTCCGCGGCGCTTGCCAGGTCACCGCGGGCCCGCAGCCCGGCCACCACACCGTCAACATCGGCGTCGGGCCGGTTCTGGCTGAGTTTGTGCTTCGCCTCGATCCGCGTGATGAGAAGCTCGACGCCGACGATCGCGCGCAGCTGGCCGGCAATGTAGCGCTCCGGGGCATCCTCGACAGTCCAGGGCCGCTCGGAGCCGGCCTCGTTGTGGTTGCTCAGCCGCCTCACATGGCTGGCGAGCCAGGCGGGATCGTCGTGGATGACCAGGGTGCCGTACACGTGGGCCGTGGAGTAGTTCCAGGTGGGAACCACGCGTCCGTGCTCCGCCTTGGACGCGTACCACCGCGGCGAGATGTAGGCGTCCGCGCCCTGGATAATGGCGAGCGATTCGCCGAGGGCGGGTTCAGACCATTGGGGGTTGTTGCGGGCCAGATGCGCGTGCAGGGCGCCGTGCTCACCGGCCGAGGGGTCGAAGACGAAGGGCAACAGCGTGGCAAGCATGCCCTTCGCGGTGGCGGTGACCAGGTTGGCCGCGGACGGGCGCGTGAGCAGATGCCGGACTGCATCGGGGCCGGCGGCGAAATGTGCGGGGATGTACACGGAACTTCCATTCGGATTGCGGATCGGTCTGGGGCTGGGCGGCTTCGGGGGCGGGGCAGGTGATCAGATCAGCCGGATTGTTTCACTGTCACAGCGTCCCTCGCGTTGTCCTTCGGGCTGTCCAGCACGTCCGCTTTGCTTCCCGCCGCCTTCGCCGCACTTGGCCGGGAGCGGACGGCCAGGCCGGCGCAGAGGATGACCGCCGTGCCGCCGATGATGGTCGCCCAGGTCAAGTCTTCGCCCAGTATGAGCCCGGCCCAGCAGATGCTCAAGACCGGCTGGACGAGTTGGATCTGGCTGACCTGCGCCATGGGTCCGATGGCCAGGCCGCGGTACCAGGCGAAGAAGCCGAAAAACATGCTCACGACGCCCAAGTATGCGAAGGCCGCCCACTGCACGGGAGTAGCAGAGGGAGGCTGGCTGGCCATAGAGAACGCCGCGATGCCGGCCATGAGCGGCGAGGACAGAACGAGGGCCCAGGAGACGGTCTGCCACGAGCCGAGTTCGCGGGCCAGCAGTCCGCCTTCGGCGTAGCCGATTGCCGCCGAGAGGACGGCGCCGAACAGCAGCAGGTCGGCCAATTGCAGTTGCCCGATGCCGCCGGACTGCGCAGAGGCGAAACCAATCGCCGCCACTGCGCCCGCGCCGGTGATCACCCAGAAAGACCTGGGCGGCCGTTCATGGCCGCGGATGACCGCCATCGTTGCGGTCGCCGCGGGGAGCAGCGCAATAACAATCGCGCCGTGGCTGGCGGGAACCGAGGTGAGGGCGAAGGAGGTCAGCAGCGGGAATCCGATCACCACCCCGCCGGCGACCACCGCAATACGCGCCCACTGGGCTCCCCGGGGCAGGCGCTGCCGGGTCAAAGTGAGGGCGAACGCGGCGAGAACGGTCGCGACAACAGCCCGGCCCGATCCGATGAACAACGGAGACAACCCCGCAACCGCCACCCGGGTGAACGGCAGAGTGAAGGAGAATGCGGCGACGCCGACGAATCCCCACCACAGTCCGACTGCCGGCCGGGACGATAACGGTTGATCGATTCCCTGAGTAGCGCTACTATTGTCTTCCATGTCTTACGATAGCACCTCGCTAATGGCGGCGCGGCTCCGGGAATGGATTGCGGCCGCCGCGCCGGGCGCCCGGCTGCCTTCCACGCGTTCCCTGGTGGCCGAGTACCAGGCCAGCCCCGTGACCGTGCAAAAGGTCCTGCGGACCCTCTCCGCGCAGGGCCTGATCGAGAGCCGCCCCGGCGTCGGGACGTTCGTGCGGGCCGTGCGGACCGTCCGGCCCGCGGACTACGGCTGGCAGACGACGGCGCTGGGATCACCGCGGGCGCCGCTGCGCCCCGTCTCCACAGCGATGCGCGACGCGCCGAACGATGTCATCGCATTCCATTCAGGCTATCCGGACCGGGAACTCCTGCCCGAGCGGCTGGTGAGGGCGGCCCTGACCCGGGCAGCCCGGGGGGAGGCTGCCTTGTCGCGTCCGCCCGCCGCGGGCCTGCCCGAGCTGCAGTCCTGGTTCGCGCACGAACTCCGGGCCTCCACCCCGGCAGGCGTCACCCCGCCAACACCACGCGACGTGATTGTGCTGCCGGGGAGCCAGAGCGGGCTCAGCTCCGTGTTCCGGGCGCTGGTGGGCAGTGGGCAGCCGCTGCTGGTGGAGTCCCCGACCTACTGGGGGGCGCTTCGGGCTGCGGCGCAGTCCGGTGTCCGTGTTGTTCCGGTCCCCAGCGGTCCCGAAGGTCCGGACCCCGAGGACCTGGCCCGCGCCTTTGAGAAGACCGGCGCGCGGGTGTTCTATGCGCAGCCGAACTTTGCGAATCCCACCGGCGCGCAATGGCCCGCCCGTCTGCGCGAGCAGGTGCTCGACGTGGTGCGCGAACACGGTGCGTTCCTGGTGGAGGATGACTGGGCACATGATTTCGGCATCGCCACCGATTCCGTGCCCGTTGCCAGCCTCGACGATTCCGGCCACGTCGTCTACCTCCGCTCGCTGACCAAGAGCGTGTCCCCGGCCATACGCATTGCCGCGGTGATCGCCCGCGGCCCGGCGCGTGAGCGCATTTTGGCCGACCGGGGAGCCGAATCGATGTATGTCAGCGGTGTTCTCCAGGCGGCCGCCCTCGACGTCGTGACGCAGCCGGGATGGCAGACGCACCTGCGCGGACTGCGGCTGCAGCTCCAGTCCCGCCGTGATCTCATGCTCAGCAGCCTGCGGGAACTTGCCCCGCTGGCCCACGTGGAGCACGTGCCCACGGGCGGACTCAATCTCTGGGCCCGCCTTCCCGACGGGACCGACGTCGACCAGTTCGTCGGGGACTGCGAGGCCGCGGGGGTCATCATCGCGGCCGGTACCGAGTGGTTCCCGGCCGAACCGGCCGGACCGTTCATCCGGCTGAACTTCGCCGGACCCAATCCGGGTGCTTTCAGGGAAGGTGCGCGGATCCTCGGCCAGGTGCTCGAACGCCCCGCCGGGCGGTAGTCGGCCGCCGCCGCCCTATGGCGGAGTGAGCAGCGCCTCAGGTGCCGCGAGCGTCACGAGGCCCTGCACGGAGCGGGCGAGCCCGGCGTCGAGCGTCACAAAGGCGTCTGCCTGAAGCCGGGCCAGGGCCACGTATTCGGCGTCGAGGGTGTCATCCCAGCCAAGTTCCTCGGCGAGGCTCCACGCGGTGCGTTGCAGGACGCGGTCGCCGAGGAGCCGGATGCGAAGGCCCCGGATGTAGTCGAGCTGACGATTGGCATCGGCTCGCGTCACGTCGCCGCGCCGGACTGACTGGTACAGGAGCGAGAGCACCTGCGAGCGGAGGAGCGTCGGGGCCACGAGCTGGTGATCGTCTGAAACCGCCGACCTTTCGAGGGCAAGATGAAGGGCAACGTCCGGGCCAATCACGAATCGGGTCATGGTTACTGGATCCTTTCCTGGGGACAGCAGCGGTCATCCGGCCTCGCGGGGCGCGAACATGATGACGGCGACCCCGAACAGGCAGATCACCGAACCCAGGACGTCCCACCGGTCGGGCCGGAAGCCGTCGAAGATCATGCCCCAGGCCAGTGAGCCGGCCACGAACACGCCGCCGTACGCGGCGAGAATACGCCCGAAGTGTGCGTCCGGCTGCAATGTCGCGGCAAAGCCGTAGATGCCCAGCGCCACGACACCCAGCCCGGCCCACCACCAGGGCCGGCCCTCGCGGACGGACTGCCAGACGAGCCAGGCCCCACCTATTTCGGCAATGGCGGCGAGGACGAACAACAGGATGGTTTTCGGGATAGTCACGCCCTCATGATGGCACCGGCTGGCTGCCTATCCGGGCCGGTGCGCGCCGACGCGCCCGCCCGGCCGTCATGCGGGGTCATCGCTTGCATCACCTGCCACCCGGTCCTATAACTTTAAGGTTCAAGTAAACTTGGCCGGAAAGACCGTGTTGCTCGAAGCCGACTGGCTTGACGGCTCCGCCCCGCCAACGTCAGCACCTGTTGCCCAATACCTGAGGACCCGAGATGACCCTTGCGCCAGAAACCACTGCAACGCCGAAGGCCGCAGCGCCTTCGGCCGCCGTGCGCAGCCGCGTCTTCGTGCCGCTGCGCTTCCCGGACGGGTTCGAAGCCGTTGCCGAAGTGCTGAGCTTCAGCGGGCTCGCCGACGGCAAGGAGCACCTGCTGCTGGCTCTCGGCGAGTGGGAGGACGCGCTGCGGGGCGCGGCGCGAGGCGGTGCCGGACCGCTGGTGCGGCTGCACAGCGAGTGCCTCACCGGCGACGTATTCGGGAGCCAGCGGTGCGATTGTGGCCCGCAGCTGCGGGAGGCCGTGGAGCGGATTGCCGCCGAGGGGGGCTTCCTGCTCTACCTGCGCCAGGAAGGCCGCGGCATCGGCCTGTATTCGAAGCTTGACGCCTACGCACTGCAGGATGGCGGCCTGGACACCTATGCCGCGAATCTGGCCCTGGGCCACGGCGAAGACGAGCGGGACTACACGGCGGCGGCCCAGATGCTGGGGGCAATGGGTACCGGCACGCTGCGGCTGCTCAGCAACAACCCGGACAAGGCAGCCCAGCTGACCGGCCTCGGCCTCGAAGTGTCCGGGCAGGTCGCCACCGGCGTCCATGCCTCGGCGGCCAATCTTCGGTACCTGGCCGCAAAACGTGACCATACCGGCCACACGCTCGTGCTCCCGTCCGACGCCGGACCCGTCGCCGGTGCGCCCGGCGGTGCCCCTGGCGACGTCGGGGCTGCGTCCCGGGCCGGTGCCCGGGCGGCGGCGGCCGTCCCGACCCATGACGACATGCTCGCCCGGGTCCAGGGGCTCGTGCCCGGCCTGCGCGAGCGGGCCGCGGAAACCGAGGAGCTCCGGCGCATTCCGGACGCCACCATGGAGGAGCTGCACGCGGCCGAAATCTTCCACATGCTTTCCCCGAAGGGGGTCGGCGGATTCGGCATGGGCCTGGAAGCCTATGTGGAGGTGGTGCGCCGGCTTGCCCGGGGGTGCGCCTCCACGGCGTGGAGTGCCGGCCATCTGATCGAACATGTCTGGATGCTCGCGCGGTGGCCGCGGGAGGCGCAGGACGAGGTCTTTGCGAACGGACCGGCTCCCTTGGCGGCCGCTACCGGGGCGCCGGCTGGAGTGGCCAGGAAAGTGCCGGGAGGCTATTCCATCTCGGGCCGGTGGACCTTTGCCTCCGGGGTCATGCATGCCCAGTGGGCGCTGCTCGCCGCGCAGCACGGCGACGTGCGCCTCCAGTGCCTGGTGCCGCTGGCCGACGTCGAGCTCCTCGACGTGTGGCAGACGGCCGGCCTGAGGGGTACCGGGAGCAACGACATTCGGGCAGGGAACCTGTTCGTCCCGGAGCATCGAACTCTGGACTGGGAACTCCTGGGCGCGGAAACCAATCCGGGGAGCCTGCTCCACGCGGATCCGCTGATCCATACCCCCATGGGCGCGCTGCTGAACATGGTGGCCCCGGCCGCTGCCCTGGGGTCTGCCGAATACGCGCTCGACCTGTTCCGCGAGCTGGTTCTGGTCCGGAAGGTCAAGCACACCGTGGAGAGCCGCCAGGCGGACTCCCCGCTCGCGCAAGTCCGGTATGCGCACGCCTTCGGGCTGGTGGCCACCGCGCGGCTGCACTGGCAGGAGGCGGTCCGGGTGGTCTGTGCCGCCCATGCGCGCGGGCCTTCGACCATGACGGAGCCGGACCGCGGGCAGTACCGGCTGTCCCTCGCCCTGAGCGGCGAGGCGTCGGCCGAGGCGGTTCGGGTGATCATGCTGGGATCCGGCGGGGGCGTGCACCGGCTGTCGCATCCGCTCCAGCGGATCCAGCGCGACGTCAATGTCCTGATGAACCATGCGGCGCTGACGCGGGATCCGGTTCTCGAGCAGGCGGGCCGGGGCCTTCTGGGTCTGGGGTTCAGTGTGCCCTCGTTCTGACCGAAAGCTTGAAGCTTCAATCAAAATGGATTAGGATGATCCCATGACTCAGACCACTGACCGCCCCCCGGTTCTCTTCCTCAGCCATGGCGCACCGCCGCTGGCCGACGACTCCACGTGGACCCGCGAACTCCACGACTGGTCCGGCACCTTCGGCAAGCCCCGGGACATCCTCATGGTCTCCGCCCACTGGGAAAACGCCCCCGTGACGCTCAGTGCAACCGGGCGGGATCCGGGCCTGGTCTACGACTTCGGCGGTTTCCCGCAAAAGTACTACGAGGTGGCCTATGACGCCCCGCAGGCGCCCGAGCTGGCTGCCGAAGTCGAGAAGCTCGTCGCCGGCCACGGCCATCACGTGGAGCGCGATGAAAGCCGCGGGCTGGACCATGGCGCCTACGTTCCGCTGAAGGAGATGTACCCCGACGCCGACGTGCCGGTCGTGCAGATGTCCATGCCGACGCTTGATCCTCAGGGGTTGTTCGACCTCGGCATGTCGCTGGGGCCCTTGCGGGAGCGGGGCACGCTGATTGTCGGATCGGGATTCACGACGCACAACCTGCGCTGGTTCAATCCCGCCGGGGGACCGGACTCCGCCCCTCCCGCGGCCTCCAGTGAATTCGACCACTGGGCGGAGGAGGCCATGGCCCGCGGCGATGTCGACTCCATCCTCGACTTCCTGAACAAGGCACCCGCCGCCCGGGAAGCGCACCCCCGCAGCGAGCATTGGGCTCCGCTCTATGTTGCCCTCGGGGCTGCGTGCGGCTCGGGAGACATCCAGGCCAGGACAGCAATCGACGGGTTCTGGTTCGGGTTGTCCAAGCGGTCGTGGACCCTGACGTAGCGGTCGCACAACGTAACAAGGGGAATGAACCGGACCGGGGTCCGGTTATGCCTGCCAGCGCCGGATCGCCGGCGCACCAGAACGTGACGTGGCTTGACCACTGATGAGGAGCGCAACATGACGATTGCAGTAACGGGTGCGACAGGACAGCTGGGCAGGCTGGTCCTCGATGAACTGCTCACCAGCCAGGAACCGGATTCGCTGGTGGCCATCGTGCGCGACGCCGCGAAAGCCCGGGAGCTGGTTGCACGTGGCGTCCAGGTGCGCGTCGCGGACTATTCCGATCCCGCGGCTCTCGAGGCTGCGCTTACGGGCGTTGACAGGCTCCTGCTGGTTTCCGGAAGCGAGGTGGGCTCCCGGGTGGCGCAGCACGGCAACGTCATCGACGCTGCCAGGGCCGCCGGCGTCGGGTTCATCGCCTACACATCCGTCCTGGCCGCGGACACCACCGAACTGATCCTGGCGCCCGAGCACAAGGCAACAGAGGAGCTCATCCGCGCGTCGGGACTCGACAACACCATCCTGCGCAACGGCTGGTACACCGAGAACTACGCCCAGACCGTGGCGACGGCCAAGCAGACGGGCGCCGTCGTGGCCGCTGCCGGTGACGGCAGGGTGGCCAGCGCGACGCGGGCTGACTACGCGGCCGCGGCCGCGGCGGTGCTCAGCTCCGCCGGGCACGAGGGCCGCACGTACGAACTCTCCGGCGACTACGCCTGGAACTTCAAGGAACTGGCGACGGCGATCACCCGGATCACGGGCCGGGAAGTTGTCTACCAGCCCGTCTCCGCCCCGGAACTGGTTGAGGTCCTGACCGCTGCCGGCCTCGACGCGGGCACCGCGGGATTCCTCGCAGCCCTGGACGCGGACACCGAGGCGGGCCTGCTGGCGACCGTCACGGGCGAGCTGTCCCGGCTGATCGGGCGGCCGACGACGCCGCTGTTGCAGGCTCTGACGTCCGCCGCCGCGAGCTAATCCGCACTGCCCAGGGAGACCGGGAGGCCGGGAGTGGGCATAATGAAGGCGTGGATTCCCGCTCCGCCCGCAGGGCATAGACATCCTGCGGGTGCGCGCGTCGACTGACAGGACTCATGGAAACTCCCGGTGATTTTCAGCAGGCCGGGGCCGGTGAATGGTCGGACGGCCCGCTGGTTCTCGGTGTGCCGTGGGAATTCGACGGGCGTCTGGTACGGGCCGCCGCCGGGCTCGCCGCGATCATGGGAGTGCACCTGATTTGCGCGTTCGTGGACCCGGCGAGCTACCTCACGGAGTGGGAGCCCGCCGGAGTCCTGGATGGCACCTCACTGGATCCTGCCCCGAATGTCGAAGCCGAATACCCGGCCTCACAGCTGCTCAGCTGCCTTGAGGGCATTCTCGGTCCTCCCGGCGGGGCATGGTCCTTCCGGGTGCTGAACGGCGAAGTTGCCCACGCCCTGGACCGGCTGGCGCAGAGCGCGGACGCGGCTGCGCTGATTGTCGGCGGGCAGCGGCCTGGGCGGATTGCCCAGATGGGCCGGCTCCTGGAGGGCTCGGTCAGCGTTTCCCTGACCCGTCTGCAGGGCAGGCCCGTACTGGTCGTTCCGCACGCGGGTCAGTGACGCACGCGCCGGTTCATCCGTTCCGGGTGACGGCCCCGGGCCGCCGCGGCCATAGCGTTGGAGTACCGCCGGTGTGCGAGCGCCCGGGATGCGAAAGATTGCTGGAGCACGAGGGGCTGACGCTGACGGCGGAACTGCACGAGCAGTCAACGCCAGCGAATCGAAGTGAGTGATGGTAAACCCGAACAAGCCAGCAGCCGTCACGTCAGAGGCGCGGGCGCTCTTCGTCGGCAGCGCCGCCTTCCTCGTCCTGGGCGGCATCGCTTTTCTGCTGATCGGGCGGGAACCGGTCCCGTTGTCCGGACGGGGTTCAGTCGGTGACATTGCCTCGATCGGCACGGCAGTGGTGGGCGCCGGGGCGGTGGTGGCCGGTTGCCTGCAACGTCGTCCGGCTGTGGCACCGGAGGCCCGCGGGGGAGGCCGGATCCGCACGTCCATCGATATCGCCGCACTCGCGCTGGCGCACGCATGCATCTTCCTGCTCGGCTGGCTGGCGCTCTTTTCGCTGTTTCAGCAGGCGTTCATCGGTGCGGTCGTCTACCCGTTCGCGGCCGCTGTCCTGGTCGGGACCACGGGAGCCATCAGCGCCTATATCGCCTACCTGTCCGCGCTCAGCATGACCGCCTACCGGCTCGCCGCCCTCCTCGCCGGCTTCCTGGTCACCGGCCTGCTCACGAGCATGCTCACCGCACAGGATCCACTGTGGTGGCAGGAGAACCTCAGTGCCCTCGGCATGAGCTCCGACGTCTCCGGAGTGGCGTTCAACTTCACCCTGATCGTCGCCGGCGTCGTCATCTCCACGCTGGCGGGATATGCGACGGCGACCCTCGCGGCGACCGCGAAGTCCCCGTCCGCGCTGCATCGGGTGAGGCTGCTCGAAGGCGGGATCGCCCTGATCGGCGTCTTCCTCGCCTGCGTGGGATTGTTCCCCGTCGATGAGCGCTTCGGGCTCCATACCCTGGTCGCGTCCGGCATGGTGGTGGTCTTCGCGTCCCTGATTGTCCGCATCCGCACGCTGGTTCCGTCCGTCTCGGCCACCTTCGCTGCGCTGGGGTGGCTCTTCCTGGCGGTCATCGTCGTCGCCGCGGTGCTGTGGTTCCCGGTCGGCTACTACAACCTGACCGCGGTGGAGCTGATCGCCGCGTCGCTGATCTTCGCCTGGCTCATCATCCTGATCCGTAACCTCGCAGCCGTTGATGCCGACCAGCTTGAGGCAAACCTGCCGGCCCGGCCGCTGCCATCGCCGGCTGAGCCTGCGAACCGGCCAGTTTCCGCAACAGACAGCGCAGTGCCCGACCCGTAAGTGCCGCGGGGCCTGCCGACGACGGAAGTGCCGACGCCGGGAGTGCCGTCGGGAAGGGCCGCTTCAAGGCTCGCCTAGGAGTGCGTCGGTTCTGCGACCAGCGCTGTGGCGATGCTGTCGGCGTCCTCGAGCGCGGACAGGAAGCGTTCGGCGTCCAAGGCCGCGGCGCAGCCGGTGCCAGCGGCGGTGATGGCCTGGCGGTAGCGGTGGTCCACGGCGTCGCCGCAGGCGAAGACGCCAGTCAGGTTGGTGACCGTCGTAGGGGAGTCGACCTGGATGTAGCCGTCGGCATCGAGGTCAATCTGGCCGGCCAAAAGCTCGGTCCGGGGCACGTGCCCGATCGCGACGAAGATGCCCGTGGCGGCCTGCTGCCGGGTGTCGCCGGTGCGGGTGTCGGTCAGGGTCACACCGGTGACCTTGCCGTTGCCGTGGATCGCGGTGACGGCGGAGTTCCAGGCGAACCTGATCTTCGGGTTGTCCTTGGCCCGCTGGGCCATGATCCGGGAGGCGCGCAGTTCGCCCTTGCGGACCACCACGGTCACCGATTTGCCGAAGCGGGTCAGGAACGTGGCCTCCTCCATCGCCGAGTCGCCGCCGCCGACCACGATGATGTCCTGGTCGCGGAAGAAGAAGCCGTCGCAAGTGGCGCACCAGGAGAGCCCGTGGCCGCTGAACTTCTTCTCCTCCGGCAGGCCCAGTTCCTTATACGCCGAGCCCGTGGCGAGGATGACCGCGGGCGCTTCATGTCTCTCCCCGCCGCCGGTGACCACACGCTTCAGGTGCCCGGCGAGCCGGACCTCGGTGACGTCGTCGAACACCACCTGCGCGCCAAACTTTTCGGCCTGCTGCTGCAGGCCGTCCATCAGTTCGGGGCCCTGGATGCCGCCCGGGAAACCGGGGAAGTTTTCCACCTCCGTGGTGTTCATGAGGGCGCCCCCGGCAGTGACCGCACCGGCGATGACGAGAGGCTTGAGCCCGGCCCGGGCGGCGTAGATCGCCGCGGTGTAGCCCGCGGGACCGGACCCGATGATGATCAGCTTCTCGGTTGTCTTGATGGCGGCGCTCACGGTCGGGCTCCTTCGGTGACGGTTGCCGGGCATGTGCTGATCATCCCGCCGTGTGGGGCGCTTATCAACGCCCCCGCGGTTGATCCGGAGTTTAGACACCCGGGAACGCTGCGCGGGAGCGTGCCCGGGCGGCTAGGCGGAGGCCAGCGTCTGAGTCAGGATGGTGCCGCCAACCCCGACCAGGACGGCGCCTGAACTCCCGACGACGATCCGGCTGGTCCGGGGCCGGGCGAGGACTCCGGTCACTTTCTTGAGCGCGCTGAGCAGCAGCACGTACCAGGCCAACGCGATAAGCAGGAAGATGCCCGCCATCAACGCGTGCTGGGCGAGGGGCGGCAACGGGGCGACAGTGAACTGCGGGAACAGCGACAAGTAGAAGACGGCGACTTTAGGGTTGAGCAAGTTGCTTACCATTCCTTGCACGAAAGGTGAGCTGCCGCCGCGTTGGCGTTCTGCTGCCGGTGACGGGGGTTGGCGGGGTTTGGGTTTTCTGGCGAACGCCTCAGCGAAGGCGCGCAGGCCCAGGTAGAGCAGGTAGGCGGCCCCGGCAATTCTGATCCCGGTCCCGACAACTTCCGAGGCCCCCAGCAGCGCCGTGACACCGAGCACCGCCAGTACGGCAAGGATCGTGTTGCCAACCATGATGCCGGCGGCGGCTGTGGTTGCCGCCCGTGTGCCGCGGGGGGCATTCCTGAGGACAAGCGCAAAGTCGGGTCCGGGCACCACCACTACGACCAGGCAGGTCAGCACGAAGGCTGCCAGTTGTTCCAGCATCTGGGATTTCCTCCGGGCGTCAGTCTGTAGCGGTGGGTGGTGAATTTCGCCCGGGAACGAAACCCGGGCAGCCTTCTACGTTAGGCCATCGCGGGCACCACCGGAGCGCAGCCCCGCCTCGTTGCCGGCGGAAGGTGGCAGCAACCTCACCCGCTGGGCATGATTCGGTCAGGAGGCCGGACCGCTAGCTTTGCATCAGCATCGCATTGCGGTGGGCGCTGGTGGGATGTGCCTGCAGGACCATGCTCATGCGTGAACTGCCCGGTCTGCTCCAGAGGAGGCGACATGTCCGGTTGTGTGGTGGACCCGAGCGAGCCATCGAGTGTGGGAGGCGGACCGCGATGAACTCTCCAAAGGACGCCGCGACCCCGCCGGTGCAGTTCAACCAAAGGCTGGCGCTGCTGCTGGCGATGGCGATGTTCGTGCTGGTTGTCGACACATCGATCATGAACGTCTCGATCTCCGCGGTGGTGGACGACATAGGCGCGACCGTCAGCGGACTCCAGTCGACAATCGCCCTCGAGGCGCTGGTATCCGCGGCCTTTATCCTGATCGGCGGCAAGATCGGCGACCTGATCGGGCGCAAGCGCGCCTACGTCATTGGGCTTTCCTGCTACGCCGTCGGCGCCGTGGCGATGACCCTGGCCCAGACTCTCCTCCCGGTGATCATCTGCTGGGCCCTGATCGGCGGCCTTGGCGCCTCGCTGCTCCTTCCCGCCATGCAGTCCCTCATCCACGGAAATTTCGAGGGAGATGCCCAGCACCGGGTCTACGCCCTCGTCGGTGCGTCGGCCGCTATCGCCGCCGCCGTCGGGCCTCTGCTCGGCGGTTTCCTGACCACGTTCCTGTCCTGGCGCGTCGCCTTCCTGCTCGAGGCCCTCATCATCGCGGTCGTCCTGTCCGGAATCAAGCTCGTCAAAGACGTGCCGTACACCGGGCCCCGGGAACTGGATCTCTTCGGATCACTTCTGTCCATCGTCGGCATGGGCGGCGTCGTGCTCGGAATCCTGGTCTGGCAGGAAGGCGGCGAGGCAGTGGGCGCACTCCTGGCTGTGGGCGCCGTCGGACTGGGCGGCCTGGTCTACTGGCTCCTTCAGCGCAAACGCCGCAACAAGCCGACGCTGCTGGATCCGGACCTGTTCCAGGCAAAAGCCTTCCGCTTTGGTGCCACGGGACAAATGCTCCAGCAGATCGCTCTGGGCGGCACCATGATCGTGCTGCCCATCTACCTTCAGATGGTGCTCGGATACAACGCGATGCAGTCAGGCCTGTCCATCGCCCCGCTCTCGCTGACCATGTTCGCCGTCGCCATGATCGTCGGGAAGAGGTCCGGGAGGCGGCGCCCGGCCAGCCTCATACGGTGGGGCTTTCTGTTTCTGATCGCGGGTTTGCTGGTGCTGGTCCCCATCGTGCCGCGAGCTGACTCCGGCTGGTGGCTGCTGATCCCGCTGATCATTTCAGGCTTTGGCCTGGGGCTGCTGGTATCCCAGCTCAACAACTACACCTTGTCCCCGATTTCGGACGAGCGGGTCAGCGAGGCCGCCAGCGTGAACTCGGCCGCGGGATCGTTCGGCTTGTCCTTCGGACTCGCGTTCGCCGGCGGCATCATGCTGGCATCGCTCTCGACCATCTTCATCGGCTTGTCGGATGCCAGCACGGTCCTCCCGCCCGACGACAAGCAGCAGGTCGCGACGGTACTGGAAGACGACGCCCAGGTGATGAGCGACGCGCAACTCCAGGAACAGATCGCCGGCCAGCCGGAGGACATCCAGAACGAAATCATCCGCATCAACACGGAGGCACGGCCCCTGGCCCTCCAGATTGCACTGTTCGTCCCGATCCTTGCCGGCCTCGCCGGGCTCGGCACCTCGTTCCGCATGATTCGGATCCCTGACCCCAAGCCCGCCGGCACCGGCGAGGGGAGCGTCCTGGGCTGAAGTTCACAGCGGCGAGCGTCCAGGCTGCACCCCCTGACAGCGGAGTTCCCCGGGATCCGGCGGGGCGCGTGGTTTCGGGGCAGCCCGATTAGAGCTGGAGAAGGCTGTAGCCGACGAGGAAGATCCCGATCGTCAGCGTCGCGATCGCCGCAATCCTGCGGCCATTGCGCTGCAGCCAGTCGTACAGGGCGGTCAACGGCACTTGGGCCCGTTCGGGGGAGCGCAGCCACACAGCGACCGGAATGATGACGGCTGACTGGACCACGGCGGCGTATGCGAGGACAAGCAGGCTGCTTGGCAGCGGCGGCAGTTCCTGGACACCGATCACGGCACCGGCGGTGACGGCCAGCAGGAGCGCCTTCGGACGAAGGTTAAAGCCCAGGCCCAGTACGACGAATTCCCAGGGCCGGGCGGAGCGGAACCGCGACTTCATCTTGCCAAGCATGGCGTTGTCCCGGCCGCCCTTGCTCACGAGGAGGTACACGGCGTACGCAACCAGAAGCGCACCGATCACAATGGCAATTTGTGCCACCCATTCGTCCCTACGCAGGCGCGGCGGCTTGACGGGCAGGAATTGCAGCCCGACCGCTGCCAGGCCCACGACCACGATCGAACCCGCGAGGCTGCCGATCAGGAAGGGAAGGGCGCCGCGGCGCGGAGTTGGCGAGAGCAGAATCATGATCGTCACGCTGACAGGCACTGTGCTGAGAGCCCCGGCCAGGGCGAAGAGAGCCAGGCTGCTGAGAGTGCTCAGCATGCCCCCCTCACCGTCCCCCGGCAGCACCCCGACGGCATGTCATGCCTTCGGCCCGCTTCCGGTGTCCGGACGGCCCGTCTTCAGTCGTCCGCGGCGGGCCCGGATCGCCTTGTCTTCTTCCTTGATGAGCAGTTCGAGGTCCTTCTTGTCGCCCGTCAACGGCCGCCACCATGCAAGTGTCGGGTCGGAATCGAGCAGGATGGTCCGGAACAAGAGCGTCAGGGGGACGGCGAGGACGGCGCCGACAGGACCCAGGACCACTGCCCAGAAGAGGACGGAGAAGAAGGTCAACGTCTCACTCAGCGACACCGCGTTGCCCACATATTTCGGCTGGATGATCGACTGGATGATGCTGTTGATTCCGCCATAGATGATGATGACTGCCACGACGGTCGGCCAGCCCCCGGTGAGGTAGCCGAAGAACAAGGGCGGGATGATGGCGATGAAATACCCGATGTTGGGGATGAAGCTGCAGATGAAAGACAGCAGCCCCCAGAGCAGGGCGCCGGGGATCTGCAGGATGACCAGAACCAGCCAGTTGAACAACCCCTGCGCGATTCCGAGGACCGTGGTGGCGACCATGTAGCGGCGCACACCGGTTCCGAAGCCGTTGAGCGCTGAAACCAGTGCCGGCCGGTGATAGTTCAGATGAATCAGGAGCGCCGGCACGCGCGAGCCGTCAATCGCCATAAGAATGAGCATCGTCAGGATGATCACGAGGCTGGTCACCAGGCTCGCGACGTTTCCCAGGAGGCCGCCGAGGAACCCGATGATGCGGCCCGGCGTAAACCCGTTCAGGACTGCCTGGGCTTGCTCCGGGCCAAATCCAACAGATTCCAGCAGCGCGGAGATCCTGGCGCCGATCTCGGCCATTTGGGGGGCGTATTGCGGCAGCAGCGCGGAGAACTGCGCGAGCGAGGCAATCAGGACTGCGGCGAAGGCGGTCAGCAACCCGAAGACAGCCGCGATAGTGGTCCCGGTGGCGATGCCCCGGGAAATTCCCCGTGCCTGCATCCAGCGGCGCAGCGGATGGACACAAAGCGTCAGCACGAAGGCAAAAAAGACGGGGGTGACTATTCCCTGGATCGCGCCGAGGCCGAACGCTGAAATCGTCGCGCTGGCCAGGGCGAGCAGGATTATGAGGGTGCGGGGGAGGGCCGAACGTGGATTGGATTCCGATGGTTCCGGCTCCATGAGCCCTCCTTGGTTCAGCCTAGCCATATCTTAGAAGCCTCATGGCCTCATGAATAGCGAGTTGGCCAGGCCTGCTCCTCGCGCCTCAACCCGGAGTCAGACGACGGTTTTGCTCTTGATCTGGGCAAACTCCTCTGCACTGATGGTTCCCGCGTCCATGAGTGCTTTGGCTTTGGCGATCTCCTCGGTGGGGCTGGCCGTGGCGACACTGCGGATGTAGGCATCGGTTTCCTGCTGGGATTTGCGGGCCCGCGCCATTGACCGCTCCGCCATGCCCTTGCCGCGGGCAATCATGTATGCCAGCACGGTCAGGAATGGAATGAAGACCAGAAGAACGATCCAGACGGCTTTCCACCAGCCGCTGAGCTCGTCGTCGCGGAAGAGGTCGCCGATCACCATGAACACTGCATACAGGAAGGCGATAATTGCATAGAAGATAAACAGCCACCAGAGAATATCCCAAAAGTTCTCGAAGAAATTCATTTTGGCTTCCCTACTTTCGCTTGGTGCGGCGTCGCCTACGAACGCAGCCTTGGATGGGAATGGGTTTCACCGCGGGCATTCCAGGAGGCCCGGACTAGCACTTGGCGTCATTTGAGAGATCGCTGATGGCGGCCTGCACGTTCGCTGCTTCGTCCTTGAGCGAGTTGGCCGCCTGCGTCAGGGTGGCGTCGTCGGGAACGGAGTTCACAGCGGAGGTGAACTTCTGTTGGGCAGCTTTGACGGCATCCACCCGATCTTTGGCCGCGTCGCTGGCCGCGTTGACCAGATCGTCGTAGCTCTTCCGAACTTGATCCCGGGCCGCCTGGATCTGGCCGATCGTGGCGCCTGGCTTGAGGGAGTCCTTGAAATTCGTCAGGGCTGTTGAAAAGCCAGTGGCGGCAGCGCAAACCGGTGAAACGCTCGCCGTCGGGCTCGCGCTGGGGCTGCTGCTGGGTCCCGAGGTGGCGCAGCCGGCGAGCAGCGCAACCGCCGCCCCGAGCGCAGACATTCGCGCGAGGACTGGTTTTGGTTTCGACATTGGACTCACCTCTCCATGGGCTTTCGCCTGGCAGCCCAATCACTGGCAGGTACCACCAGTGTTGGGTGAGGGGCCCGCTTGCGCGTCACCCGCCGCGGGTGATCCTTTCGCGCGGCTCTCCGTGCCGGGCGCGCCGCTGACCAGCGGGGACGCGACGCCGGAACTATCGAACACGGGTGGGACCCCATTACCTCCCACCGCGCGGCCCGAATCACCCCGGGGTGATGATGTGCCCGCTCCGTCGCCGTGATGGACTGCTGTCCACAACTGAGGGAGGATGCCATGTGTCGTTGGCTAGCGTATTCGGGTTCGCCGGTGCAACTGGAGGAGCTGTTGTACAAACCGACCAACTCGCTCGTGATGCAGAGCAAGCACGCTCGAATGGGCGTTGAAACCACCAACGGGGACGGCTTCGGCGTGGGCTGGTACGGATCCGCGCCGTATCCCGGGTTGTTCCACAGCACGGAGCCGGCCTGGAATGACCGCAACCTCCGCGAGTTGTCGGCCCAGGCGTCGGCCGGCCGGGTCTTCGCGCACATTCGGGCCTCGACCGGATCGGCAGTCCAACAGACCAACTGCCATCCATTCCGCCACGGCAGCTGGCTATGGATGCACAACGGACTCATCCGGGAGTTCCCGACTGTGAAGCGCGACTTGGCCATAGCCGTTGAGCCATCGCTCTTTCCGCTGATCGAGGGAGCCACGGACTCAGAGCTCTTCTTCTTCCTCGCCCTGACCTTCGGGCTGGAGCAGGACCCGAGGGCGGCCGTAGCTGCCGCGGTTGGACTGATTGAAGACGTCGGCCGGCGCCACGGGATCGAGCAGCCAATCCAGATGACAGTCGCCACGACCGACGGCGACACCACCTGGGCGTTCCGCTACTCGAGTGAACGGCAGTCCCGGTCGCTGTTCCACAGCACCGACGTCGCGACCCTTCGCGTCCAGTACCCGGACAACCCGTTGCTTCATGACCTGGCGGACAACGCGCGCCTGGTCGTCTCCGAACCGCTGGGGGATCTCCGCGGGGCGTGGCGGGAGGTACCTGAGGCTACCTGTGTGGTGGTGCACGGCGCCGGCGAGGACCTGTTCCCGTTCTCGCCGACCGCCCCCTAGCGTCGGCGGCTGCGACCCCCTTAGTGTCTGCGGCTAATGTCTGCGGCGAGTGCCGCTGCCGCGCAGCACCAGCTGGCGCGGCGCTAACTGGTGGTCCGGTCCCGCCGGTCCTTCACGCGCCGGTCCTTCACGCGCCGGTTCCTCCGGCGTCGGGCGCCCGGGGGATGGGAGTCGTGGGATACGTGTCATCGGGAGGGCCGCCCGCCGTGACCGGCTCACGGCCTGGCACGCCGCCGGACTCGACACCGGACTCACCGCTGGGCTCGACGCCCGGCTCGCCTCCGGGTTCGGCGCCGGGTTCGGCGCCCGGCCCGCCGGCTACGGCCGGCCGGCACAGCAGTTCGACCACGAGAATGACCAGCACGGCCAGGACGGCCGTCCAGATGGCGACGGCCGCCGTCGGGTCCTGCCAAAAGATCAGCACCAGCACAGCGATGCCGACGACGGTGGCTTCGATGATCCGCCGGTACCGGGCCAACCAGAGCTGCCATGGCTTGGCCTGGCCACCGCCGATCTTGCCGGTGATGTAGTCGCCCGCCGTCGCCAGGCCGTGCCGGACATACTCCGCGGGACGCGAGTGGCCGCCCAGAAAAGCTGCCAAGGCGATCAGCAGTCCGACGACAAAGACAAGGCGCAGGCTGGTGCGCAGCGGTACCAGGAGTGCCTCGACCAGGCTTTCGGCCGCCGCAGGGGAGACAGCACTCGATGGAATCGAGTTCAGGACGTAGCTTCGCCCGATCACAAGGGACAGCGCCAGCACCGCCATCGACACCGCCACGGCCAACCCCACGCCGCTCGTCGTGCTCCGTCTCCGGCCCCGGGGGGCAACGGCAATGGCGCCCACGGCGCTGAGCACCGTCAGCCACGCCAGTATTGGGCCGAGCCGGTCCAGGGTCCGGATGGTTTCCGTGGCACGGACCAGTTCAGGCGACTGGAACAGGGCGATCTGCGCGTCAACTTCCGGGATTCTCGAGGCGATATCCACCCCTTGCTGGACAAGGAGAGTCTTGACCCGGGCGATGATCTCTTTCGTGGAAATCGACACCGTGCCATTCTCATCAATACTGACCGTGCCTCCCGTGCTTCCCGTGGCAAGGTTGACCAGCCCCTGGTGCGCCACCCGGTTCACCTGGATCCAAAGGTCCTGGAACTGCGGTGTCGCCACGAATCTGGCAACGGCGGTATGGATGAGCGTTTTGGTCTGCTCCGCAAGCATCGGGGCCAGCCCGGTGAGCACTGCCGCCACGCGGGGCGCCGTTTTAGCGAGCTCGTTCAGGGCATCGCGCGTGATGGTCTGGAAATCCACTGCGTCGGTGATCTGTTGGGTGACCTTGTCGGCGATTTCGGCCTGGATCGCAGGGTCCGAGGCCAACGGTGCGACGGTGGCGACGTAGCGATCGGTGTCGATGACTTCGCTGCGCAGGTAAAGGGCCGGAACTGTCGCGAAGGCCAACAGGCCGGTGATAACCACCAGCACGATTGCCACAATGCGCCGGGCCAGCCCCGTATGCCGCACGGCCGGCCTCGGCGGGGCCTTGCGGGCAGTGTCCCGTTCCTGCTGGAGACGGGCGACTTCGGCCCGTAACAGCAGAATTTCTTCCTGTTCCGGGCTAGCGGGGTCAGCGGGCTGATCGTTCAGCGACATGAGGGGATCCGCCTTAGCTTGTGTTCCGCGGCTGGGCATTTCACGGCTATTTTCATTGTTCACTCGGCGTGCCGGTCCAGCCCCACCCACACAGGGTGATCTGTCACGCCGGGGAAGGGCCCGCCGCGGCCTTCCCTACGGGCTGGACGCCGCGCGTCGGACGTGCAGAGTGGCGCACCGCATCCCGGCCCTGCCCGCGAAATTTCAGCCGGCCGGCCTGCTGTCATCCGTTTTGGGTGATGACGGCGGCGGGTTCAGGATTCGCCGCCCAGCCGCCGCCCTGCCGCGAAGAATGCCACTTTTGCGATCAATAGGAGTGCACCTAAATCGGCAATCATTTGGACGGACACGACACCCCTCGCCAGCTGGCTTACCGGCGTAATATCCCCGAACCCGACGGTGGCAAACGTGGAAGTGGTGAAGTAAAGGGCATCGGTTCGGCTCAGGGGCTCGCTAAACGCCGCCGCAGATGTGATCGACATTGATGTGTAAAGCAGCGCGAAGAGACATAAAAACATCAACAGGGTTTCGGCGACAGCCGCGGCCGCCCGAACCCTCGGGATATGCGCCACGAGTATCAGCCGCAATTGAATTGCCAGGACTGCGAAAAAGACCAGCACGACACCCGCCAGGCGGATCCAGGCGGCCGCGGGATCGGCGTCATTGAATCCCCCGACGGGAATAAAGAAATACAGGGCGAGGACCACAACCGAAAATGCGATGAGACGTGCAATCGCGAAAATAATGACCCGCCTGCGGTCGGCCTTGTCGAGGTCATGAAGGAAAATCGGGTCTGTCGGGCTGCCGTGCTTCATAGGCATGACTGATGATACAGCCGGGCACCCAATTCGTGCCGTGCCGCAATCGGGGCGCCCTAATCGCCGTATTTTCGCACTAAGGAGCGGCGCACAAGGGGTCTTTGCGCCCTGTTGGTGCCCTTTTGCCCCCACCTAGCATGTGGAATGTGAGAGATAGGCTAGAAGCCGAATGGGTACCGGGCCCACAGTTCAAGATCCGCCCGCCTGTGCGCGGTCTCGGAGCGTTGGAGCGTCCACGTCTGGAAAGCGCCCTGTCCGCGGCCGCGGATTCGCACCGCCTGACCCTCGTCGCGGCCCCGGCCGGCTACGGCAAGTCAACTTTTCTGGGTGATTGGGTCCGCAAGTGCGCTCTGCCGTGCGCATGGCTGTCGCTGGACAGGTTCGACACGCAGCCCGCGCGGCTGTTTCACGGTGTTGTTGGGGCGATCCAGTCCGCGGCGGGCAAACTGCCGTTACCCGGAACCGACGCCCTCCTCGCCCTGGACCCGAGCCTTGCCCACGACCGGGCGGCCTCCTACGACCTTCTCCTCGGGGCACTCGAGCACCTCACTGAACCGATTGTCCTGGTGATCGATGACGTCCATTTGGCCGGGCCGGGGCTGGCGAACGGAATCGTCGGGGTGCTCGCCGCATCGGCACCCCCCTCACTGCGGCTGGTCCTCTCGGGACGCGGCCATACGTCCATTCAGCTCGAAAGATTCCGGTACGGCGAGGGACTGGGTGAACTTCGCGCCGCCGAACTGGCCTTCACGCGGGAGGAAGTTGCCCAGTTCGCCAGTGCGCTGGGACAAGATCAAACGTTCGACGCCGGGTCGCTCTGGAAGATGACTGCCGGCTGGCCTGTGGCAGTCCACGCCAGCCTGGTCTCCTTGGCGCAGGCCCGCAACGTGCCGCTTGCAACGCCAGGCTCCGCGCCTACGCACGTCCCGCTCGCCGACTACGTCGCGGAAGAGATCCTCGACCAGATCGAACCGTCGCTGGCCGAATTCATTCTCAGGGCCACTACCAGCGACTGGCTCGGACGCCGGCTCGCCGTCGAACTCGAAGGCCGTCCCCGCGGCGGCGTGCTGCTTGAGGATTGCCTCCGTAACGGGCTCTTCATCGAGGAGCACGAATACCGTGCGGGGGAATCGATGTTCCGGTGGCATTCCCTCTTCGCGGCGCAGTGCCGGCGCATCCTGCAGCGGCGCGACCCTTTGCTCGCTGAGCGTCTGCACCGCGTGGCGGCGAGGTACTACCAGGACGTCGACGTCGTCGAGGGCGTCGCCCAAGCGCTGCAAGGAAGCGCACCCCGGCAAGCCGTGATTTCCCTCGGCGCCCATTGGCTCGAATTCCTGCTCGGAAACGACGTGCAGACCCTGGAACGGCTGTGCCTGGACCTCCCGGCACCGTGGGGCGAGGATCCGGAGATCCTGATGATCCGATCGGTCTGCCGTGCCCTTTCCGGCGACGGCACCGCCGCGGCCGAGCTCACCGACCGGGCGCTGTCGCGGACCTTCGCGCTGGACGCAATTCGACGCCGGAGACTGGAGAGTTACCGGGCGCTCTACGAGCCGCTGCCCGCCGACGGCCGGCTGGACCCGCACACCGAGACGGACGACGGCCGGTCGACGACGGACATTTCAGGAGATGGCCGCTCCAGCTCCTTCTCGACAGGACTCTTCCTGCTGGCCCAGGCAGAGTTCCGGCTGCACCGCACCGGCGAACTTGGCACGGCGCTGCTCCAGACAACGGCGGCCACAGGCAACCCGGAACAGCTGGAAGCCGTGGAATTCTGCGCCCAGGCCGAGCTCGCGTTGGCTCACGCCATCGCCGGTGACCTCGTGAGCGCCGACGAACTTGGCACGGCGGCGTTGGAACGGGGAGAGGCGCTGGGTTGGAATTCGCGGCAGCGGATGGCTCCGGCCTGGCTGGCCCGTGGCATCGCGTGCTACTGGAATGATGATCTGAAGGCTGCGCGGACCTGTCTTACCAAAGCGCAGCGATTGGGCAGCGAGCTGTTCCCGACCGGTCCGCTCAGCGCCATCTATCGGGTCCTGGTTGATTGCGCCGCCGGCGACCTGGTCGGCCTGGCCGACTCCGGTGCGGCGCTGGAGTCCTTTCACGGGCGGGGACGGTACGCCGTGTCATGGAATGCCCTGGAGACCATCGCGGTGGCGAAAATTGCCGAAGCCAGGGGCGACCGGGACGGAGCTTTGCGGACCGTCCAACCACTCGGTGCCGGGGGGCACGGCGCATTGGCGGATACGCTGCTGGCGGAGTTGCTGCGCCGCGAAGGTGACACCGCCGCTTCGCAACGCTGTGCCGAGTCACTGGCCGATCGCCGCGGCAGCTCATATATCGACACCTGCCTGAGCCTGACCGAGGCGATCATGGCCCATGGAGCCGGAGATCCCGCGGTGGCACACGAGCGGATTGAACATGCTGTCCTTCGTGCCGAGCCTGAAACCGTCCTGCGTCCTTTCGCCGAACGGAGAGAGGAATTGGCAGATCTGCTCGTGGAGCACGCTGTGTGGGGCACCGCGCACGAGTCGTTCATCGCAGCGCTGATGGCACGCGAGGCACAGGGTGAGACCCGCCTTCGTGCACAGTCCTACTGGAACCTGACCGAGCGCGAACGCGAAGTCCTTTCCTACATGCGCTCGATCATGACCGCTGCTGAAATTGCCGAGGCGTTGTACATTTCCGTGAACACGGTCAAGACCCACGAACGGTCCATTTACCGCAAGCTCGGGGCGGTAAGCAGGCGCGACGCGCTCAAGACGGCCGCCAAGCGTGGCATTGTCTGAACGCTGCGGCGGCCTTGACGGCCTTCGCGGCGAGGCACCGGTCCCGGATGGGGTCAGAGTCCCCTAGGCGCCGCAAACCGGCAGTGAAAGTCTGGAACCATGAAAAAAGTTGATCCCTTTGTGATCGTGATCGGATTTGACGGCTCGAAGCAATCCCACGAGGCCCTGGCGTGGGGTGTTGAAGAGGCCCGGTACCGCAGTGCGGAGCTCCGGGTCCTGACTGTCTGGAACAAGGCGCCAATGGCGTGGTATCCGGCGATGCTGGAAACCGCGGCAGGCGAAATCGTGGCGGAGGACTCCCCGGAGCAGCAGGCTGAAGCGCTGGGCGCCGAGGCGGCGAAATCCGCAGTGGGTGTCAATGTCGTGACGCGGTCCATCAAAAACGACTCAGCGGCGTCGGCAATACTTGAGGCCGCACGGGAAGCCGACCTGGTGATCGTCGGCTCCCGCGGCCACGGCGGTTTCGCCGGGCTGCACATCGGATCGGTCTCCGCCCAGGTGGCCAGCCACTCCCCGTGCCCTGTCCTGGTGATCCGGCCGAAGGCTTCCTGAGCGTCCGGCCCGCTGGCCACGGACGTCCGGGGCGATGCCGCGTGCCCACTCGACGGTGAGCACCCGATGTCAGCGAGCCGGGAGCGCTATCATCGGCGTATGACCGTCCTGGACTGGCTGATGGATTCAGATCCTTCCCTTCGATGGCAGTGTTGCAGGATCTCAGCAACGCCGCGCCCGAGGTCGTTACCGCAGAGCGCGCGCGGGTAGCGACCGAAGGCTGGGGTGCCCGCCTGCTGGCATTGCGGGACGAGGACGGCCAATGGGCGCATGGCGCATATTTCCCCGCCCAGGGCGACCGCCCCGACGGAGGCCGTGTCGAGGGCGACGGGCCCGAGGACGGCGGTCCCGAGGGCAGCGGTGCGGATGATGCCGGCGGCGACACAGGTTGGGACCGCGTCCCCCAGCCCTGGACCGCCACAACGTACAGCTTGCTCCTGCTGCGTGACTTCGGGATCGACCCGCGAAGTGAGCAGATGCGCCAGACCATAGCGCTGGTCAGGGACAACTGCCGCTGGGAGGAGGGCGGCCAGCCGTATTTCCAAGGCGAGGTGGAGCCGTGCATCAACGGAATGACAGTGGCGCTCGGCTCGTACTTCGATCAGAACGTCGACGGCGTCGTCTCCCGGCTTGTCAGCGGGCAACTGGACGACGGCGGGTGGAACTGTTGGGCGGAGTCCGGCGCCGTGGTGTCCTCGGCCGCCACGACGATCAACGTCCTCGAGGGCCTCCTGGCCCACGAACGGGTCACGGGTGGCTCGGCGCAGTCCGTGGACGCGCGGCGCCGGGGCGAGGAGTATCTGCTGGAGCGGGGCCTGTTCCGACGCAAGAGCACCGGCGCGGTCATAGACCCGGCTTGGCTGACGTTCTCCTTTCCGACCCGCTGGCACTACGACGTGCTCCGTGCCCTGGAGTACTTCCGTTCGACCGGAGAGCCCCCCGGACCCGCGCCTGGCCGAAGCCGTGGAGGTGCTCCGGTCAAAGGAGCAGCCGGACGGGACCTGGTTGCTCGAAAACACGCATCCCGGGATCGTCCATTTCCCGGTTGATGCCGGTGACGGCCGGTCCAGCCGGTGGAACACCCTTCGCGCGTTGCGCGTACTCGACTGGTACGGGCGCGCCGTTTGAAGTGGCTGTGTGGGTTACGTGCTGCTAGGGCAGAACCTTGTAGAGGTCGATCACCGTCTCTTCGGGCGGAGCGGCGAAGCCGCCCTCAATACCCGCCTGCATCCGGGGCAGGAGGATCGTGTCCCGGAATTTTTCCCAGCTTTCTTTCGATTCGTGGACTGCCAAGACCGTCCAGCCCCCCTCGGATGCCCCGCCGGCGTGGAAGATCTGCCCCTCGGGCAGGAGCCCAGCGCCTGGATGCACGGCTGCAAGCGACGCCTCGTATTGTTCCTTGGTGCCTCCCGGGAAGAAGTGCACGATTCCGTAGGGCGTGGTGGCCATAACAACTCCTAGGCTGGTGGATTGGACTGGACAAGGCCAGTCCTAGACGCCGCCACCGGGCGTGTCAAGGGCTCGCGGAAGCAGGCGGCGGTCCGGGGAGCCGGGCGCCCCGCAGGTTCAACATTATGACCCTTCATCCCGACGCCGCGCCGGCCTTTCCACTGGTTGGAAGGGCCGGCGGTGGGCAGCTCCGCGGTCAGCCGTCCGACAGGGTCCGGACGTCCTCGGCCAGGGCAGTCCGGTAGCCAAGGTTTCGTGAGACTGCCCTCGCGGTGGCCATCACCGCCGGAGCCAGGACATTGGGCGGGGTGGTCCCATCCGGTACAACGATCGACAGTGCGGCCACCACCGTGCCCTGGGCATCAAAGACGGGCGCCGCCACGGAAACAGTCAGCGACGGCGCGGACCGGCGGATCATGGCAATCCCCGTCCGGTGGACGTCGGACAGGGTGCGCCGCAGCTGGCCTTCCGGCATGGGAGCCACGCCCGGTTCAGTTTCCGCGGGTTCCTTGAGGATCTTTTCCTGGAATGCCGCGTCCGCGCCGGCCATCAGGACCAAGCCGACGGCCGTGGAGCGCAGGGGGAGCCGGCCGCCCACCCGGTAGGCGACTTCCGTGGCCTGCTTGGAGGAAAGCCGTTCGATCAGGACGGCCTGGTCCTTGTCCCGCACGGCCAGCAACACGTGATGGCGCGTCACCTCGAAGAGGTCCTCAAGGTAGGGCAACGCGATTTCGCGGATCCCGTGGCCCCTCGGGGAGAGGGACGCTATTTCCCACAGCCGGACGCCCACAACGTAGCGACCGTCGTCGAGCCGTTCCAGAGCGCCCCAGGCGACCAGCCGGGCAATGAGGCGCAACGCCGTCGGGGCGGGCATCTGCGCATAACGGGCCATCTCTGACAGGGTCAGCGCCCGGCGGCGGTCCGTGAAGACAGCGAGGAGGCTCAGGGCCCGGTCGATCACCGGTTCGCCCTGCTTGGGCCGCTTGCCGCGCGCCGCGGGCGGGTTTTCAGCGGGGGAATGCGTCTCCGCGGGTGCTGTCATTCGTCATCGTTCCTTCTTCGTCGCCAGTGACGTTCACCACAATAGTGTTCCAACCAATGAAATTCTCGTGTGACGTCATTGCGTCCGCCTACGACTCTTGATGGAGCCGGTCCACCCGACCGCATCTGGGGGAAGGGCCCGGAACGCACCGGCGCCGGACGGCCACCGTCCGGCCGCTCCGCTCCAGTCCCGACCACCACCAGATGCCGAAAACCCCCGTTGTTTTGGAACGAATGCGAAGGCGCACTACATGAAACTTCTGAACCCCACCGCCCGACGGAGCGCGGCCGTTCTGGCCGGCGTCCTGATGCTCAGCTCCGTGACCGCCTGCGGCGGCTCCGGCCAGGCGGCATCCACCGTGGATAAGACCACCCTGACAATCGGCGTCGAGAGTGACAGCGCGTCCTTCGGATTCGACCCGCTGCGGGTCTCCGACGCGCAGCGTCAGTTCTTCGAAGGCCTCTACGAGAACCTCATGACCCTGAAGGCGGACGGCTCCGTGGGGCCGGGCCTGGCCACCGGTTTCAGCTACAACGCCGATAGCACGGTGCTGACCCTGACGCTCAAGCAGGGCGTGACGTTCACCGACGGGTCCACGCTGGACGCGGCACTGGTGAAGGCCAACTTTGACCGCCGCACGGATCCCGCCCTTTCGGCGTACTCAGCCATCGCCAAGGGCGGCGCCCAGGAACTGACATCCGTGGACGTCATCAGCCCCACCCAGGTGTCGCTGAAGTTCGCCAAGGCGCAGCCGGGCTTCGAGAAGAACCTGACCTCCACCCTCGGCATGATCGTTGGCAAGGCGGGGGCCGCGGACACGGCAAGCCTGGCCGCCAAGCCGGACGGCTCCGGTCCGTACACGCTGGACTCCGGAACCACCGTCAAGGGCAACAAGTACGTCCTGCAGAAGAACGACAAGAGCACCGACGCCGCGAAATACCCCTACAACAAGATCGTCTTCAGCGTCATCCAGGATCCGCAGGCCCGGGCCAACGCCCTCGTTTCCGGCCAGGTGGACGTCGCCCAGCTGACCTCACCGACCGTTGACTTCGTCAAGGCCAAGGGTGTCGGCGTCTCCCAGATCGGCGGCACGGTCCAGACGATGGTCGCCTTCGACAAGACGGGCAAGACGTCGCCGGCCTTCGCCAGCGAAAAGGTCCGCCAGGCGTTCCAGTACGCCATCAACCGGCAGGCCCTGGTCGATGCCCTGCACAAGGGTGACATCCCGGCGTGGAACGCCCTGCCCAAGGATTCGGCCGGCTTCACGGAGACACTGAACTCACAGTTCGCCTACGACCCCGCGAAGGCCAAGAGCCTGCTGGCGGAAGCCGGCTACGCCAACGGCTTTGAATTCACCATCGTCGCGAGCGCCACCACCCAGACCGACCTCCAGGCGGTCCAGAAGGACCTGGCCGCCGTCGGCATCACCATGCAGGTCAAGATGGCGACGTCGACAGATGAGGCGTTCGCCGCCGTCGCCACCACCCCGCTGGGCTACGCGCCGCTGGGCTGGGACAACCCGGTGGGTCTGATGTACGGCGCGATCCTCAACGGCTTCACCAACGTCCAGAAGGCCACGGACGACCAGCTCAGCGCCGCCACCGGCGAGGTCGCCGCCGCCAAGGACGATGCCGCCCGGAAAGCCGCGCTGACCAAGCTCAACACCCGGCTCGTCGAATCCGGCTGGATGATCCCGCTCTTCGAATCCCTCACCAACCAGGGCTACAACACCAAGAAGGTCAAGCCGGTGGAGTTCGCCGGCAGCAACGTGTACCCGCTGCTCTCGTCCTACGCCCCGGCCAACTGACCCCCCACCCTGCCGGGCGGCCTTCACCCCTGAGGCGAAGGCCGTCCGGCAGGACCTGACCAATGGAGGTCATCATGGCGATTTACGTCGCAAAGCGCCTGCTCATGGCGCTGGCCACCGTACTGGTGGTCGCGGTGCTGGCGTTCCTCTTGGTGCACGCAATGCCGGGCAGCCCCGGCGCCGTGTCCCTCGGCGCCGGCGCCACCCAGCAAGCCATTGACGAGGTCAACAGCCGGCTCGGCTGGTCCGATCCGCTCCCCGTCCAGTTCTTCCGCTGGCTCGGCAGCGCCGCGCAGGGAGACTTCGGGGTGTCCCTGATCGACGGCCGGTCCGTGAGCGCCGACCTGGCCAGCAGGCTGCCGGTGACGGCGGCCCTCGCGGCCGGGGCCACGGTCTTGAGCGCCGTGCTCGGCATCGGTCTTGGCGTCACGGCAGCCGTCCGCGGCGGCGTGGTCGACCGGATCGTCGGAGCCGTCTGCGGCCTCGCCGTGGCGCTGCCGGCCTTCTGGATCGGCATCATCTTTGTGTACCTCTTCGCCGTCCAGTCCTCGGTCTTTCCGGCCACCGGCTACGTCCCCTTCGAGGTCTCACCCCAGGACTGGGCCCTGTCCCTGGCCCTGCCGGTGATCACCCTCGCCGTCGGCGGTGCGGCGTTCATCGCCCGCCAGACCCGGGCATCCATGCTGGAGGCGCTGCAGCAGGAACATATCCGGACCCTGCGCGCAACGGCCACCCCCACCTGGAAGATCCTGTACGTCCACGCCCTGCGCTATGCCAGCCTGCCGATCGTGGCCGGGATCGCCCTGCAGTTCATCGGGCTGTTCGGCGGTTCGGTGATCGCGGAGCAGCTCTTCGCCATGCCGGGCCTTGGCCAGGCAGTCCAGACCTCCGTCAGCACCCACGACGCCCCGTCCGTGCAGGGCGTTGTGGTGGTCGCCACCGTTGTGGTGGTGGCCGTGAACCTCGTGCTGGAGCTCGCCACCAAGTTTCTCGACCCGAAGTTGCGTGCCTCATGATCCCTTCCGTTGCCCCCGCGCCCGTCCCCGCCACCGCGAACGCGGAAGATACAGGCACAGGCGGAGCCCCACCCGCGAACACCGCCACGGGCCGGCCCGGTCCCGGCCCCGGTCCCAAAACTGGCGTCGGCCGGAGGCCTGCCCACCGCCTGTTCGCGGCGCCCGGTGCCGTGGCCGGAGTGCTCTGGCTGGCGGTCCTGGTGGTTGCCTCCCTCACGGCGCCGTGGTGGCTGCCGTACAAGACCGAGGACCAGGACTTCGCCGCCATCCTGTCCGGCCCCACTGCCGCCCACTGGCTGGGCACCGACGAACTGGGGCGGGACCTGCTCAGCCGCATCTTCGCCGCGGCCGCCGGCACCCTGGGGACATCGCTCATCACGGTGATTGTCGGCGTCGGACTCGGCACCGTCCTGGCGATGGTCGCCGCCGCTGGACAACGGACCGAAGGGCCGATCAGCCGCGTCACCGAGGTCATGATGTCCTTGCCCGGTACGGTGATCATCCTGGCGGTCATCGGTGCCGTGGGCACGAACATTCCCGTCGTCATGGCGATTCTGGGCGTCCTCATCTCGGCCGGCATCTACCGCGTGATGCTGGGCCAGGCCACCGCGCTGCAGTCACAGCTCTATGTCGACGCCGCCAAGGTGGACGGCGTGAGCACGCTCGGCATCAGCCTGCGGCACGTGCTGCCCGGGTTGAACACCACGATCGTGGTGCAGTCCGCCCTCATCTTCGCGGTGGGCATGCTGATCCAGGCCGGCCTGGCGTTCATCGGATTCGGGCCGCCCATCCCGCAGCCCAGCTGGGGCGGCATGATCCAGGGCGCATCCCAGCACGTCTACGACGCCCCCTGGCTGATGGTCCCCACCGGTGCGGTCCTGGCGCTGACGGTCCTCGCGGCCAATGCCATCGGCAACGCCCTGGGGAAAAGCCCGAACGCGGCCGCCTCCCACCTGCCCTCCGCCGCTGACCGCCGACGCCGGGCCGCTGCGTCCGCGGCTGCGCCGTCCACCGATGCCCCCGCACCGTCCACCGATGCCGCCGCGCCGGACGCGGCCGGCCGGCTGAGTGTCCGCGGGCTCTCGGTGGGCGTCGACGCCGGCACGCCCCTGGTCACGGAGGTCTCCTTCGACGTCGAACAGGGCACCGTGCTGGGGCTGGTGGGCGAATCCGGCTGCGGCAAAACCATGACGGCGTTGTCCCTGCTGGGCCTGTTGCCCTCGGGCGTATCCGTCACCGGAGGCCAGATCCTGTGGAACGGCCGGAACCTCGCGGCCGCCACGGAAAATGAGCTGGCCGGCGTCAGGGGACGGGAGATCGCGCTGATCTCCCAGGAACCCATGCGTGCCCTCGACCCCATGTTCACGGTTGGCTACCAGCTGGTCTCCGCCATCCGGCGCCTGCGGGGCATGGGCAAAGCCGAAGCACGCACCGAAGCCCTGAGCCTGCTCGAAAAGGTGGGCATCGTGGACGCCGCGCGCATCCTCACCACCTACCCGCACCAGATCTCCGGCGGCATGGCCCAGCGCGTGGCCATCGCCCTGGCCCTGGCCGGCAGTCCCCGGCTGCTGGTCGCCGACGAACCCACAACGGCGCTGGACGTGACAGTGCAGGCCGAGATCCTCTCGCTGCTGCGGGCACTGGTCAAGGACACAGGCATGTCCGTGGTGATGGTGACACACGACCTCGGCGTAGTGGCCGACATCTGCGACACCGTGGCCGTGATGTACGCCGGCCAGGTGGTGGAAAGCGGCTGGACCGCCAACATCCTGGACAACCCCCGCCACCCGTACACCCTGGCGTTGCTGGCCGCCGACCCGCACGCCAACACCGCCGAGGACATGCCCGAGCGGCTCGCCACCATCAACGGCCAGGTGCCGCAGCCCAAGGACTGGCCGGGCGGGTGTCGGTTCATGGCGCGTTGCCAGTTCGCCGGCTCGGCCTGCGTGGCGCCGGTCCCGCTGGTTCCCTCGGGCTCGGACGACGGCGTGGTGCGCTGTGTCAAGGCCGACGAACTGGCCGTGGAAGGCCTGGCCTGGGTGGCCACCGAAGTACCCGCCCACCGTGTCCTCGACATTCTTGAGATGGACAGCACAGTTGAGATGGACAGCACAGTTGAGAAGGACAGGACATGAGCATCGAAACAGCGGTACGCCAGGGCGGAACAGCGCAGGCTCCCGAGCAGCCGCTCCTGGACGTGGTGGACCTCGTGGTCCGTTACGGCCGGGGCCGGAAGGCCGCCGCCAGACCGGCCGCGGTGAACGGCGTGAGCTTCAGCATCCGGCCCGGGGAGACCGTGGGCCTGGTGGGGGAGTCCGGCTCCGGAAAGTCCACGATCGGCAAAGCCATCCTCGGCCTGGAAAAGAGCAGCGGGGGTTCGGTCAGCTACAACGGCACGGACATCACCCACGCCAGCCCCGCACGGCGGCGTGAACTGGGCGGCGAACTCCGGGCCGTGTTCCAGGACCCGAACTCCTCACTCAACCCCCGGCAGAGCATCGGTACCTCACTGGCCGAACCGCTGCGGATCCGTGGCGTGGCCGGCCGGGAAGCCCGGCAGCGCGCCGAGGACATGCTGGCCAGGGTGGGACTCCCGCGCGAGGCCGTGGACCGCTTTCCCGGCCAGTTTTCCGGCGGCCAGCGGCAGCGGATCGCCGTCGCCCGGGCACTGATCTGCGAGCCGAAACTCGTGGTGTGCGACGAAGCGGTCAGCGCCCTTGACCTCTCAACGCAGGCCCAGGTCCTGAACCTCCTGGCCGACCTCCGGGACGAGCGGGGGCTGAGCTACCTGTTCATCGCCCACGATATCTCCGTGGTCCAGTTCCTCGCCCAGCGCGTCGTGGTGCTCTACCGCGGCCAGGTCATGGAAAGCGGCCCGGCGGCAGCCGTCACGGAGTCACCCCAACACCCCTTCACCCAGGCGCTCGTGGCGGCCTCGCCCGTGCCCCGCCCGGCGGAGCAGGCCGAGCGGCGGCAAAAACGCGAAGAGCTGGGCGTGCGGACTGCGGCGGCCGCCGCTGCCGCTCCCGGCGGCTGCCCCTTCAGCCAGCGCTGTCCGCTGGCCACGGACCTGTGCCGGACCGAACGGCCGGCCCTGCGGAAGGTGGGCGCGTCCGACGTCGCCTGCCACTACGCCTGAGCAGCACCGGTCCCGAACCTGATCCCGCGGCACCAGCGGTACCGACCAAATCCCCACAGCATGGCACTCCCCACAGCATGGCAACTCCCCACAAGAATGGACGACACCACATGACCCCCGCACCCTGGTCCGCCACGATGATCGCGCCGGATCGAGACTTCGACGGCGCCCCGCTTCTGCGCAAGGAATTCCGGCTGGACGAAGGCCACGGACCCGTGAAGCGCGCGCTCCTGCGGGCCACGGCGTTCGGGATCTACGAGGCGCAGATCAACGGCGTCCCGGTCGGTGAGGACGTGCTGAGTCCGGGCTGGAGCTCGTACGAATGGCGCCTGCGCTACCGCAGTTACGATGTGACCGCGCTCGTGGGGCCGGCTACGGTGATCGGCGTCGCGCTCGGCAATGGCTGGTACCGCGGACGCCTGGCCTGGCACGGCAAGTCGGGCCTGTACGGCGATGAGCTCGGGTTCTTCGGGCAGCTGGTCATCGAATTCGCCGACGGCCACGTCCAGTCGGTCGCCTCGGACATGTCCTGGCAGTCCGGGCCGTCGGGCACCACGGCCAACGATCTTTACGACGGACAGCGCATCGACGCGCGGCGGGAACCGGCAGGCTGGGCCCGGCCGGGCTTCGCCGCGGACGCAGCCGGTCCGGAGGCCTACGCTGCCGCTGTGGGGGCCGGCGCCTGGACTGGGGTCCATGCCCTGGAGTTCGACGCCGGCCGGCTGGCGGATCCCGTCGGGCCGCCGGTGGTGCGCAACGAGGTCATCAAACCGGTGGAGGTCTTCACCTCACCGGCCGGCAAGACGCTGGTGGATTTTGGCCAGAACCTGGTCGGCTGGCTGCGCTTCACCGTCCAGGGCGACGCCGGCGCCACCATCACCGTGCGCCACGCCGAAGTCCTCGAGGACGGTGAGCTGGGCACCCGGCCGCTGCGCTCGGCCGCCGCCACCGACACGTTCATCCTCTCCGGCGCCAAGGACTTCTTCGAACCCAGCAAGACCTTCCACGGGTTCCGCTACGCGGAAGTATCCGGCTGGCCCGGCGAGCTGACGGCGGAATCCCTCGAAGCCGTGGCGGTGCACTCCCGGCTTGAACGCACCGGCAGCTTCGAGTGCTCCAACCCGCTGGTGAACCAGCTGCACCGCAACATCGTCTGGGGCCTCAAGGGCAATTTCCTGGACCTCCCCACCGACTGCCCGCAGCGCGATGAGCGGCTCGGCTGGACCGGGGACATCGCCGTGTTCGCCCCCACGGCCGCCTTCCTCTACGACGTCAAGGGCTTCCTGCAGGACTGGCTCCTCGACCTCGCCGCGGAACAAAAGGCTGCCGGCGGACTCGTTCCCATCACCGTGCCGGACGCACTGAAGTACTGCCCCCAGCCGCCGGAATTCCCGGCACCGGAATCCTCTGCCATCTGGAGCGAGGCATCCGTGTGGGTTCCGTGGGCGCTGTGGGAGGCCTACGGCGACGACACCGTCTTGAAGGACCAGTACGACTCGATGGCCTCCCACACCCGCCGGGTAGAGGGACTGCTCTCGCCCGCCGGGCTCTGGGATGAAGGCTTCCAGTTCGGCGACTGGCTGGACCCGGACGCCGCGCCGGACCAGCCGTGGGCGGCCAAGGCGGACACCGGCGTCGTCGCCACAGCGTGCCTGTACCGCACGGCGTCCATCACCGCGCGGACGGCTGCGCTCCTGGGACACGACGCCGACGCCGACGCGTTCGGCCGCCTCGCCGAACGGGTCAAAGCGGCCTTCAACACCCACTACGTGGCCGCCGACGGAACCGTGCACAGCGACTGCACCACGGTCTACGCGCTGGCCATCGCCTTCGACATCCTGCAGACCGGCCGGCAGCGGGAGTTTGCCGGCAACCGCCTCGCCGAACTGGTACGGAACAACAACTACCGCGTCTCCACCGGGTTCGCCGGGACCCCCTTCATCACCGGCGCCCTGGCCGATACCGGTCACACTGACGCGGCGTACAGGCTCCTGCTCGAACAGGAATGCCCCTCATGGCTGTACCCGGTGACCATGGGGGCCACCACCGTCTGGGAACGGTGGGACTCCATGCTCCCGGACGGCACCATCAACCCCGGCGAAATGACCAGTTTCAACCACTACGCGCTCGGCGCCATTGCTGATTGGTTGCACAAGTACGTCGGTGGAATCCGGCCGCTCGCCCCGGGCTACTCCAGGGTGCTGATCGCGCCCCTGCCCGGCGAGGGCATCGATTGGGCCAAGACCAGCCTGCGCAGCCCGCACGGCACCATCGCCGTCGAGTGGCGGACCACCGGCGACGGGGTGCTGGAAGTCGAAGCAAAAATCCCCGACGGCGTGGAGGCGGAGATCAGGCTGCCGGGGCAGGACGGCCGAAGCGTGGGGGCGGGCACGCACCGCCTGACCGCCGCCGCCACCTCAGCGGCCGTCGCCTCCTAAATTCCACCCAGCGCCGTGTCAACCAATGAAACTGCGCTGTCCGGGCGCGCCGCCGCAAACCCATGCTGATAGCTGACGAAACCAACGATCAGGAGCACCAACGAATGACCTCCACGAGCTTTGACGCCGACGTCGAAGAAACGATCCGCACCCTGCCGGTGGCAGACAAAGTCCGGCTCCTGAGCGGCTCCGGCCTGTGGCACACCCAGGCCGAGCCGCGCCTGGGACTGCCGAAGATCACGGTTTCCGACGGGCCCGTCGGCGTCCGCGGCCACCGCGACACCGAGGCAGCCGGCTCGGTGAACCTGCCGTCCGCCACGTGCCTGGCCTCTTCTTGGGACCGGCGGCTGATGGCGCGGGTGGGGAAGCTGCTGGCGGCCGAGGCGCGCCGTCAGCAGGTGGACGTGGTGCTCGGCCCCACCATGAACCTGCACCGTTCACCGCTGGCGGGCCGGAACTTCGAGTGCCTGTCCGAGGACCCGCTCCTCACCGGTGAACTGGCGGCCGCGTACGTGGACGGCATCCAGGGCCAGGGCATCGGCGCCTGCCCCAAGCACTTCGTCGCCAACGAGGCCGAGACCGAGCGGACCACCGTCAACAACGTGCTCGACGAACGGACTTTGCATGAGGTGTACCTCGCACCGTTTGAACGCGTCGTCAGGCAGGCCCGGCCCTGGATGATCATGGCGGCCTACAACGGCGTGAACGGCAAGGCCATGACCGAAAATCCCCTCACGGAGAACCCGCTCAAGACCGAATGGGGATTCGAAGGCGCCGTGGTCTCGGACTGGCACGCGGTGTACTCCACCGTGGACTCCGCCCTTTCGGCCACGGACCTCGCCATGCCGGGACCGGAGAAGCTGTGGGGCGACGGGCTCGTCGAAGCCATCTCCGCCGGTCTGGTCCCCGAGGCCGTGATTGACGAGAAAGTGCGCCGGCTCGTCACCCTGGGCCGCCGGGTCGAGGAGGGCCGCCGGAACGAACCCGCGGCACCCGAAGCCGGCGCCGCCGTGGCCCGGGAGGCCGCGGCGGCAGGATTCGTGCTGCTGGAAAATCCGGCCGGCGTCCTTCCCCTCTCGCCCGGGGACCTCACCTCCATCGCCGTGGTGGGACCGGCGGCGCTGGATCCCCGGACCCAGGGCGGCGGCAGCGCCTCGGTGTTCCCGGCCTACACGGTGGCGCCCGCCGCGGGGCTGCGCGCGCGGGCCGGCGACGGCGTCCGGCTCACGACCGTCCAGGGTGCCTGGCTCTCCGGGGGCCTTCGCGAACCCCGGAACGCGGAATGCCACGCCCCGGGCCAGGGGGAGGGAAGCGTCCGGCTGACCTGGCGGGGGCCCGCCGGCACAGTTGCGGAGGAATACGGTCCCCGGACCACGCTCACCCGGGGCGCGGGCGCCATCCCCGCCGGCGCCACCGCCGTCGACATCGAAACGATCTTCACGCCGGACGTCTCCGGCACCTGGAAGCTGGGATTCAAGGGCATCGGCCGCGCCAGCCTGGAGGTCGACGGCGACGCCGTGGCGGCCGCCGACTCGCGGGACCGCTACGCCGACGTTGAAGCCGTGCTGATCGGCGCGCCGGACGAATCAGCCGGCGTCGTCCTGTCCGCCGGAACCCCGGTGCGACTGACCTTGCGCTACACCTGGCATCCGGAGGCCACTTTGTTCCGCGTAGGGCTGGCCATCGACGAACCCCGGGAATCGGCGGACCGCGAGATCGCCAAGGCGGCTGCCGCGGCCGCCGCCGCCGACGTCGCCGTCGTGATGGTCGGGACCTCCGGTGCCGTCGAAAGCGAAGGCTTTGACCGGACCTCCCTGGCGTTGCCGGGCCGGCAGGACGACCTCGTCCGCGCCGTCATCGAGGCGAACCCACGCACCGTGGTGGTGGTCAACGCCGGCGCCCCGGTGGAGATGCCCTGGCGGAACGACGCCGCGGCGGTGCTCCTGGTCTGGTTCCCGGGCATGGAATTCGGAAACGCCCTGGCCGATGTGCTGTTCGGCGACGCCGAGCCCGGCGGCCACCTGCCGACCACCTGGCCGGCCGCCCTGGCCGATGCCCCCGTCCGCGACACGCATTCCCGGAACGGCCAGCTCGAGTACACGGAACGGCTGGATGTCGGCTACCGCGGCTGGGCAAGACAAGCCGCGCAAACCACGCAGGCTGCCGCTCCGGCGTATTGGCTCGGCCACGGACTGGGCTACACCACCTTCGCCGTGGAGGGGTTCGCGCAGCTGGAGGAAGCAGCACCCGGGGAGGACGTGCACACCGTCCTGACGGTCCGCAACACCGGGGCCCGGGCCGGAAAATACCTGGCGCAGATCTACGCCGATGCCCCGGAAACGGACGTGGACCGGCCCGGGTTCTGGCTGGCAGGCTTCGCGACGGCCCTCATCCCCGCCGGGGAACGCCGGGACATCCGGGTCACACTGCCCGGGCGGTCCTTCCAGCACTGGGACGCCGGGCGCGGCTGGTGCGGGGAGGAGACAATCTTCAGGATCGCGCCCGCCGGGCACGCCGGCGACGCGCGCGACGCGCTCGCCGGACCCCTCGCGGCCTCCGTCAGGCCGGCGGCGTCAGTCTCCGCCCTCGACGGGACGAGGTAGGCAGCCGTGAACCAGCCCACACGCCTGCGCGTGGAGCACCTCAGCGAGGCCTTCGGCATCACCACCACCCGTCCCCGGCTCAGCTGGACCCCGCCGGAGGGGACGGTGCGGCAGAGCGCCTTCCAGATCACCGCCAGCAACGGCTGGGACACCGGCCGGGTGGAATCGGGAACCCACCGCCTGGTGCCCTACGGCGGCCCGGCGCTGGGCTCCCGGGACCGCTTTGAATGGACGGTGCGGACCTGGGACCTTGCCGCGGACGGCAGCGAGTCAGCCTCAAGGTGGGCGGACCCGATGCCGGTCGAACTGGGCCTGCTGCACCCCGCCGACTGGGCCGCACAGTGGATCGGCCCGCGCGAGGCCGCCATCCCCGCGGCCGGCGAGCGCCCGGGCTACGCACTGTCCACCACGTTCGAGCTGGACGCGGTCCCGGACTCGGCCCGGGCGTACGCCACCGCCCACGGGATCTACGAGCTCTTCATCAACGGCCACCGGGTAGGCGACCAGGAGCTCACCCCGGGCTCCACGAGCTACCACGGCACCCTGCAAGTCCAGACGTTCGACGTCGGAACGCTGCTGCAGACCGGCAGCAACACCGTCACGGGCGTCCTCACCGACGGCTGGTACCGCGGCACGTTCGGGTACACGCGCGACGCCGACATGTACGGAACCACAACGGCGCTGCTGGTACAGATCGAGCTGGCATCCCCGGCGGGTCGGACGGTGGTCGGGACCGATGACACCTGGCTGGTGGAGCCGTCCGAAATTGTCAGCGCGGACCTCATGGCCGGGCAGAGTGTCGACTTCCGTGCCGCAGGCGTTCGCTCCGGAAGCCGTCGCGGGCAGGCTGTGCTCCGTGGCGGCAGCTTCGAAACCCTGACGGGTCCCGTCGCGCCGCCCACCCGCGCCGTGGAGGACATCGCCCCGGTGTCCGTCACCCGGCTGGCCAGCGGCCACCAGGTGGTGGACCTGGGCCAGAACATCAACGGCTGGGTGCGCCTGACCCGGCTCGGCGCCCCGGGCCACGCCGTGACGCTGGTGTACGGCGAAGCCCTGGACGACGCGGGCGAGGTCACGCAGGAGCACCTGCGGCCGCACGATTTCCGCAACCCGGGCCAGTTCCTGTCCGCCGGGCAGATCGACTCCGTGGTGTCCTCCGGCGCGCCCGGCGAAATTTTCGAGCCGCGCCACACGACGCACGGCTTCCGGTACGTTTCGGTCCGCGGGCTGGCGGACCCGCTGGAACCGGGGGATCTCGTGGGCCGGATGGTCCAGACCGACCTCGAACGCGTGGGCACGTTCAGCTGCAGCGATGACCGGCTCAACACGCTGCACGGGATCGTCGAGTGGAGCTTCCGCGGCAACGCCTGCGAGGTCCCCACGGACTGCCCGCAGCGGGAGAAAGCCGGCTGGACCGGGGACTGGCAGGTGTTCGTGCCCACCGCGGCCTACCTCTTCGACGTTGCCGGCTTCTCCCGAAAGTGGCTCAACGATGTCCGGGCTGATCAGTGGGACAACGGAGTGGTCGTTAACATTTCGCCGTCGGCGGGCCCGGACGCCACCGCGGCCGATCACATGGCCTTTGTCAACGGCTCGGCCGGCTGGGGAGACGCGATCGTCCTGGTGCCGTGGGAGATCTACCGGGCCACGGGTGACACGGCCATCCTGGAACAGAACTGGGAGGCCATGAACCGCTGGCTCGGGTTCATCAGCAGCGCGGCCGGAGGCGCCCGGCACCCGGCCCGGGCCGTCACCCGACCTACGCCGGAACCACACGAGCAGTTCCTCTGGGACACCGGCTTCCACTGGGGTGAATGGCTCGAACCCGACGGGCCGGAACCGGACCTGTTCGCGGCCAGGTCCGCCGACCACGGCATCGTGGCCACCGCCTACTACCGGCACTCCGCCGCCATCATGGCCGGGATCGCCGCCGTCCTGGGCAAGGACACGGAGGCCGCCGCCCTGGCAGAGCTGTCCGCCAATGTCCGCGACGCCTGGGCCCGCGAATACGTCAATGACACCGGGCAACTGTTCGACCCCAGCCAGGCAAACTGTGTCCGGGCACTCGCCTTCGGCCTTGTCGCCGACGAGCACCGGCCGGCGGTCGCGGCGCAACTGGCCGGCCTCATCCGGGACGCCGGCACCCACCTGGGCACCGGGTTCCTCGCCACCGCAGACCTGTTGCCGGTCCTTGCCGACAACGGCCACCTTGACCTGGCCTATGAGCTGCTCATGCAGGACACCGAACCGTCCTGGCTGGTGATGGTGGACCGCGGAGCGACCACCATGTGGGAAGCCTGGAACGGCATCGGCCCGGACGGCACAGCGCAGCAGTCCCTGAACCACTACAGCAAGGGCGCCGTGGTGTCCTTCCTGCACCGCTACACCGCCGGACTCCGGCAGGCGCCGGGGAGCGCGGCCTACGAACAAATCATCATCGAACCGCGCCCGGGCGCCGGCCTCTCATCCGCCAGCACATCCCACCGCGGCCCCCAGGGCCTGGTTTCGGCCAGCTGGCGGATCGACGACGGCGAGCTGACCCTGAACGCCGTCGTCCCTGCCGGCACCAGCGCCGAAGTCCGCCTGCCCGGCCGGGCGGGGGCCGTCGTCGGGCCCGGAACGCACACCTTTTCCGTCCCGTATGGCCCGGCCGTCCCGGCATCCCTGCCCCACCTCACCAGGAGCGCACCATGACCTTTATCGAATCCCCAACGACTGACACCGAGGCGCGCCCCGACGCCGACGCAGGGAAGGACGGCACTCCTTCTGGTCCAGCGTTACCGGCGTTCCCTGCCTTCGATGGCCCGGGCATGGCCGTGCAGGTATCCGAGGTCTCCGCGGTCCACCGCGAAGTCAGCTACGCCCGGACCGTCGGGTTCCGGCCGCTGACCATGGACATCTGGCTTCCGCGGACGGCCGGGGGTCCGGTGCCGCGGCCGGTTCCGCTGGTGCTGTGGGTCCACGGCGGCGCCTTCCAGCTGGGGGACCGCCGTGAGCTGCCGCCCACGTTCCCCGCGGACTCCGTCTTTTCCCGGCTCAACGCGGCAGGGATCGCCTGCGCCACCGTCGACTACCGGCTGGCCCTCGAAGCCGCCTTCCCGGCCCAGCTGCATGACCTGAAAGCTGCGGTCCGCTACCTCCGCGCGCACGCACAGGAGCTGCGGATCGATCCGGAACGCTTTGGCGCCTGGGGCGAATCGGCCGGCGGCCACCTGGCCGCGCTGCTGGGCCTGACCGGCAGCCGGGAAGACCTCGAGGGCGGACTCGGGGCGCAGGGACACTCCAGCGCCGTCAGCGCCGTCGTGGACTTCTACGGCGTGTCCTCGCTGCCCCTCATGCCCCCGATGCAGCTCCCGGCCGGTCTCCTCACCGGACCCATGGTGGCCGCCGTTCCGGCAGGCATGAGCATGGAACCGGGACCCATGCTCGTTGGCGGCTCCAGCGACCCGGACCGGCTGGCGGCCGCGAGTCCGCTCGGCCACGTCAGCGCCGGGGCGCCGCCGTTCCTGCTGATCCACGGCGACAGCGACGCCCTCGTGCCCCTGTCCCAGAGCGAGCTCCTCGCGCAGGCCCTCAGCGCCGCCGGCGTCCGCAACGACGTCGTCGTCATCGAGGGCGCCGACCACTGCTTCTTCGGCGCAGAAGACCGGATCGACAGCATCCTGGATACCGCCATCACCTTCCTCTCCAACGAATTGAGCCAGCCATGACCCCCGCCACCGCCCGCTACCCGTACCAGGACGCCACCTTGCCGGTCGGGCAACGCGTCCAGGACCTGCTCTCCCGGCTCTCGCTCGAGGACAAAGCGGGCCTGATGTTCCACGGCGCGCTGCCGTTCGCGCTCGGCACCGGCCCGGCCGTGGAGCTGATCGGCGGGCGCCGGATGAACCACTTCAACATCATTGGCGCCGCAACCCAGGCCAGGGAACTCGCCGAATGGCACAACAGCATCCAACGCCTCGCCCTGGACACCGGCTGGGGCATCCCCGTCACGCTCTCCACGGACCCGCGCCACGCCTACACCGACAACCCTGGCACCGGGGCCCTGGCCGGGCCGTTCTCGCAGTGGCCCGAGGCGCTCGGCTTCGCCGCCGTCGGAGACCCCGACGCCGTGGAAGAGTTCGCCGATATCGCCCGGCAGGAGTATCTCGCCGTCGGCATCCGGGCCGCCCTGCACCCGCAGGTGGACGTCTTCACCGAACCGCGCTGGTCCCGCGGCGCGGCCACGTTCGGTGAGAGCGCCGAGCTCGCGGCGGAGCTGGTGGGCGCCTACGTCCGCGGCTTCCAGGGCGACGCGTTCGGGACGGCGTCCGTGTCCACCATGACCAAGCATTTCCCCGGCGGCGGCCCCCAGCTCGACGGCGAGGACCCGCACTTCAGCTACGGCCGCGAACAGGTCTATCCCGGCGGCAACTTCGACTATCACCTGCTGCCCTTCCGGTCCGCCGTCGCCGCCGGCACACGGCAGATCATGCCGTACTACGGCATGCCGGTCGGCACGGAATACGAGGAAGTGGGCTTCGCCTTCAACAAGCGCATCCTCACGGAACTCCTGCGCGAAGAACTCGGCTTCGGCGGGATCGTCTGCTCGGACTGGGGCATCCTCACCGACGGCGACATCTTTGGCAGGGTGTTCCCGGCCAGGGCCTGGGGCGTGGAACACCTGACACCGCAGGAACGGCTGCTCAAGGCGCTGGACGCCGGCGTGGACCAGATCGGCGGCGAAAGCTGCGTCGACCTCCTGACCGGCGCCGTCCGGGCGGGCAAGCTCAGCGAAGACCGGCTCGACGTCTCCGTCCGCAAACTGCTGGAGGAGAAGTTCCTCGTCGGGCTCTTCGAGAACCCCCTCGTGGACGCCGCCGCCTCCGACTCCGCAGTGGGGACCCCGCAGTTCCGCGCCGCGGGCCGGGCCATGCAGCGCCGCTCCTACACGCTCCTGGCCAACAAGGACGTCGACGGCGGCCCCGTCCTGCCGCTCGCCGCCGGCGCCAGGGTCTACCTCGAAGGCATTACGGCCGCGGACCTGGGGCCGGGCTTCATCCCGGTTCCGACGCCGGAGGCCGCGGACCTCGCCATCCTCCGGCTGCGGACCCCGTTCGAAGTCCGCGGCGAGGGCTTCGAATCCTTCTTCCACTGCGGCAGCCTGGCCTTCGCGCCGGAGGAGATCGAACGCGTCACCGCCATCTGCCGGGCCGTCCCCACGGTCATCGACATCAACCTGGAACGGCCCGCCGTCCTGCCCGAACTCGCCGACCACGCCGCGGCCCTGCTGGCCAACTACGGATCCGACTCCGATGCCCTGGCGGACATCCTCACCGGGCGTGCCGTGCCGGAGGGCCGTCTGCCGTTCGACCTCCCGCGGTCCATGGCCGCCGTCGAAGCCTCCCGCGAAGACATGCCGTTCGACACCGAGGACCCCATCTTTCGCTTTGGCCATGGACTGTCCTTGCCCCGGTCCGGACGCGCCGGCGCGGCCGGGGCCGCTGCGGGGGCCGCTGCCGGCACTGCCGACTCTGCCGACACGGTTGACTTGGGGGCTCCGCTGCCCTGGGCCCAGACCGCGACCGGGTCCCGGCCATGAGCCTGGACCCGGACCTGGCCGGCGCCCTGCACCACCTGGCCGGAGCGGGCTCGATCACTGACCTCCTGGGCCAGCCCGGCGGCCTGGACCGGCTCGAGGCCTTCAGCGGCGGTGCCGTGCCCTACCAGGCTCCAGCCGTCCGTTTCCGGGAAACCGGGGCGCGCGGTCCGAACGGGACCGTCCCTGTCAGGGTCTACGGCGGCGCCCCGGGCCATGACGGTCCCGCGCTCGTGTGGATGCACGGCGGGGGATTTGCCGGCGGCGGGCCGGAGATGCGCGAAGCGGACCAGCTCGCCCGGGAAGTCGCCGCCCGCAGCGGCGGCGTGGTGGTGTCCGTGGACTACCGGCTGGCCCGCGACGGCGTCCACTTCCCCGTCCCGCACGAGGACGTCCTGGCCGCCTGGCTCTGGACCGTGGAGCACTCCGCGGAGCTGGGCGCCGACCCCGACCGCGTGTGCCTGGGCGGCGCCAGCGCGGGCGGCAATCTCGCCGTCGGGGCCGCGCTCTTCCTCAAGGACGCCGGCCTGCCGCTGCCGGCCAAACTGCTGCTCGCGTACCCGTTCCTGCACGCCGACCTGCCAGCGCCCAGCACCGGATCCAACCCCGGTTCCAGCACCGCTTCCAGTCCGGGATCCGGCGCCGGTTCCAGTTCCAGTTCCGAATCCGGATCCGGCGCCGGGTCCGGTTCCGTCCCGGCGCCGGACGTACCCGGCGTGCTCGAGGGGCTTCCGCGGCTGCTGCGCTTCACTGCCGATGACTGCCGCGCCCTCGTGGAGAACTACATCGGCGGTCCTGTCGCCATGGCGTCCTCCTATGCCATGCCCGGCAACGCGGACCCCTCCGGCCTGCCCCCCGCGGCGATCATCGCGTGCGAATACGACGACCTGCGGCACTCGGCAGAGGCTTTCGCGGCAGGACTCCGGCGTGCCGGAACCGACGTCGACTTCCGCCTCGAAGCCGGTGCCGTCCACGGCTATCTCAACCATTCCGCGGGGCTTAGGATCGTGCAGGACGGCCTCGCCTTCCTGGCCCGGGCCCTGGTGGAGGCAAAGCCGTTCCAATGATTGAAATGCCCGGTGCCGGCACGGCCCGGTATCCGACACCCTTGATTCAGACGCCGGAACACCTCGAGAGGCCGGCCAGCAGCAGATGGAGCCGACGATGACAGCAGAACAGATCCTGGACGGGATCGAGTTCGCCTGCCCCGGGGGCGCCGAACCCCTGCTGCTGGACGTCTACCTCCCCGCCGCCGAAGAACACCCCGCCGAAGGGCCGTCCCCGAAACTGTTCCCCGCCATCGTGCACTTCCACGGCGGCGGCTGGCGGACGGGGGAGCGATCCTCCCTCGGCCCGGTCCTGGACGGCTTCGGCTTCAGCCCGTTCCGGCGGCTCACGGACGCAGGCTTCGTAGTGGTCTCCGCGGACTACCGGCTCAGCACGGCCGCCCGGTTCCCGGCGCAGCTGGAGGACGCGAAGGCCGCCGTGGACTGGCTTCGGAACCATGCGGCGGAGTTCCGCGTGGATCCTGACCGGATCTTCGCGTGGGGCGACTCCGCGGGCGGGCATCTCGCCAGCCTCGTGGGGCTCACCCCTGGCGACACTGGCGACACCGGCGACGCCGCGGTCGCTGCCGTGACAGCCTGGTACGCGCCCGCGGACCTGGCCACGATGGCCGAACAAAGCCTGCCCAACGCCGTCGCCCGCGCCGACGACCCCGCCTCACGCGAAGAACTGCTCATCGGAGCGGTGCTGGCCGAGGCCCCCGGCAAGGCCGCTGCCGCCAGCCCCATGGGCCATGTGACCCCGGCGGCGCCGCCCTTCCTCCTGGTCCACGGGACCGCCGACCGCTTCGTCCCGCCGGCCCAGTCGACGTCCCTCGCGGCGGCGCTGGAAGCCGCCGGTACCGACGTCGAACTGCTCCTGATCGAGGACGCGGACCACATGTGGGTACTGCCCGATCACAGCCAGGCGGCCGCGCAGAAGGCCATGGATGCCACCGTCGACTTCTTCCTCCGCCAGGCCCACCTCCCCTGACAGACCCGTCCCCGCGAAGCCAGTGCAGGCCTCGGCCTGACCAGGGCAGCTTTGCCGTGCCAATTTTCCACGATCACCACTTCCCTCACCGCGCCCGTCCGGGCGGAACCTGAAAGGCCCTTCACATGCAGTACATCGGCATCACCCACGACGGCGCGGCCTGGGTTGCGGCCCTGGCCGACAGCCGGGTCTACCCGCTGGCTCCGGTCCAGGATTTCTGGGCGGATGCCGCCGGCTGGCAGGAAAAGTCCCTGTCCCTGACGGCCGGCGGCGCGTCGCTGAACCGGGCGGACGTCACCGAAGTCCCGCTGGTCCCGCCCACCGCCCGCGTGATCTGCGTGGGATTGAACTACCGCGCCCACGCCGCCGAGGGTTCCTTCTCCGTGCCCGAATACCCCACGCTGTTCGGCCGGTGGACCGCGTCCCTTTCGGTCGGCAATGTCCCCGCGCCCGTGCCCGCCGGCGAGGCCGGGCTGGACTGGGAAGGCGAAGTCGCCGCCTACGTGGGCCGGCGGGTCGAATCCGCGGACGAGGCCACCGCCGCGGAAGCCGTCTTCGGCTACTCCACCTTCAACGACCTCACCGCGCGGCGGGCCCAAAAGCTCACCGCCCAATGGACCCTGGGAAAGAACGGCGACTTCAGCGGCCCCCTCGGCCCGCTGGTCAGCCGCGACGAGGCCGGGGACCTTCGCGAGGGATTGCAGGTCCGGACCCGGGTCAACGGCACCGAGGTCCAGAACGGCAACACCCGGGACATGATCTTCTCCGTCCCGGCCATCATCGCCCTTATCAGCCAGACGATGACCCTGCATCCCGGTGACGTCATTGCCACGGGAACCCCGGAGGGGGTCGGCTACGTCCGGACCCCGCCGTGGCTCCTGCAGCCCGGCGACACGGTCGAAGTGGAAATCGACACCCTGGGAACGCTCACCACGCCCGTGGGCGGCCCGTCACTGCGGGCACGGGCCTGATGACGGCCGTCAACAACGCGGCCCTCGGCGACCTGCCGGAGCGGGTGCCGGTGCTGATCGCCGGCGGAGGACCCAGCGGGCTGTTCCTGGCCCTGGACCTGGCGCACCGCGGCATCCACAGCCTCGTCATCGAGCCGAGGACCACCATTGACCAGGACCGGCCGCGCGCCAAGACCACGAACGCCCGCACCATGACGCACCTGCGCCGCCTCGGGCTTGCCGACAAACTCCGCGACGCCGCGACGCTGCCGGTCTCCTACGCCCAGGACGTCATCTTCTGCTCCGCCCTCACCGGCCACGAAGTCACCCGGTTCCGCCAGGCCTTCCAGCTCGTCCCTGGCCGGTATGGTCCCCAGCCGGAATGCGGGCAGCAGGTCCCGCAGCCCGTCATGGAGGCCGTGCTGCGGGAGGCCGCCGCCGAATCCCCACTCATCACGCTACTGACCGGCCTGAGCGTGGAAGACCTGGACATCAACCAGGGCGGCGGCACGCCGGGCCCGGGCCGGCCGCGCTTCGGCTCGCGCGTGGCGGTGTCCGACGCAACCGGGCGGCGCAAGGCCGTGGACTGCAGCTTCGTCGCCGCGGCCGACGGCGGTTCCTCCACCGTGCGCCGCCGGCTGAACATCCGCCTCGCCGGGGGCTCCGCCGAGCTCTCCAACATCAGTGTCCTGTTCCGTTCCGACACCCTCGCCGCCGCGATCACCCTGGACCCGGCCGTCCAGTACTGGGTCCTGGGACCCGAGGTTTCGGGCATGGTGGGGCGGCTGGACCTCGGCAGCACCTGGTGGGCCATCATCCAGGGCGTGGACGGCAGCGCATCACCCGACGCCGGACGCCTGGTCCGTTCGCTCGTCGGGGCCGACGTCGACGTCGAGGTCATCGCCACCGACCCCTGGACGGCCCGCATGCTGCTCGCCCCGGGATACGGGCACGACGGCGTGTTCCTGGTCGGGGACGCGGCGCACCTGAATCCGCCCTGGGGCGGGCACGGGTTCAACACGTGCATCGGCGACGCCGCCAACCTGGCCTGGAAGATCGCCGCCGCCCTGGCGGGCTGGGCCGGCCCGGCCCTGCCCGGCAGCTACGAGCTGGAGCGCCGGCCCGTCGCGGCCCGGACCATCCGCGACGCCGCCGCCAACGGGAAGTCGCTGGCCTACCACTTCGCGGACCCGGCCCTGGGCCGGGCGGATGTGGACGGCGAGGCAGCCCGGCGGGTCGCCAAGGAGGCGCTGGCCGTCAAACAAAGCGAGTTCGACTCGCTGGGGCTGGTGCTGGGCTACACGTACGGCTCCTCGCCTCTGGTGGTCCCGGACGGACTGCCCGTCCCCGCCGAGGACCCCGTCAGCTACGTCCCCTCCGCCAGCCCCGGATCGCTGCTGCCGCACGCCTGGCTCGACGCGACAACGTCGCTCTATGACCTGCTGGACACCGGCTTCACCCTCCTGGTGGACCGCGACAGCCTGGGCGGCGCGGCCGCCGGACAGGCCTACGCGGCGGTCCTCGCCGCCGCCGCGATCCACAAAATCCCGCTGTCCGTCGTCAACGTCGGACCCGACCAGCACGGAACCCCGATGACCACGCACTGGCAGGCCGCCGCGGTGCTGGTCCGCCCGGACCAGCACGTCGCCTGGCGGGGGACCGACCCCGCGGGGGCCGCCGCGGCCATTGGCGTGGCCGCCGGCTGGCCGCTGGCAACACCATCCGAAGACCCCGACAGGAGAACACGTGTCCGTGCCGTCCTTCCGTGACTATCTCTACCCGCCCGACCACCCGCGGGTGGCGCAGATCCGTGGCCTGGATGCCCGCGGCTATGCCGAGGCGGCAAAGACCGATCCCTTCGCGGGTCCCATGATCCAGGGCTGGGCCGCCCAATACCCCGAGCCTTTCACCGGGGTGACCAGCGACGGTGTCCACCGGGCCGGGTTGTACCCCCTTGAACCGGCGCCGGCGGGGGAGGAGGCGCCGGCGGCCGCCATGACAGCCGCCGCCCGGGACCTGCTGGCACGACTCACGCCGGCCCAGGCCGAACAGCTCCGCTACGGGGTGGACGCGCACGAATGGCAGAGCTGGGCCAACCCGGAATTCCTGCAACATGACACGGGCCTGCGCCTGGACGAGCTGGACCAGGGCGTGCGCGAACAGATCCTGGCCGTCCTGGCGGCGAGCCTGAGTCCGGCCGGCTACGGGCTGGTCCGGAACCTGATGCGGATCAATGGATTCCTGGGCGGCCTGGTGGAGCTGCCGGAGCTGATGAACGAGTTCAGCTACAACTTCGCCCTCTACGGTGACCCGTCGGAGACGGCCCCGTGGGGCTGGCAGCTCTTCGGCCACCACGTGGCGCTCAACGTCCTGGTGGCCGGGACCCAGCTGGTGGTCTCGCCGGTGTTCCTCGGCGCCGAACCGGACGTCATCGACGCCGGCCCGCACCAGGGCGTGGCCGTTTTCAAGGAGCGGATCGCCCTGGCGCGGCGCCTGATGCAATCCCTGCCCGGGCCGCTGCGGGACGAGGCTACGCTTTTCGCGGACATGCAGGACCCGGCCATGCCGGAGGGCAGGCTGCACCCCGGGGACGAACGGCACCTGGCCGGCTGCTTCCAGGACAACCGCGTGATTCCCTACGAGGGCATCCCGGTCAACGCGATGCCCGCCGCGGCACGCGCGATCCTGGACGAGCTCGTGGCAGACTTCATCGCGTTCCTCCCCGACGGGCCGCGGACCGCCCGCCGGCGGGAGATCGCGGCCCACTGGGACGAAACCTGGTTCTGCTGGATCGGCGGATGGGAGGCGCAGGACGCCTTCTACTTCCGGCTGCAAAGCCCCGTGCTGGTCATGGAACTGGACCACCACACAGGCGTCTTCCTCAGCAATGACACCCCGGCCCCGTTCCACATGCACACGGTGCTGCGCACCCCGAACGGCAACGACTACGGGCGCGAGCTGGTGCGCCAGGCTCTGCACGCATCATGAACCGCTGACAAGCCATCCACAGACGCGAATGGCCCGGAACCCTCCGCGGGGGTTCCGGGCCATTCGCGTGGGACCTGCAGCCGGACCGGAAAACCGGGTCAGATGCCCCGGTCCGGCTAGATGTCCAGCGCAGCCCTGCGCTGCGGCGGGGGACCCACCACGGTCAGGTCCATCTCGGCCTGGGCCCGGCCGAAGCCCTCCATGTCCATGTAGGGCTCGCCGCCCTCGGTGTACATGTAGTCCTCCGTGGGCTTGTTGAAGTACTCGAAGAAGCCGTTGAAGACCGACGGCGTCAGGAACCCGACCATCTGGGTGTTGTGGGAATCGAAGGCGAAGGAGTGGATGGTCCCGGCCGGGGCGTGGAGGAAGTCGCCCTTGGTGAGCAGCACTTCGCGGCCGTTGGCGTAGATCCACATCCGGCCCTCGGTGCAGAGGAAGTTTTCCGTGTGCTGTTCGTGGAAGTGCAGCGGAATGTAGGGGGACTTGGCACCCTTGGTGTGGACGGCGAAGTAGTTCGATCCCGTGTTCGCCGGCCGGGACAGGTACGTGAACATGGTCTGGTAGCTGACCATCCGCTCGCCCTCGCCGGCACTGAGGAAGTACGGGCTCTGGGCCGCCGGCAGCCCGGCGTCCTGACGGAAAGACGGTGCCACCCGTTCGACGTCGGGGAACGTCATGCCGAATTCGGCGCCCACCGCCGCGCACTCCTGCAGGCTGGGCTTCCGGCCCGGGGTGACAGGCGGGACGTGCGAATCGATGGGTGTGCCGACGCGTTCGTAGTAGGCCTCGGCGCCGCCCGGGGTCATCCAGTTCAGGAACCGGGTGTAGTGGCTTGCCATCCGGTACGCGTGCGGGGTTCCCGGCGGGATCACCACGGAATCCCCGGGAGTCAGGATGCGGCTTTCGCCCGGCAGCCAGACGTGCAGGATGCCGTCGAAGACATACAGCGTTTTGTGTTCCACCGCGTGGCTCACAAACGGCGATTCGGCCCCCATGCCGCCGGAGATATAGGCGGCGCTGAAAATGCCGCCGGTGTCCGCCGCCCGGGCGATCACCGTGACCAGCTGGCCGTTGATCTCATAGCGGGCGCCTTCGCCCGACGCCATGTAGTACGGGACGGCGTCGCCCGGCAGCACATTCGCCAACGGGAGCTCTTTGTTCATTTCCTCAACGCTGAGGGACATCGCATCCTTCTTTCCTGTCTGTGGAGCGCGGGCTGCCCCCAAGACTGCCCCTGATTCTCCGCCGCGGCGACTTCCATTTCCAATGAATGAAACACTTCTGCCCGTCGCCCCGGGCTGTTGGGCGCCGGGAAGCCGTTGGCGGCGGCCTGCGGGCGGTCACGGGTAGGCGCCCGCCGCCTTTCGCCGATACGGTCCAAAGTCCCTGTTTTGGTGTCAGTGCTCCCGGTTAGTCTTGCGTGAGGCGCATGGCGGTCCGTAATGCGAGCCGGTGCGCCTCCAGCCAAGAACAATGGGGGGTACGTTGTCCAACGATTCAGTCATGACCTGGTTTCCCGGCGACGCAGGCCGCACCGCGGCAGCCGAGCCTTCAGAGCGGAGCGAGGCCGTCGCCCCCTCCTGGGACCGCGTCATCCCTCAAGGGTCTCCCGGCGCCAGCCGCGGTGACTACTGCCGCGACCATTGGCCGCCCCTGTAGGGGTACCGCGGAGGCGCCAGTGTTCCTGCCCGCGGCGGACCCAGACGGCGGTAGCCCGCGCACGGCTGTTGGCTTCTATTTACCTGGGATTTACGTGACTTGCCTTGTGGGCGTTCCACGGCCGCAGCGAGACTTTAATGACGGGCTGACATCATCCGTTCAGCCTCAGGGACAAACCAAACCAGCGGGCAGCAGCGACGCTTTCCCCTTCACCCTGTGGCAATGATGTCCGGACGGGGAGCCCGCGAATCGGGAGGATCGTCATGGCCGGCACATTTGAACTCTTCGTTGACGCCGATGCCTGCTTCAGGTTTCGGCTCAGGGCACCGGACGGGGCCGTACTGGCCGTGTCAAAGGGCTTCGCGGACAAGCCTGCAGCGGTTGCCGGCATCACCGCGGTGCGCGAGTACGCCGGCATGGGGCTGATCAGTGATCTGTGCCCGGAGCCGCCGGCAAGTCCGGCGGCTCCGCGGCCGAGAAGCACTCCGACTCCGGTGCCCGGCGTCGACCGGCGCGTGCACGACAACGACCTCCGGATCCGCGCCCGCGCCCTCCGCCGCCCGGCGCACGGGCCGGGCGCGGTAGGCGTCGGCTGATCCGGCAGGGCCCACGGCGACCCGGCCGCGGCAAACGGCCCAAACGGCCCAGGCGGCCAGGGGCGCCGCTACGGGTCCATTCCGGCGTGCACCGGAACGAATTCGATCTTGTTCGCGGGCTGAACCGTTTTCCTGGGCGCCCGCGAGAACCCCTTGGCATCCAGGTGGTTCTGCGCCCGGTACTCTGCCAGGGCCTCGTCGTAGATGCCGTTGAGCCGGTGCCCGGAATAGACGTGTTCTGAGCCATCGGTGAACGTGATGCTGATGAGCGACTTTTCCGGGAAGTGCCGGTTCATGCGGATGAACCCCTCGGCGTCTTGCTTGAGATTGATCATGTGGTTCCCACTTTCGTGATCGAGTTGATCCAGTCTCCCGCCTTCGCTGTGACTAAACCAACCGGCCAGGACCAGCCGGCTTCCTCCAGCGGGCCAGGCCACCCTGCTCGATGGGGATTAGGCCGTGCCCCTATTCGGGGGCATACGCGTCCACCGCTTGCTGCAGCACGGGGCTGAATCGGTCCCAGGAATCGGCCGGCGTGGCCACAACCAGGACGCTGCTTCCCCGGGTTCCCGCAACGAGGCAGGCTATTTCACGGTATTTGTGGGCACCGATCCGCGTTACATAGGTGTCTTCCACGCAGGAACCGGTGCCTCCCCGGAACCCCATTCCGGCGCGGTACTGCAGCCGGCTCGCGGATGCGGCGTTCTCGCCCGTGAGATGGGCCAGCCGGAATTCGGGCCAATTAGCCAGCGACTCGTCGCCCTGCTGCGGCGTGGCATTGAGATAGATCTGGAGGTCCCCGTCGGGGGCGGTGACGGTCGCGGACACGCTGCCGGGGTCGCCCGGCACGGGAGCGGCATCAGGCGGGATGGCCAGCACGGCTGTGGTGTCCGGAAGCTCCAGCGGCTGCCATCCTGCCGGGGCCGGTCCGGAACGGAACCACGCGAACGGGGTGGGGCCGGAGGCAGGCGCCGCCGTCTGGTTCCCGGCCGGACTGCCGCACGCGCTGAGGGCCAAAGCCGCTAGCGCCGCCGGCACCCCGAACAGGAGCCCCCTGCCGGGGCCCGGCCCAAGCGCCCCGTGGCTGCTACTTGTTGCCGTCACCGTCGTCCGGTCCTCCGTTGTTGTCGGCATCATGATCGTTTCCGGCAGGCACCCGGGCGGGCGGCGGAACCATGGGCCGCGGCGCCGGTGGAACGACGCGCCGCGGGGCGGGCGCCGGCGGCCGGATCATGGGCGCCGGGGCGGGCGGGGCAGCGTACCGTGGCGGAGCCGGCACAACGGGCGGGGCAACGGTCGACGGCGGAGCCGGCACAACGGGCGGGGCAACGGTCGACGGCGGAGCCGCGTTGCCGGCTGGGTCCTTGGGCGACGGCGGGGGGGTCCCCGTCGCAGGAACTGACGGGACTGTGTAGGGGGCCGGTGCCGGCGTCGCTGTGTGCCCGGCGAAGCAGGCCCCCAGCAGCAGGATGGCGCCCAACGCCGCGGCGGCAGTCGCCGGGCGAAGAATCTTCATTGTGCTCTCCTTTGGTATGGCCGGCCAGGGGCGGCCGGACCTGTCCCTACAACGGTTCCGGCAGCCTGCAGGTTCAACGCCGGCTGCGGCCATCGACCGCGCCGGGCGTAAGTGAACTGTTTGCCGCCCGGCGTCGTCCTACCTCCAAGGAGGCGGAAATGTCCGATCAGGAGGCCGAGTTACTGCGATCGCTGCAGGAGGCTTACGGCCCGGCGCTATGGCGGTTCGTCATGGGGATGACCCGTGACAGCGCCCTGGCGGATGACGTCGTGCAGGAGACGCTGATCCGCGCGTGGAAACACCCGGCGATTCTGCGGCGCCCGGAGACGGCGGTGCGGGCCTGGCTTTACACGGTTGCCCGCAACCTCGTCATTGATGACCGGCGCAGCGCCCGGCGCCGGCACGAAACGGGAACCGATCAGCTGCCTGAGATTCCGGAGGCGGACCGGGTCGACAGGATCCTGGACGGGTGGCTTGTCTCGGATGCGCTCGCCGGGCTGTCCGCCGAGCACCGGGCCGTCGTCATTCATTCGTACTATTTGCGGGAGACGACCGCCGAGATCGCGCAAAATCTTCAACTGGCCGAGGGAACGGTGAAGTCGCGCCTGCACTACGCGCTGAGGGCGATGCGGCTGGCCCTGCAGGAGGGAGGCGTGACGCCATGAACCAGAACGGAACCGATGAGTACCGCCGCTGGGATGCCGCGTACGTGCTGGGTTCCCTCATCTCCTCGGAGCGGCGCGAGTTCGAGGAGCACTTGTCCGGCTGCGCGGGCTGCAGGGCCGCCGTCGCCGACCTTGCCGGACTGCCGTCGCTGCTGGCAGCACTCTCACCCGAGGAAGCCCAGTCCCTCGGGCGGACGGACGGCGAACGGCGGACGCCGACGTTGCAGCCCGGGCTGGCGCATAAGGTCCAGCGCGGCCGCCGGCGCACCCGCCTGGCTGTCGCCGGGATCATGCTGGGCGCCGCTGCCGCCGCAGGCGCGGTTTACGTTGAGGTCACGGCCTCCCCGCCCCCGGCTGCCCAGATCCAGGCCGCATCCGCGACGGCCCTGGACTTCACGCCGGTCGCCGACAGCGCCATGGTGGCCACCGGATCCCTGACCACGCAGCCGTGGGGAACGCAGATCGACTGGCAGTGCACGTACACGCCGTCCCCGGCCGACTACGCTCTGCCGGGTGGTCTCCGCGCGCCGGAAGAGTACGGATTGGTGGTTGTCGACTCCCGCGGCGCCACGACCCAGGTGGCCACCTGGACGGCAACGCCGGGGACAGTGGCGACGCCGACGGCCACCACGGTTGTCCCGAGAGCCGATATCCGCAGCATTGAAATCCGCGCCGTCGCGAGCGGCAAGACGCTGCTGGCCGCGCGCCCGTAGCGCCGGCACAGCGGCGCGGCGCCGGATGGATGGCCAGGACTCCATTGCAGGGACAATGGAGGCGTGACTTCCGCGACCGCACCCCTGGACCCAGCCTGCGCGAAGGGCCTCTTCGACCTCGGCGCCATCGGGGCTGGCCTGGCCTTTGCGGAATCGCTGGGAGCCCTCGCGGCGGCATTGCAAGCCGGTGGTGCGGGGGCGTCCGCGGTGGTGCAGGCGCCTCCTGGCACAGGCAAGACGACACTGGTGCCGCCGCTGCTCGCCAACATCTCCGCCGGCGGGAGGGGCGGGCGCCCGCGGATCGTCGTCACCCAGCCGCGCCGCGTCGCTGCCCGTGCGGCCGCCCGGCGCCTGGCCGCCCTGGACGGCACCCGGCTCGGCGACCGCGTGGGCTACACGGTCCGCGGGGAACGCCAGACCGGCCCGGGTACCGTGATCGAGTTCGTTACCCCCGGCATCCTCTTGCGCCGCCTCCTCGCTGACCCGGGGCTCGAGGGCACGGACGCCGTGATCCTCGATGAGGTCCACGAACGCGGGCTGGAGACCGACCTCCTCGTTGGCATGCTCGCCGAAGTCCGCCAGTTGCGCGGCGACCTCGCCCTCGTCGCCATGTCGGCCACCCTCGATGCCCCCCGCTTCGCCGCCTTGATTGGAGACGCGCTGATCGGTGCGGCGGCGGACGGAAATGACGACGGCGGCGGGCCGGCACCGGTCATCGACTGTCCGTCCGTGCTGTTTCCGCTGGACGTGGAATGGGCCCCCGCGCCGGCGCCGCGGCTGGATGAGCGGGGCGTGGCCCGGGCCTTCCTGGACCATGTGGCCGACACGGCAGCGGCCGGGCACGCGGCCGCGTTGGCTGGCGGACGGGATCTGGACGCCCTGGTGTTTGTTCCCGGCGCCTGGGAGGTTTCCTACGTGGCTGCGCGGCTCCGCGGCCGGAGCCGCGCCGAGGTTCTGGAACTCCACGGCCAGGCCCCGCCGGCGGAGCAGGACCGCGCCGTCTCCGGGCGTGAGCCCGGCGGGGCTGCCCGGATCATCGTTTCCACCGCACTCGCCGAGTCCTCCCTCACTGTTCCGGGCGTCCGGCTGGTCATCGATTCCGGGCTTTCCCGCGAGCCGCGGCGCGACGCCGGCCGCGGAATGTCCGGACTCGTGACGGTGTCCTGCTCCCGGGCGTCCGCGGACCAGCGTGCCGGCCGTGCCGCACGCCAGGGCCCGGGAACGGTGATCCGCTGCTATGACCAGCGGGCCTTTGGCGCTGCGCCGGCGCACCCGACGCCGGAGATCGCGGCAGCTGACCTGACCGGCGCCGCCCTGGTCCTGGCCTGCTGGGGATCCCCCGGCGGCCGGGGACTGGCGCTGCCGGACGCGCCGCCCCGGGCCGCGATGGACGAGGCCGTCGAAGTGCTGCGGGAACTCGGCGCCGTCACCGCGGAGGGTCACGCAACCGAGGTGGGCAAGACCCTGGCCCGGGTCCCGACTGATCCCCGGCTGGCCCGCGCCCTGCTGGACGGCGCCGCGACGGTGGGCTACCGCACGGCGGCCGAGGCCGTTGCCCTGGTCTCGGGGGACCAGCGCGCACCGGGCGCAGACCTCACCAGGCTGCTTGCCGCGCTGCGGACGGGCCGGGATCCCGGATCCCGGCGCTGGTCGGAGGACGTCCGGCGGATGGAGTCAATCGCCCGGCAGGAATCCACCGGTGGCGGGCATCAGAAGCCATCCGGCGCCGCGCCGCTTGCATCTGCTGGGGCCGTTGGTGCCGCGGAGGCGGTCGGGTTCGTCGTCGCCCTGGCTTTCCCGGACCGGGTGGCGCGCCGCGTTCCGGGCCAGGGGCCGGCGCAATACCTGCTGACCTCCGGAACGCGGGCCGGGTTGCCGGCCGGCAGCGCCCTGTCCGGGCACGAATGGCTGGGAGTGGCCGAAGTGTCCCGCGCACAAGGGCGCGACGCCGCGGGGACCGGTGCCGTCATCCGCTCTGCGGCGCCGCTGACCGCGGACACCGCAGAGGCCGCCGCCGGCAACCTCCTGAGCGACACGCTGCAGGCGCGGTTTAGCCAGGGCCGGGTCTCGGCCCGGCGGGAGCGCCGCCTGGGCGCGATCGTGCTCTCGTCCACCCCGGTGCGGCCTCCTGCGGAGGAGGGCCGCGCAGCCGTGGCCCGCGCCCTGGCCAGCGAGGGGCTGGCCACCATCGGATGGTCGAACGCGGCGGACGGCTTGCGCCGCCGTCTTGCCCTGCTGCACCGGGAGTTGGGCGGGGCATGGCCCGACGTTTCCGAACCGGCGTTGCTGGCCCGGCTTCAGGACTGGCTGGCCCCGGAGCTCGCGGCGTTGGCCGGCGGGGCATCGACGGGCGGGATCGACCTCGCCGGCCCGCTGAGCCGGCTGCTGCCGTGGCCCGAGGCGGCCCGGCTGGGCGAACTGGCACCCGAGTCGCTGGCGGTCCCCAGCGGATCCCGGATCCGGATCGACTACCCGGACGCGGCAGACGCCACCGGCCGGCCCGTAGTGGCCGTCAAGCTGCAAGAGTGCTTTGGCTGGGCCGAGACGCCGCGGCTGGCCGACGGGCGCGTGCCGGTGCTGTTCCATCTGCTCTCGCCGGCCCGCCGGCCCCTGGCCGTGACAGACGATCTCGCATCCTTCTGGTCCGGGCCCTACGCCCAGGTCCGGGCCGAAATGCGCGGCCGCTATCCGCGGCATCCGTGGCCTGAAGACCCATGGACCGCACCCGCGACAGCCCGGACCAAGCCGCGGAACTGACGCCGGACCAGCAGCCCGGCGCTGCCAACTGACCACTCGCGCCGCCCGGGCAACAGGGGCATGATGAAGGAGCACGACACCGGCGGGCCTCCCGGCCCGCGGGACGCCGGGCAAACAGGCCGGTCAAACGGGCGGGTCAAACCTGCCCGTCAAACAAAAATCAGCCACGCGATGAAGAGTGATGGCCATGCACCTTGCGTTCGTCTCCATTCCCGCCTACGGACACGTGAACCCGACCCTGCCGCTGGTGGCGGAGCTCGTGGCCCGGGGGCACAGGGTCACATATTTCACGTCCGCCGACTTCGGACCGCTGATCCGCAAGGCCGGCGCGGACTTTCACGCGTCCGGCGGGAACTGGATGGCATCGCTGCCCGCCCTGGGGCCCGGGCAGCGGGCACAGGCGCACCTGATGCTGCCGATCATGCACCGCGTGTTCGAGGACCTCAGAACCAGCTTTCCGGCGTTGGTCGATCAACTCCGCCAGGACCCGCCGGACGCTATCTGCTTTGACGCGATGACGCTTAGCGGCAGCATGGCGGCGGAAAAGATCGGTGCCCCGGCCATTGCCCTCATGCCCACCTATGCCACCAACGAGCACTTCTCGCTGAGATCGCTGATGCCTGCCCCGCCACCGGACGGCGCCGATGAGATGGCCAAGGTTGCGCTGGCCATGGGCCGATTGCTGGCGGAGTTCGCGGCCGGGCAGGGCGTGCGGACACCGCGGATGTTCGATGGTCCGCCTGCGCCGTTCAACATCGTGTTCCTACCCCGCGAATTCCAGCCCATGGGGGCGACCTTCGATGACCGGTTCCGGTTTGTGGGTCCCAGCGTCGGCGGCCGGGATACCGACGGCGAATGGGAGCGTGAGGGAACGGGACCGCTGTTGTTTATTTCGCTGGGCACCACCCCGCTGAACCGCCGGCCGGACTTCTTCCGGATGTGCCTTGATGCCTTCGGCGGAAGCGAGTGGAACGTCGCGATGGCCGTTGGGGACCAGACCAGCCTGGCCGATCTCGGAACGATTGCGCCGAACGTCCGGGTCCGGCCGTTCTTCCCGCAATTGCAGGTACTGCGCCGGACCGCCGTCTTCATCACCCACGCCGGCATGAATTCGACCATGGAAGCGCTGTATTACGCCGTCCCAATGGTGGCCGTGCCCCAGCAGCCGGAACAGGCGGCCACCGCCCGCCGGTTGGAAGAACTGGGTCTGGGCAGGCGCCTTGCTCCGGAGGATGTCGGGTCCGACGCGCTCCGGGCCGCGGTCACCGCGGTCCATACGGACGAGCAGGTCCGGCGCAACCTGGCCGCGATGCGCGATGTTGTCCGCAGCGCGGGAGGGGCCGTGGCTGCCGCCGACGCCATCGAGGCGCGTGTGCAGCACGGGGCGGGCCGGTTCGGCGACTTCGGTTAGGCCGGGCCGTGATGCCAGACCGGTCAGGGGAGCGCGGCCGCGGGAATATCGCCGTGTGTTTTCAGGAAGTCGGCGACCGTCGCCGCCAGTGACGCCCCCGCCTCGTCGGCACTGCGCTTCGCGCCGGCAACGGCAAAGGAGTGGTCCCCGCCCTCGCGCCACTCCACCGTCGCGGACGGCCCGATTTTGGCCGCCACGGCCTCGAGCAGTTCCGGGGTGGCGAACGTGTCCCGCGTGCCCTGCAGGAACAGCATCGGCAGCGTCAGCCCGTAGAGGTGCTCGTCGCGGAGCTTTTCCGGTTTCCCCGGCGGGTGCAGCGGGTAGCCCAGATAGACCAACCCGGCGGCAGGCATGCCTTCCGCGACGGCCATTGAGGCCATGCGTCCGCCGAACGATTTCCCGGCGGCCCACAACGGCCGGCCCGCGGAACGGAACGCGGCTGCGGCCATGGCCGCCCGCCAGGTGGCGATGGCAGCCGGCGGCCGGTCCGGGAATTTTCGTCCGGCCTCGCGGTAGGGGAAGTTGAAGCGCAGGGTGGCGACGCCGAGTTCGTTCAGGGCGCGGGTGAAGCCCACAAGGAACGGATGGTCCATTCCCGCCCCGGCGCCGTGGGCAACGACCAGGGTTGCGAAGGAGTCCTCGGGGCCGGCAAAGACGCCCGACACTGCGGCGTCGCCGACTTCAAGGGTGATCGGGAACTCGGGCGTTGTCATGTGTCCATCATGCCGGGTGGACAGCTGTTCCGCTCTTCAACTGTCCACGCCGCCGGGGTAGGTTGTCCCCATGGCCAAGGAAGAAGTCCACCTCACCGTCAGCGGTCCGCACGGCGACCGGGAGTTGCGGGTGTCCAGCCCGGCTAGGGTTCTCTGGCCCGGCCCGGGACTGACCAAGCTGGACCTGGCCCGGTACCTGGTGGACGTCGGGGACGCCTTCCTGGCCGCGAACGGGGACCGGCCGGTAACGCTCCAGCGGTTCAAGGACACGGTGGACGGCGAGCAATTCTTCTCCAAGAACCCGCCCAAGGGTGCCCCGGACTTCATCCGCGCCGTCGACGTCGTCTATCCAAGCGGACGCACGCATCCCCAGCTGGTCATTGACGAAATCGCCGCCGCGGTGTGGGCGGTGCAGATGAATACGGTGGTCTTCCACCCCTGGGCCTCCCGGGCCGGCAAACCGGATTATCCGGACGAGTTGCGGATCGACCTCGACCCGCAGCCCGGTACCGGGTTCGTCGATGCCGTTCCGGTTGCACGCGAGTTGCGGCGCGTACTCGCGGAGGCCGGGCTGGAGGCCTTCATCAAGACCTCGGGCAACCGGGGGCTTCACGTCTTTGCCCCGATCGAGCCGACCCGGGAGTTCCTGGACGTGCGCCACGCCGTCATCGCGGCAGCCCGCGAACTCGAGCGTCGGATGCCCGCGCAAGTCACCACCGCGTGGTGGAAAGAGGAACGCGGCGCCCGCATCTTCGTCGACTTCAACCAGGCGAACCGCGACCGCACGATCGCGGGGGCCTACAGCCCGCGCGCACTCGCCAACGCGACGGTGTCGTGCCCGATCCGCTGGGAAGAGCTCGGGTCCGTCGACCCGGCTGATTTCACGATCGCCACCGTTCCGGAGCGGCTCAAAGTTTCCGGCGATCCGTGGGAGGGCATGCACGCAGGCGGCGCCGGCTCCGTCGATCTTTTGCTGGAATGGTGGAACAGGGACCTCGAAGCCGGGCTGGGGGAGCTGCCGTTCCCGCCGGACTTCCCGAAGATGCCGGGGGAACCGCCGCGGGTGCAGCCGAGCCGGGCGCGCAACAGCGGCTGAGGCTGCCCGCGCGGACGGGCAACACCCGCCGGCCCATCCGTGGCCGCTCCTGCATCGAATTACCGGCATGAGCAAGTCGGAGAAGAAGAACCTGCGGTATTGCGACTACTACTGCTTCATGTCGCTGAAGGACTTCGCGGCCTGGGTCGACGCCGACGACGACCGGGAACCCGCCATGTCCTACGCCGGGACCCCTACCAGGTAAGTTCCTGGGCCTTTATTACGTAGTGGCCGTCCCGCTCGGTGAACGTGGCCCGGTACCCGCGTTTGACCCCGTTAACCACCATCTGGCAATCCGTATGCGTGTTGACCTTGATATCCGGGAAGTTCTTGCACTCCACTTCGGAAATCGTGACACCAGGGTCCGTGGGTTTGGCGCGGGCCTTGATCCGCTCGGCCAGAACCTTGCCGCTGGTTTGCGGATCGAAGACCACCACCGACGGCGGGGCCGTCGCCGTCACCGTGGTTGTGGGGCCCGGTATGGCCGGGGGAGCGCCGCAACCCGTCATCAGGAGCGCCGCGCCCAGGCTTGCTGCACATGCAGTTCTGAATAAGTTCATCGTCGATCAAGTCCGTCCGACGCCCGACCACAGGGCTGCCCGAGACCCAGGCTGCCAGACCCAACGATGCCCGGACGGGCTTGGGGAATCCTTGGCCCTGCGGCCGCGGTGCTAGCGGTGGGAACGGACACTGCGAAGAATGCCGCGGATCGAAACGCCAACGGCGCACACCAGAGGGGCCAGCGCCACCAGAAGGACGACGGTGTTGGGCCGGAACGTCATGCGGCCCGAGGAGCCCTTGGCGTAGACGCCCAGGGGCAAGACGAAGCCGCCGCCCCCGCCTCCACTTCCGCCGCTGCCGGGCTGGGCGTCTTCCGGGCTGCTGCCTCCGCCGAAGCCGAAGGACACCACCGCTACCGGGACGATCTCTTCTCCTGCGATGTTCACGGCGGGCCCGTAGGCCCGGGACACACCGACATTCTTGAACGTGTCCACGAGGGACGAGAAAGACTCAGACATGGGACACACCATAGGCAACAGCACCCCCACGCGCCAGAGGCGTCCGCCGCTGATGCTTTGGGCAGGCGTGGTGTGCAGGGAAGAGGGGAGGGGGGCGGGGAAAGGAATCGGAACCAAAGCTCTGGTTGCCGGGCGTGTCATGCCCTTAGATTTGGAACTGGCGGGCTCAGCCCGCAGCACCGGAGACGAGGCACTGGAATTGAGGCACTGGACATGACGGCATCCACGAATGCGGCTTCACGGCTGGCCGACGCGCTGGCGATCATCCTTGGCACCGACGGCATCCCCCTGCGGCTGAAGGCCTGGGACGGCTCGGAAGCGGGACCGGAAGACGCTCCAGTCGTCGTTTTCCGGTCCCGGCGGGCACTTCGACGGATGCTGTGGTCCCCGGGGCAGCTTGGACTGAGCCGCGCCTACGTGGCCGGCGATATCGAGGCACCAGACGACATCTTCGCCGCCTTCGCGGCCATCAGTGCGGCGGGAAAGTTCGCCGAGCCCGGCCCGTTCCGGCCGCCGACGCCCGGCGAGGTGTTCGCGCTGGTCAAAACAGCCGTCCGGCTCGGCGCGCTCGGGACGAACCCGGCGCCGCCGCCGGAGGAAGCGCGCGTGAGCCGGCACGGGCGGCGGCATTCCATGGGGCGCGATGCCGCGGCCATTTCCCACCATTACGACGTCGGGAACGACTTTTACGCCCTCGTCCTGGGCCCTTCCATGGTGTACTCGTGCGCGGTCTGGGAGTCGGAGGAGACCGGGCTTGACGCCGCCCAGAGCGCCAAGCTCGATCTGGTCTGCCGCAAGTTGGGGCTCCAGCCGGGCATGCGGGTGCTGGATGTGGGATGCGGTTGGGGCAGCCTGGCGCTGCATGCCGCGCAACACTATGGGGCCGACGTCGTCGGGGTGACGCTCTCGGTCGAACAGGCGGCCCTGGCCCGTAAGCGGGCGGCGGACGCCGGACTCACGGACCGGGTGGACATCCGGGTGCAGGACTACCGCGACGTGGACGACGGGCCGTTCGACGCGATCAGCTCCATCGGCATGTCAGAGCATGTAGGGCGCGAGCAGATCCAGCACTATTCTTCCCACCTGCAGGGCCTGCTCCGCCCGGGAGGACGGCTGCTCAACCACGCGATTTCCTGGAACGCCGGCGCGACCCCGCCGGACCCTGACTCCTTCATTCCCCGTTATGTCTTTCCGGACGGTGAGATGCTCAGCCTCTCGGAGATGGTCGCGGCACTCGAATCGGCGGGCCTGGAGATCATGGACGTCGAGGCGTTGCGGCCCCACTATGCCCTGACGCTCAGGGCGTGGGTGCGGAACCTGGAGGAGCACTGGGACGAGGCCGTGCGTTTGGCCGGACTGGGAAGGGCCCGGGTGTGGCGGCTCTACATGGCCGCGAGCGCACTCGGCTTCGAGGCTGGCATCACGGGCGTGAACCAGATCCTGGTCCAGCGCCCGGGCGGCGCGGAACCCCCATTGCGCCGTTCGGCCTGGATGTGAGGCCCGGTCCTGGAAGTCCAGGCCGTGTGCCGAAGGCTGACCCGCGGACCGCGCGAAGCTAGGCTGTCATCATGAGCAATACCGAAGTCGCGCCCCAGGAAATCCTTTGCGAAACGGACAGGACCTGCGCTGGCGTCGAACTCTTGGTTCCGCGGCAGGTCCCGCTGGGCGGCCCGCGCGCGATGGATGTGCGGCGCACCCTTCCGCAGCGCCAGCGCAGCCTCATTGGGGCGTGGTGCTTCCTGGACCACTACGGCCCGGACCAGGTCGGCGATTCCGGCGGCATGAAAGTCCCGCGCCACCCGCACACCGGTCTTCAAACCGTCAGCTGGCTGTTCACAGGCGAAATCGAGCACCGGGATTCGGCCGGCTTCCACGCAGCGGTGCGGCCCGGTGAAGTGAACCTTATGACCGCCGGCCGCGGCATCAGCCATTCGGAATTTTCCACCCCGGACACCACCGTCCTGCACGGCGCGCAGCTGTGGGTGGCGCTGCCGGACACGGCACGCCACATGGCGCCCACCTTTGAGCACTACCGTCCGGAGCCGGTCAGCGGAAACGGCTGGACCATGCGCGTCTTCCTGGGCGCACTCGCCGGGTCCGTCTCGCCCGTCACCACCCACACGCCCCTGCTCGGTGCCGAGCTCCTGCTCGAAGCGGGGACGGAGCTGACGCTCGCAACAGATGCGTCCTTCGAACACGGCCTGCTCGTGGACTCGGGCAACCTCGCCCTGGACGGGCAGCCGGTCCCGACGGACAACCTCGCGTACCTGCCCGTCGGCCACGGGTCCCTGACCCTGGTCGCGGGCAGCGAGGGAGCCCGCGTTCTCCTCATTGGCGGAGAGCCGCTGGGCGAAAAAATCGTGATGTGGTGGAACTTCGTCGGCCGCAGCCATGAGGAGATCGTCGCGTACAGGGACCAGTGGCAGTCCGAGATCGGCGCGGACGCCGGCACTGCGGCCTCCGGCGCGGACGCCGGCACTGAGGACGCCGGCGCGGACGCCGGCGGCCGGGCATCCGACCTGCGGTTCGGCCCGTTCCCGCCCGGCGGCCCCGCCGCTCTCCCTGCCCCGGCCCTGCCGAATGCCCGCATCCGGCCCCGCGGCTGACCTGTTCATTCCGGCAGGCCCATACTGGCAAGCCCAGCCAGCCCTGCACCCGTAAGCCCGACTGCCTGGCCAATCCGGCCCGCTCAAGGAGACCATATTGACCACGATCACCATCAGTAACAACCCGCAGCGCAGCCGTGTCGAAGTGCTCGACGCCGGCACCGTGATCGGCCAGGCCGCTTACGTGGACGACGTCGGGGCGGGCCAGCGGATTTTCTACCACACGGAGATCAACGAGGAATATGGCGGCCGCGGGCTGGCCGGGGTGCTGGCCGAGCAGGCACTCGATGAGACTATCGCCGCGGGCCTCACGATCGTTCCGGTGTGTCCCTACATCAAGAAGTACTTGGGCAAGCACCCGGGCTATGCGGCCCACGTGGTACCGCCGGCCCCGGCGCATCTGCGGTTCCTGAGCGCCTCGCTGGCCCAACGCGTCCGGCAGTAGCCGCTCCGGGACACACCTGCGCCTCTGGACTCACGTGTGTGCGATGAACCGCTCCACACGCCGGTCCGGGATGAGCCAGATCGCGGCGACCACCGAATAGGCGGCGATCCCCAAGAGCGGGTTCACCAGGCTGAGCCCCATCCCGGCGATGTAGAGCGCCGGCGATCCCTTGCCCTTCCAGTCCTGCCCCATGGCCCGGTCCAGCGCGCCGCCGCGTCCCTGCTGGCGGATCAGGGTTGTTTTCAGGATGTAGTAGGCAATGGCGGCGAACAGCAGGTCCAGCCCATAGACGAGGACGGGTACCTCCGCCAGGCCCGTGTCATTTATCCACCGGGTGGTGAAGGGGATGAGGGAGAGCCAGAACAGCAGATGCAGGTTTGCCCAGAGCACCCCACCGTTGATCCGCCCGGCCAGATGCAGCATGTGGTGGTGGTTGTTCCAGTAAATCCCGACATAGATGAAGCTCAGCAGGTAGCTGAGCAGCGTTGGAAGCTCGTGAAGCAGGGCGGGCCAAGTCGGTTCGGCGGGGACGTGAAGCTCCAGCACCATGATGGTGATGACGATCGCCAGCACGCCGTCGCTGAAGGCCTCCAGCCGGTTCTTGTTCATGGGCCGCCTTTAGTCAGGGCATCGTGGCAGATGCAACGAGGAACTGCCGACGCCGTGACGTGCGGTTCGTAAGTAAGGGTACTAGTCCGGGGTCCCTGCTTCGAGTTCTTCCTCCGCCATTTCGAGGGCAAAGCCCAGCGCCTGGACGAGATTGGTGGTCGCCGCCACGATCCGGGGAGTGCCGACGATGGGTGCAACGGCGATCAGGATGCCCCGGACATCCTCCAAGGTGATGCCGACGTCTACGGCGGTACCGGCGTTGAACAGGTAGGAGGCGCCCGGGGCGTCGACTGCCGCGAGCGCCGCAATCCGGGCCAGCATCAGTTCGCGAGGCTCAAGGGTGGAGCGTTCGAGCGAAACGGCGGTGATGTCGGCGAGGACGGCGAGAACAGGTGCTTCTTCTTCGGCCATGGTTATGTCTCCATCTGGTTTCAGTGTTGTGCGCCGAGTGACGCGACATGAGCGGATCGGCCCGACTCGTCATGAACGTAACCCGCCACGACCAGGGGTGGCATCACCCGAACCGCATGAATCGATGGGTCAGTCGCCCGGCTGCGGAACAGATGGCGTTTTGAGCCTGCGCTGCGGGATCCATCAGCGATGCGTTGACGATGGGCCGGTTCGGGGCCAGAATCGCAGTAGCTTGAGCCGAGGCGGAGTGGCGCGCTCGGCGGGGACTGACCCAGGCAAGCAGTGCCGGTGGTGGTTCCGGACCTAATAGGGAGGTCGCTGATCATGGCCGAGACCAAAAAAGTCAAGCATCCGAGTGTCGAGGAGCGTGCTGCGAAGGGCAAGGGGCGGCGGGAAAAGACGCCCGTCTCCGCCCACACTGGGTGGAAACCCGCGTCCGACCGCCCGGATCCGGTCGCGCTGCTCGAGGAACAGAACCTCACCCGCGAACAAGATCTCGTGCCGGTGCGTCACGGCCGGATGCTGGTCTCACCGTTCACGTTCTACCGGGGCGCCGCCAAGATCATGGCAACCGATCTGAAAGACACTCCCCGGGCCGGCCTGGTGTCCCAACTGTGCGGGGACGCCCATCTATCCAACTTTGGCGTCTTCGCCTCACCAGAGCGAACCCTGTTGTTCGATCTCAACGATTTCGACGAAACTCTGCCCGGCCCGTTCGAGTACGACGTCAAACGCATGGCCGCGAGCTTCACCATCGCGGCGCGGAACAACGCGTTCACCAAGGAAGAAACGCGCGACGCGACACTCACCGCCGTTCGGGCTTACCGCGAGGCCATGGCAGAGTTCGCGCAGATGGGCACCCTGGACATCTGGTACGCCCGTCTGTCCGAGGAACAGCTGATGGAAACCATTGAGCTGGCCGTGGCAACCCAAAAGGGCAAGGCCCTCAAGAAGGCAGCCCACGGCATGGAAAAGACGGCGAAACAGAACGTCGCCAAGGCCCACACCCGCGACAGCCTGCAGGCACTCTCCAAGCTCGCCGAGCGGGTGGACGGGGAGTACCGGATCGTCAGCCAGCCGCCGATCGTCATTCCCTCACGGGAGCTGGGGGAATCATTCGGCATGTCTGCGGATGGGATTCAGAAAGCGGTTCGTGAGCAGCTCCGTTCCTACCGGGCCACGCTGCCAGACGACCGACGAATCTTGCTGGAGCGCTTCGAGGTCATCGATGTCGCCCGCAAGGTGGTGGGCGTCGGCAGCGTCGGCACACGGGCGTTCATCGCCTTGCTCCAGGGCCGCGATGAGCAGGATCCGCTGTTTCTGCAGGTCAAGGAGGCCACAAGGTCAGTGCTCGAGGACCACCTGCCGAAGAGCAAGTTCAAGCAGCCGGGCGAGCGCGTGGTGCAGGGCCAGCGGATGATGCAGGCCGCGAGCGACATCTTCCTGGGGTGGACCAAGGGCGTGCAGGACAACCGGTACCTCTACTGGCGCCAACTGCGTGACATGAAGGGCTCAGCCATTGTGGAAGGCATGAAACCGCTCGGCATGGGTTTCTACGCCAACGCCTGCGGCTGGACCCTCGCCCGTGCCCACGCCCGGTCAGGGGACCCGATCGCAATCGCCACTTACTTGGGCAAGAGCGACAAGTTCGAACGCTCCATCACCGACTTCTCCGAGCGGTACGCGGACCAGAACGAAAAGGACTACCAGGCCTTCGCCGACGCGGTTCGCTCAGGGCGGCTGGAAGCTACTGAGGGCCTCTGATCGCGGATGCTCGAAGGACGGCAGGTTTCGCTCTGGATCGCCACAACCGGTACCACCCGCTATCCCTCCCTGGACACGGATCTTGAGGTCGACGTCGCCGTCGTCGGGGGAGGGATCGCCGGCCTGACGGCGGCGCTGGCCCTCAAACGCGCCGGCAGCACCGTCGCGGTCCTGGAGGCAGCCCGCATTGGCACCGGCGTCACTGGGCACACCACCGGCAAGGTCACCTCCCTGCACCGGCTGGCCTACACCGAACTCGCGGACCGGCACGGACCGGACGTCGCGGGCACGTACGGGCAGGCCAACCAGGCCGCCATCGAGCACATTGCGCGTGTCGTCGCGGAGGAGGGCATCGACTGCGACTTCCGCAGGGTATCCAATTACACCTACGCAGAATCCGACGACGCCCTCGCCCGGGTCCGCGGCGAGGCGGCCCTGGCCGGGCGGCTCGGCCTGCCAGCCGTCTTTACCTCCGAGGTGCCGCTGCCGTTCGGTGCCCGGGGCGCAGTCCGGTTCGACGGCCAGGCGCAACTTCACGCGGTCAAGTACCTCCAAGGCCTCGCCCGCGCCGTGGACGGGAGCGGAAGCCACGTACTGGAGGACTCGCGCGTCACCTCGGTCCAAGACGGGGTGCCCGCCGTCGTCGGGACCGGGAGCGGCACCGTCCGGGCGCGCGAGGTGATCATTGCCGCCAACGTCCCCGTAGGCGACGCCGGCCTGTTTGCCGAGCGCTGCTACCTGCACCGTTCCTACGTCGTTGCCAGCCTGGCACCCGCCGTGCCCCTGGACGGAACCTTCATCAGCGTCGACGAGCCGATGCGCTCCATCCTGGCGATCGACATTGAGGGTTCCCGATTCGTTCTCACCGGCGGCGAGGGGCACCGTGCCGCCGAGGCCAGCGATGCCGCCGAGCGGTACCGCCGCCTCGCGGCTTTCTCCCGGGAACGCCTCGGCACCGGGGAGACCAGCTTCCGCTGGTCCACGCAGGACAACATGCCCGTCGACGGGTTGCCCTACGCCGGGACTTTGACTCCGACGGCGGCGCACCTTCATGTGATCACCGGCCTGCGCAAATGGGGCCTGACCAACGGCACCGCGGCCGCCCTGATCCTGGCCGACACCCTGTCGGGCCGTCACAACCCCTGGGCCGCGGTATTCGATACCAACCGCCCTTCCGCCGGCCAGGCCGGCGGGGTGCGGCAGCAACCGGACCAGCCGCCCCCACACCGGCTGCCGGATCAACCGGCCGTCGCCGGGCTGCGACCCGGCGAAGGCACCGTCGTGGAGATCGATGGCGAAATGACCGCCGTCTACGCTGGCGCTGCCGGGGGCCTCCTCGCCGTCTCGGCCATCTGCACGCATCTGGGTTGCACGGTCGAGTTCAACGCGGACGATTCGACGTGGGACTGCCCCTGCCACGGCTCGCGGTTTTCCGCCGACGGCGCCGTCATCCAGGGCCCGGCGACGATGGACCTGGCGCCGAGACCCGCACCGCGTTAGGTTCCTGCCGGTGTTCCGGCCCGTATGGCGGGGGAGCCGGCGGCCGAAGCGCGGCTTGCCCGGAGCCGTTCCAGCTTGACTACGTCCCGCCCGAATGAAAAGGCCAGCAGCCCAAGCGCCGGCCCGAGCACCATGGCTCCCAGCGGCGGAGGCACCCCCGGCAACAGGGCGAACAGCAGGGCCGCCGGCTGGGTGGCTCCGATGACCCTGCGGACCATGCTGGACGGCAGCGGGTTCTTCAGGGACGGCCGGAACCAGGCCGCTGCGAGGAACGCGTAGTACATCAGGCCGATGCCCAGGGGCCACAGGCCGAACTTTCCCGCCGCCGCGCAGGACAGCACCAGGACCAGCGCGGCGTCCGTATCCGAATCCAGGCGTGAACCCTCGGCTGTGGCACATCCCGTGAACCGGGCCACCCGTCCGTCGACGGCATCGAGCAGGAACGCGGCCGTGCCCAGGACCACCACCAGAAGGTCTGGTCCGGTTCCGGCTCCGGCGATTAACCCCACCACCGTTTCGGCGGCACAGCAGGCCACGATGCCGGCCCTGCCGAGGGTGACGCGGTCCGCGGGGGTGGAAAAAGGGGGTTTCCGCCGCAGAACGGAGCCGGCGGCCCGGGTGATCACCGCGGCCCCCGCCGCCAGGGCCAGGAGCCAGGGAACAGGATCCGTGAGGACCGCCGCGCCGAGCCAGGCCCACACCACGAGATAGGCGCCGACGGCGGTGCCGGCATCCGCCACGGCACGGCGGGCGGCTGCCGATCCCGGCCCGGTCTGCCCTGGCGCCGGGGAAGCGGTGCCCCTCGTCGGTTCTGCAGGCCGGATTCCAGGCACGTTTGCTGACCCCGTGCCTGTAGACGCCGTGTCCTCTTGTTTCGTGCCTTCTGCAAACGACTTCAGCCTGAACCACCCCGCCCACATGCTAGCAAGTCCGCGGCCCGGGGTTGGTCAATGCTTGGACTGGGTGCCCTGCCCGTTCGTCCGCCGTCCGGCCCGGACGAAACCGATGGCTGCCAGGACGGCTCCGGCGCCTTCAGCCACGGCGCTGACAGACTTCTCGAAGAACCAGATGGGCTCGTACATGGACGGGAAAGGCCCGAACGCGGGAATATTCACGTAACGGTATGCCACCACGGCCATGAAGGCGCTCAGCGCGACGACGAATGCGACGGCGAAGGCCGCCCTGCTGCCGCGCAGCAGCACGTACAACCCGGCCAGCACAGCGGCAGCTGATTCCAGCAGGAACAGGTTCCCTTGGCCGATTCCCGCGGAGTTCCCCGCCTGGTAGCCCGGGGCCAGGTGGATGTGGACGGCGGCGTCAATGAACAGGGCAACGGCCGTGAGGATTCGCAGTGTCATGCCGGCCGTATGGACCCGCACGGCCCGTCCGGGGCTCTGGGCGCTCATTTGACCACCAGCGTCCCGTGCATGCCCGGATGGTAGGTGCAGTGATACGCGTAGGATCCGGGCTTCGTCGGCGCGGTGAAGGTGGCAGTGCCGCCGCCCTTGACCTGGGCATCGAACGCTGAGCCTTCGTCAGCCGTGACCGTGTGCGCCGCGGCATCCATGTTGGTTACGGTGACCGCCGCGCCGGGGGCCACGGTGAGCGGGTCGCCGTAGGCGAAGTCCTTGATGGTGATGGTGGTGGCGGCGGCGGTGCCCGCCGTCGGGCCGGCCCCGTAGGCGGGGCCGGGTGGGGGCGCCGACGTCGACGCCGGCGATCCGCTGCCGCCGGCGCACCCGCCGGCGCCCAGCAAGATCAGGAGCACCCATAGCGATGACAGCTTCCGACGAGCATTCATTGCGCACCACCCCGAGCGGCTTGAGGAAACGAGCGGATGAACGTACTAGCTATATTGTGCGCCTGACCGGCACGAATGGAACCAGTCTGCGTCGAACGCCGGTCCGGGACAGCCCGGGGAGATAGCGTAGTCCCTGGCATGCATCCTGCAGCCGAGGGAGGAAAATGGCGTGAAGCGTAAGAAGTCCTGGTCCGCATCGCTCACGGTGCTGATTGCCTTTGCAGCGAACGTCCTTGTCGCGGCAGCCAAGACAGTGGCCGCACTTATCTCTGGCTCGGCGTCCATGACTGCCGAGGCGGCCCACTCCTGGGCCGATACCGGCAACCAGGTCTTCCTGCTCATCGCCGAACGGAAAGCCGCGCGGAAACGCGACAAAGCCCACCCCATGGGTTACGGGCGCGAGGCCTACGTATGGTCAATGATCGCCGCCTTTGGCTTGTTTACGGCCGGCGCGGTGGTGTCGGTGATGCACGGCATCCAGCAGCTGATCACCCCGGAACCGCCAGGTGACTATGGGATCGCCTACCTGGTGCTGGCCATCGCGTTCGTCCTTGAAGGCGTGTCCTTCATCCAGGCGTTCCGGCAAAACCGGAAGGCGGCGCGAGAGCTGGACCGGAACACCCTGGAGCAGGTGCTCAAGGGCTCCGACCCCACGCTGCGCGCCGTCTTCGCCGAGGATGGGGCAGCGCTTGTTGGCCTGCTCATCGCCTTCGCCGGGATATTCCTGCACCAGGTCACGGGGTCCTCCGTGCCGGACGCCGTGGGGTCCATTCTGGTGGGCATCCTCCTGGCCGTGGTTGCCGTCGTGCTGATCGACCGGAACCGGCGCTTCCTGGTGGGGCAAGCCGTGACCGGCGATATCGAGGGCACCATGGCCCGCCGCCTCCTCGAGCACCCAGCGATCGAACGCATCACGTACCTGCATCTCGAATACGTCGGCCCGCGCAAGCTTTACGTCGTGGCGGCCGTGGACATACAGGGGGACCTCCGGGAACACGACGTCGCCGTGGCCCTACGCCGCGTTGAACGCGAACTTGAGGACCACGAAACGGTGGAAGAGGCCGTCCTGACACTGGCCACCGCGGACGAGCCCTCGTTGGTCTTCCCCGCCGTTTGAGCACAACGCCGACCGCCGGGTCCGGTCCTTCGGCCGGCTCAGGTGCCGGCCGCCGTCGCGTCCATGCCGGCCGGTGGCTGCAGGCGGGCCCCGGAGGCCAGCAGCGCCTCGAGAACGGGGGACGGGCTGGGACTGGCCAGAAAGAAGCCCTGGCCCATGTCGCAGCCGAGCGAGCGCAGGAGATCCAGCTGCCCGGTGTGCTCGATGCCCTCGGCGATGACAGCCAGGTCCAGTTTCCGGGCCACTTCCAGAATGCCCTCGAGCATCGCCGCGGCCGGGGCGTCCCCAGGCAGCCCGGACAGGAAGGCACGGTCGATCTTGAGAATGTCCGCGGGCAGCGCAGCGAGCGTGCTGAGCGAGGAGAAGCCGGTCCCGAAGTCGTCGATTGCGATGCGGACGCCGAAGCTCTTCAGCCGGTTCAGGGCAGCGACCCCGCCGTCGGCGCTCGTGGCCAGGGCCGATTCGGTGACCTCGAGGATCACCTTGTCGGCCTGCGAGGCGGGGTGGGCCAGGATGCGCTCCAGGGCTGCCAGGTTCCGGTCACTCGATAGCTGAAGAGTGGAAAGATTGACCGAGACCCAGAAGTCTTCGGCAGTGCCGGGGGACCGGCGCCAGCCGGCGACGTGACGGCTTGCGGTGTCCAGGACCCAGCAGCCGATGGGCCCTATCTCGCCGGTTTCCTCGGCCAAGGGGATGAAGTCGGCCGGTCCCAGCCGGCCCAGGGTCGGGTGCTCCCAGCGGACCAGGGCCTCCACCCCGGCGATCTCGCCGGTGCCGAGACTCACGACGGGCTGGTAATCGAGGCGCAACTGCCCGGCCTGCACGGCTGTGGCGAGGTCCGCCCGGAGAGCGGCCCGGTAGGTCATTTCGTCATATCCCCGGGCATCGAAGAGCTGGTAGCGGCCTTTGCCGCCGTGCTTGGCCATGTACATGGCGAAGTCCGCCTGCCGCATCAACTCGGCCGGATCTGCAGTGCCGGCGTTGCGCTGGGCGGCGCCCATGCTGACGGTTACCTTCAGCCGGACGTCATCGATGCAGAAAGGGTCCCGCAGCGTGTCCTGGATGCGCCGTGCGACGTCGTCTGTCGCCGTGCCGCCCTCATCCGTCACGACGATCGCGAATTCGTCGCCGCCCAGCCGGGCGACGAGGTCATGTCCGCGCACGCAGCCCCGCAGCCGTTGGGCCAGCTGGATGAGCAACGCGTCGCCGCCCTCATGGCCCAGCGAGTCGTTGACGTCTTTGAAGTCGTCGACGTCGATGACCAGCAGGCCTTCACGCCCGTCGCAGACCTCGGCGCCAGCTGTTTCCGGGTTCTTTGCTCCGGGGTCGAACGCGGCGGTGAGGCGTTCGGTGAGGACTGCCCGGTTGGCCAGTCCCGTGAGCGGGTCGTGGGTGGCGCGGAAGGTCAGTTCCAGGTGGTTGTCGTGCACGGTGGCGGCCATGGAATTGAAGGCCTCGGCCAGCTGGCCAAGTTCGTCATTGCGGACAACGCTGATCCGGTGGCTGTAATCACCGGACTGCAGCTTCACGACCCCGCGGTACAGACCCTCCACAGGGCGCATCAGGTACTTGGTCATGCGCCGGCGGAAAAAGAACACCCCGCCCGCGGCCAGCGCAAAGAGGGCCGTGCGGACGGTCGATACCATCTGCTGAAGCCCGGCCCCACGGGCGACGCCGTCGTCAAGCGCGTCGAGCGAAGCGCGACGGACGTCGGCGAGCAGGGCGCGGGCCTTGGCGCTGGATTCGGCGAACGCCGGCGCCTCCGCCACTCGGTTGCCGTGGAGAGTGGCCACCTGGCTTCCCCAGAGATTGTGCGCGGACAGTCCCTCCTGCCAGGCGGCCCGGGCCCCGCGGACTGTGGCCCGCATGCCGTACGCCTCCGGCAGGATCCGGGCGGTGGCATCGAACTGGGCGGAGAGGTCCTTTTGTTGCAACAAAAAGGCGGACGGATCTGCGGGTCCTGCGGACAGCAGCTGGAGTCCGGCTTGTTCGTGGGTCTCGATGCCGGTCCGGAGCTCGGAGATGGCCTCCGACTCGACGCGGTGCTGTGCGGCGGCGTGCTGGATCTGGTCCGTGACAAAACGGACGCCGACCAGGGTCACCGCGGCCCCGGCGAGCAGGGCAAGGATCACCAGGATGAATGCCCTGGACCATTCGCGCTGCAGGCTCCCTGCGCGGGCGGGTTTGCCGGTGCGGGGGGTACGGGTGCCCGCCGGCCCTTCAAACGGCATGGCCGGCCCGTCGGATCGTTCGGGTCCACTGGCGTCGTTGGCGGCGGCCGACGGCGGCACAGCAGCAGGGTCAGCCAAGCTGCTGGTGGATTTACGCATGGTCAGCCTCCGGCCGTGTGCCGGCAATCGCCGCATCGTCAAACAGGAGCGTAGCCGAACGTGCCCCGGCTGGTCATGTCCTGCCGCCTCCCGACACTATTGTGAAGCATGTGACAGAAGTGTATTCGACGGGTGGCCCGGCGGGTAGCGTCCGGTGCCGGAACCACACCTGCCGCGCTGAACGTCCCCGGACCGGCTGAGCCGGTCCTGCCGGGGGCTCTAGCTGAGGCAGTCTGCGCAGTAGGCGTGGCCGGCCTTCTCCTTGGCCAGCTGGGACCGGTGGCGCACCAGGAAACAGGAATAGCAGGTGAATTCGTCTTCCTTTTGCGGGATGACCGTGACGGTCAGTTCCTCGCCGGACAGGTCTGCCCCCGGCAGTTCCACGCCTTCGGAGGTATCGGCCTCGTCGAGTTCGCGGACAACGCTTCGCGCGTCAGGCGCATTCGCCGAACGGAGCGCCTCCAGGGAAGCGTTGCGGGATTCCGCGACGTCGGAGCGTACTTCGTCATAATCGGTTGCCACCTGGTGATACTCATTTCAGTTGCTGGGCGTGTGATTCGGAGTCTCTCCGGATCTACTTATCTCTGTATCTCCGGATCTCCGGGATTGAACCGTACAGCATGACGCCGTGTAAATGCTGGGGACCGGGGCAGTCGCGGCAGTGACGCTCATGACACCCGGAGGCGGACGCCCCCGACGCCGGCCTTCCTGCTTTGTTCGCCACTGGTCACCGGGGCGTCACGCGCCGTTAATTTGGGTGCCCTAGCCTGATTCTTTAGGCACCATCCACCTTGGGCACCATCCGCACCATCCGTCGGGAGGATTCACCATGGCCGATATTGCTGCAGTGCTGGGACGGCTCACGCAGGACGAACTCAATGAACTGCGGTCCCTGGGCCCCAGCGGGCACCTGACCCGGCGCCTGACCGACGCCATCGACCGCGCAGCCGGCGGCCCCGGAGCCGGGCGCGGCTACTACGTCCCCAACGGGAGCGTCAGTTCCACCGGCGGACCGCACGTGGTCCTGCGCAGCGACGTTTCGGGGTGGCTGTTCGGTCCTCCCCAACAGGCCTGACCGAACAGCGACGGGCATCCCTCCCACTGGACCCGCCAGGTTCCTTCCAGCACGGCCCCGGAAGGGCCATACTGGCCCAAAGAGAGGGGGCTGGATTGCGGATCCTGATGGTGGAGGATGAGCATGCCCTGGCGGAAACAGTCCGCCGCGGGCTGAAGAACGAGGGGTTCGTCGTCGACGTCGCCCACGACGGCGTGCGGGGACTCGCGGCGGCGCTGGAGAACGCGTACGATGCCATCCTGCTGGACCTCATGCTGCCGCGGATGAACGGCTACGACGTCTTGAAGGAATTGCGGCAACGCAAGGTGTGGACTCCGGTGCTGATGCTCACGGCCAAGGACGGCGAATACGACCAGACCGATGCCTTCGACCTGGGCGCTGATGACTACCTCACCAAGCCGTTCAGCTTCCTGGTGCTGGTGGCCCGGATCAGGGCGTTGATCCGGCGCGGAGCGCCCGCCAGGCCTGTCATCATGACACTTGGCACGCTGTCCCTGGACCCCGTCAGCCACAGTGTGCGCCGCGGCGACACCCTCATCAGCCTCACGGCCAGGGAGTACGGGCTCCTGCATTATCTGATGCGCCGGCATGACCAGATCGTTTCAAAGGCGGAAATCCTGCAAAACGTCTGGGATCCGGCTTTCGAGGGCGCGAACAATGTGGTGGAGGTGTACATCGGCTACCTTCGGCGCAAGATTGATGTCCCGTTCGGGATCCACAGCCTGACCACGGTGCGTGGCATGGGCTATCTGCTCAGCGCCGACCCGACCCCTGAACCCCGTGCCGCCGGGAGTTCCGAGGAGTGACGTCGGCCGGCTCCACAGGTTCCGGAAGGGGAAATGTGATCTCAAAGCGGCAGTGACCCGCCGGTCCGTCCGTCGGACGGATGCTCCCATGGTGGGCGGCCACAATTCCAGCCGCGATGGCCAGGCCCAGTCCGCTGCCGCCGCCTTCCCGGGAACGGCTGCCATCGAGCCGGACAAACCGTTCGAAGATCCGTTCCCGGTCCGCCTCCGGGATGGGGTCGCCGTCGTTGTCGACAGTGAGGATGACCCGGTCCGCGGCGGTGTGCAGGTCCACGGCGATCCGGGACAGGGCGTGACGGTCCGCGTTGTCCAGGACGTTCCGCAGGACCTGCGCCAGCCGCCGGGCGTCGCCGCGGATCCGGGTCGGAACGAGCTGCACCGAGATCTGGTTCCGGCTGGTGGACCGCAGCCGGCGGATCTCCTGGTCCAGCACGTCGTCAAGATCGACGTCCTTCTGCTCCACACGCAGGCCGCCGTCGTTGGCCTTGGCCAGTGTCAGCAGGTCCTCCACGAGGAAGCTCATGCGGGCCGTCTCCTCGGAGAGGACATCCTTCATCTGAAGCCACATCGCCCCGGTCGGGTCCGCCGCCGCGATCTCGATCCCGGCCCTCAGCGTGGCCAGCGGGCTGCGCAGCTCGTGGCTGGCGTCCGAGACGAATCTGCGCTGTTCGGTGTCCGAGGCCTGCAGCCGGTCCAGCATGGTGTTCATGGTCAGCGCCAGGGCGTGGATTTCGTCGTTGGTGGGCGGGACGTCGACGCGCCCGTCCAGCCGCTCGGCCTTGATCCGGGCCACCTGGCCACGGATCCGCTCAACCTGGCGGAGGGAACGCCCCACCAGGAGCCATACGGCCACGGCCACGGTCCCGAGCAGCAGCGGCGTGGCTCCCAGCATGAACCACGCGACGGTGGAAATGGTGTCCGCCTGTATCTGTGAGGCCTGGGCCACCACCACGGTATAGCTCAACGTGCCGGTCCGTGCTCCCACGGTGACGATGTGGTAGTCGTCGGTGTCTCCGATGCTCGGAAGGCTCGAGACGTCCTGGGTCATGGTCTGGCCCGGGCTGGGCCGCTGGGCTGACAGCGGGGCGTTGGCGACCTCGGGGTCCGAGCTGGCCAGGACGTACCCTTCGGCATCCAGCACCTGGACGAACTGGCCCGCATGCGCGGTGTCAATGATGTAGGCGCGGGCATCCTCGATGTCCATGTCCTCCATCTCGGCGACCACGTCCAGGGCCTTCTGCTGGGCTGCGGCGTCGCTCGACCGCGCCAGGGACGCCTGCAGCAGGACCAGAAGGACGACGCCGCCGAGCAGCAGCGCCACGGCTACGACGCCGACGGCGACCGCCGTCGAGCGCTTCCGCACGCCCCATCGAATCTCGCCCGTGCCGGGGCCGGAGGGGGCCCGTTTGCCCAGTGCCATGCTCCAAGAATGCGTCAATGCGCGGTTCGGGACAACCACCGCGGCCGCATTGCCGGCGCCGCCCGCCCGGCCGGCACCCCCGGCGGTGGCCGGAGCGCTCCTGCCTGGGCGCACGTCCCCAGGGAGAGGCTGCTCTCAGTCTCTTCTCAGCGGGATGGGGGAGAGTGGAAATAGGCCGCATAAGACCGGCCGCCGGCCGCCACGGGGCCGTTCGTCCACAGATTCCGGCCGCACGCTCTCCTCAACCAGTGTGCGGCCGGACACGGCACCCGGGCGAAGCGGCGCAGCGGACGCCGACACAGCCGCTACCGATATTCCATGCCGATAAGCCGCGGGCCAGCGCCTCAAGGCCGGGGCGTCACCCGGAGCCAGACGAACTGCCGGGCGTCCAGGACCAGTCCCGCGTCGAGGCACACGTGGGCGCCGGTCAGGACGTCGACGGCGCCGGCCGCGAAGCCGGAGAGCGTCAACGCCGTTACCTCCTCGGGGCCGTCGCTGAAGTTGGCCAGGGCGAGGATCAGCGTTCCATTTCCGGGACGCTGATACCCCAGGACTCCCGGGTTGTTCGTGGCGAACCCGACCAGCCGGGTCCCGGCCAGTTCCGGCGTCGCGGACCGTACGGACACCATCCGGCGCAGCCCGGCAAAGACCGCCCCGGCGGGGGTTTCCGGCTCCGCGCGCCGCGCGTACCCTGCGGCCGGGTAGTGCGGCCGGTGCACCCAGCGGCTGTCCGTTCCGTGGCCTTCCTCGGCGGCGTACCCGTAGTCGTTGAACTGGCCGACCTCGTCACCGAGATACAGCAGCGGGATGCCCCCGGTGCTGAAGGCCACCGAGTGGGCCAGCAGGATCCGGTCCACCGCCGCAGCGGTTCCGCCCTCGAGCCCGCAGAGCGACGCCGTTGTGCCGGAAATCCGGCAGTCGCCGGTGCGGGGGTTGTCCTGAAAAGGCACGCCGCGGGCGAAGCTGCCAGGGAAACGGTTGACGAAGAAGGAATTGAGGAACCGCCGGTGCTCGAAGGCATTGATGCCAAGCTCGGCAGCGTCCTCATCCGCAAACGTCCAGCCGATGTCGTCATGGCTGCGGACATAGTTCACCCACGCCGTGCCGTCCGGAATATTGTGGCGCCGCTCCAGGGCCTGGGTGAGCAGGGACACGTCGCGGGTGGCCAGCGCCTCCCAGGTCAGCGCCATCTGCAGGGGGTTGTAGGAGAGCTGGCACTCGGCGGGGTCAATGTAGCGGGCCACCTCGTCGGGGTGGACGATCGCCTCGGACTTGAACAGCAGCGACGGCGCCGCCAGCCGGCACACGGCGTTGAACGCCTGCAGCAGCGTGTGGGCTTCGGGAAGGTTCTCACAGGGCGTGCCGAGCTGCTTCCAAATGAAGGCGACGGCGTCCATCCGGAGAATGTCCACGCCCTGGTTGGCCAGGAACAGCATCTCGCCCGCCATGGCCCGGAACACGTCCGGGTTGGAGTAGTTCAGGTCCCACTGGAAGGTGTGGAACGTGGTCCAGACCCACCGTCCGTCCGGCAAATCCACAAATGAGCCGGGATGGTCGTCCGGGAAGATTTCGCGCACGGTTTGCTCGAACGCGTCCGGCATGGACCTGTCCGGGAAGATCCAGTAGTAGTCGCTGTAGGCCGGTTCGCCCGCGGCCGCCTTCCGGGCCCATTCGTGCTCGTCGGAGGTGTGGTTGAAGATGAAGTCGACCACGAGGCTGATGCTGTTCGCCCGCAGCTCGGCGGCGAGGTCGCGCAGCTGCTCCATGGTGCCCAGCCCGGGATTGACGTCCCGGTAACTGGAAACGGCGTAGCCGCCGTCGGAGTGCGGTTCGGGGGCCAGGAACAGCGGCATCAGGTGCAGGTAGGTCAGGCCCAGTTCCTTGAAATAGGGGATCCGGGCGCGGACGCCTTCGAGGTCCCTGGCGTATCTGTCGACGTAGCAAACGCCGCCGAGCATGGTGTTGGACTGGAACCAGCCGCTGTTGTGTTCCCGTTCGGCGTCGAGGCCCTTGAGCGCGGCAGGCCTCTCGGCCCACGAGCGGGCAGACTGCATCACAAGGTCGGTGAGCTGCTCCAGCCAATCCGGCCGTGCGCCGTAGAGATCGTGGAACAGCCGGAACAAGGCCGGGAAATGACGGTCGAAGCGCTCTTCGAAGACGGCCCGGTCCGCGCCGTCCCACCCGACGCCCGTGCCCGCCGCTAAGGCCCGGAGCACATGCCGGCGGGCCTCGCTGTCTACGCCGTCGGCTAAGAGGGCGGGTTCAACCATGGAGCATCTCCTTTGACCAGTTTCAGTCCCCGACGGCGCGACGACCGTTCACATCCTTGCAGACGGACGCGCGGGTGCCCAGCACGGCAGCCGTGTCCGGCGAGGGAAGGCAGCCGACAGCCGATGCCGCCCATGGTGCTGCCGGGAAGGTCTATAGGCTGGCGTGATGACCGCCCTGACTGATCTCCTGCCCACGCTGCTGGGCGTCGGGCTCCTGATGCTGGTCACCGTGGGGTTGCTTGCGGTTTTCCGGATCCCGCACCGAACGGCGCCGGCGCTGGCCATCCTGCGCGGGGCTGTGCAACTCGCTGTCATCAGCCTCATACTGGGCACTGTCATCACCAGTCCGGTCTGGGTCGGCGCCGCACTTCTCGTGATGTTTTCGGTGGCCGCAGTGACGGCCGCGCGTCGCCTGGGGTGGAGTTGGGGCCGCCTGGCGGTAGTGGGCGGCTCGATGGCGGCCGGCATCCTGGTGACCCTGGCGATCGTTTTCGGCACGGGCGCGATAGCCCTGACGCCCCGCTACGCGCTGGCAATTGGGGGGATCGTGATCGGCAATGCGATGACCATCGCCACCCTGGCCGGCCGGCACTTTGCCGAGTCGGTTTATGAACGTTGGGATGAGGTTGAAGCGTGGCTGGCTTTGGGGGCGACGCGGCGTCAGTCGACGTTGGAGCTGGCCCGGCGCGCCGTCTATTCAGCCCTCATCCCTTCGACCGACCAGACTAAGACGACGGGACTCGTCACCCTGCCCGGGGCGTTTGTGGGTGCGATCTTCGGCGGCCTTTCACCCTTGGAAGCGGGCCGCTTCCAGATCGTCGTCCTCGCCTCGATCATGGCGGCAGGTTCCATGACCGCCGTGGCCCTGATCGGGATCATCGCGCCGGTGAGGGTGCGTCCGGTGCGTCCACGCTAGCGTCCGCGCCGTGGCCCGTCCTGGCTACGCCGGCACCCGGATGACGAGGGGGTCCATCGCCTGGCCGTCGGCGTACTGGCCGTCGAACAGTTCCGAACCGGCCTGGGAGATGGCGACCTCGACGCGCTCCCAGACGAGAAACCCTTCCATGTTGCGGGGCGCGGCAGTGCGCAGGGTGCCGACATCCGAGCGGTCGGTCCCGCCGCCGTCGCCCGTGCTGATGGACAGGACCCCGTGCCCGGCCGCGAACTCGACCCATGGGTCCAGCAGCCGGACGAACATCATTCCGTGGTGCCCGGCGACGCGGACATCGCCGCGGAACCGCAGCACCCCGGTGCCACTGGCGGGATCGTACTCGGAACCGGCGGGAGCGAAACAGAACTCTCCGGACGCAGTGACCGTGGCGCCGTCGGCCGCGGAAACAGCACCGTCCGGGAGTCCCGAAATGTAATCCATAAAGCTGCGCTTGATGCCCCAGGTCAGACCCGGCAGGGGCAGCGGGGCGGGGGAGGCGGACGTTGGTGTCACGTAGGTTCTCCTGGGCTGTCGGGCGGATCTACGTCCGAGCCTAGCCGCGGATCCGCGCCGGGCTGAACTGTTGCACCGCCGCCGCTTCATCCTGCGTATTTCTCTGACGGCGTATGCCCGCCAGGACTACTCCCGGGACGGCGGTGGTTGACTTGGATGAGTACCGTTTAGCAGGAGGTGCACCGTGGCCGCGTCAATCAGCAGGGTATCCGGATCCGATGTGTCCGAAGACCCGCTGGATTCCTATTCCGCAACGGTCATCCGCGTGGCCGAGGCTGTCACCCAGCACGTCGCCGCGCTCGAGATGACCGGCAACGGGCGCAACGGCAGGTTGAGGGTCGGTGCGGGGTCGGCCGTGCTGTTCACCACGGACGGATATCTGCTGACGAACGCCCACGTAGTGGGAGGCGCCCAGTCCGGCCACGCAGTCTTCGCCGACGGCACCAGCACGGCTGTTGACGTGGTGGGCGCCGACCCGCTCTCCGATCTTGCCGTGGTCCACGGCAGGGCACCCACCGCTGCACCGGCTGAACTCGGCGATGCCGAGTCCCTCCGGGTCGGCCAGCTGGTCATCGCCGTGGGCAATCCGCTCGGGCTCGCCGGCTCCGTCACCGCCGGGGTGGTCAGCGGGCTGGGCCGTTCGATCCCGGTCTGGTCCGGACGGAGCCGGCGCGTGATCGAGGACGTCATCCAGACCGACGCGGCCCTCAACCCCGGCAGCTCCGGCGGGGCGCTGGCAGACGCCCGCGGGCGGATCGTCGGCATCAATACGGCCGTGGCCGGTGTTGGGCTCGGCCTGGCCGTTCCCATCAACGCGACGTCCCGGCGGATCATCGCTTCGCTGCTCAAGGACGGCCGCGTCCGCCGGGCCTACCTGGGCCTGGTCAACACACCCATCCAGTTGCAGCCGAGCGCCGTCGTCCGGACGGGCCGCAGGGAGGGCCTGCTCGTGGTCGAAGTCCTTCCGGATTCCCCCGCCGAGCGGGCCGGGCTACGGGCCGGCGACATCCTCCTGAAGGTTGGACAAATGTATGTGTCCAACGCCGAGAGCCTGCAGAAACTGCTGTTCGCCGAAGCGATCGGGGAGCCGCTGGACCTTGCCGTGCTCCGGGACGGCGCGGACCTGCGACTGGTGGCTGTGCCCGCCGAGATGACCGATAACCAGTAGGGAAACCCGGTCCGGACCCGCGGTTCAACGTGCTGGAATTTGGCCGCCGGGGGCCAATTCCTTGCCCGCCTAAACTACTTGGGTCCGCATGGCGGCGGCCCGCGGAATTACTTGGTTGGCGCCGCAATCACCTGCCCTCCGCTCCGCCCGCTTACTCAGCGGTACTGACCCCTGTACGCGTCTTTCTTTGGGCGAAAGATCGGGTAGCGGCATGCCTTGTTGCGCCCCGCCGGGCGTGTCACGGTGTCATTGGAAAGCCGGAGGGAACAGAGCCTCAGTACGGCCTGGTTTCAATGTTGATCCGGCTCTCCATAGACGATTGAGTTCGTTTTACCTGGGGAAATCGGAGAACATCGTGGATAGCCCAAAGGAAACAGCACCTTCCATTTCGGTCCGCCTCTTCGGATCATTCGAAGTGCGCCGGGACGGCGTGGCGCTCACCGCCGCCGACATGGGCGGATGCAAGCCCCGGCACATACTGGAAATCCTTCTCCTGAACCTTGGCACGCCCGTGTCCAAGACCCGCCTGATCGATCTTCTCTGGGGAGCAGGAGCCAGTGACGGCTCCGTAGCGACCCTCGAGAGCTATATCAGCGGTATCCGCCGTGCCATCCAGCCGGGGCAGACTAAGACCGGCCCGCTCCGTACGGCCAACAGTGGCTACGTGCTGGACCCTACGCTCGTGGACCTCGATCTGTTCCGGTTCCGTGACCTGGTCCGCGACGCGGGTGAGCTGCCTCCGGCAGAGGCCTACCCCCTGATGCTCGAGGCCCTGGAGATTTCCGCCGAGCCGCTGCTCGGGTTCGAACTTGCCTCCGATTGGGCCGAAGAGGCGCGCGCACGTCATACAGCCGAAAAGGTGGCGCTGCAGATCCTCGCGGCAGAAACGGCGGCTCTGCTGGACAAACCAGACGATGCCGTCAACCTGGTCCAGGCTGCCATTCGCGCGGAGCCCCTGAACGAGCGGGCCTGGACGGTGCTGGTGACGGCCTATGAACAGGCAGGCCTGCCGGCGGAGGGCCTCTCGGCCTATGACCGCTGCCGGCGGCTCTTCGACCGCGACCTTGGCTGCAGCCCCGGTCCGGCCCTCCAGGAAGCTCATCTGCGGCTCCTCCGGCAGCGTGCGGAAAGCAACTCCGAACTCTCCGAGGTACTGGCGGCGCTGCTCTATCTGGGCGAGCGGTTGAACGGGCCCAAGAGCCGGCAGCTGCCGGCGGCCGAGTCCCGGCGCATGCATGAGAACGCCGGGCGGGTGCTTGATTCCTTCCTCCAGCGCGTCCGGGCCGCGGTCTGACCCCCGCGGGGCCGCCACCGGTGGACCGGCGGCGCCGAATTGATGACCGGGATGGCCGCCACCGGGACGCGGGCGTTAGCTTCGTCACGTGGCCGGGATTCTCGGGGAATTCCGCCGCGCCGGGCCCCATACTGGGAATATCCCCGGCGGGCAGTCCCACCGCCAGGTGTGAGGAGGGCCCATGGAAACCTTGAAGAAAGTCGTCACGAACGAGTACTTCCCCGCAGCCGCTGTGCTGTCCGGAGTCATCCTGTTCTGGGTCCTGGGCCTCTTCGGCGGACTGTCCCTCCTGAGCACCCGCCAAAGCCCGGTGACCACCCTGACGTGGATGATGTTCGTCTACGCCGCAGCGGTGCTCTCGCCCCTGGCCGGGCTTGTCGCCGCCATCGACCTCGTGCGCCGGTGGCTGCGGAACCGGCAGGCGGCCACGGCGGAATCCGCCTAGTCCGCCCCGCCTGGTCAGCCGGCCGGCGCCATGCCGTTGCCGGCGTCGTCTGTTAACCGAAGCGCGACTGTTACTCGAAGCGCGACGGATCACCCATGCCGCGCCGGACGATTTCCGCGACGCCGCTGGAGTAGTCGATCACCGTGGTTGGCTCGGCACCACAGTCGCCGGAGTCGATCACGGCGTCCACCACGTGGTCCAGGCGTTCCTTGATCTCCCACCCCTGAGTGAGTGGCTCTTCCTCATCGGGAAGCAGCAAAGTGCTCGACAGCAGCGGCTCGCCGAGCTCAGCGAGCAGTGCCTGCACGACGTGGTTGTCCGGGATGCGCACGCCAACAGTCTTTTTCTTCGGGTGCAGCAGCCGTTTCGGGACCTCCCTGGTCGCCGGCAGGATGAAGGTATAGCTGCCCGGCGTGACGGCCTTGATGCTGCGGAACACATCGTTGTCGATCTGGACGAACTGGCCCAACTGGGCGAAGTCCTTGCAGACGAGGGTGAAATGATGTTTGCCATCCAACTGCCGGATGGTCCGGATCCGGTCCAGGGCCTCCCGGTTACCCAGCTGAGCGCCCAGCGCATAGCAGGAATCCGTGGGGTAAGCGATCAGGCCGCCTGAGCGCACGATGTCCACCGCCTGGAGGATCGAACGGTGCTGGGGGTTCTCGGGGTGCACATCGAAGTATCTCGCCATGCCAAGAGCATACGCCCGGCGGCCGCCCGGACGGCCACTGCGGAGCCCATCAGCCGACCCGAACGCCCCGCGGCGGAGCAGGGCCGGCCGCTGCTTGTGCACAGACAGTTCTGTCTGATACCTTCGTTCCCGTTGTAGACAAACCTGTCTACACCCCACTCATGCAGCTTTGCGGCAACGAACACCGAGAGCGAGAACCGAATGCTGTCAATGGCAGGAAAGACAGTTCTGATCACCGGAGGCACCGGCGGGATCGGCAAGGCCACGGCTCTGGGTCTGGCCGCCCTGGGTGCGCGGGTTGCCATCACCGGCCGCAACGCTGACAGGGCATCTCGGGCAGCTGAGGAGATCCGCGCTGTGGCGTCGGCCCCCGTCGAGGTGTTCACCGCCGATCTCTCCTCCCAGCGGGAAGTCCGCAGGCTGGCCGAGGAGGTGCTGAATACCTTGGACCGCCTCGATGTGCTGGTCAACAATGCGGGCGGATTCTGGAACACCCGCCGCGTCACCGTGGATGGACTTGAGTACACCTTCGCCCTTAACCACCTTGCTCCTTTCCTGCTCACCAACCTGCTCCTTGAACGGTTGAAGGAGAGCGGACCGGCGCGGATCGTGACGGTCTCGTCCGGCGCCCAGGCCATGGCCCGGATGGACTTCGCGGACCTGCTGGCCGAACGGTCCTACTCGGGGCAGCGGGCGTACAACCAGTCGAAACTGGCCAACGTCTTGTTCACTTACGGACTCGCCTCACGTCTCTCCGGCACCCACGTCACCGCAAATGTGCTCCACCCCGGAGTCGTGGCGACGGCGTTCGGAGCCGAAGATCCGGGCCGGCTGCAAGAGTTCCTGACACCGCTGGTTCGGCGGTGGATGAAGACCCCGGAGCAGGGCGCCCGGACCTCCATATACCTTGCCTCGGCGCCGGAGCTCGAAAACGTCACCGGCCAGTACTTTGCCAACAGCACTCCGAAGAAATCATCAAAACGCAGCTACAGCCAGTCCGATATCGACCGCCTCTGGCAGGTCAGCTCGGCCCTGGTCGGCCTTGAATCCGACTCTGAAAGAAACACGAACCTCCCATGACCCCACAGCGCACGCTCGTCCTTGTTGCCCACCCCGACCTGGAAAGCTCGCGGATCACCGCGCACCTCACCTCAGCCATCATGGACTTGGAGCACGTGACGGTGCATGACCTCTCCGCCGCCCACCCGGACCGGCGGTTCGACACCGCCCGGGAACAGGAGTTGCTGCGCGGGCACGACACCATCGTCTGGCAGTTCCCGTGGCACTGGTACTCCGTCCCGGGGGTCCTGAAGGAGTGGATGGACCAGGTGCTTACGTACGGCTTCGCGTACGGCGCCGGAGGCGACGCCCTCCACGGAAAGCGGCTCCAGCTGGTGCTGTCAACCGGCGGCCCTGAATCGTCCTACGCGCCGGCAGGACACAACCGCTTCACTATGGAGGAGCTCCTGCGCCCCCTCAACGCGACCGCGCACTTGTGCGGCCTGGAGATGGCCCGGCCACTCATCCTGCATTCGGCACCCCGGGTGGACGCCAACGAACTCGGCCGGCACGCCGCCCGGTACCGCGAACTGCTGGCTCCCGCGTCGGTCGCCGCGCGGTAGCCGGAATCCGGTGCGTCGGATCAGACGCAAAGGGGGAGCGGCGGTCAGGCGGCCTGGGCGGCGAACATGAAAGCAGACCCGCCGGCCCGGCTCCGCGAAAGTTTTGCCCGGCCGAGTAGCCCGTTGCCGCCGGCAGCAGCACCGCCAGCGTCCAACCCAGGGCGTCGTCCGCCGTCACGGCCACACAGTCACAACTGCTCGTCGTGGTGGATCCGTTCGCCGAGTTGCCGCAACGGCTCCCCGCTGCCGCTCCACTGTTGGGCGATGAACTCTGCCGCGATGGACACCGCCGTTTCCTCCGGGGTGCGGGCGCCCAGATCCAGGCCGACAGGACTGTGAAGCCTGGACAACTGGGCCTCAGTCAGTCCCGTCTGCCGAAGCCGTGCCATCCTGTCCTCGTGCGTGCGCCGGGATCCCATGGCGCCGATAAAGGCCACGGGGCTGCCGCGCAGGGCCACCTCAAGGACGGGGATGTCGAACTTCGGGTCGTGGGTCAGGACGCAAAGCACAGCCCTGGAATCCAGCAGCCCTTGGGCAAACTGCGCGCTCAGGTACCGGTGTGGCCACGCGTTGACCACCTCGGCTGCGTCAGGGAATCGCGCCGGCGTCGCGAACACGGACCGCGCATCGCAGACGGTCACCCGGTAGCCCAGGAACGCGCCCAGCCGCGCCAGCGCCGCGGCGAAGTCAATGGCGCCGAAGACGAGCATGCGCGGCGGCGGCGCATAGCTGGCAAAGAAGACGCGCATGCCGGTGTCCAGCCGCTCGCCGTCCACGCCGTAGTTCAGGATGCCCGTCCGGCCGGCGGCGAGAAGACCCTGGGTGTCGTCGCCGACGGCGCGGTTGGTCCGGTCCGAACCCAGGTCACCCTCGCAACCGTCCGGCCTGACAACCAGGTGCCGCCCCACACGGCCGGCATCAGGGTGTTCAATGACCGTGGCGACCCCCACACGGCGCCCGTCGGCGATGTCCTGGGCGACGGCGTCGAGTTCAGCAAAGTGTTGCCGGGAGACAGGTTCGACGAAGATATCGATGATTCCACCGCAGGTCAGGCCCACAGCATAGGCGTCGTCGTCGCTGATCCCGTAGCGCACCAGGGCCGGCTCGCCGTCGTCCTTGACCTGGGTGGCGAGCTCGTAGACGGCGCCCTCGACGCAGCCGCCGGAGACGGAGCCCACGGCCTCGCCGCCGGCCGTCACCAGCATGGCGGCCCCGGGGAGCCGGGGCGCAGATCTGAATGTGCTCACGACGGTGGCCAGGCCTGCCGTGGCACCGCTTCGCCAGTCGGGCAACATGGCCGCGAGGACATCACGCATCGGCGCTCCTCAGAGCCTGCCGCACAGCCGGAGCAGCCGGAACGCCGAACGCCGGCCGGCCCAGTACGCGATGCACGCCACGACGGTGATAACGCCGAGGACCTTCACCGGGCTGGACAATTGCTCCGCCGCGATTCCCTTGGCGAGGCTCAGCGCATCCAGGCTGCCGTCCGGCGCGGCCGCCGCCGAGACAGGCACAGGGACCGGAGCCGGGGCCGCCGCCGCCGAGACAGGCACAGGGACCGGTTCCGCCGCGGCCGCCGCCGAGACAGGCACAGAGACCGGAGCCGGGGTGGGTTCGGGGACCGCCGCAGGGGTCGGTCCCGCAGGGGCTTCCTGCGCAGGGGGTGCTGCCTCAGTGAGCATGGCCTGCAGATTTTTCGCGAAGAGCGACATCATCTGCTCCGTGACGCTGCCGATCACCCCCTTGCCCATGGCCGCTGCCTTGCCGGACAGCGCCAGGTCTGCGCTGACGGAACCCCGTGTGGCCGCTCCGTCTTCGGCCAGCACCAGGGTGACGGTGGCCTCGGCGGTGCCTTGTCCGCGGGTCTCCTGGGCCTTGCCGCCAAGCACCGCACGATGTTCCGGGGCGTTTCGTTCAATGACGTTCAGCAGGCCCTTGTATTGCATCGTGACCGGGCCGAGCTTTACCGTCATGCCCACTTGGTAGGCGTCGTCCGAGAGCTTGTTCAGGATCCTGGCCCCCGGAAGGCACCCGGCCACCCGTTCAAAGTCCATCAGCGTGTCCCACACCTGGCTTATTGGTGCGACCACCGAGAACGTGCTGTCAATGTGCATGGGCTGGTTCCTTGCCTCTCGCTCGTTCGTGCGTGTCCTGTGAAGGCGGCCCCTCGCCGCGAATGGCGGCAGCCACCTGCGCCAAGGCCCGGTAGCTGTGGCCGCTGACGAAGGCGTCGCAGTAGGGCAGGGCCGCCGCCATGCCGCCCACGAGGGGCCGGTACTGCGGGGCTGCCTTGCGCGGATTCACCCAGATGATCCGGTGGGCGAGCCGGCGCAGGCGGGCCATCTGCGCCGCGACCTGTTCCGGATCCTCGTAGGCCCAGCCGTCGGAAAACACCACCACCACAGCGCCCCGCGCCAGTCCGCGGCGGCCGTGGTCGTCGACGAAGCGCCGGAGGCATTCGGCGATCCGGGTTCCGCCGGCCCAGTCCGGCGCGGAGACAGCGGCGCGGGCCAGGGCCTTGTCCGGATCACGCAGGGCCAGTTGCCGTGTCAGCCGGGTCAGCCTGGTGGAGAAGACAAAGGCTTCCGCCCCGGCCCGGGTCACGGCGCCCTGCAGGAAGGATACGAAGACCCGGGAGTAGGGTTCCATCGATCCCGAAACATCGCAGAGCAATACCAGTTCGCGGCGCTGCTCGCGCCGGCGGGCATAGAGCAGCAGCGGGGCGTCGGTCCCGGACCGGCGGGCAGCGCGCACTGTCGCCCGGACGTCCAGGCTCGCCGTGCTGTGGGCCGACGTGCGCGTGCGGCGGCTCAGGCGCAGCGGCGTCGCGAGCTGCAGCGCCGCCGCCAGCCGCCGTACCGCCGCTACTTCATCGGCGGAAAGCTCGGCGAAAGATGTCGCCTGCAGGTGTTCGTCTGCGGAAACCATGGCAAGGACGGCCTCCCGGTCAGTGCGGCCGTCCTCCGCGGAGCCGTCCCGGCCGGGGAAGGCCAGGCGCGGCCGCTGCGGCGTGCCGGGGGCCGGGCCCGGCGTCTGGCTCCCTGGCGCTGCGGGCCTGGTCCGGAGGGCCGGCGCGGGCGGCGCCGCTGCCGCCCCGGGCACGCTGCCCGGCTGGCCGGGGGCGGCGTTCCCGCGGAACACGGCCGCGAAGACGGCATCGAACACGGGCACTTCTTCGCGGGCGGACACGAGCACCACGCGGCAGGTCCAGTAGAGCTGCTCAAGCCGGGCCAGGGGGATCAGGTGGAGCGCCTCGGCGAGCCGCGCCGCCCGGTCCGGCGAGGTCGCCAGGCCGGCCCTCCGGATGGCCGTGACGAACGCGGCGGACAAGGCGGCGGCCTCGACCAGTGGCGGCTGCGGCGGCTGATCGGTGGCACTGTTGTTCTGGGCGGGGCCGTGGTCTTCAGCCATCGGTGCCGTCCACGAGCCAGGCCGCGCCGCGGGAGCCGACGAGTTCGAGGTCGTCGCGGTTCTTGACGATGGAGCCCCACGTCTGCTCGGTGGTGCCGGGGTCGATCCGCTCCACCCCCAGCACGGCCAGGGCCGAGACCCAGTCGATTGCCTCGGAGATCCCGGGCGGCTTGGCGAGGTCCAGGGTGCGCAGCCGGGTAATGACGGCAGCGGCCTGGAGGGCCAGCGGGCCGCTGCTGGCAGGAACCCGGCGGCGCACGATCTCGGCAATCCGGGCGGGTCCCGGGTAGTCGATCCAGTGGTACAGGCAGCGGCGGGTCAGGGCGTCGTGAAGGTCCCGGGTCCGGTTGGAGGTCAGGATCACGATGGGGGGATGGGTGGCGCGGATTGTGCCCAGCTCCGGGATGGTGACGGCGGATTCGGCCAGCAGTTCAAAGGTGAAGGCCTCGAATTCTGCGTCGGCGCGGTCGATCTCGTCCAAGAGCAGTACGGCAGGCCGCGGGCCGGGATGTTCCAGCGCCTGCAGGAGCGGGCGCCGCAGCAGGTACTGGGAGGCAAACAGGTCCGTTTCCGTGACCTCGGTGTCGCGGACTTCGGCCAGCCGGATGCCGAGCAGCTGGCGCTGGTGGTTCCACTCATAGAGGGCCTCACCGGCGTCGATTCCCTCGTAGCACTGCAGCCGGTACAGCGGGGTGTCGAGGAGCTCGGCCAGCGCCTTAGCGGCCTCCGTCTTTCCGACCCCCGCCTCGCCCTCGAGCAGGATGGGCTGCGGCAGGCGGACAGCCAGGAACAGGGCCGTCGCCAGTCCGACGTCGGCCAGGTAGTTGGCCCGGTCCAGCGCGGCCATCAGCGATCCGACATCCGGGACCCGGCGCCGCACGTCCTCCTCCGCGCCAGCCCGCGCCGCCGCCGTCATAGGGCCCCCAGCAGCCCGGCAAGGAGGCGCCGGTAGTCGTCTTCGGTGTCGACGTCCGGGGGGACGGGGCCGGCTGTGCGGACCTCGACGACGTCGTCCGCCCGCTGTGCCAGGAGCTTCCAGACGGCTTTGTCCCCGTGCAGGGCGGCCAGGTCCGGCAGCAGGCGCCGGGCAAACGCCATCGGGTGGCCCACGCCGTCGTCGTAGCGGCACACCGCGATGCCGGCAGTGTGCGCAGGAGTGGGCTGCAGGGCGCCAAGCACTGCGCGGACGCTCGCAGCCCGGACACCGGGCTGATCGCCGAGCAGCAGGACGACGGCGCTGGTGCCCGGATGGAGGGCGGCGAGCGCCGTGGCGATCGAGGACGCGCACCCTTCGCCGAAGTCCGGGTTGAGCACCACATCGCAGCCGCTGGTGTCCACAGTGCGCTCCACGTCGGCCGCTGCGCCGCCCAGGGCCAGCACCGTCTGGCCGAAGCCACAGTCCCGGGCAGTCGCCAGGACGGCATCGAGCAGCACTCCGGCGCCGTAGGGCAGCAGCTGCTTCGGCCGGCCCAGTCGCCGGGAACCGCCCGCGGCCAGGATGATGCCGGCGGTCCGGGGCCCGGGGCTTTCTGCCGCCGGCAACGGGTCAGGTCGTAACGGCATAGCGTTCCGGATCTTTGCGGAAGGCGGCCCGGCAGCCGGGCGAGCAGAAGTAGACGGCGGCCCCTTCGTGAACCAGGTGCAGGGACGATTCGAGGGCCGGGACAGACATGCCGCACACCGGGTCGACCGCGCTCGCCGGCCCCGGTGGTGCCGGCTCGGATGGAACTGGCTCCGATGGTACTGGCTCCGTGCCGAAGCTCGTGGCGGCCGCGGCAGCGGACGCCAGGGGCGGGGCGGCGCGCCGCGCCCTGGACCGTTCACCGACCAGCTGGGCGAGGATGGACAGGGCGATCTCCCCGGGGGTCCGGGCGCCGAGTTGCAGCCCGGCCGGTGTGAAAACCCGCCGCCGCAGGGCGTCGTCGACGTCGAGGGATTCCAGGACGGCGGCGCCGCGGGTTCTACTGGCCACGAGGGCAACGTAGGGGACACCGGCCCGCAGGGCGGCTTCCAGGGCACGCTCTTCCGCTTTTCCGTGCGAGGCGACAATCAATGCCGCGTCGTCCCCGCGGGGATCTGCGGATTCGCCGTCCGTCAGTTCGACTTCGAGGCCGACGCCGGAGCCGAGCGTTTCCAGGGCCTGCGCCACCGGCGTCGTGCCCACCACCACGACACGGGGCGCCGGAATCCGCGGCTGGAGGAAGATCTCGATCGCCCCGCCGCTCAGGCACGGGTTGGTGACCTCGACGGCGCCTTCCTCCGCGGTGCGGGACGGTTCTCCGGGCAGCACCCGCAGCAGGAGGGGTTCCTGGGTGGCCAGGACCTGCCGGCTGTACTCGCGCACCGACTCCTCCACGCAGTTTCCGCCCACAAAGCCGTGGATCTCTCCGCCGGGCAGCACCAGGGCGGTGTCCCCGGCGTGGGCGCTCGTCGGATGCTGGGCGCGGACCACCGTGGCATGGACGAACGGCTCGCGGCGGCTGGCGAGTTCATCGGCCCTGGCGGCCAGGGATCCTGCGGTGGAGGCCATCAGATCGGCGGCCGGGCCCGGCCCTGCATGGCAGCCCAGACGCGGGCCGGGGTGCAGGGCATGTCCATATGTGTGACGCCGAACGGCGCCAGGGCATCGACAATAGCGTTGACGATCGCCGGCGGTGAGCCGACTGTGGCGGACTCGCCGATGCCCTTCGCCCCGATCGGGTGGTGCGGGGAGGGCGTGACAGTGAATCCGGTTTCCCAGTCCGGCACTTCCATGGCCGTGGGGATCAGGTAGTCCATGAAGGACCCGGCGAGGCAGTTGCCGTCCTCGTCGAACTCGATGATCTCCATCAGGGCCATGCCCACACCGTCCGTCAGCCCGCCATGCACCTGGCCTTCGATGATCATCGGGTTGATCCTGGTGCCGCAGTCATCCACCGCGATGAAGCGCCGCACTTTGACCTGCCCCGTGCCGGGATCGATGTCGACGACGCAGATGTAGGCGCCGAACGGGAAGGTCAGGTTCGGCGGGTCGTAGGTGACCTCGGCGTCGAGGTTTCCGTCCACGCCCTCAGGCAAGGCAACGGTGCCGTGGGCGCCCATGGCGATCTCGGCCATGGTCTTGCCGACGCTCGGATCGCCTTTGACGAACCAGCGGCCCTTTTCCCATTCGAGGTCCTCGGGGCGGGTCTCCAGCATCGCCCCGGCGATCAGTTTCGCCTTCTCGCGCACCTTCCGGGCTACAAGGGCCACGGCGCCGCCGCTGACCGGCGTCGAACGGCTGCCGTACGTGCCCAAGCCGAACGGCGTCTGGTCGGTGTCCCCGTGCACCACCTCGATGTCCTCCGGCGGGATGCCGAGTTCTTCCGCCACGATCTGGGCGAAGGTGGTCTCGTGGCCCTGGCCCTGGCTCTGCACCGAGATGCGCACCACGGCCTTGCCAGTGGGGTGGACGCGCAGTTCAGCGCCGTCGGCCATGCCGAGGCCCACAATGTCGAAGTGCTTCCTTGGCCCGGCTCCGACGACTTCCGTGAAGAAGGAAACCCCGATGCCCATGAGTTCCCCGCGTTCGCGTTTCTCGGCCTGCTCGCGGCGGAGGTCCTCGTATCCGGCGAGCTGCATCGAGAGGCGCATGGCGGCCTCGTAGTTGCCCGAGTCGTAGACCCAGCCGGTCTTGTTGGCATAGGGGAACTGCTCCGGCTTGATGAAGTTCTTCAGCCGCAGTTCCGCCGGGTCCATGTCCAGCTTGCGGGCAAGGATGTCGACCATCCGCTCCACGAGGTAGACGGCCTCGGTGACGCGGAAGGAACACGCATAGGCCACCCCGCCGGGCGCCTTGTTGGTGTAGACGCCGGTGACCGAGCAGTAAGCAGCCTCAAGGTCGTAGCTGCCGGTGAAGATGGAGAAGAATCCGGCCGGGTTCTTGGTGGGCTGGGCGGTGGCGTTGAACGCGCCGTGGTCGGCCAGCACGTGGGTGCGCAGAGCCAGGATCTTGCCGTCTTTGGTCGCCGCGATTTCGCCCTGCATGATGTAGTCGCGGGCGAACGAGGTTGACATCAGGTTCTCGGAGCGGTCCTCCACCCACTTGACCGGGCGGCCGGAGACGATCGAACCGACGACGGCGAGGATGTAGCCGGGATAGATCCCGACCTTGTTGCCGAAACCGCCGCCGATATCGGGGGAGACGATCCGGATCTTGTGCTCGGGGATGCCGGCGACGATCGCGAACAGGGTCCGGTGCGCGTGCGGTGCCTGGGTGGTCTCGTAGAGCGTCAGCTTGCCGTTGACGGCGTCGAAATCGGCGACGGCGCCGCACGTCTCCATCGGTGCGGGATGGACCCGCGGGTAGACGATCTCCTGGCTGACCACAACATCCGCGGAGGCGAACACCGCATCCGTTTCGGCCTTGTCGCCCATCTCCCAGTCGAAGATCCGGTTGTCCGTCCGGCCCTCGATCTCATCGCGGATCACCGGGGCGTCCGGGTCCAGCGCCTTGCGGGCGTCCACCAGCGGGGGAAGGACTTCGTATTCGACGTCGATCAGCTCCAGGGCGTCCCGTGCGGCGTAACGGTCCTCGGCCACGACAAACGCGACTTCCTGCCCCTGGAACCGGACTTTGTCGGTCACCAGCACGGCCTGGACATCCGCCGATAGTGTCGGCGCCCACGCGAGCTTGAGGCCCAGAAGGTCCTTGCCGGTGATGACTGCGACCACTTTCGGATGCGCGAGGGCGTTGGTGGTGTCGATGGACACGAGCCGGGCGTGCGCCACCGGAGCGCGCAGGATGGCGCCGTGCAGCATCCCCGGCAGCACGATGTCGTCCACGTAGTGCCCCTTGCCGCGCACGAAGCGCGGGTCTTCCTTCCGCTGGATGCGGCCATAGCCGATCGGACGGTCCTCATCGCCTGCGGCCGGGTTTGACGGCCGGTCATGGATGACGGTCATGCCTTCACCTCCGTGTCTTCTGTCTCCGCCGTGACATCCGGGACGGCGGTGTCCGGGACGGCGGTGTCCGTGTCGGCCAGGCCGGAGCCGGCCGGATGGGCGGCGGCCCACTGCACCGAGCGGACAATCGTGGCGTAGCCCGTGCACCGGCAGATCTGCCCGGAAATGGCCTGCCGGATCTCGGCGTCGTCCGGGTGCGGATTCTTATCCAGCAGCGCGCGGGCCGTGAGCATCATCCCCGGGGTGCAGAAGCCACACTGCAGCCCGTGCTCTTCCATGAAACCCTGCTGGACGGGGTCGAGGGTGCCGCCGCTGGCCAGCCCCTCGACGGTGCGGATGTCGTGCCCCGCGGCCATGGCGGCCAGGACGGTGCAGGACTTCACGGGCTGTCCGTCCATCAGGACCACGCACGTCCCGCAGTTGCTTGTGTCGCATCCCCAGTGCGTACCGGTGAGGCCCAGGACCTCGCGGATGTAGTGGACCAGGAGCACCCGGGGCTCAATCTCGCTCGTGACGTCGGTGCCGTTCACGGTCATGCTGATCTGCATCGGCTTCAGCCTTCCTGCATCTGGGCGGCGCGGGCACAGGCCCGCCGCAGTACCCGTTGGGTGAGCTCATCGGCGAGATGCCGCTTGTAGTCGACGGGGCCGCGCTGGTCAGCCACCGGATCGCAGGCCTCCGCTGCCAGCCTGCCCGCCTCGGCGAACAGCTCCTCGTCCGGATGCCGGCCGCGGAGCACGGCGGCGGCCCCGGCCAGGGGGTGGTCGAGGCCCAGGGCGGTGAGCCCGACGGCGGCGTCGTCGACAGTGCCGTCCGCGGTGAGGGTGACAGCGGCACCGGCGGCACCGACTGCCCAGTCTCCGACCCGGCGTTCGACCTTTTCGTAGGCACTGCCCGACCGGGGGCGGATGCCGAACCTGAGTTCGCAGAGCAGTTCATCGTGCCCGACCGCGGTTTCATAGGGTCCGCGGTGGAACTCGGACATGGACAGGATTCGCTCGCCGCCCGGTCCGCGGATCACTGCCTCGGCGCCCAGGACATCACACACCGTGGAGAGGTCCTCGGCCGGGTCGGCCTGGCACAGCGAGCCGCCAATGGTGCCGCGGTTGCGGACCACGGGGTCGGCGATCACCCGCTCGGCGTCCCGCACGATGGGGAACAGCCCGGCCACCTCGTCCGACTCGAGCAGGGTGGTGTGGCGCGTCAGGGCGCCGACCCTTAGCTTGGTGCCGTCACGGAAGATGAAATCGAGCTCGTATAGGTCATTGATGTCGATCAGCCATTCGGGCCGGGAGAGGCGGAGCTTCATCATCGGCAGGAGGCTATGGCCGCCGGCAACCACCCGCGATTCGGGTCCGTACCGGGCAAGGAGTTCCAGTGCGTTCTCCACCGTAGTGGCGCGCACGTAGTCAAATGGAGCCGGAATCTGCATAGTCCCTACCTCACTCCGAAAGGCCGGCGGCGTGGAGTAGCAGCTGCCTGGCGCCGGATTGAGGTCAGTCTTGCCCCGGCCTGACAGGGCTGTCAATATCGTCATAAGCGAAAGGTTATGAAGCCGTGGCGATGACATTGGGACAGTTGCGGACGTTCGCCCTGGTGGCCAAGCTGGGTTCCCTCCATGCGGCCGCCGTCCAGCTCGGAGTCAGCGAACCGGCAGTATCGACGGCGCTCGCCGCACTCAGGCAGGATCTGGGCGACCCGCTCTTCGTGCGCGCCCATGGCGGGATTGCGCTGACTCCCGGCGGCCGGGCGCTCGCCGAACATGCCCAGGACATCGTGGGACTGGCGGACCGTGCCCGGTGGGAGGTGGCACATGCCCAGACCGAGACCGGGCGGCTGAAAATCGTGGCGACGGCGCCGTTTGCTGAGCACGCGGCGGGGCGCCTGCTGGACCTTTTCACCCGCCGGGTTCCCGGGGCCTCCGTCGATGTGGTGGTGGAGGAGGCCGAGGACATCGCCTCGCTGATGCGGGAACGCGTCTACGACATCGCTTTGGGGGCCAGGCCCGCCGCCCGCAACGGCTCCCTTGCCAACGGTACTGGCGACGTCGGCATCGACTCCGTCCCGTTCCTGCGGTACCAGCGGATCGTCGTGGCGGCCGCCGGGCATCCGATCGCCGCCCTCCACGGGCCGGTCGCGCCGGCCGAACTGCTGCGCAGACCCTGGTTTGCCGGGCCCGCCGGCATCCAGGCGGCCAGCGAGGAGGGCCGCTGGCTGGCTGCCCAGTCGGTGGCGCCGGAGATCGTCCGGTTGAGCAGCGAAACGGAGGCCCTGGCCGCCGTCAGGGCCGGAGAGGGAACCATGCTGGCGCTGGGGCATATTGTCCGGGCTGAAATCCGCAGCGGTTCCCTGGTCCGTGTGCCGGTAGCCGGAACGCCGATCTCCGGACTCTGGTGGGCCAGTACCCTGGACCGCGGCCGGGCCACCACCATGGCGCGGACCCTCCAACGGTTTGCCGGCACCGCCGACGCCACCGCGGCCATGGTGGCTCCCGGCGGTTCGCGAGGGCTCGAACGGCGGGGGTCCAAGTTCCATGTGGCGCTCTGGAGCTGAGGGGCCGGCCGGGGCGCCGGACGCTGTGTCGCGTTGCGCAACGCCGGGCCGGGTGCTAACCCTTGAGGGTTAGACGATCCATTCACCCCGCGAGAAGGAGTAGCAATGACGTTGTCCCGAGACGAAGACAGCTCGCTGCGGCATTGGAGCAGTCGGCTCATCCAGGCCCTGCAGATTCTTGACCTGGAAGTCGACCACGAAAAGATCGTCCAGGTCGCCGACGAATCCGTTAAAGCCGTCGGGCCGCACGCGGATGCCATCAGCGCGTTCATCGTGGGCTACGCGGCGGGCACTGCATCCACCAACGGCCGCAAGGGCACCCAGGAGGCGGTGCACGCCGCGTCGAACAAAGTCATCGAGCTCTGTGAGCACGGCGAGTCCGGCGGCCCGGACGAAGAAGGCTGGACCAAGAGGGCCCAGTAGCGCCAAGACTTCTCGGGAAAGGCCGCGTCCCCCATGGGGCGCGGCCTTTCCGCATTTTTCAGATCCGTTCCGTGGGACATGCTCATTGCTTGGGCGCAGGGGTGGGCATGGTGGTGTTATGTCCAGTGGCCGGGGCGGGGGCTGGGCATGTCCCGCGGGGGCGGTGGGGTGGCCGTGGGGCGCCCCGTGGGACATGCTCATTGCTCGGGCGCAGGGGTGGGCATGGTGGTCTTATGTCCAGTGGCCGGGGCGGGGGCTGGGCATGTCCCGCGGCCCCGGCCAGTGGAACCGGGTGCCTACTAGGGCGACGCCACGCCGGCAGGGGCTGTTGCCGCGCCGTCGGGTGTCTGGTCCAGGCTCGGCTCGAGCCGGACGATGACTGCCTTCGAGACTGGCGTGTTGCTGCCTTCGGCCGTGTGGTTCAGCGGCACCAGCACGTTGGCTTCGGGGTAATAGGCAGCAGCGCAACCGCGTGCCGTGGGGTACGACACCACACGGAACTTGCGCACCACGCGTTCCTCACCGTCGTCGTATACGCCGCGGACGTCCACATATTGCCCGTCCGTAAGGCCGAGTTCGGCGATGTCGTCAGGGTTCACGAACACCACATGGCGGCCCTTCTTGATGCCACGGTAGCGGTCGTTGTGCGAGTAGATGGTGGTGTTGAACTGGTCGTGGGAGCGCATGCTCTGCAGGATCAGGGTTCCCTCCGGCCGTTCGACAAGTTCAAGATCGTTGGCGGTCAGCACGGCCTTGCCGGTGGGCGTGGGGAAAGTGCGGGAGTCGCGGGGACCGTGGGCGAGGACAAACCCGCCTTCCTGCCGGATCCGCTGGTTGTAGTCCTTGCAGCCGCCCACCACGCGCGAAATATGGTCCCGGATGAGGTCGTAGTTCTTCTCATAGCCGTCCCAGTCGGCCCTGATCTTGTCGCCCACCAGGAGTTTGCCCAGCCGGCTCACGATGGCCGGCTCCGAGAGCAGGTGGTGGGACACCGGCTCGACGCTGCCCCAGGACGGGTGCACGGCGCAGACGGTGTCCTCCACCGACACGAACTGGGGACCGGATTCCTGGATATCGATCTCGGTCCGGCCCATCGTGGGGAGGATCAGGGCCTCGCGGCCCGTCACAGTGTGCGAGCGGTTCAGCTTGGTCGAGATCTGGACCGTCATCTCCGTGTTTTGCATGGCAGCCTCGGCGGCGTTCGTGTCCGAGATGGCACCCACCAGGTTGCCGCCCAGGGCGACGAATACCTTGATCTCGCCCGCGCGCATCTTGTTGATGGTCTCGACGGCGTCCGCGCCGTGTTCGCGGGGCGGCTCGAAGTCGAACTCCTCGCCGAGGGCCTCCATGAAGGACTGCGGCATTTGCTCCCAGATGCCCATGGTCCGGTCGCCCTGCACATTGCTGTGCCCGCGGATGGGGGAGGCGCCGGCGCCTGGCTTGCCGATATTGCCGCGCAGCAGCAGGAGGTTGATGATCTCCTTGATGGTGGCAACACCCTTCTTCTGCTGGGTGATGCCCATGGCCCAGGTGATGATGACTTTCTCGGCCTTGAGGTAGCGGGCGGCCAGCTCATCGATGTCCTCGCTGCGCAGGCCCGTGGCCTCAAGCACTGTGCCTTCATCCAGCCCGGCGAGGTGTTCCTTGAGCTCCTCGAGCCCCTCGCAGTGTTCGGCCAGGAAGGCGTGGTCCAGGACCGTCCCGGGGTTCTTGGCCTCGGCGTCGAGCACGCGCTTGGACACGGCCTGCAGCAGCGCCATGTCCCCGCCGATCCGGATCTGGAGGAACTGGTCCGCGATCTGGACGCCGTGACCGACGACCCCGTTGACCTGCTGCGGGTTCTTGTACCGGCGCAGGCCCGCTTCGGGGAGGGGGTTGACGGCCACGATCTCACCGCCGTTGCGCTTGCACGCCTCGAGCTCGGTCATCATCCGGGGGTGGTTGGTGCCGGGGTTCTGGCCCATGATGATGATCAGGTCGGCTTTGGCGTAGTCGTCGAAGCTGACCGTCGCCTTGCCGATGCCGATGGTCTGGCCCATGGCCCAGCCGGAGGATTCGTGGCACATATTGGAGCAGTCCGGCAGGTTGTTGGTGCCGTAGCCGCGGACCATGAGCTGGTAGAGGAAGGCAGCCTCGTTCGAGGTCCGGCCGCTCGTATAGAACGCCGCCTGGTCGGGGGAGTCCAGACCCTTGAGCTTGTCGGCCACGAGCCGGAGCGCCTCGTCCCAGCTGACCGCCTTGTAGTGGTCCTCGCCGGCGGCCTTGTACACCGGTTCGGTCAGGCGGCCCTGCATGCCAAGCCAGTACTCGGTCTGGCTGCGCAGGTCGCTGACGGCATTCTCGGCCCAGAAAGTTTCGGGAACCACCACCGGGGTCGCTTCCCAGGTGACCGCCTTGGCCCCGTTCTCGCAGAACTCGAATGCCTTGCGGTGGTGGGGATCCGGCCACGCGCAGCTCGGACAGTCGAAGCCGTCCTTCTGGTTCATCGCCATGACGGTCTTGCGGGTCCGGTTCAGCCCCATCTGTTCGATGGCTGGCTTCATGGAGTGGTACACGCCCGGGACGCCGGCGGCCCAGCTTTTCGGCCCGTCTCCGACGACGAGATCCTTTTCGGACGGTTCCTCGATGTGAGGAGTCTTGCGAGTCACGTGAACTTCCCTTCTGCAACCACCACCCGGATGGGGCGGCGTGCTGATCTGCCACTCTGCACCTTACCGTCAGGCCTATCAGCTTGATCGGAGCGCCGCAAGCAATTGACCGGCCGGTGCCCGTAGGCAAGTCCTCCTTACCAAGTAGCGCTCACGCTCATTTACAGGTACCAGCTACTCGTGTTGCCGAGAAAGAAGCCGTGTGTTGTTGGGGTGGAAGGTCTCAGTGGGGGAAAACCAACGGATTCCAGGGTCACGGCCCTGCGGCATGCGGGTTATTCATTTGCGTTCGGCCGCCTCCTGGCGGAGCCGAAGAGATCTGTCCTGCGATGAATTTGCTCAATAAGAAGCCGAACAATTTTGTGAACATGGGGGCAGTGCGATGGAAAAAATTTGGGCCGACCGACTACTTGGCAGAGAGTCGATGCACGTTTACGGGTCTGCTGCGAAAGCTTTGATCCAAGGCAGAACCATCCTCGTGACGGGCGCCGGGGGTTCCATCGGCTCAGAGATCGTGCGCCAGATGCATACGCTGGAAGCTGGCAAGGTCTTCTGCATCGACGACGACGAGTTCGCCCTTTATAACCTGCAAATGGATCTGGAAGGCCTGGCGCTGCTGGACGACGACGTGTACCGGCTGGCCGACATCCGGGACGAACAGCTCATGCGGCGCATCATGCAGGAGGTCCACCCGGATGTCGTCTTTCATGCCGCAGCCCACAAGCACCTGCCGCTTCTCGAGCGGGCACCTGAGGCAGCAGTCAAGACCAACGTCTTTGGAACCCAGTCCGTAGTCCGAGCAGCAATTGCTGCAGGTGTCAGCAGGGTTGTCAACATCAGCACAGACAAGGCGGCCAATCCGACATCGGCATTGGGATGGTCCAAGAGGCTCGCCGAGCACGTGGCCGGCAAGTATGCCGGCACCTCAGAGACCAAACTGGCAAGTGTCCGGTTTGGAAATGTTCTTGGCAGCCGAGGCTCCTTCCTGCCCACGCTGATGACTCAGATTGAGAGGGGACAGCCGATCCGGATCACCGATCCCGGTGTCGCACGCTACTTCATGACCATCCCCGAAGCAGCCGGCCTGGTGATCGAAGCCGCTTGCCTCGGTTCCGGCGGGGAAACGTACGTGCTGGACATGGGCGCCCCTGTGCGGATCGAGTCGCTGCTGCGCCGGTACGTCGAAATGGTTGACTGCCCGATGCCTGCAGTTGAGTACACCGGGCTGCGTCCCGGCGAAAAGATGTCCGAGGAACTTTTCGACATGCGCGAAACCCACTACGCCACGCCTCATCCGCGCATCCTGAAGGTCGATGTTGGAGCCTATCCGATTGACCCTGCACTGGAACTTCTTCGCGAGCTCGTCGATCACGGCGCGCATCCTGCACTCGTTCGCGAGGCCCTCGAATTCAATACGGCCGGAAAGGTAAACGATGGACTGGACAGCCTCTCTTCTGGCGCTCTTGGCACTGCCACTTCTCGCAGTCTTAGTTGACGCTGTCGGGGCGGCCCGCAGCAGCCGCTTCGGAACGGCGGTCCGGGAAGCCGGCAGTGAGTCGCTTCAGGGTTTGTCATTCGACGTGCTGGTTCCCATCTATGGCGATATCCGCTATTTGACAAACGTCGACTTTCTCCACAGCTACGGCTCCCAGGTCATCCTCTGTACGACCTCCGGTGAGTCCGACGGCTTCAGGCAGTCGCTCGACCAAATTGCGACGACTCATGGTTTCCGGGTATTCCTCAGCGATTACGTTGCGCCTTCTGCCGGAACTGGTCGCCGAACTGGCGGTACAGTCCGTGACCGAGTCATTCGGGACGCACTGGAATCTGCCGTTGACGCTGAATACGTCGTATGTCTGGATGCGGACACGACGTCGGTCCGCCCGCTGTCAGAGCTGGTGGGAGAGCTTCGGAGGCGGGGTGACGATGTCGCCTCCATTGAACTGGTGCCGCAGGCGGAGGGTCCCGCCTTGGTCCAGTTGCAGCGGCATGAGTACCGCCTGGCCATGCGCCTCAGGTTCGTCATGCCGTGGCTTCTGAGCGGGGCATGCCACGCAGGAACAACATCCGCAATGCGTGCCATCATGGCGCAGCATTCACTCTTCTTCCAGGGGAATGATGTTGAGACAGGACTGCTCGGTGAGCGCCTTGGATACCGTATGACACACATTCCGTTCGCCGTGAACACGGAGGTACCAGCGACGCTGCGGGCCTGGTGGCGGCAGCGCCTGGCCTGGGCGGGCGGGGAATTCCGCTTGTATATTGTGAATATCCGCTTCTGCTTTTGGCATCCGTTCTTCTGGACATACGGCAGCGTCGTACTGTTTGCTTTTCTCCTACTTCGGTGGGAAGCGCTCGTGCATCCCGGGCTGTCACTGCTGGCCGCGGCCGTTCTTTACTTCGGCATGATTTATGGCATCCACTGGAAAAATCGGAATCGCTGGCTTTTGCTGATGCCTTTCTACACACTCATCACAAGCTTGATCATTCTGCCCCTCGGCATGGTTTGGTATTTTGCCATGGCAATTCCTGAGAAGAACTTCGGACTCATCAGGTTTCGCCGCGGCTCTGGCGGTTCCCGTGCGACGAGCCCACGGCGAAGGAACGCAGTGGGTGTAGCCGGCACATAGCCAGGGTGCCCTTGTCCCTCAAGCTCGCTGCTCGCGGCTCCGCCAGCCAGCGGCATTCGAGCGCCCACCGTCGCCCGCTGGTCCAGAAGGGTCAAACGGTCGCAAAGCCCCCGGGTCTGCCCAGGCAACCCGGGGGCCTATGCCGCCACTATCGAGTGCACCGTCCAGCTCCTGCGCGGGCCACCATTACCAGCACCACCTTGGCGCAAGCTGGGGATCTGCTGTGCGCCGGCCTCAGGTAGCGGAGGCCAAAAAAACGGGTCCTCGGGGGGTATCCGTTACTCGGCCGTTATTCGTCGACAGTACGCCCGTGCAGTCGCTCCCGCGTAGGCTGCGGCAGCGCCGTCGAGCACAGGGCGAGTAGCCCAAAGCGTCTGCGCACGTAGCCCCAGAGCATGGTCCGGGTGGCCAGAGGCCCCGGAAAGCACCGGACTGCGGTCCGGATCCGAAGTTACCGACCGGTCCCAGTTTTCCCCAAGGAATCACCCAGCACTGTTGCACCATCACTCACTCTAAGAGGCAGGTGTGCAATGAATTTGTTCGCATGCAGGAAGGTTGAAGGCCAAAGACGTGCCTTTAGCCGGCCGACCCGCGCAGTAGCGGCAGGGACAGCGATGACCTTGCTCAGTTTTGTTGGACTCACCACAACGGCGCTTGGCGCCAGCGCCGCGCCGGCACCCGTCGGCGCAGGCTTCACCGTCACCGCGGCCGACCTGGCCTATATCCTCAAGCAAATCAAGATCGCCGAGGCGCACGTCGCGAATACGACGTCGGCGACCGGCCCTTGCGGGGCGCTGGTCGGGCCGGGCCCCAACCAGATCCCGGACGCCCTCACCTCCTACGGCCTCCGTACGGTTGACGGCTCCTGCAACAACCTGATCAAGGGCCGCGAAACGTATGGGGCCGCCGATCAGCTATTCCCGCGTCACGCGACGCCGTCGTTTAACACCGCCGACGCCGTCCCCGCAGGGTTCGGCCCTGCCGGCACGTCCTCCTACGCACAGAAGTCGGGCAATGTGTTCGACGCCCAGCCCCGCCAGATCAGCAATCTGATCGTGGACCAGACCTCCACCAATCCAGCCGCCGTGGCTGCTGCCGGGTTCCCGGTCCGGACCCAGGGCAACCCCGGTCTGTTCCCCTGCACCACTGATCCTGACCCCTTGGCGACTCCGCCGGTCGAGGCTGTGCCGGCCGGCTGCGTCCCCACGGGTGACACGCTGTTCATCCCCAACGTCACCACCGACGTCGGCCTCTCCCCGCCGTACAACTCCCTGTTCACCCTGTTCGGTCAGTTCTTCGACCACGGCGTGGACCAGACGGTCAAGGGCGGCGGAACGGTGTTCGTGCCGCTCAAGGCCGACGACCCGCTGATTACCGTAGGCCCTGATGGCAAGGCCGGTACCGGTGACGAAGTGGCCCCCAACAGCCCGAACGCGTTCATGGTCCTCACCCGGGCCCAGAACCAGCCCGGCAACGACGGCATCCTCGGCACCGCGGATGACGTCCAGGAAGCCGCCAACACGGACTCGCCCTACGTGGACCAGTCCCAGACCTACACGTCCCACCCCTCGCACCAGGTGTTCCTGCGGGAGTACATCAACAACGCCGCCGGCAGGCCGGTTTCAACCGGCAAGCTCCTGGGCGGTCCTGCCGGCCCCACCGCCGGCGGCATGGCCACGTGGGCGGACGTCAAGTCGCAAGCAGCGATCTTCCTTGGCCTCAAGCTCGAGGACAAGGACGTCACCAACATCCCGATGATCGCAGCTGACCCGTACGGCAAGTTCATCCCCGGCCCCGCCCGGGGCCTGCCGCAGTACGTCACGCTGACCGGACTCGTTGAGGGCAACACGGCAAATCCTGTCCCGGTGCCGGCAAACGTGCGGTACTTCGACACCCCGTTCCTGACCGACATCGCGCACAACGCCGACCCGTCGCCGCAGGACGCGGACCACAACCCTGCCACGCCGCCCGTCGCGCCCACCCCGGACAGCGACAACACGGCCTCGGCAGATTTTGCGAACCAGCCCGCCGGGACTTACGACGACGAAATGCTCAACGCGCACTTCTGTGCCGGTGACGGCCGCGTCAACGAAAACATCGGACTGACCACCATCCACCAGGTGTTCCACTCCGAGCATGACCGGCTCGTCGCGGACATCGAGAACACCCTGACCAACGACACTTCGGCCAAGGGCGTCGCCGCACTGGCGGAGTGGAAGCTGGCTGCCGGTGCCAACGGCTGGAACGGCGAACGCCTGTTCCAGGCGGCACGGTTCGTCACGGAAATGGAATACCAGCACCTGGTGTTCGAGGAGTTCGGCCGCAAGGTCCAACCCGCGATCCAGCCCTTCCACGTCTACCACACGGACCTCAACGCGGCCGTGAGGGCGGAGTTCGCCCACGCGGTCTACCGCTTCGGCCACTCTATGCTGACGGAGACGATCTCGCGCACCAACGCGGACGGCACCGACAACTCCATTTCCCTGCTCCATGGCTTCCTGAACCCGCCCGAGTACACCAACGGCGGATCGGCGGGGTCCCTGACCTCGGAAGAGGCCGCAGGCAGCATCGTCATGGGCATGAGCGACCAGGTCGGCAACGAACTCGACGAGTTCGTGACGGGCACGCTGCGCAACAACCTGCTGGGTCTTCCCCTGGACCTGGCGACGATCAACATGACCCGTGCACGTTCCGAAGGCGTCCCGCCGCTCAATGAGCTGCGGCGCCAGATCAACGACGCCACGGGCGACGCTCAATTGGCTCCGTATACGAGCTGGGCCGACTTCGGGCAGAACCTCAAGCACCCGGAATCGCTGGTCAACTTTGTTGCCGCCTACGGCACCTACCCGACCATCACCAGCGAAACCACGCTGGCGGGCAAGCGGGCAGCGGCCAAGGCAATCGTCGATCCGGGCACCCTGGCGACTCCTCCCACGGCTGACATGAGCGACTTCATGAACAGTGCCGGACCGTGGGCCACTCAGGAGACCGGCCTGAACCGGGTCGACCTCTGGGTTGGCGGCCTGGCGGAGAAGACCAACCTCTTCGGCGGACTCTTGGGCAGCACGTTCAACTACGTGTTCGAGAACCAGATGACCGACCTGCAGAACGGTGACCGCCTGTACTACCTGGCGCGCACGCCGGGCATGAACCTGCGGTCGCAGCTGGAGAGCAACTCCTTCGCGGAGATGATCATGCGCAACACCAACGCGCACTCGCTCAAGGCGGATGCTTTCGGAACCGCCGACTGCAAGTTCCAGCTGGGCAACCTGGCCGGTACGCCGACCGGCTACACGGCCTCGGGGGCAACGGTCGCCGACGATCCGACCAGCGAGTGCAAGGAGAACCTGCTGCTCCTGCGCAAGCCGGACGGCACCATCCAGTACATGGAGAAGAACACGGTCGATCCGAGCGGTATCAACGGCCAATCGGTGTACAACGGCACCGCCAACGCTGACCGGGTCACCGGCGGCAACGACAACGACACGTTCCTCGGCAACGAGGGCAACGACGTCATTGAAGGCAACGGCGGCGACGACATCGCACTCGGCGGCACGGGCAACGACCGGATCACCGATCTCTCGGGGGCCGACGTCCTCAAGGGCGGTCCGGGCAACGACTACCTCAACTCCGGTATCGGCGACGACATCAACATGGGCGGCGACGGCCAGGACTTCACCAACGGCGGCGCCAACGACAACGAAACCTTTGCCGGCGAAGGAAACGACTTCGTGCAGTCCGGTGACGGTGCGGATGCCACGTTCGGTGACGGCGGCGACGACTGGATCCAAGGCGGATCCGGCCAGGACCTGCTGATCGGCGATCACGGCGCACCGTTCTTCGATGACCCGGCCCAGACGAAGCCCGGAAACGACATCTTCGTCGGACAGGTTGGAGAGAACGACTACGACGCCGAGGGCGGCGACGACATCATGACGAGCAATGCTGCGATCGACCGCTACGCCGGTGCAGCCGGCTTCGACTGGGCCTCGCACCAGTACGACACCGTGGCAGCCGACGACGACATGAAGATCAACAACAACCTCGTTGGCGTTCCGCTGCCCGTCGTGGTCAACCGCGACCGGTGGCAGGAAGTGGAGGCCAACTCGGGCTCCAAGTTTGACGACGTCATCCGAGGTGACGACGCAGTGCCCAGCACCGTAGGTGGTGCAGGCTTCAGTGGCTGCGACGTCCTCGACCAGACGGGCATCAACCGGATCGCCGGCCTGCAGGCTATCCTGCCTGCACCGACCACCCCGCTTGCACCGGTCGAAGCACTCTCACCGATGGGCGTCTGCCCCCTGACCGGTCCGGTCTGGGGCGACGGTAACATCCTTGTCGGCGGCCTCGGCAGCGACAAGCTCGAAGGCCGCGGCGGCAACGATGTCATCGACGGCGACCGGTACCTGAAGATCCGCATCAGCGTGCGGGACGACGCAGGTGCGGAGATCGGCACGACCGACCTCATGGAGCGCCCGTACCAGGCAGGTAACCCTCAGACCCTGGCGGCCGCAGTAGCGGCCGGCGTCGTCAACCCGGGGAACCTGGTGGCTGTCCGCGAACTCGTAACCCCCACCGCCCTCGAAACCGCGGGCAACCGGGACGTCGCGATCTTCTCCGGACCGCGGGCCAACTACACCATCACCACGACAGGCGGCACCGGCACCATCGGTTCGGCTGGCTCAACCACCACGGTGGTGGACAACGTTGGAGTCGATGGCACGGACACGATCCGCAACATCGAGTTCCTGCAGTTCTCCGACACCGTACTGCCAGGCGCTCCGGTCATCGGCACGGCAACCGCCGGCCCCGGGCAGGCAACGGTTCGCTGGACGGCCCCGACGGTCGGCCCTGCAGACGCCTTTTCCGTGAAGGTGCTCGACGTGACGACTAACCCGGCCGGCGTCCAGGTCGGTGCCCTGCGCACCGCCCCGGCAGGCGCCACCAGCCTGGTGGTTACGGGTCTGACGAACGGATCCCAGTACCGGTTCCAGGTGCTGGCCAGCAACGCCCTCGGTGACAGCCCGTTCTCGGCACTCTCCAACACAGTGAGCCCGACGACGGCCACCGTACCGGGAGCGCCCACCATCGGGACGACCTCGGCAGGGAATGCCTCGGTGACCGTGAGGTGGACCGCTCCGACGAACACCGGCGGATCCACCATCACCGGCTACTCGGTGCGGGCCTTCGCCGGAACTGCCCTGTTCAAGACTCAGGCAGTCAGCGGAAACGTCGGAAGCGTCGTCGTGACGGGCCTGACGAACGGGACGGCGTACACGTTCGACGTCGCCGCCGTCAACGCAGTGGGTACGGGCGGATTCTCAGCCCGCACCGCAGCGGTGACACCACGTACCGAATTCGTGGCTCCCACCCTGACCGCGCGGTCCCCTGCACCGGGGGCATTGTCGGTCAGCCAGGGCGCCAACGTGACGGCTACGTTTAGCGAAGCGGTGACGGGGGTGACGGGAACGAACTTCCAACTGCGGCAGGGCACCACGGCGATCGCCGCCGTCGTAACCTACAACCCGCTGACCCGCGTCGCGACGCTCAACCCGGTGGCAACGCTGCCGGCAGACCGCCTCTACACCGTGACCGTCTCCGGCGTCCGTGACCTTGCGGGCAACACGATGGCGACGAGCACGTGGACGTTCACGTCGGGACCTCTTCCGGTCATCACCTCCTCGACCCCCGCTGCGGGAGCCATTGGGGTGCTGCGGAACAGCAACACGACGGTGACGTTCAGTGAGCCCATCACCGGGTACACCACTGCAGGCAGTGTCCGGATCGTGCGGGCCTCCACCGGGGCAGACATCGCGGTCGCGGTGACGTACAACGCCACAACCAGGGTGCTGACAATCAACCCCAGTGCGACGCTTCTCGCCAGCACGCAGTACAGGGTCATCATCACCGGTGGCACCACCCGGATCCGCGATCTGGCAGGCAACCCGTTGCCCAGCCGTTCGTGGACATTCACCACGGGAACAGCACTGTAACAGCAGTCTGAGAACGCCGGCTGGCGGGGCCGCTACGGCCCGCCAGCCGGCTTCCTCACTTGTTGGAAAGCCACTTTTCGACACGGTATACAGCACTATTGCCCACTTGGAGGGGCCATGACTACACGACGAGAGATCTTCAAACTGGGCGCTGTCGGCGCCCTCGGCCTTGCCGGTTTCAAAGGCGGCGACGACGACATCCCGACGACGGGCACCAGCGCGCCGGCCGCGACGCCGGTCACCGCCAGCCAACTTGCACCCCAGAACATGCCTGTTCCCTATGCGGGAGTCTTTCGCCGCCCGCCCGAGCTCGTCCCCTTCGAGACGGGCTTCGACGACGGCGACCCGGCCCGTCCGTTCGCCCGGTACGCCCTCACCCAGAAGCTCGGCCAGGCCCAGTTCGTGCCCGGACTGAACACGACCGTGGCGGGCTACAACGGCATCTTCCCCGGCCCGACCATCCGGGCCACCCAGGGCACCCGGATCGAGGTGCGGATCCGCAACGCGCTGCCCGCCGCCGGGCTGGTTCAGCCGGCCCGCTTTGATACCGTCACCCACCTGCACGGCTCAGCGTCGCTGCCGCAGTACGACGGCTACGCCAACGACATCACCGTCCCGGGCAACGTCAAGAACTACCGGTACCCCAACTGGCAGACGGCCCGGACGCTTTGGTACCACGACCACAAGCATCACATCACCGCCCAGAACGTCTATTCAGGACTCGCGGCCTTCTACCCCCTGTCCGACAAGTATGAGCGTGCCCAACTGCCGCAAGGGGAATTCGACGTGCCCCTGATGATCTCGGATGCCATGTTCAACGCCGACGGCTCGCTCGCCTACAACGACAACGACGTCAAAGGCCTGTGGGGGGACATCATCATGGTCAACGGCGTGCCGTGGCCGACCATGAAGGTCAAGCCCCGGATCTACCGCTTCCGGGTGCTCGACGCCTCTATTTCGCGGTCCTACCGGCCCACGCTCTCCACCGGAGACCCCGTCTACGTGGTCGCAACAGACGCCGGCATGACGCCCAAAGTGGAGGCCGTGAAATCGTGGCGGCAGGGCACCGCGGAACGCTATGAGGTGCTTATCGATTTCCGGAAATACCGGACCGGCCAGTTGATCGAGCTGCGGAACCTCAGCAACAAGAACAACATCGACTTCGCGAACACCAACAAAATCATGCGCTTCCAGGTAGTGGCCGACTCCGGGTCCGGGGCCGGCTCCATTTCCAGCATCCCGGCCACCCTGGACGACGGCGGCTCCGTCAACGCCTCCAAGGGGGGCATCCCCACCATGAGCCTCACCCCGGCGATGGCGAAGGCGAAGCGCGAACTGAAATTCTTCCGGGACCATGGACAGTGGACCGTGAACGGCGTCACGTGGGCCGACGTGGAGAAGTCCGGGTTCACCAAGCTGTTCGGCAACCCCCAGCCCTTCGACGTCGAGCAATGGACCATCATCAACGCGTCCGGGGGATGGTTCCATCCGGTGCACATCCACCTCATTGACGCCAAGATCATCGCGAGAAACACCAACGGCGGCCTGCCGTTTGCCTGGGAAAAGGGCCCCAAGGATGTCTTCTACGCCGGCGAGAACGAGTCCATCACCGCCCTCATGCAGTTCGACACAGGTACCGGCGGGGGCGGGCGTTACATGATCCACTGCCACAACCTGGTCCATGAGGACCACGACATGATGGTGCAGTTCTCCGTGGGCGACCTCCGCACCAACGACCCCATCACTTCCGACCCGCCGACCCTGGACACCACTGCTCTGGACGCGTTCCCGCCGGTGTACCGGCCCGGACTGCCGGCGGGGACCTGAGATGGGCCGCGTTGGGACGCTGGGCGCGGCGGCCCTGCTTGTACTGGCGCTGAGCGCCTGCACAGGCGGACCGCCGGCCCCGGCCCAGCCCTCGCCGACGGCAGCGCCGACCGCCGGAGCCGTGCAGAGCGCCGCGCCCGTGTCCCTGGAGACGGGGACCGACGTCGGCAACGGCCGCCCGGCCGTGAGCCACGACGGGCTGATGGTTCGACGCCGCGCCGTCATTGCCATCCACCCCGCCGCGGGCGGAACGCCAGGCGCGCCGCGCGCACGGCTCGAGCAGACCGCGGCTGCCGGCGGCATCGTCCTTTCCGACATCCCCCCGGACGTGCTCGAACCAGCGATCCTGGAGCACCTCGCGCCGGAACTGATCCTGGCGCTTCCGCCCGGAAGCACCAGCGACGACGCCGAGAGACTGGCGGAGCGCGCCTTCGGCCCGGAGGGCAGCTACCCCGGAGTGGAGCATGTCCACGTCGCCTCAGTCCTGGTCCACGACCTCCAGTTCAGCGTCGCTGCCGCCGATCCGGCAGTCCTGGCCGCTTCCATCGCCAGGGAAGGCATTCTCTCGGACGCGCTCGGGAACTACGGCACGTCGGTGGATGGCGGAGCCCTGACGGTCACGTACACGGGACCACTGCTCAGCGACTCGCTGGTGGAATCCGTGCGGAACGGCATGGCCCGCGGCGCCGGGGTCCAGCCAGCGGACGTGACGCTGGCTCCCCGTTCAACCACGGGGGAGGGAGTGGACATGTCCCGCGAACCGGAACCGGCGGAGCCTGAACCGTCCGCGGGGGACAGCGGGACGCACTCGCATGAGGAAGGCGGCGATGATTCGGGCAGCGGCACAACCGCGACGACCCCGGGCCCCGACGATTCAGGACACTGAGGAGTCCGGACACTGAGCGCACCAGTGGCCGGCCGGAGGTAAGCTACCGGCCGGCCACGAGCGTGTCCCGGATCTCGCGGCGCAGGACCTTGCCGATCAGCGAACGCGGCAGCTCATCCACCACGGCAACGCGGCGCGGCACCTTGTAGGCGGCCAGGTTCTCCCGGCCAAACGCCAGCAGCGCCTCCGGGTCCAGGCCGGAGCCCGCGGAAGGGACGACGGCGGCAACCACGTCTTCGCCGCCGCCCGGGCGGGGCAGTCCCACCACGCACACGTCCCGGACACCGGGGTACCCGGAGAGGACATCTTCAACTTCCGTGGGGGAGACGTTGAAGCCCCCCGTGATGATCAGTTCCTTGATCCGGTCCCGGACGGTCACGAAATCATCCTTATCTACCGATACGATGTCACCGGTCCGGAACCAGCCGCCCTCCAGCAGCGCCTCCTCGGTCTCCTTCGGCCGGTTCCAGTAGCCGGCAAAGACCTGCGGGCCGCGGACCAGGAGCTCGCCCTCCTCTCCCGGGGCGCGGTCCAGGAGGACGTTCCGCGGGTCCACCACACGAATGTCCGTCAGGGGAAACGGGACCCCCACGGTTCCCGGTTTCCGGCTGGGACCGAAGGGGTTGCCCAAGGCGATGGGCGAGGTTTCCGTCAGCCCGTAGCCCTCGATCAGGTAGCCCCCGGTCGCCTTCTCCCACGTGTCCACCGTCGCCGTCGGCAGGTTCATCGCCCCCGAGATGGAAAAGCGGATGCTGTCCAGCGCGATACCGCGCTCGGCGGCTGCGGCGGCGATGCGGTCGTAGATCGGCGGCACCGCCGGCAGGAATGTGGCAGGCGACTTCCTGTGTGCCTTCAGCACGAGGTCGACGTCGAACTTAGGGAAGAGCACCAGCCTCGCGCCGATGCTCAGGGCAAACGTCATGCACAGCGTCAGGCCGTAGGCGTGGAACATCGGCAGCACCGCGTACACGGTTTCCCGGCCGTCCTTGAGCCCCGGCACCCAGGCGCGGCCCTGCGCGGCATTGGCCTGCAGGTTGGCATGGGTCAGCATGGCGCCTTTGGGCCGGCCCGTGGTGCCGCTCGTGTATTGGATGACAGCCAGGTCAGTGGCGGCCGGGCGCGGATGCTTTTTCTTCAGGTCGCCTGCGCCAAGGAGGTCTTTCCACGCCAGCACGGTCCGGCGCGCCGGCTGCGCCACGGTCCGGCGCGTGTGCTTGCCGGCGGTCAAGGCGGCGCGGGCGGCGCGGGCCGCCGGCACGGGGAGCCGCAGCGCGACCCGTTGCAGCAGCGGCATCGCCGGAATCAGGTCAACGGAGACGATGCTCTGCAGCCCGACGTCGGCTGGCAGTTGGCGGACCTTGTCCACGGCCTTGTCCCAGACAACGGCGACGGTGGCGCCATGGTCCTCGAACTGGTGGCGCAGCTCACGGTCCGTATATAAGGGGTTGTGTTCGACGACCACGGCGCCCAGGCGCAGTGCCGCGTGGAAAGCGATGATGTGTTGCGGGCAGTTCGGCAGGACCAGCGCCACCCGGTCACCGGCCCGGACGCCGAGCTTCCTCAGGCCCGCGGCCGCCCTGTTGATGGCGGTGCCGAGGTCCCGGTAGCTGGTACGCGCTCCGAAGAATTCCAGTGCGGTCTTCTTCCCGTAGCGCCGGACCGACGAGTCCATCAGGTCAACGAGGGACCCTTCCGGGAGCTTGAGGCTGGCGGGAACCCCGGGGCTGTAGTGGCGGGTCCAGGGGCGGTCGGGACGCCTGGGCCCTGCGGATTTGGTGCTCATGGTGTGTCCTTGCCACTGGGCTGCGCTGTGCTGGGCGGTGCCGGGCTGCCGGCCTCGGGCCCGGCCGGGCCCATCAAGAAATCCTACCGGGGGCGGCCCCGCCTGGACGCGTGCCGCGGAGGCCGCGGCGGCGGCCGGCGCCGGCCCGGAGGTGACTTTTGGCCCTTGGCACCCGGCAGGCCCGGGCGGAAGCTGGGGCGTACACCGCGAGCCGCGGGTCCGCGCACTTCTCTGGGGTCGTTCAGGACACAGGTTCGCGCTGGTCACAGGTTCGCGCAGGTCACAGGTTCGCGCGCAATTAACGCACAATTTACGCAAGAAGAAGGTCCACGGGGGCGCCATGAAGCACCAGCAGCCGAGCCTGAACTTCCTTGGTGCCACCGACACCGTGACCGGTTCACGCTACCTGATCGACGCCGGCGGCGGGCGCGTGCTGGTGGACTGCGGACTCTTCCAGGGCTATAAGCGCAGCCGCGAGCGCAACCGGGCGCCCTTTCCGGTGCCGCCGCGGTCCATCGACGCCGTGGTGCTGACCCACGCGCACCTGGACCACACCGGATATGTCCCTGCTCTGGTCAGGGGCGGGTTCGGCGGCCCCGTGTACGCCACGGCCGGCACCACAGACCTATGCAAACTCATCCTGCCGGACAGCGGCCACCTGCAGGAGGAGGAGGCCCGGTATGCCTCACAGCGGGGGTCATCCGCGCATGATCCCGCCCTGCCCCTCTACACGGCTGCGGACGCCGTCGCGTCCCTCAACAGATTCAAAATCGTCGGGTTTGATGTGCCCCTTGACCTTGGCGGTGGCATGGAGTTGACGTTCGTGCCGGCCGGGCACATCCTGGGGGCCGCCCAGGTGCACGTCCGGGTTGGCTCCCAGTCGGTGCACTTCACCGGGGACCTGGGCCGGGCCGATGACCCGTTCATGTATCCGCCCCGCCCGCTCGGCGAAACCGGCATCCTGGTGACCGAATCAACCTACGGCAACCGGAAACACTCCACTGAGGATCCGGAGAAGCTGCTGGGAGAGATCATCAACCGGGTCGCGAAACGCGGAGGGGTCATCATGTTTGCCGCGTTCGCCGTCGGCCGGGCCGAAACGCTGATGCTGTACCTGTCCCGGCTCCTGCGCAAGGGCGCGATTCCTCGCATCCCGGTCTACCTCAACAGCCCCATGGCCATCGACGCCTCCGAAATGTACCAGCGCCACCCCGAAGAACACCGGCTCAAGCGGGAGGAATACGTGGACATGTACAAACTGGCCAAACTCACCCGCACCGTGGACGAATCCAAGTTGCTGAACCTGCGCGGCGGCCCCATGATCATCATCTCGGCCAGCGGCATGCTGACGGGCGGACGGATCCTGCACCACGTCGCGGCGTACGGCCCCGACCCGAAAAACGCCATCATCCTCAGCGGCTACCAGGCCAGCGGCACGCGGGGGGCCACCCTTGCTGCCGGTGAACGCGAGTTGCGCATCTACGGGGAAGACGTCAAGGTGCGGGCCGAGGTTATCCAGATGGAAAGCCTGTCCGCGCACGCCGACGGCGACGCCATCATCGCGTGGATGAGGGCGTCAGAAGTTGCGCCCCGGATGACCTACATCACGCACGGTGACCCGGACGCGTCCGACGCCCTGCGTATCAGGATCAAACGCGAACTCGGCTGGCGGGCCAGGGTGCCCGAATACCTGGAGACGATCGACATCGAGGATCCGCGATGAACCCCGAGGCCGTCACCCGGACCACCGTGTTGAAGGAGGTCCACGATCTCGCCCGGCCGCTGAAAACCGATCGGGACCTCAACGGCCTCGTGCGGCGCGCGGCCGACTGCCGTTTTGTCGCCATCGGCGACGCCTCCCACGGCACCCACGAGTTCTACACCTGGCGCGACACCCTCAGCAGGCGGCTCATCGCGGAGGAAGGCTACAACTGGATTGGGGTGGAAGGGGACTGGCCCGACTGCCGGCGGATCAACCGATGGGTCCGCGGCCAGGAGGGGAAGGACCAGGGCGTCCACGCGCTGCTGGCCGGCTTCGAACGCTGGCCAACCTGGATGTGGGCCAACGAGGAAGTCGCGGCGTTCCTGGACTGGCTGCGCAGCTGGAACCTGGCCAGGCCGCTGGACAAACGTGTCGGCTTCTACGGGCTGGATGTCTACTCGCTCTGGGATTCGCTGCGCGAAATCATCGGCTGGCTGCAGGCGAACGTTCCCGACGCCGTCCCCGCGGCGGAGCGCGCCTGGCAGTGCTTCCTGCCCCACCACGAGGACCCGCACCAGTACGCCTGGAGCACGCGGCTGGTGCCGCAGTCCTGCGAGCCCGACGTCGTGGCCCTCCTGACCGAGGTCAGGAACCGGGCCTTCAGCCCCGGCCGGCAGGAGGAGGACGCCTTCGACGCCGTCCAGAACGCTGAAGTCGCGGCCAACGCCGAGCACTACTACCGCATCATGGTCCGCGGCGACAGGCAGTCCTGGAACGTCCGCGACCACCATATGGCCGACACCATCGACCGGGTCAGCAGGCACCTCGGGCCGGCGTCGAAGGGACTGATCTGGGAACACAACACACACATCGGCGATGCCCGGGCCACCGACATGGCGCAGGACGGCCTGGTCAACGTCGGGCAGCTGCTGCGCGAACGCCACGCGGGCGAAGGCGTGCTGCTGGTCGGCTTCGCATCCCACCGCGGCTCCGTGCTCGCCTCCGACGGGTGGGGCCGCCCCGAACGCATCCTGACGGTGCCGGAAGCGCGCCCGGGCAGCCACGAAGACTTCCTGCATCAGGCCCTGGGGGTGCCCTCAGTGCTGGTGTTCGGCGACGACAGGACCGGGCCGTGGCTTTCGACATGGCTCGGACACCGGGCGATCGGCGTCGTCTACCGCCCGGAACGGGACGCCGGAAACTACGTTCCGACCCGGATGGGGGAGCGCTACGACGCCCTCATCTGGCTGGAACACACCGCAGCGCTGCGTCCGGTGCACCATGAACGCCCGCCCCGCGAACCGGAGTTCGAGACCGAGCCCACCGGATTCTAGGCCGGTGTGCATTCCAGGAAAGCAGGAATCAGCATGAGCAAAGCAATCATCGTCGGCATCAACGGGTCCGCGGGCAGCAGCGCCGCCCTGGCCTGGGCCCTTGACCGGGCCGCCCGGGACAAGCTCCCGGTCACGGTCGTCCACGCGGTGGACGACCGCTGGATGTCACCGGATTTTCAGTACCACGAGATCATCCGGGAATCGGGGATGGACCTGCTTCGGGACGCTGAGACGGCCGCCCGTGAACAGGCCCCGGACGTCACTGTCGACATCCAGCTCCGTCATGGCAGCGGCGGCTCGGTGCTCCGGGAAGTCTCCAAGGAGGCAGCCATGATCGTGGTTGGCGGCCATGACAAACATTGGATGGGCGGCGGTCCCATGACGGACCGGGCCCTGCAGGTTGTCTCGGCCTCGGAATGCCCGGTAGCCGTCGTGCCGGCGAAACCGGCCACCGGGGCAAAGGGCGTCGTGGTCGGCGTGGACGGCTCCGAGGAGTCGCTGCAGGCCGTCGCCTTCGCGGCCGCCGAAGCTGACCGGGGTGGAGACGAGCTCACCGTGGTCCTCGCGTTCAAGAGCCCTGCCCGGTGGGTCGAGAAGCAGCTGCCGACCAGTGGTCTCGCCGAGAGCATCGTCGAAGAGGACCGGATTGTTCTCGCCGAGTCGGTCGCCGGGCTCGGCGACAAATACCCCGACCTGGTGGTCCATCAGCGCCTTGAGACGAACACCGAACCGGCGAAGGCCCTCGTGGATATCGCCGCCGACGCCAGGGAGTTGGTGATTGGAAGTCGCGGACGTGGCGGGTTCTCCCGGACCGTGCTCGGCTCCACCGCGCACGCTGTACTCCTGAACGTGCCGTGCCCCACCATCGTGACGAAGGTGCATAAGGTCAAGCACGGCGACTGACCGCCCGGCAAGCAACCCGTGCCGGCAAGGTCCCGGAACGGGCCGGAGAGCCCCCTTTTGGCGGGGGCTTTCCGGCGCCGCCAACGGATGGGAGGATGATGCCGTGGACCCCTTCTTCAATTTCATCACCCACTTTTGGTGGCTCGTCTTTCCCCTGAGCGGACTGGCCGGGGGGTGGGCGCGGTCCTGGTCCAAAGCCGCCGAACGCCGGCACCGCCGCCGCGTGGAGCTTTATACGCTCAAGAACCAGGCGGCGCAGGCAGAGCAGGCCAGCCAGGCCGACGTGCTGGCCCTCATGAAGGCGCACGACACCGTCAACCAACGCTGGCTGGATTACGAACTCGACGTGGGAAAGCTGATCGACTACCCGGTCATGACGGATGTCCGGGAGCCCCTCACCGTGGCCTTCCTCCGGGCCAAACGCGAGGCCGACGGGCTGCGCCCCGCCGCCCCGGCGGAAGTCAGGACCGCCGCGCGGCTTGCGGAGTACCGTGCGGCCGTGACCAGCTTTGAGCTCGCATTCGACGTCGCCGAACGGGAAGCCAAACGGATCAGGGACAGCAAGTTCACCGGTCCCGAACGCCAGCGGCTCGAGACAGCCCGGAAACTTCTGCGGATAGCGTCGGACGCGGCCGCAACTCCCGCCGAGCGGCAGACGGCCTACCGCCGCGCCCGCCGGGAACTCGACGGGCTCATCGTGCTGCCCGAGGCGACGCTAGCGGCACTGGAGGACAGGATCGCTTCGATGCTCGGCGCGGGCCCGGCGCCGGACGTCCGCCGGGCCGTCTGAGCTGGGCCGCAGCCGGCGGAGCCGGGCGGTGCCCGCTGTGACCGGCACCGCACCGCCACCGTGAAGGCCCGTGCCGCACAGGAGGACTGAATTTAGGGACTTCTGGCATGTTTTGCCCAGCCGTCTTTCCCACGTACCATCGATAAGGTTTCAAATCGCGTTAGCGCCACCGCGAGTTCGTTCGGATGGACCCCGAATGGACGTCGTGGCCATGCAGCAACGGGGATGTGGAACTGCCGACCGTGAACACTTCAGATTGGGCAACAGGTGGAAATCACCGTAATGGTGGCGCTAGTGATATCGCTGGCGCTGTTCTTCGACTTCACCAACGGATTTCATGACACCGCGAACGCCATGGCTACCCCCATCGCGACCGGCGCCATCAAACCGAAAACAGCAGTTGCCCTCGCGGCGGTGCTGAACCTCGTGGGAGCGTTCCTCTCCACGGAAGTCGCCAAGACCGTCTCGGGCGGCATCATCAAGGAAGGCTCGGACGGGGTCCAGATCACCCCGGACATCATCTTCGCCGGGCTGATGGGCGCCATCCTCTGGAACATGATCACCTGGCTCAAGGGCCTGCCGTCCAGTTCCTCCCACGCCCTCTTCGGCGGCCTGATCGGGGCCGCGATTGCCGGTATCGGCATCCACGCGATCAACTTCGAGTCAATTCTCCAAAAGATCATTCTTCCCGCGGTGTTCGCCCCGATCATCGCGGGCGGCGTAGCCTACTTGTGCACGCGGCTGGCGTATGGCCTGACCGCCCGCCATGACCCCGAAACCGGGGACAAGCTCACGCAGAAGCGCGGCGGATTCCGGACCGGTCAAGTCTTCACGTCCAGCCTCGTGGCGTTGGCCCACGGCACCAACGACGCCCAGAAGACGATGGGCATCATCACCCTGGTCCTGATCTCCGCCGGCCTCCAGCCTGCCGGCTCCGGTCCGGAGTGGTGGGTTATCACCGCCTGTGCCTTCGCCATCGCGATCGGCACGTATTCCGGCGGGTGGCGGATCATCCGCACCATGGGCTCGGGACTCACCGAAGTGAAGCCCGCCCAGGGCTTTGCCGCCGAGACCAGCACCGCCACAGCCATTCTGGCGTCCTCGCACCTGGGCTTCGCCCTGTCCACCACGCAGGTGGCCTCCGGCTCGGTCGTGGGCTCCGGCATGGGACGCCGCGGCACTACGGTGCGGTGGGGAACCGCCGGCCGGATTGCCATTGGCTGGCTGTTCACGCTGCCGGCCGCCGGAATCATGGGCGCGCTGACGGCTCTGCTCGTGCAGACCGGGGTCGTAGGCGTGATCATCGCGGCAACTGCCGGCACCGCCGCAGTGGCCTACATGTTTGTGCGCTCACGGAAGTCGCCTGTGGGCAGCAACAACGCCGTCGAGATCGAGGAAGTCGGCCAGGCCGTGCAGTTCCGCAAGAAAAAGTCCGCCACCAAGTCGATCAAGAACGGCGGTGCCCAGCGATGAAATGGCTGGAACTGTTCAGCGTGGCGAGTGCCACGCTTGTGTCCGCTGTAACCGTGGTAGTTCTCTACTCCCTCGGCGTCCGGCTCACGGCCATCGCGGGGGACACCCGGACCTCCCCGGCGGCCTGGACCCGACCGCTCGCTTACACGTGCTTCGCTTTGTGCGGCGCCGCCATTCTCTTCGGGCTCTACCTGATCATTCCTTACTTCCACAAATAAGACGTCCCCGCGGCCGTGCAGCCGTTGCGTTCGGGGGATGGGACACCGGCCACCGCAGTGGCTAGGCTGGGGCCATGGTGAGCTTCCAATACTTCGTGGCGTCCTCACTCGACGGGTTCATCGCCACTGCCGACGACAATCTCGCCTGGCTGCTGCAGTTCGACGGCTTTGAGGGCGGACAGGACAGCTATGACGCGTTCATGGCCGACGTCGGCTGCATCGTCATGGGCGGCGAGACGTACGCGTGGCTTCGGGAGCACGAACCGGACACCTGGCCGTATCCGGGCACACCCTCCTGGGTCTTCACCCGTCACGAGCACGCCGCCCCGAAGGGCGCGGATGTGACGTTCGTGCGCGGGGCGGTAGGCGAGTTCGTGGACGACCTCAAAGAAGCGGCCGGCGGCCGAAACGTCTGGGTTGTGGGTGGAGGCGTGCTCGCAGCGCAGTTCGCTGACGCCGGGCTGCTGGACGAACTGATTGTCTCGGTCATTCCCGTGGTCCTGGGCGGCGGCAAACAGTTGCTGCCTATGGCGGGCCCGACGCCGCCGCTCGAGTTGACATCTTCCCGCACCTTGGGCCGGGGCATCGTGGAGCTGCGCTACCGCTTCCCGGCCCGGCCCTAGCCGGATCCGGCGCCGCCGGGCCGGTCGCCCTCCGCGTTATCGCGGACCTAGCGCGCGATATCGCGGATCAGGTTCGTGATCCGGGCGGTGGAGAGCCGCCGGCCGAGCTCGTCGGTCATCACGATTTCGTGGGTGGCGAGCGTCCGGCCGAGGTGAATGGCCGTGCAGGTGCCGGTGACGGTGCCCTCGGAGATCGCCCGGTGGTGCGTCGCCCCGACCTCGATCCCGAGCGCCTGCCGGTCCGGTCCGGCATGCATGCCGGCCGCGAACGAACCCAGGGTTTCGGCCAGGACCACGTGGGCCCCGCCGTGCAGGATGCCTGCCACCTGGGTGTTCCCCGCCACCGGCATGGTGGCCACAGTGCGCTCCGGGCTCATCTCGAGGAAGCGGATCCCCATCTTCACCACAAGGGCTCCGACGCCGTACTGGCCCAGCCAATCGTGCATGTCCTCGGGTACACCGGCCGCAGCGAGCTCGGCCGCGTACGGGCCGGGCGTGAAATTGTCCATCATGGGAACTAGGCTGGCACCTGTGAGTGAAACTACCAAACCGGCCCTTGCCCTCGAGAATGCAGCCTCCCTTTCCGCGGACACTGCCGCAGACCAACTCCTGGCAGCTGAGCCGGATTCAGGGGTTGCGGCCAAGCGTGCCGGAAAATCCAGCCGGGCCGCGGCGTCGGTTTCCGCCACTGAGGCCCCCGTGATTCCCATCACGGACCAGCCGCGGCTACTCGTCCTCGATGGGCACTCCATGGCGTTCCGGGCGTTCTTCGCCCTGCCCGCGGACAAGTTCTCCACCGCCACGGGCCAGCACACGAACGCCGTCCACGGCTTCACGTCCATGCTGATCAACCTGATCAAGGAGCAAAAGCCCACCCACGTGGCGGTCGCCTTCGACGTCTCCGATGACACGACGCACCGCAAGGCCGAGTACAGCGAGTACAAGGGCGGACGCAACGAGACCCCGCGGGAAATGAGCGGCCAGATCGACCTCATCGACAAGGTCATGGGCGCCTGGGGCATCAAGACCATCAAAATGCCCGGTTGGGAAGCTGACGACATCCTGGCCACCCTCGCCGCAATGGGGGAAAAGGCCGGTTACGAAGTGCTGCTGGTCTCAGGCGACCGCGACGCCTTCCAGCTCATCACCGACAACGTTTTCGTCCTGTACCCCAAGAAGGGTGTCAGCGATATTCCCCGCATGGACGCGGACGCCATCCAGGAGAAGTACTTCGTCAGCCCGGCCCAGTACTCGGACCTCGCCGCCCTGGTGGGGGAATCCGCGGACAACCTCCCCGGTGTTCCCGGCGTCGGCCCCAAGACGGCAGCGAAATGGATCAACCTTTACGGCGGACTGGAGGGGGTCCTGGAGAACCTCGACGCGATCGGCGGGAAGGTGGGGGACTCCCTGCGCGAATACGTTGACGACGTCAAGCGCAACCGGCGCCTCAACAGGCTGCACACCGACCTGGATCTGCCAGTGACGCTGGACGAGCTCGCGGACCCGCGGCCGGACCAGGCAGCCCTCGAGGAGCTGTTCGACGCCCTGGAATTCAAGACCATCCGGACCCGGCTCTTCGCCCTCTACGGCAGTGAAGTCACCGAAGCCGAGCGGGAAAGCCTCGACATCCCGGACTTCGTGATCCCGGCGGACGCAGCCGAACTTGGCGCGTTCCTCGAGGCCGGTGCCGGCAAGCGCTCCGCTGTGGCGGTCGACGTTGTGCCCGGCCGGATCGGCGAGGACGCCGCAGCGGTGGCGATCGTCCGCGACGACGCTGCCGTCTATATCGACCTGGCCAGCCAGGACGCCGCCGCCGAAAACGTTCTGGCCGCATGGCTCCGCGACGCCCACGCACCGAAGGTCATGCACGGGTTCAAGGCTGCCCTGAAGGCCCTGACCGCGCGCGGCCTGGAACTGGAAGGCGTGGTGGATGACACCTCGATCTCCGGCTACCTCATCCAGCCGGACCGCCGCAGCTACGAGCTTGCGGAGCTGGCACAGCATCACCTCAACATCGCGGTTTCCACGGAGGCCGCCAAGGAAGGCCAGCTTGAGCTGGCGTTCGACGGCGACGACGCCGCCGCTGCGGGCGCGCTGGTCCACGTCGCCGCCGTCGTGCAGGCCCTGAGCCGCTTCTTCGAATCAGAACTGACGGAACGCAAAGCGCAGGACCTGCTCACCACGCTGGAACTGCCCGTCAGCCGCGTCCTCGCCGATATGGAACTCGCGGGAATCGCCATCGACATGCCCCGCATGGACGAGCAGCTGTCGGATCTCGCCAAGGTGATCGACAACGCCCAGGAGCTGGCGTTCGCCGCGATCGGCCACGAGGTCAACCTCGGTTCGCCGAAGCAGCTCCAGACCGTGCTGTTCGACGAACTGCAGTTGCCGAAGACCAAGAAAATCAAGTCCGGCTACACCACCGACGCCGCGTCACTCAAAAACCTGCTGGAAAAGACCGGGCACGAATTCCTGGTCCAGCTCATGGCGCACCGGGAGTCGTCGAAGCTGCGCCAGATGCTGGAGTCGCTGAAGAAGTCCGTCACGGAAGACGGCCGGATCCACACCACGTACGCGCAGAACGTCGCAGCCACGGGCCGGATCTCCTCCAACAACCCCAACCTGCAGAACATCCCCATCCGCAGCGAGGAAGGCCGGCGCGTCCGCGGCATCTTTGTGGTCAGCGAGGGCTACGAGTGCCTGCTCTCCGCGGACTACTCGCAGATCGAAATGCGCATCATGGCGCACCTCTCGGGCGACGCCGGCCTGATCCAGGCCTACAAGGACGGCGAAGACCTCCACCGGTTCGTGGGCTCTAACATTTTCCATGTGCCCACCGACCAGGTGACCAGCGCCATGCGGTCCAAGGTCAAGGCGATGTCCTATGGCCTCGCGTACGGGCTGACCTCGTTCGGTCTGTCCAAGCAGCTGGAGATCTCCGTCGACGAGGCGCGGACCCTCATGAAGGACTACTTCGACCGGTTCGGCGCCGTCCGCGACTACCTTCGCGGCGTGGTGGACCAGGCCCGGATCGACGGCTACACCGCCACCATCGAGGGGCGCCGGCGCTACCTCCCGGACCTGACCAGCACCGACCGCCAGCTGCGTGAGAATGCGGAGCGCATCGCGCTGAACTCGCCCATCCAGGGATCGGCGGCTGACATCATCAAGCGCGCCATGCTGGGTGTGCACGCGGAACTGGCGGCACGGGGCCTGAAATCGCGCATGCTCCTGCAGGTCCATGATGAACTTGTCCTCGAAGTCGCCGCGGGTGAGCGCGAGGCCGTGGAGCAGCTGGTGACCGAGCAAATGGGCTCGGCCGCGGACCTCAGCGTTCCGCTGGACGTCCAGATCGGCATCGGCTCCAGCTGGTACGAGGCGGGGCACTAGGCAGGCATCCAGGCGCGGGCCGCGGCTCCCGGTCTTCCGGGGGCCGGCCCCGCAGCCGGTCTCCGCGTTCCGGTGCGGTTAGGCTATTTCAGTTCGTTCAAAGTGGCAGGGATTCCCAGGGGGAGAAGCGCGTGGCAGAGCAGTACGAAATCAGGCGTTTCAAGCCGGCGGCCAAGGACGAGCCGGCGTACCCGGAGTCCGTCGCCTGGATGCGGGCCGTAGCGTTCGGCTTCCACGATGCCCGCCGCAGCGATGAACGCGTCGACAGGGGCCTCGAGATGCAGCGCGCCGACGGGCGCGTGATGACCGGCGCCTACCAAACCGGGCCTGTCGCCGACCACGCACTCGGCGCCGACGTGCCGGTGGCGACTTTCGGCACGATGACCAAGACGCTCAACGTCGGTTTCGGGCGGTTGGTGGACACCCGGCTCGTGACTGCCGTAACCGTGCGGACCTCGCACCGCCGCCGCGGGCTGTTGCGCCGCATGATGGCCGAGGAACTGGGGCTGGCACAGCAGGAGGGCCTGGCGATGGCCGCACTGACCGCCTCAGAAGCGTCCATTTACGGCCGTTTCGGCTTCGGTGTCGCGACGTCGGAGCAGTCGATCAAGGTCGACACCAGTGCCCGCTTCGTGGTGAACCACACCCCGGTCGGCAGTGTCGAGGTGGCCGATCCCAAGGTTCTCCTTGAGCTGGCCCCGGAGATCTTCGACCGCGTGCACCGCCAGACGCCGGGCTCCATAGGCCGGCACGAGTTCTACCGGCAGTTCGCCTCCGGTTCCATCAGCCGCGAAGACGGTGAGGACCCGAAGGTCAAGGTGGCGCTGCACTACGGACCCGACGGCGACGTGGACGGCTACGTGTCCTACAAGTTCGGCGGCTGGTCCAGCACCCCCTACACGATGGAGGTCGTCGACCTGGTGGCGGCCACCCGCGACGCCTACCTGGAACTGTGGCAATACCTCGGAGCCATCGATCTCGTCGAACGCGTGACGTGGGACGAAGCGCCGGTCGACGACCCGCTGCTATGGGCGCTCCGGGATGCACGCTGCGTGGAAGCCTCGGACGCCCGGGACATGCTCTGGCTGCGGATACTCGACGTGCAGAAGGCCCTGGGGGCCCGGCGCTTCTCCGCCGACGGGTCCCTGGTCCTCGCCGTGCGCGACAGCCTCGGCTTCGCGGCCGGCACCTTCGCCCTCACAGTCAGCGGGGGAGAGGCCACGGTGACGCCGGCCCCGGAGGCCGCGCCGGACCTGTCGCTGGATGTCGCGGACCTTGGCTCGATCTATCTGGGCGCCGTCTGCCCCGTGACCCTGAAAGCCGCCGGCCGGATCACCGAACACACGGCCGGGGCGGCGCTGACAGCGCGGCTCATGTTCGCCGTCGAACGTTCACCGCACTGTCTCACGCACTTCTAGGCGTCCGGCGGTGCGAAAGCCCCGGACGCTTTGACCGGCGTTCGCGTAAACGACTAGACTAAACAGGCGCGTACTACGTGCGCGCATCTACAATCCACAAAATCAGGATGACCCGGCGGAACGCTTGCTGTGACGCCGTGCTCTTGGCCTGCATTCCATAATGCCGGCGAAGCGGTTTGCCTGACCGACTCACTATCCACAACGGAGCCCCTACTACATGACCATCACCTCCACCGAGAAGCCCGGTACCCCCGTAGTCGCCATTAACGACATCGGTACCGCTGAGGACTTCCTCGCAGCTGTCGACGCCACCATCAAGTACTTCAACGACGGAGACCTCGTCGAAGGTACCGTCGTCAAGGTCGACCGCGACGAAGTCCTGCTCGACATCGGTTACAAGACCGAAGGTGTCATTCCCTCCCGCGAGCTTTCCATCAAGCACGACGTTGACCCCGGAGACGTCGTCTCCGTTGGCGATCAGGTCGAAGCCCTGGTGCTCACCAAGGAAGACAAAGAAGGCCGCCTGATCCTCTCCAAGAAGCGTGCTCAGTACGAGCGTGCCTGGGGCGACATCGAGAAGGTCAAGGAAGAAGACGGTGTTGTCACCGGTACCGTCATCGAGGTTGTCAAGGGTGGTCTTATCCTCGACATTGGTCTGCGCGGCTTCCTGCCCGCATCCCTCGTCGAGATGCGCCGTGTGCGCGACCTCGCTCCGTACATCGGTCAGCAGATCGAAGCCAAGATCATCGAGCTGGACAAGAACCGCAACAACGTTGTGCTGTCCCGCCGTGCATGGCTCGAGCAGACCCAGTCCGAGGTCCGCTCCACGTTCCTCAACAAGCTGGAAAAGGGCCAGGTCCGTCCCGGCGTCGTTTCCTCCATCGTCAACTTCGGTGCCTTCGTGGACCTGGGCGGCGTAGACGGCCTGGTTCACGTTTCCGAGCTGTCCTGGAAGCACATCGACCACCCGTCCGAGGTTGTCGAAGTTGGCCAGGAAGTCACCGTCGAGGTTCTCGAGGTCGACCTGGACCGCGAGCGCGTCTCCCTGTCGCTCAAGGCTACGCAGGAAGATCCGTGGCAGACCTTCGCCCGCACCCACGCCCTCGGCCAGGTTGTTCCGGGTAAGGTCACCAAGCTCGTTCCGTTCGGCGCGTTCGTTCGCGTTGAAGACGGCATCGAAGGCCTGGTCCACATCTCCGAGCTCGCCGTGCGCCACGTTGAGCTGGCCGAGCAGGTTGTCTCCGTTGGTGACGAGCTGTTCGTCAAGGTCATCGACATCGACCTCGAGCGCCGCCGCATCTCGCTCTCCCTCAAGCAGGCCAACGAGGGCGTCGACGCCGACAGCACCGAATTCGATCCGGCTCTCTACGGCATGGCCGCAGAGTACGACGAAGAGGGCAACTACAAGTACCCGGAGGGCTTCGACCCGGAGTCCAACGAGTGGCTTGAAGGCTACGAGAACCAGCGCGCAGCCTGGGAGCAGCAGTACGCTGACGCCCAGACCCGCTGGGAAGCACACAAGAAGCAGGTTGCCCAGCACGCTGCCGACGACGCTGCAGCTGCAACGTCCGGTGAGAGCGATTCCGGCACCACCAGCTACTCCTCCGAGCCGGCTGCAGCCGAGACCGGTGCAGGCACGCTTGCTTCGGACGAGGCTCTTGCCGCTCTGCGCGAGAAGCTGACCGGCAACTAATTGCCCGTGATCCTCAAGGAGTCAGCTCCCTGAGGCCAGGCAGTTTGTAGCTTGAAGGTGGCCGTCCCCTCGGGGGCGGCCACCTTTTTGTGTGCCCCGAGGGGACATGCCCATTTTTGAAGCCCTCCCTCCGGGGACATGCCCATTCTTCGAGCCGGACCGTGGGCATTTGTGGATTGTGCCCAGTCCTGGCCTTGGGCGCGGGACATGTCCAGTGCGGGGAAGTCCGCGCCATGCCCTGGCGTCGGACATGCCCTTCGGGCGCCCGGACAAACGGACATGCCCATTTTTGAAGCCCTCCCTCCGGGGACATGCCCATTCTTCGAGCCGGACCGTGGGCATTTGTGGATTGTGCCCAGTCCTGGCCCTGGGCGCGGGACATGTCCAGTGCGGGGAAGTCCGCGCCATGCCCTGGTGCCGGACATGCCCTTCGGGCGCCCGGACAAACGGACATGCCCATTTTTGAAGCCCTCCCTCCGGGGACATGCCCATTTTTCGAGCCGGCCCTTGGACATTTGTGGATTGTGCCCAGCCCTGGCCCCGGGCGCGGGACATGTCCAGTGCGGGGAGGCCGGCGCCATGCCCTGGCGCCGGACATGCGCATTCCTGGCCCTAGGCACCGGGCTGCCGTTGCACGCGTTTCCTGCTCGTCAGGACAAGCAAGGGGCCGCGCCATGGAATGTAGGCTCCTTGACGGCAGCCAGGCGCTGACGACGGGGGCATGTCCAATGACGGAAGGGAGCGCGGGCCCGGCCCAGGGTGCCATGCCTTCAGCGCAGCGGGATCTTCGCTATGACCGGCACCGTGTGCGTCTGCGAGGCGGCATCGGTCACCAGTTCGGCGCCCGCGTACTTCAGCAACGCGAGGGCTCCCACATTGCCGGCCGTCGTCTCGGCTACCAGGACGGCTGCCCCGGTCGACGCGGCGCGAGCCCTTACGAGGCGCAGCGCCTCGCGGCCCACACCCTGGCCGCGGAAGCTCCGGGCGAGCCAGATTCCGGTCTCCAGCGCCCAGCCGCCACCCCCTGCAACGGCCCCGGCAGCACCAACGGCGTAGCCGCCACCCCCCGCAACAGCCCCGGCGGCACCAACAGCCCCGGCGCCACCACCGGCCCAGCCCTCATCCGCTGCTGCCGTCTCCGTGTCCATACGCCTGAGCCGCACGGACCCTGCCATCTGCCCGTCGCAGCTGATGGCCCACGTCTTCTGCCCCGCGGGACCGTCCAGGCCGGCTGCGGCGGCGCGGTGGAATTCGCGGAACCAGCTGATCCGGTCGGTGTTCCAGCCGGCGGTCGTGCCCAGCGGCGGGGTGACCTCGTCGGCGTCGGCGTCCCGGAGCCCAAGTTCCAGGAGTTGTTCGAGAACGTCCTCGCTGACGTCAAGCAGCGCGACCGGGGGCACGGGCTCAGCTGATGGGCACATCGATCCACTCCGTTTCTCCGGGCAGCAGCGACGCGCTGCCGGCCGACATGGCGGCCACGCGGTCCGCTGCCCGGGCCAGTTCTTCCGGATCATCCGGCAGCGCCAGCCTCAGGACAGTAGTCTGCGCCTCGTAACGGGTTTCGGCCATGACATACCCCGCGGCGCGCAGATCGTTCTCGAGCCGGCCGGCGACGGCGTGCTGTACGGGTACCGAGCAAATGCGCAGCCGGCGGCGCCGCACGAGGGGAGCCAGCTCCAGCGCTCCGGACACCGATTCGGAATAGGCACGCACCAGGCCGCCGGCACCCAGGAGAATGCCGCCGAAATAGCGCACGACGACGACGGCGACGTCGCTGAGATCGGCGACGCCGGGCGCGGTCTCCCGCTTCAGCAGCGCCTCGAGCATGGGGATGCCCGCGGTGCCGGACGGCTCGCCGTCGTCGTTGGAACGCTGGATGCCCCGGTCGGGGCCGAGCACGAAGGCGAAGCAGTGATGCCGGGCGTCATGGAATTCGCGGCGCAACCCGCCCAGGACGGCCCGGGCGGCGTCCTCGTCCGCCGTGCGGGCCAGCACGGTGATGAAACGGGACCGCTTGACCTCGATTTCGTGCCGAAACCCGGGCCCCGCGGCGAGGGTGGTGTAGACGGCCGTCCTGCTCTCGGGGGATTCCGCCGCATCTGCCACCGGTTCAGTTTAGTCTGGTGAGGTGTTGAAGATCGGGTTGACCGGCGGAATCGCCTCGGGGAAGTCCATGGTTGCCGCGCGCCTGCGCGACCTTGGAGCAGTGCTTGTCGACGCCGACGCGCTGGCCCGGGAGGTCGTGGAACCTGGTACGCCCGGGCTGGCCAGTGTGGTGGAAGCCTTCGGTGCCGCCGTCCTGACCCCGGAAGGCCGGCTGGACCGGGCCCGGCTCGGTGCCCTTGTCTTCGGTGATGCGGAGCGCCTGGCCGCGCTGAACGGCATCGTCCACCCCTTGGTGCGGGAGCGCGCCGCGGCGATGGTCGCCGCCGCCCCGGCCGGCGCCGTCGTGGTCCAGGACATCCCGCTCCTGGTCGAAACCGGGCAAGGGAAGAACTTCCATCTGGTGGTCGTGGTGGATGCCCCCGACGACGTCCGGGTCCGCCGCATGGCCGAACACCGCAACATGACCGCCGACGAGGCGCGCGCCCGGATGGCAGCCCAGGCGGGCCGCGAGGACCGGCTGGCCGCCGCGGACGTCGTGCTGGATAACTCGGGCACCCCGGAGGACCTCCGGCACGCGGTCGACGCGCTGTGGGAGGAGCGGGTCAGGCCGTTCGCATTGAACCTCAAGGAGCAGAGGATCGCCCCGCGGACGGCGGGGCCGGTCCTCGCCCCGGCCGATCCGGCCTGGGCCGCGCAGGCCGCCCGGCTGATCGCCCGGCTGCGGGCAGCGGTCCCGCAGGATGTCCTGGGCGTCGACCACCTCGGGTCCACGGCCGTCCCTGGCCTCGACGCCAAAGATGTGATCGACCTCCAGCTCAGCGTCCGGGACCTCGACGCCGCGGACCGGATCGCGCCGCTGTTGGCCGACGCAGGATTCCCGCGCTGGCCCGGCATCATCGCCGACAACCCGAAGCCCTCGCACCCGGACCCTGCCGACTGGGGCAAGAGGCTGCACGGCAACGCCGACCCCGGCCGGCCGGTGAATCTCCACCTCCGCGCGGCCGGCTCGCCGGGCTGGCGGTACGCGCTGTGCTTCCGCGACTGGCTGCGCGCCGATCCCGAAGCCCGGGCGGACTATGTCGCCGAAAAGCAACGGGTCGCCGGGCTGCACGGCGTCGACAAGTCCACCGCCGGCTACGCGGCCGACAAGGAGGGCTGGTTCACCGAGTATGCCTGGCCCCGGATGGAAGCGTGGGTGCAGCGCACGGGATGGCAACCGCCGTCGTACGCGGACGACGCCGGAGCAGACGACGCCGGTGCCGGCACCGGCGGCGGCGCCACCGCAACGGCACCTGCCGCCGGCCCCGGTACTGCCCAAAGCTGAATCAGGGCATCCTGTCACAGCCCGGCGGTAGATTAGGTACATGAGTCTTGCCCAGGAAATCAACCGCGTCGTGGCGCCCTTCGAGGTCATCAGTGAGTTCCAGCCGGCGGGTGACCAGCCGGCCGCCATCGCAGAGCTGACTGAGCGCATCCAGAACGGCGAAAAAGACGTCGTGCTGCTTGGCGCCACCGGTACCGGTAAGAGCGCGACCACGGCCTGGCTGATCGAGCAGGTCCAGCGGCCCACCCTGGTGATGGTGCAGAACAAAACCCTCGCCGCGCAGCTGGCCAACGAATTCCGCGAACTGCTGCCGAACAACGCGGTGGAATACTTCGTGTCCTACTACGACTACTACCAGCCGGAGGCCTACGTCGCCCAGACGGACACCTTCATCGAGAAGGACTCCTCCGTCAACGAGGAAGTCGAACGGCTCCGCCACTCCGCGACCAACGCGCTGCTGACCCGCCGCGACGTGATCGTGGTTGCCACCGTCTCCTGCATCTACGGCCTCGGCACCCCGGAAGAATACATCGCCGGGATGGTGACCCTCCGCAAGGGGGCGGAGATGAACCGTGACGACCTGCTCCGAAAGTTCGTCTCCATGCAGTACACCCGCAACGACATGGACTTCCACCGCGGCACGTTCCGGGTCCGCGGCGACACCGTGGAAATCATCCCGATGTACGAGGAACTGGCGATCCGGATCGAGTTTTTCGGTGACGAGATCGAAAATATCCAGACCCTGCACCCGCTGACCGGCGAAGTGCTCCGGGACGAGAACGAAATGTACGTCTTCCCCGCCTCGCACTACGTCGCCGGTCCGGAACGGATGGGCCGGGCGATCAAGCGGATCGAAGATGAACTGGCCGAGCGCCTCGCCGTGCTGGAAAGCCAGAACAAGCTGGTCGAGGCCCAACGGCTCCGGATGCGCACCACCTATGACCTGGAAATGATGCAGCAGATGGGGTTCTGCAACGGCATCGAGAACTATTCCTCGCACATCGACGGCCGGGCCCGGGGGACCGCGCCGCACTGCCTGATCGACTACTTCCCGGATGACTTCCTCCTGGTGATCGATGAGTCCCACGTCACCGTGCCGCAGATCGGCGCCATGTACGAGGGCGACATGTCCCGCAAACGGAACCTCGTGGACCACGGCTTCCGGCTGCCCTCGGCGATGGACAACCGCCCGCTCAAATGGGACGAGTTTCAGGACCGCGTGGGCCAGACCGTCTACCTGTCCGCGACGCCGGGCAAGTACGAGCTCGGCAAGTCCGACGGCTTCGTCCAGCAGATCATCCGCCCCACCGGCCTGATCGACCCCGAGGTCGTCGTCAAGCCCACGAAGGGGCAGATCGATGACCTGCTGGGCGAAATCCGGACCCGGACCGCGAAGAACGAGCGGGTCCTGGTCACCACCCTGACCAAGCGGATGGCCGAGGACCTGACGGACTACCTGCTGGGCCATGGCGTGAAGGTGGAATACCTGCACTCCGACGTCGATACCCTCCGCCGCGTGGAACTCCTGCGCGAACTGCGGATGGGTGTCTTCGACGTCCTCGTCGGCATCAACCTGCTCCGTGAAGGTCTGGACCTCCCGGAGGTGTCGCTGGTCAGCATCCTGGACGCGGACAAGGAAGGCTTCCTGCGCTCCTCGACATCCCTGATCCAGACCATCGGGCGTGCCGCCCGAAACGTCTCCGGCCAGGTGCACATGTACGCGGACCGGATCACCGATTCGATGGCCCATGCCATCGACGAGACCAACCGCCGCCGCGCCATCCAGGTGGCCTACAACACGGAGAACGGGATCGATCCCCAGCCGCTTCGAAAGAAGATCGCGGACATCACCGACCAGCTGGCCAAGGAAGACGCGGACACCCGCCAGCTGCTGGCCGCGGCCGGGAAGAACCGCGGCAAGGGCAAGGGCACCTCGCTCATCCGTACGGACGGGCTCGCCGCCGCGCCGGCCGAGGACCTCGTCGGGCTGATCGAACAGCTGACCGAACAGATGCACGCCGCAGCCGGGGAGCTGCAGTTCGAACTGGCCGCCCGGCTGCGCGACGAGGTGGGGGATTTGAAGAAGGAACTGCGGCAAATGCAATCCGCGGGGCACGCCTAGGGTAAACTCGGTCAAACGTAGGGGAGTATCCCAAACGCTACGATCGTCAACACGCACGGCTACGATGCCGCGCCGGGCGTAGCGGGCAGCCAGGCAGCGTCATGCGCCGGCGGTCGGAGAGACTTACACCGCTGAGCTGTACCCTACGAAAGGTATTTCCCCCGTGCCCGAGCTTCCCCTGTGGTTCGAGATCGGCTCGTTTGTCGTCCTCGGCGTCATTCTGGCCATCGACCTGCTGATGGTCCTCAAACGCCCGCATGAGCCCTCCATGAAAGAAGCCGGACTGTGGGTCGCGTTCTACGTGGCCCTGGCCCTGGTCTTCGCCGGCGCCATGTTCGCCTTCACCGGCCCGGAATTCGGCGGCCAGTTCATCGCCGGCTGGGTGACCGAATACAGCCTGAGCATCGACAACCTGTTCGTCTTCATCATCATCATGGCGCGCTTCTCGGTACCGAGAAAGTATCAGCAGGAAGTGCTCATGGTGGGCATCATCATCGCCCTGATCCTCCGCGGCATCTTCATCATGCTCGGCGCGATCGTGATCGAGCAGTTCAGCTGGGTCTTCTACATCTTCGGCGCCTTCCTGCTCTGGACCGCCTGGAAGCAGGCCCAGGACGAGGGCGAGGACGAGGAAGACAAGGAAAACCCGCTGATCGCCCGGATCCGCCGGGTCCTGCCGATGTCCGAGAAGTTCGACGGCGGCAAGCTCCGCACCGTCGTTGACGGCAAGAAGGTGTTCACCCCGATGCTGATCGTCTTCGTGACCATCGGCATGACGGACCTGCTCTTCGCTGTCGACTCCATTCCGGCCATTTTCGGCCTCACCCAGAGCGCCTTCATCGTCTTCACCGCCAACATCTTTGCCCTCATGGGGCTGCGCCAGCTGTACTTCCTGCTCGGCGGCCTCATGAACCGGCTCATCTACCTCAAGCACGCCCTGTCCGTGATCCTGGCGTTCATCGGTGTGAAGCTGGTCCTGCACGCCATGCACGTCAACGAGCTGCCCTTTATCAACGGCGGCCAGCACATCGAATGGGCCCCCGAGATCCCCACCTACGTCTCGCTCGGTGTGATCATCGGCACCATCGTCGTCGCGGTGGTCGCCAGCCTCATGAGCTCCAAGGCGTCCAAGTCGAAGCTGGATGCCCGGCTGGAAGAGGACTCCCGCAAGAGCCTGAGCGACGTCGACTAGTACCAAACCGCCGGGGCGAGAGTGCAGGACACACCTCGCGGCACATAGCAGTACGGCGCTGGACCCTCACGGGTCCGGCGCCGTACCTGTTTAAGCAGTACCTGCTAAGCCGGGCGCCATCGGCCCGGGACCGTGCCTGGCCGCGCCCGGGTCACCGTCGGGCGGAACGTGCCATCCCCAGCAGGCGCCCGAAGATCGCCTCGCCGTCGTCCGCGATGCCGTCGTGGTGGAAGTCGCCGGTTTCCCAGACCTGCAGGCCCCGGACCGCGGCCGCCGTCTCCAGGGACAGCTCCCGGTCCACGTAGATGTCGTCGGTGTAGACGGCCGCGGCGACGGGCACGGTGTTCAGCGCCAGTCGCTCCGGGTCGTAGAGGGGTGCCCAGCCGTCCATTTCGGCCAGGAGCCGGGCCACGTCCTGCAGCGGGTGCAGGGCCGGGTCCTGCTCGAAATACCAGGGGTACACCATTTCCCCGGTCAGAAGCGGTTCGCCGGCGTCGGGGCGGAACTCGGGGAATTCCTCCAGCACGCGCCAGGCGGCCCAGTTGGTGGCACCGTCCTGGGCGTAAATGGATTCGTGCATCAACGCGTACAACGGGTTCGCGGCCCGGGACACGAGGCCCCGGACCTGCTCCAGGAAGGTGTCCGAGAGACGGTCGCCGTCCGGTGTCGCCACGAAGGCGTCCTCGAGCAGGTGGTGCAGCGCGTCCACCCGGGTGTTCCCGCCCAGGAACGAGCCCACCATCTGGAACCGTTCCACCGTGAGCCGGCCGCCGTCGGGCAGCACCTCCTCCGTTTCCCGCAGGTGCCGGGCGATCCGGGTGACGGCGGCCCGGTCCTCGGGATACCAGTCAAAGTATTCGGCGTTCCGGGCCGCGACCCGCTGGAACGTGGCCCGGTACACTCGGTCGGCGGAGCCGCCCAGCGGGGCCAGCCCGCCCGTCACGAGGACCTCGCGCAGCCCCTCGGGGGCGAAGGAAAGGTAGCTGAGCGCGCAGAATCCGCCGTAGCTCTGGCCGTAGATGGTCCACGGGGCCGAGTTCAGGGCCGCCCTGATCGCCTCGGCGTCGGCGACGATCGAGTCGGCGCGGAAGTGCGTCAGGTAGTCAGCCTGCTCCGCGTCGGTGCCGCGCAGCGGCAGCGTGTTGCGGTCGACGGGCGAGGACAGGCCGGTGCCGCGCTGGTCCAGCATGAGGATCCGGAAGTCCTTCGCGGCGGCCTTGCTCCAGCCGCCCAGCGACGGGAACCGGTTTCCACGCCCGCCGGGACCGCCCTGCAGGAAAAGCAGCCAGGGCAGCCCGGCGGCCTCGGCCTCGCTGTGTTCGGTGGACACGTACTCGCGGGCGAACACGGAGATGGTTTCGCCGCGGCGCCCCGTCTCGCTGAAGTGGTCCAGGGGGACCTGGAAGTAATGTTCCGCGGTCCGCATTCCCCGGTAGGTGTGTCGTGCCCGGACGCTGTGCGGAACTTTGCGCCCGGCGCTGGAGGCAGTCTCCAGCAGGGCGGCTCCCATGAGCCCCGTCATTGGGAGATCAGCCACGGGTGGCCGCCTCGCGGGAACCGGAGCTGGAGCCGGCAGGGGAGCCGGCGCCGGCAACTGCCGGGCGGCTGCCGAAGGCCGTCAGCGCCGCTCCGGTGAGGCGGAAGGTGGACCATTCCTCCATCGGCAGGGCGCCGAGGTTCTTGTAGAAGTTGATGGAGGGCTCGTTCCAGTCCAGGACACTCCATTCGACGCGCGCATAGCCCCGGTCGACGGCGGTCGCTGCCAGGTGCTGCAGCAGTGCCTTGCCGTGGCCCTCGCCGCGGGCCTCCGGCCGGACGTAGAGGTCCTCGAGGTAGATCCCGTGGACGCCCTCCCACGTGGAGTAGTTCAGGAACCAGAGGGCGAAGCCGCGGACCTCGCCCGCGGAGTTCTCCGCCATGGTGGCGAAGACCTTGGGATGCTCGCCGAAAAGGACCTCGGTGAGCATCCCGGGGGTGTTCCGGACGGCGTCCGGTTCCTTCTCGTAGAGGGCGAGGTCGTGGATCATCTGCAGGATGGCAGGGACGTCATGCGCTGTAGCAGGCCGGATTACACTCATTGTCCGAGTTTACCCGCGGCGCGAAGGCCCAGGCTGGTGCGACGGCGCCGGCCCGGCGCCGTCCAGGCCCTGCGGCCGCCCCCGTGCAGGCCAGCCCCCGTGCCGTCCCGCCTAGAGCCGGTTGACGTCCGTGACGCGGACGACGGCGGTCCCGGACTCGTCCGAGGCCGCCAGGTCCACGTCGGCGGAAATGCCCCAGTCGTGGTTGCCGGCGGGGTCATCGAAGATCTGCCGCACCTTCCACACCCCGGGTTCCTCGGTGATGATCAGCAGCCCGGGACCGCGGGCGTCCGGTCCGGTGCCGATGTCGTTGTGCTCATCAAAGTAGTCATCGAGGGCATCTTCCCAGCGCTCGGCGTCCCAGCCGGAGCCGGCGTCGAGCTCGCCCAGGGCGGTGGCGGCCTCATCGGCGAACAGCTCCACGCGGCGGAACATCTCGTTGCGCACCATCACCCGGAAGGCCCGGATGTTGGAGGTCAGCGACGGCGGCGGGGGCGGGGGAGCGTCATGCGGTGTGGGCGCCGCGCCGGATGTGAGCTCTTCCCATTCGTCCAGCAGGCTGGAGTCCACCTGCCGGACCAGTTCGCCCAGCCAGGCGATGAGGTCCTCGAGGTCCTCACGGAGGGCATCCTGCGGGACCGTCTGGCGGAGCGCCTTGAAACCGTCGGCGAGGTAGCGCAGCACGATTCCCTCCGAGCGGGCGAGGCCGTAGAACTGGACGAACTCGCCGAAGTTCATGGCGCGCTCGTACATGTCCCGGACCACGGACTTGGGCGCGAGCTCGAAGTCACCGACCCAGGGCGCGGCCTTGCGGTAGACGTCGAACGCCTCGCCGAGGATCTCGGCGAGCGGCTGCGGGTAGGTGACCTCCTCGAGCATCGCCATCCGCTGGTCGTACTCGATGCCGTCGGCCTTCATCGCCGCGATCGCCTCGCCGCGCGCCTTCTTCTGCTGTGCCGAGAGGATCTGCCGCGGCTTCTCCAGGGTCGCCTCGATCACCGACACCACGTCCAGGGCGTACGACGGCGACTCCGGGTCCAGCAGCTCCAGCGCCGCCAGCGCGAACGGGGACAGCGGCTGGTTGAGGGCAAAGTTTGCCTGCAGATGGACCGTGAGCCGGACCGTGCGGCCGTCAGCACCCTGCTCCCCGGCCGGGATCCGCTCCACGACGCCGGCCGCGAGCAGCTCACGGTAGATTCCCAGGGCCTTCTTCATGAGCCGCAGCTGGGCCGGACGGGTCTCGTGGTTTTCGGTGAGGAGGCGGCGGGCGGCCTGGAACGGGTCGCCGGGGCGTTCCATCAGGTTCATCAGCATCGCATGCGTCACGGTGAAACTCGACGTCAGCGGATCCGGAACGGACTCGACCAGCCGCTTGTACGTCGGTTCGCCCCAGGACACGAAGCCTTCCGGGGGCTTCTTCTTGACCACCTGTCGCAGCTTCTTCTGGTCGTCGCCGAACTTGGCCGTGGCCTTGGCCATCGCCTTCACGTTTTCCGTCACGTGCTCCGGGGCCTGGACCACCACGGTTCCTGCGGTGTCATAGCCGGCGCGGCCGGCGCGCCCGGCGATCTGGTGGAACTCACGGGAGTTCAGCAGACGGGTGCGGACGCCGTCGTATTTGCTCAGTGCCGTCAGCAGCACGGTGCGGATGGGCACGTTGATGCCCACCCCGAGCGTATCCGTGCCGCAGATGACCTTCAGCAGACCGGCCTGGGCAAGCTGTTCGACCAGCCGGCGGTACTTCGGCAGCATGCCGGCGTGGTGAACGCCGATCCCGTGCCGGACCAGGCGGTTAAGGGTCTTGCCGAAGCCTGCGGCGAAGCGGAACCCCGCAATGAGCTCGGCGATCTTGTCTTTTTCCTCGCGGGTGCAGACGTTGATGCTCATCAGGTTCTGGGCCCGGTCGATCGCCTCGACCTGGCTGAAGTGGACGACGTAGACCGGGACCTGCTTGGTGGCGAGCAGCTCCTCCAGCGTCTCGTGGACCGGAGTCTGCTCGTAGTAGTAGTGCAGCGGGATGGGGCGTTCCGCGGAACTGACGGTCGTCGTCGTGCGGCCGGTCAGGTCGCTGAGGCCGTCCTCGAACCGGCTGACATCGCCGAGCGTCGCCGACATCAGCAGGAACTGCGCCTGGGGCAGTTCAAGCAGCGGCACCTGCCACGCCCAGCCGCGCTGCGGGTCCGAGTAGAAGTGGAACTCGTCCATGATCACGGCGCCGAGCTGCGCCGCAGAACCTTCACGCAGGGCGATGTTGGCCAGGATCTCGGCCGTGCAGCAGATGATCGGGGCGTCCTGGTTCACGCCGGAGTCGCCGGTGATCATGCCGACGTTGTCGGCGCCGAAGATCTCACAGAGGGCGAAGAACTTTTCCGAGACGAGGGCCTTGATCGGGGCGGTGTAGTAGCTCCGCTGCCCGCGGGCCATGGCCTGGAAGTGCGCGGCAATGGCCACGAGGGATTTCCCGGACCCGGTCGGGGTGGCCAGGATGACGTTTGAGCCGGCGGCCAGCTCCATGATGGCCTCGTCCTGGGCGTTGTACAGGGCCAGGCCGCGGGTCTCGGTCCACTCGACAAACCGGGTGTAGAGCTCGTCCGGGTCCAGGCCCGTCCTGCCGGGGATACGGGCGGCCGGGGCGGGGAGCTGATCAACGAGTTTCATTGCTGTCCAGCTTAGTGCCCGCGTGGTAGCCGCGGCACCGCACGCAGTGCAGGCGCGCGCCGTGAGCCGCCCGCAGCGCAGGCGTGCTTCCTTGGCTGGCCCACGGGCCGGGACTAGGCTTCGGTTAGGACAACGTGCCGGGAACTGGAGGCAGCCATGAAGTGGGATCCGGAGAAATATGTGCAGTTCGGGGACTACCGGGACAGACCATTTTTTGATCTGACCGGTCGGATTCACGCCGAAGCCCCGCGGCACGTGGTGGACCTCGGCTGCGGTCCCGGCAACCTGACCGCGACGCTCGCGGACCGCTGGCCGGGCGCGCAGGTGGTGGGTCTGGATTCGTCGCCGGAAATGCTGGCCACTTCCAAGGACCACGCAGCCGCGGCGGCCAATCTTTCCTACGAGCTGGCCGACATTGAGCACTGGCTGCCGTCCGGGGACACGGACGTGGTGGTCACCAACGCGGCCCTGCAGTGGGTGCCCGGCCACCGAAAGCTCCTGCCCCTATGGCTCGATGCCCTCAAACCGGGCGCCTGGTTCGCGCTGCAAGTGCCGGGGAACTTCAATGCACCGTCGCACACCCTGATGCGGGAGCTGGCCGATTCTCCGGCCTGGGCGGGGCGGCTCGCCGGGGTGCTCCGCCACGACGACGTGGTGGGGGAGGCAGCGGAATATCTGGAGATCATGCTCGACGCCGGTTGTGCCGCCGACGCCTGGGAGACCACGTACCTTCAGCTGCTCCCGGGCGCCAACCCCGTTTTGGAGTGGGTCCGCGGAACCGGACTCAGGCCGGTCCTCGCGGCCCTCCCCGACGACGAGGCCAGGGAGTTCGAGGCCGAGTATTCGGCACGGCTGGACGACGCATATCCGGCAGGCCGGCACGGGACGGTCTTCCCGTTCCGCCGCACGTTCGCGGTGGCGCAGAAGACCGGGTAGGGGGCGTGTCAGCCGCATGACACGAAGCACTCCGGAATGGGGCTTACAATGACGTGGCGGTGTGGGGCGGCCGTTAGGCTGATCACCATTCCGGGCCCTGGGCTAGTAATGGAGGTTCAGTGCTTATAGGCCTGATGTCGCGGCTGTTGTCCGCGCATAGGGGGACCGTGCTGGCCATCGTTGTGCTGCAGCTCGTGCAAGCCACCGCCAACCTGCTCCTGCCCACCCTGAATGCCGCGATCATCGACGACGGCATCATCGGCGGGGACACCGGGGAGATCCTCCACCTCGGGGCCTGGATGGCCGGAATCGCTGCCGTCCAGGTGATCACGGCCGTCGCGGCCGGATATCTGGGCGCCGTGGTCGCCATGGAGATTGGCGGCCAGCTGCGCGGGGAGCTCTTCGCGAAGGTGCAGTCCTTCTCCTCCCAGGAGGTGGGCCTTTTCGGTGCGCCCAGCCTCGTGACCCGGGCCACCAACGACGTCGCCCAGATCCAAAACCTCGCCGTCCTGGTGTTCATCATGCTGATTGCCGCACCGGCGATCTTCATCGGCGGCATCGTGCTGGCCGTGCACCAGGACGTGGTGCTGTCCTGGATTGTGGTCGTGGTGATCCCGGTCCTGACGGTGATCATGACGGTGATCGTCCGCCGCCTGATTCCCCTGTACCGCCAGGGCCAGGGCCTCCTGGACCGGATCGGCCGGGTGCTGCGGGAGCAGATCATCGGCGCGAATGTCATCCGCGGCTTTGTCCGGCAGGACCACGAGGTCCGCCGGTTCGATGAAGCCAACAAGGACCTCACCCGGAACAATCTGCAATCCGCCCTCCTGGTGGCGGCGATGATGCCGATGATCATGTTCGTGGTCAACATCTCCTCCGTGTTCGTGGTGTGGTTCGGCGGCCATCGCATCGACGCCGGCGAAATGCGGCTGGGGGCGCTGACGGCGTTCATCGCCTACATCCTGCAGATCCTGATTGCCATCATGATGGCGATGTACGTCTTCATGACCGCCCCCCGGGCGGCGGCCTGCGCGGAACGGATCCGCGAGGTGCTGGACACGGAACCGGCCATCGCGGATCCGGCCGTTCCCGCCGGGGCCACCGCTGCCACCATTCCGGCCGGCGGGGCCAGTGCGGCGGGCACCGCCGGTGCGGCCGCCGTCGCCCCGGGCCGCTCCGGCGCTGTCGAGTTCCGGAACGTGTCCTTCGCTTACCCCGGCGCCGAAGCACCCGTGCTGGACGGCGTCTCCTTCACCGCCAGGGCCGGTACCACGACGGCGATCATCGGCGCGACCGGCAGCGGCAAGACGACACTCCTGAACCTGCTGCCCCGCTTCCTCGACGCGACGGCCGGAGAGATCAGCATCGGCGGGGAGAACGTGCGGGCGATGCCCCTGGACGACCTGCGCGGCCTGATCGCAATAGTCCCGCAGCAGTCCTACCTGTTCGCGGACACGGTCGCGGGGAACCTCCGGTTCGGGGCGCCAGCCGCGAGCGAGCCCGAAATATGGCAGGCGCTTGAAGCTGCCCAGGCCGCCGACTTTGTCCGCGCCCTGCCGCTCGGGCTCGACACGCCCGTAAGCCAGGGCGGCACCAACTTCTCCGGCGGCGAACGGCAGCGCCTGTGCATCGCGCGGGCCCTGCTCAAGCGGGCCCCCGCCTACCTCTTCGACGACAGTTTCTCGGCTCTGGACTACGGCACCGACATCAGGCTCCGGGCGGCGATCGAGCCGCTGCTGCGCTCGGCGACCGTGCTGATCGTGGCCGAGCGGGTGTCAACAATCGTGGACGCCGGGCTGATCCTCGTCCTGGAGGGCGGCCGGGTGGTCGCGCAGGGCACGCACAGCGAACTCATGGAGTCCTCGCCCAGCTACCAGGAAATTGCCGCGTCCCAGCTGGTGCTGGAGGAAGCCCCGTGAGCCGCACGCGGGCACACCGCGCCGGGACCGTTGCGGGACCCGGCGTGCCGGAGCGCATCAAATGGCACACCGCCGCCCGGCTGCTTGGCCTGCTGTTGCCGCTGAAGTGGCGGATGGCCGGCGTCATCGCCGCGACCTGCGCGTTCGTGACACTCAACGTGGCGGCGCCCAAGGTGCTGGGCGACGCCACCGACGTCGTCGTCGACGGCTTCCTGGGCGGCTCCCTCGACGAGCAACAGCTGGCCGGGCGGCTACTGGCCGTTTCGGCCATGTACGTCGGGGCGTCGCTGTTCAGCTGGATCCAGGGCAGCCTGACCGCCACCGCGGTGCAGCGCCTCAGCTACGGCCTCCGCGGCTCCGTGGAACAAAAACTCCATGTGCTGCCGTCCAGCCATTTCGAGGAGCAGCGCCGCGGCGACGTGCTCAGCCGGGCCACGAACGACGTCGACAATATCTCCCAGGCGCTCAACCAGCTCCTCAACCAGCTGATCATGGCCGTCCTGATGCTCTCGGCCGCTCTCGCCATGATGCTGTGGCTCTCGCCGCTGCTGGCGCTGATCGCGATCCTCTCGGTGCCCGTGTCCACGATGATCACCGTGCTCGTGGCCCGGCACTCCCAGGCGCACTTCAAGGAGCAGTGGAGCAGCACGGGGGCGCTGACTGCCCAACTCGAAGAGTTCTTCACCGGGCATGAAGTGGTCAAGGCCTTCGGCCGGCAGGAAGAGTCGGCGGCGAGCTTCCGGGAGCGCAACGAGAAGCTCACCCGATCGAGCACCCGCGCCCAGTATTTGTCCGGCATCGTGCAGCCGCTGCTGGTGTTTGTCGCCAACCTCAACTACATCGCAATTGCTGTTGTGGGGGCGCTGCAGGTCACCGCGGGGCTCTTGACGATCGGCGGCATCCAGGCCTTTGTCCAGTTCTCCCGTCTCTTTAGCCAGCCGGTGAGCCAGATCGGCGGCATGCTGACTCTCGTGCAGTCCTGCCTGGCCTCGGCGGAGCGGGTGTTTGAGCTGCTGGACGCCCCGGAGATCCCTGCGGACAGCGCCGTGCCGGCCGTTTCGGCGAACGGCGCCGGCAAGCTGCAAGGCTTCACGGCCGCGCGAAAGCTCCATGTCCCGCGCAAATCCTCCAACGGACGCAAAGCCCCTGCCCCGGGCACGCCCGGCGACCTGCTGGATCCCAGCGCAGTGGCGGGCCGGGTCACGTTCGAGCACGTCAGCTTCAGCTACAGCCCCGGCACCCCCGTGGTGAAGGACCTCTCCTTCACGGTGGACCCGGGACAGACCGTGGCGATCGTGGGACACACCGGTGCCGGCAAGACCACCGTGGTCAACCTCCTGATGCGCTTCTACGAACTCGACTCCGGCCGGATCCTGGTGGACTCCACGGACATCGCCACCATCCCGCGGGACGAGCTGCGGCGCGCCTTCGGAATCGTCCTGCAGGATGCCTGGCTGTTTACCGGCAGCATCCGGGAGAACATCGAATACGGCCGGCCCGGCGCCGCCGAAGCCGATATCGTTGCGGCGGCCCACGCCAGCCACGTGGATCAGTTTGTCCGGTCCCTGCCGGCCGGCTACGCCACGATGCTCGGCAACGACGGCGACTCCCTGAGCCGGGGCCAGCGCCAGCTCGTCTCGATCGCACGGGCGCAGCTCGCCGGGCGCAGCATCATGGTGCTGGATGAGGCGACGAGCTCCGTCGACAGCCGCACTGAGGTGCAGATCCGGCATGCCATGGAGCAGCTGCGGGCCGGTCACACGAGCTTCGTGATCGCGCACCGTTTGTCCACGGTCCGGGACGCTGATCTAATTCTCGTCATGGACCACGGACGAATCGTTGAACACGGCACCCACCAGCAGCTGGTGACCCGGCAGGGGCTCTACAAGGATTTGTACGAGGCCCAGTTCGCCGGCCGCGAACAGGTCCCGGCCGTCCAGGAGGCCGAACAGTGAGCCCTGCGGACGCCGTGGGGGAGCGTTTTCCCGGATCCTGGCGGACCAATCCGGCCAGCTCCGTCCCGCTCTTCGAACAGCTGCGGCTCTACGTGATCGAGCGCGCCGACAACGGCACACTCGCGCCGGGCACCAGGCTTCCGGCCGTGCGGAGCCTGGCCGGCGAACTGGGCGTGGCCCCGCACACTGTGGCGCGGGCCTACAAGGAACTCGAGGCCGCCGGCGTCGTAGTGACGAAGGGTCGCAACGGGACCGTTGTGTGTGCCCGCGATGCCGCCTGGAGTTCGCTGTCCGCCGCCGCCGCCGAGTTCGCCGCGGCCGCCAAAGCCCAGGGCGCCAGTTTCGCCGAGGCCGTGCAGCTGCTGGCCGCCGCCTACGACCGCCAATAGCACATCCGGCGCCGCCCGTGGCGCGCGGAATAGTTTTTCGAAGAAGTTTTCGATTAGCATTAGATTCGTGCCTAAAGCTGTAGCTGAAGATCCAGCCGTTGAAGTCCATTCCGCCGTCGAGCCGCTGGCAGTCCGGGATGCGGCCCCGTCCCGCCCCGTCCTGAAGCGTCCGGACATGACGCGCCTCGTCGTCAAGGGCGCCCGCGAGCACAACCTGCGCAACGTGGACCTCGACCTGCCGCGCGATGCCATGATCGTGTTCACCGGCCTGTCCGGCTCCGGAAAGTCCTCCCTCGCGTTCGACACCATCTTCGCCGAGGGCCAGCGCCGCTACGTCGAATCCCTCTCCGCCTACGCCCGGCAGTTCCTGGGCCAGGTGGACAAGCCCGACGTCGACTTCATCGAGGGCCTCTCGCCGGCGGTGTCCATCGACCAGAAGTCCACGTCCAAGAACCCTCGCTCGACCGTGGGCACCATCACCGAGATTTACGACTACATGCGCCTGCTCTGGGCCCGTGTGGGCCGGCCGCACTGCCCCGTCTGCGGGGAGCCCGTGACCAAGCAGACCCCGCAGCAGATCGTCGACCAGCTGCTCGAGCTCCCGGACGGCACCCGCTTCCAGGTGCTGGCACCCGTGGTCCGCGGCCGCAAGGGCGAATTCGTGGACCTCTTCAAGGAACTCACCGCCAAGGGCTACTCGCGGGCCCGGGTGGACGGCGAGCTCGTCCACCTGAGTGATCCGCCGAAGCTGGGCAAGCAGTTCAAGCACACCATCGAAGTGGTGGTGGACCGCCTCGTGGTCAAGGAAGGTATCAGCCAGCGCCTGACCGACTCGGTCGAAACCGCCCTCGGACTGGCGGAGGGCCGCATATTGGCCGAATTCGTCGACCTCGAAGCAGACGATCCCGAGCGGATCAGGGCGTTCTCAGAACACCTCGCCTGCCCCAACGAGCACCCCCTGGCGATCGACGAGATCGAGCCCCGCTCCTTCTCATTCAACAACCCTTTCGGCGCCTGCAGCGCGTGCAGCGGCATCGGCACCAAGCTGGAGGTCGACGAGGAACTCCTCATCCCCAACCCCGAGCTCTCGCTCTCCGAGGGGGCCATTGCGCCGTGGTCCCTGGGCACCGCCACCACGGAGTACTGGAACCGGCTGCTGGCCGGCCTCGCCGAGGAACTCGGCTTCTCCATGACGACGGCGTGGGAGAAGCTCGACACCGACGTCCGGCAGACCGTCCTGCACGGCAAGGACCACAAGGTGGTGGTGCAATACCGCAACCGCTTCGGCCGGGAACGCAAGTACAGCACCGGTTTTGAGGGCGTCGTGCAGTACGTCCACCGCAAGCATGGCGAGACCGATTCCGACTATGCGCGCGACCGCTACGAGGAATACATGCGCCAGGTCCCGTGCCCGGCCTGCAACGGTGCCCGGCTGAACCCTGCGTCGCTCTCGGTGCTGATCAACGGCAAGTCAATCGCCGAGGTCGCCGCGCTGCCCATGCGGGAATGCGCCGACTTCCTCGAAAACCTCGTCCTCACCGGCCGCGAGGCCCAGATCGCCCACCAGGTCCTCAAGGAGATCCAGGCCCGCCTGACCTTCCTCCTCGACGTCGGACTCGAGTACCTGAACCTGGAGCGGCCCTCCGGCACCCTGTCCGGCGGCGAAGCCCAGCGCATCCGTTTGGCCACCCAGATCGGCTCCGGCCTCGTGGGCGTGCTGTACGTCCTCGACGAGCCCTCGATTGGCCTGCACCAGCGGGACAACCGCCGCCTGATCGAGACACTCACCCGGCTCCGGGACCTCGGCAACACCCTGATCGTCGTGGAGCATGACGAGGACACCATCCACGAGGCCGACTGGGTGGTGGACATCGGACCGGGCGCCGGCGAGCACGGCGGCATGGTGGTCCATTCCGGGTCCTACCAAGAGCTGCTGGAAAACACGGATTCGCTCACCGGCGACTACCTCTCCGGCCGGCGGAAAATCGAGATCCCGAAGAAGCGGCGCAAATACGACAAGAAGCGCGAGCTCAAGGTGGTCGGGGCGAAGGAGAACAACCTCCTGAACATCGACGCCAGTTTCCCGCTGGGCCTCTTCACCGCCGTCACCGGCGTCAGCGGCTCGGGCAAGTCCACCCTGGTCAACGAGATCCTCTACAAGGTGCTCGCCAACAAGCTCAACGGCGCCAAGCAGGTGGCCGGCAGGCACAAGTCCGTCCAGGGCCTCGAACACCTGGACAAGGTGGTGCACGTCGACCAGAGCCCGATCGGCCGCACCCCGCGCTCGAACCCGGCCACTTACACCGGCGTGTTCGACAACATCCGCAAGCTCTTCGCCGAGACCACCGAGGCCAAGGTCCGCGGCTACCTCCCGGGCCGGTTCTCCTTCAACGTCAAGGGCGGCCGCTGCGAGGCCTGCTCCGGCGACGGCACCCTGAAGATCGAGATGAACTTCCTGCCGGACGTCTACGTCCCCTGCGAGGTCTGCCACGGCGCCCGGTACAACCGCGAAACCCTGGAGGTCCACTACAAGGGCAAGACCATCGCGGACGTGCTGAACATGCCCATCGAGGAAGGGGCCGAGTTCTTCGCGGCCTTCTCGCCGATCGCACGGCACCTCAACACGCTCGTCGACGTCGGCCTTGGCTACGTCCGGCTGGGCCAGCCCGCCACCACGCTCTCCGGCGGCGAGGCCCAGCGCGTGAAGCTCGCAGCCGAGCTTCAGAAACGCTCCAACGGCCGCAGCGTCTACGTCCTGGACGAGCCCACCACGGGCCTGCACTTCGAGGACATCCGCAAGCTCCTCATGGTGCTCCAGGGCCTCGTGGAGAAGGGCAACACGGTGATCACGATCGAACACAACCTCGACGTCATCAAGAGCGCCGACTGGATCGTGGACCTTGGCCCCGACGGCGGGTCCGGTGGCGGCCGTGTGGTCGCCTCCGGCACCCCCGAGCAGGTGGCCAAGTCGAGCGAGAGCCACACGGCCGCGTTCCTCGCCGAGCTCCTCGCCTGAACACCGGCCGCCAGGGACCGTGCGGCGGGCCAGGTAAGCCTCCGCCGCACGCGTCCCCGCCCGCAGGGACGTCTCCACCGGATGTATCCGCTGATGTATCGCGTGATGTAGTCCCTGATGTATTCCCGATGTATTCCTGAAGGAGCATGCGAATTTCTGGCAACCGCACACTCATGAGAAACTAAGCCGGTGACGCATACAACAGTGCCCGTAATCTTTGACCTTGACGGCACTCTTGTCGATCCCGCCGGGGGTATAACCGACGGTATCGCCGCGGCCCTCACCGAGCTTGGCCTGCCGGTTCCGGACAAGTCCCGGATGGACGCCATGATTGGGCCCAAGCTCAGCCATTCCCTGACGGAAATCGCCGGCGTTCCGGCCGCACAGCTGAAAGACGCCATCCGCATCTACCGCGCGCACTACGCATCCACGGGAATCGCGCAGAGCAGGCTGTACCCGGGAATCCGCGGCCTCCTCGAGGACTTCGTCGCCGCGGGCCGGCCCATCGCCGTCGCGACCCAGAAGCCGGAAGGGCTTGCCCGCACTGTCCTGGCGCACCACGGCATCGCCGGACTCTTCCACTGCATCCGGGGCTCCGCCGCCGACGAGGCCGCCAGCCCCGGAACGGGCTCCGCCCCCGACGGCTCCGTTCCCGACGGCTCCGTTCCCGAAGGTAAGGCCGGCATCGTCGCCGCCGCGCTCTCGGACCTCGCTGCCGCGGACCCTGCGGCCGCCGGCCGGGCCGTGATGGTGGGGGACCGGGCACAGGACGTCGCCGGGGCCGCTGCGAACGGACTGGACTGCATCGGCGTAGGCTGGGGGTTTGCGCCTGACGGCGAACTGCACGCGGCCGGTGCCGTCGAGATCGTGCACAACACCACGGCGCTTCACGCGACGATCAACCGGCTCTCCGAACGCCCGGGAACCACAGCCCTGAACGAGGTGCACACCGATGGCAATGTTTGACGCAATCCGCTGGACCACGCGGGGGCTTGTAACCACCACGTGCCGTCCCACGGTCATCGGCCTGGAAAACGTGCCCAAGGATGGGCCGTTCATTGTCGCCCCGAACCACCTCTCGTTCCTGGACAGCGTGATCGTCCAGGCCCTCATGCCGCGGCCCGTGGCCTTCTTCGCGAAGGCTGAATACTTCACCACCGGCGGCATCAAAGGCAAGGCCATGAAGTCCTTCTTCGAGGCCGTCGGCTCCATTCCGGTGGAACGCGGCGAGCAGGCGGCGAGCGTCCAGGCGCTGAAAACGCTGCTGGACATCCTCGACTCCGGCAAGGGCGTGGGCATCTATCCCGAAGGCACCCGCTCCCGCGACGGCATCCTGTACCGCGGCCGCACCGGCGTCGGCTGGCTGGCCCTCACCACCGGCGCGCCCGTAGTCCCGGTGGGCCTGATCGGCACCGAACACTTGCAGCCCGCGGACAGCAAGTCCGTCAAACCGCAGCACTTCACCATGAAGGTCGGCGAGCCGCTGTACTTCGAGAAAACCGGACCGGACCATTCCCTGCCGGCCCGCCGCCAGGTCACGGACCGCATCATGGACGCAATCGCAGACCTGAGCGGCCAGGAACGCTCCACCAGCTACAACCAGAGCAAGTCGGCCGAATAGCGCGCAGCTCCCGGCCCCCGCCGGGCATGCGGCGGTGCACGTGCAACGGCACCGCCGGCGGCTCAGTAGACTTGATGTGTGGCAGATCCAGCGAGTTACCGACCCCAGACGGGTGAAATTCCGACCAATCCGGGCGTGTACCGCTTCCGCGATCCGCACGGCCGGGTCATCTACGTCGGCAAGGCCAAGAACCTCCGTGCCCGGCTGAACACCTACTTCGCCAACCCCGCCGGGCTCATGCCCAAAACCTATGCCATGGTCCACACGGCCAGCAGCGTCGAATGGACCGTGGTGGGCAGCGAACTCGAGTCGCTGCAGCTGGAATACACCTGGATCAAAGAATTCACGCCCCGCTTCAACGTGATGTTCAGGGACGACAAAAGCTACCCGTACCTCGCCGTGACGATGGGGGAGAAGTACCCGCGCGTCCAGGTGCTGCGCGGCGACCGGCGCAAGGGGACCCGGTACTTCGGCCCGTACACCGCCGGCGCGATCCGGGACACCATGGACACCCTGCTGCGGGTGTTCCCGGTCCGCAGCTGCAGCGCCGGGGTGCTGAAGCGCGCCGAAGCCAGCGGCCGGCCCTGCCTGCTCGGCTACATCGACAAATGTTCCGCGCCGTGCGTCGGCCGGATCTCCGCCGCGGACCACCGCGCCCTGGCCGAGGACTTCTGCACGTTCATGGGCGGCGAAGCCAAGCCCTTCGTCAACCGGCTGGAACGGGAGATGGCCGCGGCAGTTGCTGAGCTCGACTACGAACGCGCGGCCCGGCTCCGGGACGACATCGTGGCGCTTAAGAAGGTCTTCGAACGTAACGCCGTCGTCCTGGCCGAGGGCACGGACGCCGACGTCTTCGCCCTGCACGAAGACGAGCTCGAGGCCGCCGTGCAGGTCTTCCACGTCCGGGGCGGACGGATCCGCGGCCAGCGCGGCTGGGTGGTGGAAAAGGTCGAGGACTCCACCACCCCGGAACTGGTCGAACACCTGCTCCAGCAGGTCTACGGCGAGGAAGCCGGGCTTCAGGGCAGGTTGCCCCGGGAAGTGCTGGTGCCTGCCGAACCCAGCAACGCCCCGGAGCTCGCGCAATGGCTCAGCGGCCTGCGCGGGGCCCGGGTGGACATCCGCGTTCCCCAGCGCGGAGACAAGGCCGCCCTCCTGTCCACGGTCCGTGAAAACGCGGAGCACGCCCTCAAACTTCACAAATCCCGGCGCGCCGGCGACCTCACCATGCGCTCCCAGGCCCTGCAGGAAATCCAGGAAGCGCTCGAGCTTCCCGTGGCGCTGCTGCGGATCGAGTGCTTCGACATCTCACACGTCCAGGGCACCAACGTGGTCGGCTCCATGGTGGTGGTCGAGGACGGCCTGCCGAAAAAGTCCGACTACCGGAAGTTCGCCGTGACCGGCGCCGCGGCCACTGACGACACGGCGGCCATGCATGATGTGCTGACCCGCCGGTTCCGGCACTATCTTCAAGAAAAAGACGAGCAGGCGGCGGCCGCGGCCAAACCGGCGCACCAGGCCGCCCTGGACGCGGCAACCGCCGCGGCGGTCGCGGACTCCACGACGCCAACACCGCGGAGCAAATTCGCCTACCCGCCCAACCTCGTCGTCGTCGACGGCGGCAAACCGCAGGTCAATGCCGCCGCAAGGGCGCTGGAAGAGCTCGGCATCGAGGACGTGTATGTGGTCGGCCTCGCCAAACGGCTCGAAGAGGTGTGGCTGCCGGACAGCGATTTCCCGGTGATCCTGCCGCGCGCCTCGGCCGGCCTGTATCTGCTGCAGCGGATCCGCGATGAGGCCCACCGCTTCGCCATCACCTTCCACCGGCAAAAGCGCGGCAAGGCCATGACGGCCTCCGCCCTGGACAGCGTGCCCGGTCTGGGCGAATCCAAGCGCAAGGCCCTCCTGGCGGAGTTCGGCTCCGTCAAGGGGATCAAAGCCGCGACGCAGGAGGAACTCACCGGCGCCAAGGGGATCGGCCCCTCCCTGGCCGCCGCGATCGTCCGGCACTTCGCTGGCGGCGGAGTCGAGGAAGCCGCCACGGTTCCTGCCGTCAACATGACCACCGGCGAAATTCTCGACGCTTAGCTAGTGCCGCCAAACTTAGCTAGGGTAAAGACTTGGGTACGGCACGGCAGCGGCATCACCGCGGCCCGCGCGCAAACCTGACAACAGCAAATCGCACAGGCAGAGATGGGGCTTCACTGATGGCAGAGTCGACGGCAGGATCCGAGACGGATGCGGACGGCATGACACCCGTCAAACCCGTCGAGGCTGAACTGCTCGTGGTGACCGGAATGTCGGGAGCCGGCCGCAGCACCGCCTCGGACGCCCTTGAGGACCATGGCTGGTACGTCGTGGAAAACCTGCCGCCGCAGATGCTCGGCACGCTCGCCGAACTGGTGTCCCGGACGCCGCACTCCATGTCCAAGCTCGCCGTCGTGATGGACGTCCGGAGCAAGGAACTGTTCGTCGACATGCGCGCGGCCCTCCGCGCCCTGGAAGCCACCGGCGTGAGCTTCCGCGTCCTGTTCCTCGACGCCAACGACGACGTCCTGGTGCGCCGCTTCGAGCAGGGCCGCAGGCCCCACCCGCTCCAGGGCGGCGGCCGGATCCTCGACGGCATCGCCGCCGAACGCGAGCTGGTCCGTGAATTGAAGGACACCGCCGACATCGTCCTGGACACGTCCTCCCTCAACGTCCATGGCCTCGCCACCGCCATCACCGAACTCTTCAGCGAGACCGGGCCGGTGGCGCTGCGGCTGAACGTCATGAGCTTTGGCTTCAAGTACGGGCTGCCGGTGGACGCCAACTTCGTGGCCGATGCCCGCTTCATCCCCAACCCGCACTGGGTGCCGCAGTTGCGCCCGCACACCGGACTGGACAAGGACGTCAGCGACTACGTGCTGGAGGCCCAAGGCGTCAGCGACTTCGTGGAACGCTACGTCCTGGCCCTTGAACCTGTCCTGGACGGGTACCGGCGGGAGAACAAGCACTACGCCACCATCGCCGTGGGCTGCACCGGCGGCAAGCACCGCTCCGTGGCGGTCGCCGTCGAGCTCTCACGGAGGCTGGCGCAGTATCCGCGCGTCACGGTGACCACGACGCACCGGGACCTGGGCCGCGAGTAATGGCGCTGCTTACCGGCCCGCTGCCCCTTGTCCCGCCCGCCAGCGCGGCCTTCGCCAGCCAGCAGGACAAAGGCCCCTCCGTCGTCGCGCTCGGCGGCGGCCACGGCCTCTCCGCCTCGCTGTCGGCCCTGCGCCTGCTGACCTCCGAACTCACCGCGGTCGTCACGGTCGCGGACGACGGCGGATCCTCCGGCCGGCTCCGCGAAGAGTACGGCGTCCTGCCGCCCGGTGATCTCCGGATGGCCCTGTCCGCGCTGTGCGACGACACTGACTGGGGCCGCACGTGGCGCGATGTCATGCAGCACCGCTTCGCCCCCGGCAAAGGCCACGGCGGCTCCCTCGATGAGCACGCGATGGGCAACCTCCTGATCGTCACGCTCTGGGAGCTCCTGGGCGACACCGTCGCAGGCCTGAAGTGGGCCGGCGCCCTGCTCGGCGCGCGCGGCGAAGTCCTGCCGATGTCCAGCGTCCCGCTGACCATCGAGGGCCAGGTCCGGGTCACCGCCCCGGACGGCGCGACGGCACTGCAGACCCTCACCGGCCAGGCCAAGTGCGCGGTGGCAGGGTCCCTGGAGCACGTCCGGCTCTTGCCTGAGAACGCTCCGGCCTGCACCGAAGCGCTGACGGCGATCGAGCTGGCCGACTGGGTGATCCTCGGGCCGGGCTCCTGGTACACGTCCGTGCTGCCGCACCTGTTGCTGCCCGAGATGCGCGAGGCCCTCGCCAACACCGCTGCCCGCCGGTGCCTGACCATGAACCTGGCCACAGATACCAAGGAGACGGCCGGCATGTCCGCCGCCGACCACCTCCGGGTGCTGCGCGAATACGCGCCGGAGTTCACGATCGACGTCATCCTGGCCGACCCGGCGTCGGTGCAGAACCTGCCCGACTTCGAGGCGGCGGCAGGAATGCTCGGTGCCGAGGTGGTCTTGGGTAAAGTGGGGGCGTCTGGTCGCCGTCCGGTCCACGATCCGTTGCGGCTGGCGACGGCGTATCACGATATTTTCGGGAATAGTTAGGAAAGGTGCCATGGCACTGACAGCATCAGTCAAGGAAGAACTTTCCCGTCTGGATATCAAGAAGTCCTCCGTCCGCAAGGCCGAGGTATCGGCGATGCTCCGCTTCGCCGGCGGGCTGCACATCATCTCGGGCCGGATTGTGATCGAGGCCGAAGTCGACCTCGCATCGACCGCCCGGCGGCTGCGCGCCGCCATCGCCGAGGTGTACGGCCACCAGAGCGAGATCATCGTCGTCTCCGGCGGCGGCCTGCGCCGCGGCAGCCGCTACGTGGTGCGGGTGGTGCGCGACGGTGAGGCCCTCGCCCGCCAGACCGGACTCCTGGACGCGCGGGGGCGCCCCGTGCGCGGCCTTCCGTCGGTAGTGGTGAACGGCTCCGCCGCGGACGCCGAAGCTGTCTGGCGCGGCGCGTTCCTGGTCCACGGCTCGCTCACCGAGCCCGGCCGCTCCTCGGCCATGGAAGTCACCTGCCCCGGCCCCGAATCGGCCCTGGCCCTCGTCGGCGCGGCCCGCCGCCTGGGCATCCAGGCCAAGGCCCGCGAGGTCAGGGGAGTGGACCGCGTGGTGATCCGCGACGGCGACACGATCGCCGCGCTGCTGACGCGCATGGGCGCCCACGACGCGCTGATGGTCTGGGAGGAACGCCGCATGCGCAAGGAAGTCCGCGCCACGGCCAACCGGCTCGCCAACTTCGATGACGCGAACCTGCGCCGTTCCGCGCAGGCCGCCGTGGCCGCCGGTGCCCGGGTGGACCGAGCCCTGGAAATCCTGGGCGACGACGTCCCGGACCACCTGAAGTATGCCGGTGAGCTCCGGGTCGCGCACAAACAGGCCAGCCTGGACGAGCTGGGCCGGCTCGCCGACCCCGTCATGACCAAAGACGCCATCGCCGGCCGGATCCGCCGGCTGCTGGCCATGGCGGACAAACGGGCCCAGGACCTCGGCATCCCGGGCACGGAAGCCAATGTGACGCCCGAAATGCTCGACGACTAGCCCGCCCCTAGAATCAGCAGCAGGAATATCCCGGGGAATGAAATATCCGGGAGCCGCGGCTGGTTGTCGCCGTTGGATCCCACCGCAATTTTCCGGATGCCCCGCATCCGGATGCACAATCAAAAGAGTTACCGAACCGGACAACCCGTCCACGACATTGGAGGAATTTGTGACCGAGTACGTACTGCCCGAGCTCGACTATGACTACGCAGCGCTGGAACCGCACATCTCCGCGAAGATCATGGAGCTGCACCACAGCAAGCACCACGCCGCCTACGTGGCCGGCGCCAACAATGCCCTGGCCCAGCTGGCCGAGGCGCGCGAAAAGGGCGACTTCGCCAACATCAACCGCCTCTCCAAGGACCTCGCGTTCCACACCGGCGGCCACATCAACCACTCCGTCTTCTGGAAGAACCTCTCACCGGACGGTGGCGACAAGCCCGAGGGCGAGCTTGCGGCGGCCATTGACGACGCCTTCGGCTCGTTCGACGCGTTCCGTGCGCAGTTCAGCGCCGCGGCACTGGGCCTGCAGGGCTCCGGCTGGGGCTTCCTGGCCTACGAGCCCATCGGCGGCAACCTGGTCATCGAGCAGCTCTACGATCAGCAGGGCAACGTCGCACTCGGCACCACCCCGCTGCTGATGCTGGACATGTGGGAGCACGCCTTCTACCTGGACTACGTCAACGTCAAGGCTGACTACGTCAAGGCCTTCTGGAACATCGTGAACTGGGCCGACGTCGCCAAGCGCTTCGACGCCGCCCGCAAGAACGCGACGGGTCTCATCACCCTCTAGGCAGGTCCCTTTACCCTGCACAGGGTGACGGAATCGACTTCCGTTTGTAACAAACCTCACATTACGGGCCCTTCGGCCCGAAATGTGGACGGACTGCCCCTGCACTTGCGGGGGCAGTCCCGGTTAAACGTAAGATGGATCACGGAAGGCGGTTAGCCTTCAGCAATGTGGCTGGTCGCCCTCCGATCTGGTAATTATCTCTGCCCAATGGCGTGCGGGATCTGTTAGTTGGCTTGAACGCCTTCTCAACTAGTCGTGCTCGCAAGAGCACCAAGGAGACTGAAAACGTGACGACCCGTATTGGCATCAACGGCTTTGGCCGTATCGGCCGCAACTACTTCCGCGCCGCCCTCGCACAGGGCGCAGACCTCGAGATCGTTGCGGTCAACGACCTCACCAGCCCGGAAGCCCTCGCTCACCTCTTCAAGTACGACTCGGTGGGCGGCCGCCTGGCCGAAACCATCGAGGTCAAGGACGGCAACATCGTCGTCGACGGCAACATCATCAAGGTCCTCGCCGAACGCGATCCCGCGAAGCTGCCCTGGGGCGAGCTCGGCGTCGACATCGTCATCGAGTCCACAGGCTTCTTCACGAAGGCCGCCGATGCGCAGAAGCACATCGACGCCGGCGCCAAGAAGGTCCTGATCTCCGCCCCCGCGTCGGATGAGGACATCACGATCGTGATGGGCGTCAATGACGGCCTGTACGACAACGCCACGCACCACATCATCTCCAACGCCTCCTGCACCACCAACTGCCTCGGCCCGCTGGCCAAGGTCATCAATGACGCCTTCGGCATCGAGCGTGGCCTGATGACCACCATCCACGCCTACACCGCCGACCAGAACCTGCAGGACGGCCCGCACAAGGACCTCCGCCGCGCCCGCGCCGCCGCCATCAACATGGTGCCCACCTCCACCGGTGCGGCCAAGGCAATCGGCCTGGTCCTGCCGGAGCTCAAGGGCAAGCTCGACGGCTACGCCATCCGCGTGCCCGTTCCCACCGGCTCCGCCACGGACCTGACCGTCACGGTTTCCCGCGAGACCACGGTCGCCGAAGTCAACGCCGCCCTCAAGGCAGCATCGGAGACCGAGGAGCTCAGGGGCCTGCTGACCTACACCGACGAGCCGATCGTCTCCTCCGACATTGTCGGCGACCCGGCATCGTCCATCTTCGATTCCGGCCTGACCAAGGTGATCGGCGACCAGGTCAAGGTTGTGTCCTGGTATGACAACGAGTGGGGTTACTCCAACCGCCTCGTGGACCTCACGGAGCTTGTCGCGTCCAAGCTGGGCTAGGGTAAGACTCATGACATTTCACACCCTCAACGAACTGATCGCTGATGGTGTCCGCGGGCGGTACGTTCTGGTCAGAAGTGACCTGAACGTGCCGCTCGACGGCTCTACAGTGACTGACGACGGCCGCATCAAGGCCTCCCTGCCAGTGCTGGCGAAGCTCACGGACGCCGGTGCCCGCGTGCTGGTCACAGCACACCTCGGCCGCCCCAAGGGCGCGCCGGAGGAGAAGTACTCCCTCAAGCCCGCAGCCGCACGGCTGGCCGAGCTTGCCGGGTTCAAGGTCTCCCTTGCCGCCGACACGGTTGGCGAGTCGGCCAAGGAGCTTTCCGCGGCGCTGCAGGACGGCGAAGTGCTGGTCCTGGAAAACGTGCGCTTCGACGCGCGGGAGACCTCCAAGGACGATGCCGAGCGCGGCGCCTTCGCGGACGAGCTGGTCGCCCTCACCGGTGACAACGGCGCCTTTGTCGATGATGCCTTCGGTGCGGTGCACCGCAAGCACGCCAGCGTGTACGACGTCGCCACGCGGCTGCCGTCCTACCAGGGCGACCTTGTCCGCACCGAGGTCGAGGTGCTGCGCAAGCTCACCACCGACACCCAGCGGCCCTACGTCGTTGTCCTCGGCGGCTCCAAAGTCTCCGACAAGCTCGCTGTGATCGACAACCTCCTGGGCAAGGCGGACACGATCCTGGTGGGTGGCGGCATGCTGTTCACCTTCCTCGCCGCCGCGGGTCACAAGGTCGCGGGCAGCCTGCTCGAAGAGGACCAGATCCCGGTCGTCCAGGACTACCTGAAGCGCGCCGCCGACGCCGGTACCGAGTTCGTCGTGCCCACCGATGTTGTGGTGGCGGGCAAGTTCGCCGCCGACGCCGAGCACGAGACCGTTGCCGCCGACGCCATCGAGTCGGGCAGCTTCGGAGCCCAGGGCATCGGGCTGGACATCGGGCCGGTCTCGGCAGCGGCGTTCGCGGAACGGATCAAGGACGCCCGGACGGTGTTCTGGAACGGGCCCATGGGCGTGTTCGAATTCGCGGCCTTCGCCGGCGGTACCCGGGCCATCGCCCAGGCCCTGACCGAGACGGAGGCATTCACCGTGGTTGGCGGCGGCGACTCGGCGGCAGCGGTCCGGACACTCGGCTTCGCCGATGAGGCGTTCGGCCACATTTCCACCGGCGGCGGCGCAAGCCTGGAGTACCTTGAAGGCAAGGAACTCCCCGGCCTGAGCGTCCTCGACCGTTAGAAGCACTGACCGCTAAAAGCACCGGCATTTGAGCCGGCAGGGTGCCCTCCGCAGGGAACCGGGCGCCCTGCCGGCTGCTCCCACACACCAAGAACTCCTGGAGATCACGTGACCACGTCAACCAACGGTAAATTCGACCGCAAGCCCTTCATCGCCGGCAACTGGAAGATGAACATGGACCACGTCCAGGGCATCACCCTCCTGCAGAAGCTCGCGTGGACCCTGTCCGACGCCAAGCACGACTACAGCCGGGTGGAGGTCGCCGTCTTCCCGCCGTTCACGGATCTCCGCGGCGTCCAGACCCTGGTTCAGGGCGACGAGCTCGCCGTCGTCTATGGCGGCCAGGACCTTTCCCAGTTCGACTCCGGCGCCTACACGGGCGACATTTCCGGCCAGTTCCTCGCCAAGCTTGCCTGCAGCTACGTCCTGGTCGGCCACAGCGAACGCCGCACCATCCACAACGAGTCCGACGCCGTGCTCAACGCCAAGACCAAAGCCGCCTTCCGGCATGGCATTACTCCGGTCCTCTGCGTCGGTGAAGGCCTGGAGATCCGGCAGGCCGGCACCCACGTGGACCACACCCTCGCCCAGCTGCGCGCCGGCGTCGAGGGCCTCACCCCGGAGCAGGCCGCCGAGCTTGTAGTCGCCTACGAGCCCGTGTGGGCCATCGGCACCGGCGAGGTCGCAGGCCCGGAGGACGCGCAGGAAATGTGCGCCGCCATCCGTGCCGAACTGTCCACCCTCTTCGGAGCAGACGTCGCCGCCAAGACCCGCCTGCTGTACGGCGGCTCCGTCAAGGCCAACAACGCGGCCTCGATCCTGAAGGAGCGCGACGTCGACGGCTTGCTGGTCGGCGGTGCCAGCCTGGACGCTGCCGAGTTTGCTAATATTGTCAGGTTCGAGAGTCACCTGTTGACGGATTAGTCCGGACACAGCCTGACCCCCGCAATCCAATCCTTCTGAAAGGCCGTCGTGGACGTTCTTCATGTCATTCTGCAGGTCCTCCTGGGCATCACCAGCCTCCTGCTGACGTTGCTCATCCTGCTCCATAAAGGACGCGGAGGCGGCCTGTCCGACATGTTCGGCGGCGGCATGAGCTCGGGCCTGAGCTCCTCCGGCGTCGCGGAACGGAACCTCAACCGGTTCACGGTCATCCTGGGAATCACCTGGGGCGTGGTGATCATCGCCCTCGGCCTGCTCATGCGGTTCAGCACAGGCGCCGATTCCTAGGACGCCCGTCCGACAACTTCATATGGGGTCCTTATGGCCCTCCCGGCATCGGGAACTCACGAACTACACTGTGGCTGTCGTCTTGCACTTCCACCAGCCAAGTAGCCAGGAGTTCCCGATGCTGCATTCTGCTTCCGGATTCAAAGGAATCCGTGTGGGCGCCACCGAGGGGGCAACTCCCCGCCACGAACCACTGAACGGGGCCGGCGTACGCCAGCCCCGTATTCGTGTATCGTTCCGGTGCGCCAAGGGCCATGAAACCTCGCTCGTGTTCGCACAGCTTCCGGAGGAACAGATCCCCGGAGTTTGGGACTGCCGGCGCTGCGGCGGCACCGCAACCCGCGACGAATCAAAGTTTGCCCTGGAGGAAACGCCAACAGAAGGCTTCAAGACGCATCTGGAATACGTTAAAGAGCGGCGCTCCAGCCAGGACGCCGAAGACGTGCTGGCTGGAGCGCTGGAACGTCTACGCTCCGGACGGACCCTTCCGGACGAGCTGCTCCGGGACCCGTGAGGCCGCGTCCTCGTCAATCAGCCACAGCGTTTCCCGGCGGCCGCGCGGCCCCGCGGCGGGCACCTGCACGGGATTGGCGCCGGCCAGGGCCAGCCCTACGGCGCCGGCCTTGTCATCACCGGCCACCACCATCCACACCTCGGATGCCGTGTTGATCGCCGGCAACGTCAGCGACACCCGCGCCGGCGGCGGCTTGGGGGAGTTGTGGACGCCCACGACAGTCAGTTCCTTCTCCCGGATGCCGGCCTGCTCCGGGAAGAGCGAGGCGACGTGCGCGTCCGGCCCCACGCCGAGGAGGACAATGTCCAGGCGGGGAAGCCGCGCCGGCTGTTCCGGCCTGTCGTCGGACATGTCCGCGGCGTGCTCACCGGCCGCCGCCTCGGCGAGCCGGCGGGCATAGTCGGCCGCGGCGTCGTCCGGGCTGTCGAAGTCATCGGTGGAACCGGGCACATGGACGCGCGCCGGATCAACATTGATGTGGGACAGGAGGGCGTCCTGGGCCAGGCGGGCGTTGCGCTCGGCGTCGCCGGCCGCCACGAAGCGCTCGTCACCCCACCAGAAGTTCACCTTGGACCAGTCGACGGCCCGCGCCGCGGGCGATTCGGCCACGGCCCTGAGCGAGCCGATGCCCATCGTTCCCCCGGTAAGCACCACCGTGGCCTCGCCGTGCCGGTCCTGGATATCCACCAGCTTGGTAATCAGGCGGGCTGCGATCGCCGCCATCAGAACGGTCGAGTCAGGATGGATGCTTACTCTCGGGTCAGCGCTCACTGGGACGGACACTCCTTAGATTGGTACGCGGCAGTCCCATAGTAATCACTTCACCGAAGACTTCGTCCGGATCCAGGCGGCGGAGTTCTTCGGCCAAGCAGTCCTTGAGGCTGCGGCGGGGCAGCGAGATCCGCTGGGCGGGCTGGCCGGGCTGGGTCAGTTCGGCGATGGTGAGCCCGGGCCGGAAGAGCTGGATGTCGCCGCCGGGCCGGGTCAGCCGGACGCGCCGGATGCCGGTTCCGGCCGGATCCGCCACGATCGTCACGGGAACGTCCAGGGCCAGGGTGAGCCAGGCTGCGAGAAGCACGGTGCTGGGTGAGTCCGAGGCGCCCTCGACGGCCACGGCCGTCACCGGCGAGTCGTCCACCTGGTCCAGGACCGCGGCCAGCTGGATGCGCCAGTTGGTCAGCCGGGTCCAGGCCAAGTCCGTGTCGCCGGCCTTGTACGTGCGGCGGATGTTCTCCAGCGCCGCGACCGGGTCCGCTTCATTGGCCGAGTCGGTGATCCGGCGGTGCGCGATGCCCCCGACCGAGGTCTGGCACGCGTTCCTGGGCGCGCCGTGCGGCCACCAGGCCACGATCGGGGCGTCCGGGAGCAGCAGGGCCGCGACGAGGGATTCGCTTTCCTCGGCGAGTTCGCCGTAGCCGCGCAACAGGATCACCTCGGAGGCGCCGGCGTCGCCGCCGACGCGGATCTGGGCGTCCAGCCGGGTCGGGGCCGAGGCCCCGGCGTCGGCGAGGACGATGATCCGGCACGGGTGTTCGCGGCTGGCCTCGTTGGCGGCCTCGATGGCCTCCTCTTCCAGCCCGGAGCGGGTGACGACCACGAGGGTCAGGACCCGGCCCAGGGCGATCACGCCGCCCTGCTCGCGCAGGGCCATGATCTTCTTGGAAATTTTGGAGGTGGTGGTATCGGGAAGATCTACGATCATGGCCTTCTCCAGGTTCGTCCGTCGCGGGCTAGGAGCTCATCGGCCGAGGCGGGGCCCCAACTGCCGGGAGCGTAGGGCTGGGGCTGTTCGTCCAGGCCGGCCCAGTATTCCTCGAAGGGATCCAGGATCTTCCAGGACAGCTCAACTTCCTGGTGCCGGGGGAACAGCGGCGGCTCGCCGAGGAGCACGTCCAGGATGAGGCGTTCGTAGGCTTCGGGACTGGACTCGGTGAAGGAGTGGCCGTAGCCGAAGTCCATGGTGACGTCGCGGACCTCCATCTGGGTGCCCGGAACCTTGGAACCGAACCGGATCGTGGCGCCCTCGTCAGGCTGGACCCGGATCACCACGGCGTTCTGGCCGAAGTCGTCCTCGCCGTGGTCCGTGAAGAGCAGGTTTGGTGCGCGCTTGAACACGACGGCGATCTCCGTCACCCGGCGCCCCAGCCGCTTGCCGGCGCGCAGGTAGAACGGCGCGCCGGACCAGCGGCGGGTGTTGATGTCCACCCGGATCGCGGCGAACGTCTCGGTCTTGGAATCGGCCGGGATGCCCTCCTCCTCCAGGTACCCGAGGACTTCCTCGCCGCCCTGCCAGCCGCCGGTGAATTGCCCGCGGGCAGAGTGGGAGGAGAGGTCCTCGGGGAGCCGGACGGCGGCGAGGACCTTTTCCTTCTCGGCACGCAGGTCGTCCGCGTTGAAGGAAATCGGTTCTTCCATCGCCGTCAGGGCCAGCAGCTGCAGCAGGTGGTTCTGGATGACGTCGCGGGCCGCGCCCACGCCGTCGTAGTAGCCTGCCCGGCCGCCGGTCCCGATGTCCTCGGCCATGGTGATCTGGACGTGGTCCACATAGTTGGCGTTCCAGAGCGGCTCGAAGAGCTGGTTGGCGAAGCGCAGTGCCAGGATGTTCTGCACCGTCTCCTTGCCCAGGTAGTGGTCGATCCGGAACACCGCGTCCGGCGGGAATACCGACTCGACGATGTCGTTGAGCTGCCGGGCCGACTCGAGGTCGTGTCCGAACGGCTTTTCGATCACCACGCGGCGCCAGTTGTCGCCCGCGGCCTGGGCCAAGCCGTGCTTGGAGAGCTGACGGCAGACCTGTTCGAAGGCCTTCGGCGGGATCGAGAGGTAGAACGCGTGGTTTCCCCGCGTCCCGCGCTGTTCGTCGAGCTCATCGATCGTGTCGGAGAGCCGCTTGAACGCCTCGTCGTCGTCGAACTCGCCCTGCACGAAGCGGATGCCCTCGGAGAGCTGCTTCCAGACCGTTTCATCGAACGGGGTGCGGGCGTACGCCTTGACGGACTCCTTGACCTCCGCGGCGAAGTCCTCGTTCTCCCACTCGCGGCGGGCAAAGCCCACCAGCGCGAAGCTCGGCGGCAGCAGCCCGCGGTTGGCGAGGTCATACACGGCGGGCATGAGCTTCTTGCGGGCGAGGTCCCCGGTCACCCCGAACAGGACCAGCGACGCCGGTCCGGCAATACGGTTCAGACGGCGGTCACGGGGGTCCCGGAGCGGATTGCGCCCCCGGCCGGCCGTGTTCCTGCCGCCGTTGTAGGTTTCTGGCATGGTTGCGTGGGTGCCTTAGCTTTCAGTGGAGGATGCTGCCTGGCCGGCAAGGGAGGTGACGAGCTCCTGGAGCTGCTTCACACCCGCGGCGCGGTCGGTCAGGTGCAGCCGGAGGACCGGACGGCCATGCTCGGACAGGACCTGGGCGTCGCCCGCGGCCTGCGCCGAGATCAGCTCGCCGAACGTGAACGGCCGGTCCGGGATGGCCAGGTCAGCCGCGGATGCGGCCGTGACCTGCAGGAAGACGCCGATCGCGGGTCCGCCCTTGTGGAACTGGCCGGTGGAGTGCAGGAACCGCGGGCCCCAGCCAAAGGTGACCGGGCGTCCGCTGGCCGCGGCCAGTTCATCCCGGACGCCTTCGAGGCTGGCATAGGCCAGCCGGTCGAAATAGGCCTGGACGCTGAGGTAGTTGTCCGGGCCGAGTTCGCCCAGCAGGGCGCTGACGGCCTCGGCCGCGGTGCCGGCGTTGCCGAGCCATTCCCCGCCGCGGACCTCGATCGCGCCGTCGGTGAAATTCGCCGGCGTCGGAGCGGGCTGTGCGTCCAGCAGGCCGCGGGCGGCGATCTTCGCTGCCTCGACGTCCGGCTGGTCGAACGGGTTGATGCCGAGCAGGCGGCCGGCCACGGCGGTGGCGAATTCCCACACCATCATCTGCGTGGCCAGGCCGCCGGCGATGGCGACCTCGTTCTCGCCGAGCTGCACGTCGGCATCCGCCGCGACGAGCCGGATGACCAGGACATCGGGGGCGCCCAGGGTGGCTTCCGGGGAGGCAGGACCGGCTACGACCGGCAGCACGCCGGTGCCGAGCTTGCCCGTGGATTCGGCGATGAGCTGCTCGGCCCAGTCGGCGAAGCCCACGATCCCGGATCCGTCCTCCGCGATGACGATCTTGTTGCGCAGCGGGGTGGTGCCGCCCAGGGCGGTGCCGAGGGCGAGGCCGATGTTGTCCTCCGAGTCCTCATTGAGGATCTCGGCGGCTTCTTCGGCCTCATCCAGGAAAGCCTGGATATCGACGCCGGCCAGCCCACACGGGACCAGCCCGAAGGCGGTCAGGGCCGAGAAACGGCCGCCGACGTTCGGATCTGCATTGAAGACGGCGCGGTAGCCGGCCTCCCGCGAGGCCTTGTCCAGCGGCGACCCCGGGTCGGTGACGATGATAATGCGGCTCTTCGCATCGATCCCGGCATGGGTGAACGCCTGCTCGAAGATCCGGCGCTGGGAATCGGTTTCCACAGTGGAGCCGGACTTCGACGAAACCACGATCGCGGTTTCGTCCAGCCGGTCCGCCACCGCGGCACTGACCTGTTCGGGGTCGGTGCTGTCCAGAACAGTCAGCTCGACGCCAGCGGTGCCCGCGATGACTTCAGGCGCCAGCGAAGAACCGCCCATGCCGCAGAGCACGATCCGCGTCACGCCCTCGGCCTTCAGCGCGTCGCGGAGTTCGAGAATGTCGCCGACCAGCGGCTGGGAGACGGAAGCCGCCTCGACCCAGCCCAGCCGGACAGCGGATTCCTGCTCTGCGTCCGGACCCCACAGGGTGTGGTCCTTCGCGAAGATCCGGGTGGCGATGCGGTCTTCCAGCAGTGCCGGGAGGTGCTGCTCATGTGCCTGGCGGGCTGCGCCGGTGGCGTCGTAGCTGAGTGTGCTCATGGTGGGTTAGGAAGCCTTCCGTGCAGAGGCCAGGGCGCCTTCGACGTCACCCAGCAGTTCCTTCCAGCTGGCCACGAACTTGTCCAGGCCTTCGGATTCGAGCAGGGCGACGACGTCGTTGTAGGAAATCCCCAGCGCGTCGAGGGAGTTCAGCGTGGCGTTGGCGTCGTCGTAGCCGCGGGAGACGGTGTCGCCCGTCACGGTGCCGTGGTCGAACGTCGCGTCGAGTGTCTTCTCCGGCATCGTGTTGACGACGCCGGGGGCGACGAGTTCGGTGACGTAGAGGGTGTCCGGGTAGGCCGGGTCCTTCACGCCGGTGGAGGCCCACAGCGGGCGCTGCGGCAGGGCGCCGGCCTCGGCCAGCAGGGCCCAGCGTTCGGTGGAGAAGAGCTCCTCGTAGACCTGGTAGGCCAGGCGCGCGTTGGCCAGGCCGGCCTTGCCCTTGAGTGCCTTGGCTTCCTCGGTGCCGATGGCGTTGAGGCGCTTGTCGATTTCGGCATCGACGCGGGAGACGAAGAAGGACGCGACCGAGTGGATCTTGGACAGGTCGTGGCCGTTGTCCTTGGCCTGCTCGAGCCCGGACTGGAAGGCGTTGATCACGGCGCGGTAGCGTTCCAGCGAGAAGATCAGGGTCACGTTGACGCTGATGCCCTCGGCCAGGGTGGCGGTGATGGCCTCGAGGCCTTCGAGAGTGGCCGGGATCTTGATCAGGACGTTGTCCTTGTTGACCTTCTTGTACAGGTGCTTCGCTTCGGCGATGGTGCCTGCGGTGTCCCAGGCCAGGCGGGGGTCGACCTCGATGGAGACACGGCCGTCGACGCCCTTGGTGGCCGCTGCGACGGGGGCGAACAGGTCGCAGGCGTCGGCGACGTCGGTGGTGGTGATTTCGAAGACGGTCTCTTCGACGGTGGCGCCGGCGGCGGCCTGGGCGGCGATCACGGCGTCGTAGTCGTGGCCGGCGGTGATGGCGGCGTGGAAGATCGACGGGTTGGTGGTGACGCCAACGACGTTCTTCTCTTCGATCAGCTTGCGCAGGGTGCCGGTCTGGAGGCGGCCGCGGGAGAGATCGTCGAGCCAGATCGAGACGCCGGCGTCGGAGAGCTGCTGGGTGGGGGTAGTCATTTCATAACTCCTGGAAATCATGGGTTCCGGGGGCACAGCGTCCCCCGGAACCGTGGTGGTGGATCAGTTGGTGAGGCCGGCGAGGGATTCCTTCGCGGCGGCGGCGACTGCTTCTGCCGTGATGCCGAATTCCTGGAAGAGGCGCTTGTAGTCCGCGGACGCTCCGAAGTGCTCCAGGGAGATGGAACGGCCGGCATCGCCGACGAATTCCTTCCAGCCCAGGGCCAGTCCGGCTTCGACCGAGACGCGTGCCTTCACGGCCGGGGGCAGCACGGCGTCGCGGTAGGCGGCGTCCTGCTTGTTGAACCATTCCACGCAGGGCATGGACACCACACGGGTGGGGATGCCCTCGGCCTGCAGCGCTTCGCGGGCGTTGACGGCGAGCTGGACCTCGGAGCCGGTGCCAATCAGGATGACCTGGGCTTCGACGGTGGAGCCGTCCTTCGACGCCTCGGCAAGGACGTAGCCGCCCCTCTCGACGCCGGCGGTGGAGCCGAAGGTGTCGCCGTCGGCCACGCCGGTGCCGCGGGCGTAGGTGGGGATGTTCTGCCGGGTCAGGACGATGCCGGCGGGGTTTTCGTGGTTTTCCAGCATGGCCTTCCAGGCCGCGGCCACCTCGTTCGCATCTCCCGGGCGGACGACGTCCAGGCCCGGGATGGCGCGGAGGGAGGCGAGCTGCTCAACGGGCTGGTGCGTGGGGCCGTCCTCGCCCAGGCCGATCGAGTCGTGCGTCCAGACATACAGCGACGGGACGCCCATGAGGGCGCCGAGCCGGATCGCGGGGCGCTGGTAGTCGGAGAAGATCAGGAACGTTCCGGAGAAAGCCCGGGTGCGCCCGTGCAGGGAGATGCCGTTCACGATCGACGCCGCGGCGTGCTCGCGGATGCCGAAGTGCAGGACCCGGCCGTAGGGGTTGCCCTTCCACGCCGCGGTGGACCGGGACGTGGGGATGAATGAGGGCGAGCCCTCGATCGTGGTGTTGTTCGACTCCGCGAGGTCGGCGGAGCCGCCCCAGAGTTCGGGCATGACCGGGCCGATCGCGTTCAGGACCTTCCCGGAGGCGGCCCGGGTGGAGACGTCCTTGCCGGCTTCGAAGACCGGCAGGGCGGCTTCGAAGTCGCCCGGGAGCTTCTTCGCCTCGACGCGTTCCAGCAGTGCAGCGGACTCGGGGTTGCCGGCCTGCCACGCCTCGAACGAGGCTTGCCAGTCGGCGCGGGCGGCCGCGCCGCGGTCCTGGACGGCACGGGCGTGGGCCAGGACGTCCTCGTCGACCTGGAAGGCACGTTCCGGGTCAAAGCCCAGGACCTTCTTCAGGGCTGCGACTTCCTCAGCGCCGAGGGCGGAGCCGTGGATCTTGCCGGTGTTCTGCTTCTTCGGCGCCGGGTACCCGATGATGGTCCGCAGGGAGATGATGGAGGGTTTGCCGGTTTCGGCCTTCGCGGAGAGCAGTGCGGCGTGCAGTTCCTGGACGTCTTCGACGTATTCGCCGGTCCGGGTCCAGTCGACCCGCTGGGTGTGCCATCCGTAGGCCTCGTAGCGGGCCAGGACGTCCTCGGTGAACGCCACATCGGTGTCGTCCTCGATCGAGATGTGGTTCTCGTCGTAGATCACCACGAGGTTGCCCAGTTCCTGGTGACCGGCGAGTGAGGACGCCTCGGAGGTGACACCTTCCTGCAGGTCGCCGTCGGAGGCGATCACCCAGACGGTGTGGTCGAACGGGCTCGTGCCGGCGGGAGCGTCGGCGTCGAACAGGCCGCGCATCCGGCGCTGGGAATAGGCGAAGCCGACCGCGGAAGCCAGGCCCTGGCCCAGCGGGCCGGTGGTGATCTCCACACCCTTGGTGTGCTTGTACTCCGGGTGGCCCGGGGTCAGCGAGCCCCAGGTCCGCAGCGCCTCCAGGTCCTTCAGTTCCAGGCCGTAGCCGGAGAGGAACAGCTGGATGTACAGGGTCAGGGACGTGTGACCGGGGGACAGGACGAACCGGTCGCGGCCCAGCCAGTCCGGATTCGCCGGGTCGTGGCGCATCAGCTTCTGGAACAACAAATACGCGGCCGGAGCCAGGCTCATCGCCGTCCCCGGGTGGCCGTTTCCGACCTTCTCCACCGCATCAGCGGCCAGCACCCGGACGGTGTCCACTGCGCGCTGGTCCAAGTCAGTCCATGACAGTTCTTGCTCTTCCAAATGTGGCACGAAAACCGGGCCCCTCTCTGTGCTGACGGCCGGCGGTACGCTCTTTTCCCGCCCGGGCACAGTTCGGTGCCCGCTGCGGTTCGTACCAGCCGTTCACCATCGAAACGTTGATCTATCATTCAGACGCAGATGCAGAGCCGCGTGTTCCGGCAAATGCCTAAATGCGTGCCCGTGTGCGCTGATCTAATGACAGCCTAGTCCCATTCCACTTTGTGGTCAGCGTATATCTCACCAATTGGACCTGATTTCGCTTATATGAATCACCGTCCGCCGCGGGGCCGGTGAGCCGGCGTTAACGCGCCGGAATCATGGCGCGGCATTCGGCGGCCCTCCGGCCCGGAGCTCCACGGTATGATGGGTGGTGGCCTTCGACTGGGGCAAGGACACGGGTGTGCGCCGAGCGCGGAGCCCGGTCTGCAGCACAGTGCGTTGCGAAATCCACCCGGGGCTGCCCAGCCAGACAGAACTGCACAGCCAGACAGAACAGAGTGACTGCCACCGTGAGCACAACTAATACGCCGCTGAACGCCTCCCCGGCCTCGGGAAGAATGGGCTTCGGCCGCAAAGCCAAGGCCTACCTGGCGCTCACGAAACCCCGCGTGATCGAGCTTCTGCTCGTCAGCACGCTCCCCACCATGATCTATGCCGAACGCGGCTTCCCGTCGATCGGCCTGATCCTGGCGACGCTGGTGGGCGGCGCGTTCGCGGCAGGTTCCGCAGGCGCTTTCAACTGTTACATCGACCGCGACATCGACAAGCTCATGCACCGCACAGAGAACCGGCCCCTGGTCACCGGTGAGGTCACACCCCGCGAAGCCCTCATCTTCTCCTGGCTGCTGGGCGCGGCGGCGATCGCCATCCTCTGGTTCGGGGCGAACCCGCTCGCCGCGTGGCTCGGACTCGGCGCCATCGTCTTCTACGTGGTCATCTACACCATGATCCTGAAGCGGCGCACGGCCCAGAACATTGTCTGGGGCGGCGCCGCCGGGTGCTTCCCGGTCCTGATCGCCTGGGCCGCCGTCACCAACACTGTCGAGTGGCCCGCCGTCGTGCTGTTCATGGTGATTTTCCTCTGGACCCCGCCGCACTACTGGCCGCTGTCGATGCGCTACGGCGAGGACTACCGTAACGCCAACGTGCCGATGCTGGGCGCCATCGCCGGGGCGAAGGTGGTTTCGGTGCAGGTGGTCCTCTACGCCTGGGCCATGGTGGCGTGCTCGCTGCTGATGATCCCGGCCGGTGGTGCCGGCTGGGTCTACACGGTGACCGCCGTCGGCGCCGGTGCCTGGTTCCTGTACGAGTCGCACGCCCTGTACAACCGCGCCCAGGCCGGCGACGTATCCAACAAGGGGGCCATGAAGGTCTTCCACGGCTCCATCAGCTACCTGACCCTGCTTTTCATTGCCCTGGCCGTCGATCCGTTCGTCGGCTCGGCCATCATGGGCGGCTGATCCCCCCGTTCATCTGCCTGACGCTCCCTCGCCAGTGGTGGGGGAGCGTCTGCTGTATCAGGGGGACGGTCCTTTTCGGTCCCGGGGTATCCTTACGAACCGGCCAGGCGACACAACCCCAGGGGGAGCCCGTGATCAACCGCAGCGATGTACTTCAGGCACAGAACCGCATCAGTGGCCACGTGCGGCGCACACCGTTGCTCCGTGGTGGTACCGCTGCCGCCCCGCTCTGGTTCAAATGTGAGTTCCTGCAGCACACGGGCGTCTTCAAGGCACGCGGCGCCTTCAACCGCCAGCTCGCCGCCCGGGAGCGCGGGGAGCTTGACCCGGCAGTCGGTGTAGTGGCGGCGTCGGGCGGCAACGCGGGTTTGGCGAACGCGTACGCCGCCGCGGTCCTCGGTGTGCCGGCGACGGTGTTCGTCCCGGAGAACGCCCCGCGGGTAAAGGTCGAGCGTCTCCTCGCGTACAACGCCACGGTCCGGCAGGTCGGCGCCGAGTACGCGGAGGCTTTCGCGGCCGCAATGCACTACGTGGAAGATACCGGCGCCCTGTTCTGCCATGCGTACGACCAGCTGGAAATTGCGGCAGGCGCAGGCACCCTGGCCGAGGAAATCCTCGAGGACGAGCCCGGCATCGACACGATCGTCGTCGCCGTCGGCGGCGGCGGACTCTATGCGGGCGTGGCGGCAGCTGCCGAGGGCCGGGCCCGCGTCGTCGCGGTCGAGCCCTACACCATCCCCACGCTGCACGCGGCCCTCGACGCCGGCCGCCCGGTCGATGTGGCCGTTTCGGGCGTCGCCGCGGACTCCCTCGGGGCCAGGCGCGTGGGTGGGATCGCCTTCAGCATCGCCTCACGCGTCCCGCCGACCTCTGTGCTGGTGGACGACGCCGCCATCGTCGCCGCCCGGTCACAGTTGTGGGGCGATTACCGGATCCCCGCCGAATACGGGGCTGCGGCTGCGTTCGCGGCGCTCACGTCAGGGGCGTACACACCCGCCGAAGGGGAACGCGTCGCGGTGATCGTCTGCGGGGCGAACACCGATGCCTGCACGCTGGAGGACGACCCTGGTAGCGACTGAACAGCGCCGACTGAGGGGTGCCGCCTGAACCGTGCCGCCTAACCGTGCCGCCTAACCGTGCCGGGAAGCGGCGCTGCCGGCCTGCTGCCGGTCCGGATGGTAGCGGGCCGAATAGTGCTGGTCGAAGCGGGCCCGCGCGATCCGCCCGAGCCGTTCGACAGTGTGCCAGCTGATGACCGCAATGAGCAGGGTCACCACAATGGCGGACACCGCGATGAGCGGCGGCAGATCGGCCGTGGAGCCGCCGTTGAGCCAAAGAATGACGGCGTAGTTCCAGAGGTACGCGGCGTAGGAGACAGTGCCCAGCAGCTGCACCGGGCGCGTCCACTTCGGCATCACTGCGGTTCGGGAGGCGGCCAGTGCGACCAGGACGGCCGCGGCGGCCATGGCCAGCGGGCCGCCAATGAACATGAAGGCCGGCGTTTCGTTGGCCTTCGGGAAGTAGATCAGCGCGGCCAGGACGGCGACGGAACCGAGCAGGGCCGCGCGCCTGAGCCAACGGCCGGTGAACCAGTTGAACACATGGACCCTGTACAACCGCAAGGCCGAACCGATGATCAGGCCCAGGCCCCACGTGGTCGGCAGCGCGTAGACCAAGGAGTGAAGTTGCGGGGCCAGGGTCACCATTGTCAGCACACTGGCCGACATGAGGAACAGCGCGACGGCGGCGGACCAGCCAATCAGCTTTCCCTGGCGGTTGCGCCGCAGGGCGAGCACCAGCAGCGCGGGCCAGATCAGGTAGAACTGTTCTTCCACCGCCAGCGTCCAGAGCGGTCCGATCGCCATGCTGACGTCGAACGGCAGGGGGAGGTCTTTGAGGTAGCCAAGACCGGCGAGGACGGTGTAGCCCACGATTCCCTTGGACCGGTCACCGAGGACGTCGGTGGCCAATTCGACGATCGCGTAGACGCCCAGGAGAGAAACCAGTGCCGGCACCAGCCGGAAGGCCCTGTGCGCATAGAAGCGCCCGTAACGAATCTTACGGTGCCGTTCGATATCGCCGACCAGCACGTTGGTGATCAGGTAACCGCTCAACACGAAGAAGGCAATGACACCCACGATGCCGGCGCCCTGGAATATGCCGGGCCAGGAATGACCGAGCAGGACGGCGCCCACGGCGGCACCGCGAAGAACGTCCAGGCCGTCCAGCCGCGGGCGCTTTGCAGTATGTTGGACCGTCTGTGCGGGCCTTTCGCCGACTAGTAACGCCACATAACCTCCGGTGCCTCTGTCTGGCCGGTTCCGATTCCAGCTGCATCAAGGCAAAACCGCGCCGTCCGTCTATCCATGGATGCGATTGCGGCGCCAGTCCTGCGCCCTATCCAAGTATTCCCGCCTTGGCTGGACGAAACCTGACGCCGGTTCTGCGGCTGCCCGGTTCTGCGGCTGCCCGGCTCTGCGGTTGGTTGTAGGGCCGGCCCGAAAAGGGGCCACACCTTCCAGTATTCCGAAATCTTTCCCGTTTGGACAAGTGACCGGCCGGTAACCGGGCGTCGAGGGGGACGCCTTTAGGCCTCTTTAGAGATTGTGGGCCACCAGCTCCAGCCCGATTACCAGCAGGCTCAACACGACTTCGGCGAACATGATGGCGGCCTTGTGACGCAGCGGAATCTCGAGGCGGCGGATCGCGAGGAACCCGACGATGCCGAGCGAAACAACCAGAACAGCGACTGCCCACCCGAGGGCAACGGCCGTCGACCACAGACCGAGGCCGGCTGCCGTGAGGAGGAGCAGCGGGGTGACCAGGACGCCGAGGCCGCCCGCGCTGACCGCGATCATGTGGTGCAGCTCTTCACCGGTGGGAAGCTTCGAATGAACAGTCAGGTGGCTCAGGAGGTCGGCGACGAAAATCCCCAGCAGGGAGCCGATCACCACGATGCTGAGCGTCGCCGCCGCTGCCAGCGGCGTGGTCTCGTCCGCGTGACTCCGAAGCGCCAACACCACGGCCAGGCTCGTGAAGATGATGTAGACGCGTTCTTTGAGGCTCGCCGCGCGTTGGCGGGCTGAGGGTGAAGGAGGCACGGTCGGTTCTGTCGCTTGCATCAGAGAAGGCCTTCCGGTCAGCGTCACGGGAACGAACGAGGAAAGCCCACGGCCGCGACGATCCATATCCATGCCATCCCATAGTCCACCCGGAAATCCCGTCAAGGCCAGCCCCCGGGAGGTGAATGCGCTACTGGTCATTGTTGCCGCAGCGCCCGTACGAGGGCTCAGACAGCAACAGACAGCAAACGCGGGGCCACTTACGGCCCGTCCGGACGTGCCGGAAGGGCGGTAAGTGACCCCGCGATGCTTTGTTCAGGGGTGCTGCGGCTGATTAGTCCACCGGTTAGTCCACCGGGCTGTAGCGGGCGAGGTCCGCGGCGTTGGTCGCCGCGCTCATCAGCAGTGCCGCCGCCAGCATGTGAGCGCCGACGAGCAGCGCCGGGATGCCGTTGTAGTACTGCGTGAAGCCGATTGCGGCCTGCAGCACCGTGACGCCCAGGAGCATGAACACCGCGGAGCGGAACGGCCCCTGAATCCGCCCGCGGACCACAAGGACCAGCGCGAACAGCGCGCCGGCGGTCACCAGGTAGGCGGGCACGGCGTGGATGTGCGCGAACAGGTCCCAGTCGAGGTCGTTGCGCGGGGCGTTCGCGTCCCCGGCATGCGGACCGGCGCCGGTCACCACCACACCGAGGCAGACCGCGACGGCGGAGAGGACCGCGACGGCGGTCATCACCGGGCGGGCAACGCCCGGCAGGGCGGGAAGCTGCACGGTCCGGGCCTTGCCCGTGCGGCCGTACGCCCGGTTCACCAGAAGGGTCGCCAGGACCACGAGGGCCATGGACACGAGGAAGTGCAGGCCTACGACCCACGGGTTCAGCTGGGTCAGCACCGTGATGCCGCCGATGACGGCCTGGGCCGGGATGCTGGCGAGCAGGCCGAGGGCCAGCAGGAAGAGGTCGCGGCGCTCCTTGCGGAGGTTCCACAGATAGACCAGCATCATCACGGCGACAGCCGCCAGCGCAAACGTCAGGAGCCGGTTGCCGAATTCGATGATTCCGTGGATCCCCATTTCCGGGGTGGTCGCCAGGGACCCCTCCGTGCAGCGCGGCCACGTGGGGCAGCCAAGGCCCGAGGCCGTCAGGCGGACGGCACCGCCGGTCACCACCAGGACGATCTGGCCAATGAGGGACAGCACGGCCAGCCGCCTGATCGTCTTATCGACGCGGACTGGCAGCCGGGACGTGATTCCGGAGACAATCCGGGGAGTTCGTGACGCCGTGCTCACAGTTTTCTCAATTCCACTTAAACCAACGGGTTGCTGCGCCGCCGGCGATCGCCGTCCAGAGCAGCAGGACAAGAACGGCGGCACCATTGACGCTGCCGTACAGGAAAGCATCCCTCAGCGCCTGGCCCAGCGCGCCGGAGGGGAGGAAATGCACCACAGCCTGGGCCAGCGCCGGGAGCCGTTCGGCCGGAATCACGATTCCGCCCAGCGCGCCGAGCAGGATCCAGAGCAGGTTGGTGATGGCCAGGGTCGCCTCCGGCCGGACCGTCCCGGCGACCAGCAGCCCGAGTGCCGTGAAGGCGGCGGCGCCGAGGATCAGGATGGCCAGCCCGGGCAGCCAGCCCGCGGGATTGGGCTGCCAGCCCAGCAGCACGGCCACCGCGGTCACGATGAGCACCTGCAGGAACAGCACCGCCAGGACGGCCAGGACCTTCCCCGCAATCAGGCCGGTGCGGCCCAGGGGTGTCGTGGAAAGAAAGCGCAGGACGCCGTAGCGGCGGTCGAAGCCGGTGGAGATGCCCTGCCCGGTGAAGGCCGTGGACATGGCGCACAGGGCCAGGATGCCGGGGACGGCGACATTGATGCGGCTCGAACCGAGCCCGTCCAGCAGCGGCGTCACGGTCAGCCCGACCATGGCCAGCAGCGGCAGCACGATCGCGAGGATCAGCTGCTCGCCGTTCCTGAGCATGGTGACTGTTTCGTACTGCCCCTGCAGCAGGATGCGGCGCAGCAGGGAAGCGGGCGCGCTGCCATGCGCGGCGGGGGGCGCGCCGGCACGGCGTGCGCTCTCCAGCGGGGCACCACCTGTTACGCGGTTCATCGGATCTCCCTTCCGGAGATGTCCAGGAAGACGTCCTCGAGGCTGCGCGCTTCAAGGCTCAGGGAGCTGGGCATGATTCCGCGCTGGGCCCACCACGCGGTGATCGCGGCGAGGTCGGCGGGGGTCAGGGCTCCGGTCACGGCGTAACTGCCGGCCCGCGCCTCGGTGACGTCGACGCCGTCGGGCAGCACGCCGGCGAAGTCCAGGCCTGGTTCGGTTTCGAACAACAAGGTGCGTATGTGCTGCGACGCGTCGCCCACCGGGAGCTGGTGGCGCAGGAGCTGGGCGACGGTGCCCTCGGCGACGTTGCGGCCGGCGTCGATGATGTAGACGTAGTCCGCCAGCCGCTGGGCGTCGTCCATCAGGTGCGTCGTCAGGATGATGCCCATGCCGCTGTTCCGCAGTTCGGAGATGAGATCGAAGACCATTTGGCGGGACTGCGGGTCGAGGCCCGCGCTGGGCTCGTCGAGGAACAGGACCTCCGGATTGCCGACCAGCGCCGCGGCCAGGGCGAGGCGCTGTTTCTGCCCGCCGGACAGGCGCCGCACGTTGGTGCGGCTGAAGGAGTCGATGCCCAGGCGGCCGATGAGTTCATCCACCGGCCACGGGTCCTGGTACATGCCGGCGATGTGCCGCAGCAGGGGGATGGGCCGGGCCGACGGCGGCAGGCCGCCGTCCTGCAGCATCACGCCCACCCGGGCGCGGAGGCCCGCGCCGGCCGAATCCGGATCGTGGCCGAGTAGGCTGATGGCGCCGGCGGTGCGCTTTTGCAGCCCCTGGGCGCATTCGATGGTGGTGGTCTTGCCCGCGCCATTGGCGCCGAGCAGGGCCGTGACTTGGCCGCGTTCGGCGATGAGGGAAAGGCCGCTGACCACGCGCAGCATCTTGCCGTCGAGGGTGGGCAGTGGACCAACATCCTTGACAAGCCCGCTGATGGTCAGAACGGGGGATTCGGGAGATCGCACCACAGCATTCTACGCGATGTAGTACGTCGGCTCCCCGGAGGGGGCGTCCCGCAGGCAAGCCATGCCTTACTGGAATGCCGGACTAAATTACGACATGATTGTGTTGTGTATTCCATGAGCCCCCTTGTGTCCGGAGCCGCTGTGTCTGGAGCAGCTGTGTCCGGAGGCCCTGTGTCCGGAGCCGCTGCGTCCGCAGTCCCGTCCGGGCGCGGCGCCGCGCGCGTCCGGCCTGCCCGGGTACACGTGGCGGCCGTTCCGGACGCCGTTCCCGCGGCTGCCGGCACCCACACGCACGACGCCGAAGAGCGCACGCGTGACCGCGTCCTGAACGCGGTGCTGGAGCACGGACCCATCAGCGCGGCCGAACTCGGCGACCTCCTGGGCTTCACTCCGGCCGCCGTGCGCCGCCACCTGGACCACCTCGCGCGCACCGGAGTGATTGAGGTCAAGCGGGTTGCCCGCGCCGGTGCCGGCGCCGGACGGCCCGCCCGCCGCTACGTCCTGAGCTCCCAGGGCCAGTCGAACCTGGGCAACGACTACCTCGACATCGCCTCCGTGGCGCTGCGCCGGCTCGGCGAGGCGGCCGGCCCCGAGGCCGTGCGGCAGTTCGCCGTCGAGCGGTTCGCCGACATGGAGCGCCGCTACGCACCGGAGATCGAGCAGGCCGGACCGGACATCACGGCCCGCGCCCAGGCTCTCTCCGCGGCGCTGAGCCGCGACGGGTTCGTCGCCTCGGCGCAGTCGATCGAAGCCAAGGCCCCGCTCCCGGCGGCGCTCTCCAGCGTCCAGCTCTGCCAGGGGCACTGCCCCATCCAGCACCTGGCTGCCCAGTTCCCCGTGTTCTGCGACGTGGAGACCGAAGTGTTCTCCCGGCTGGTCGGCGTCGATGTGCGCCGGCTGTCCACCCTGGCGCGCGGCGGGCACGTCTGCACCACCCACATACCTACGGGCCGTCCGGCCGCCGTCGGGACTCCCAGTCCCGCTGCACCGGTCAACCCGGACGAAGTATCCAACCATCTCCAAGAAAGGCCGTGATGACGGACCAACTATCAGAGAAGAAGGTTGCTGACTCTACTGTGATTTCGGAGATTCTGGAAAAGAATCCCGAGCTCCACGGAATTGGCACCTATGAGTACGGCTGGGCCGACAAGAACGACGTCGGGGCCAACGCCCGCCGCGGCATCAATGAGGACGTTGTTCGCGATATTTCGGCCAAGAAGAACGAGCCGGAATGGATGCTCGACCTCCGGCTCAAGGGCCTGAAGTACTTCGACCGCAAGCCCATGCCCACCTGGGGCGCGGACCTGTCCGGCATCGACTTCGACAACATCAAGTACTTCGTGCGCTCCACCGAGAAGCAGGCCGCCACCTGGGAGGACCTGCCCGAGGACATCCGGAACACCTACGAGAAGCTGGGCATCCCGGAAGCCGAGCGCAGCCGCCTCGTCTCCGGCGTCGCCGCCCAGTACGAGTCTGAAGTGGTCTACCACCAGATCCGCGAGGACCTGGAAGCCCAGGGCGTCATCTTCCTGGACACCGACACCGCGCTGCGCGAACACCCGGAGATCTTCCAGGAGTACTTCGGCACCATCATCCCGGTGGGCGATAACAAGTTCGCGTCGCTGAACACGGCCGTCTGGTCCGGCGGTTCCTTCGTGTACGTGCCCAAGGGCGTCCACGTGGACATCCCGCTGCAGGCCTACTTCCGCATCAACACGGAAAACATGGGCCAGTTCGAGCGCACGCTGATCATTGCCGACGAGGACTCCTACGTCCACTACATCGAAGGCTGCACCGCGCCGATCTACACCTCGGACTCGCTGCACTCCGCCGTCGTGGAAATCATCGTGAAGAAGGGCGCCCGCGTCCGCTACACGACCATCCAGAACTGGTCCACCAACGTGTACAACCTGGTGACCAAGCGCGCCATCTGCGAAGAGGGCGCCACCATGGAGTGGATCGATGGCAACATCGGCTCCAAGGTCACCATGAAGTACCCGGCCGTCTACCTCGTGGGCGAAGGCGCCAAGGGCGAGACCCTGTCCATCGCGTTCGCCGGCGAAGGCCAGCACCAGGACACCGGCTCCAAGATGGTCCACATCGCGCCCAACACCAAGAGCTCGATCATCTCCAAGTCCGTGGCCCGCGGCGGCGGCCGTGCTGCCTACCGCGGCCTGGTCCAGGTCCGCGAAGGCGCCAAGCACTCGGCCAACACGGTCCGCTGCGACGCCCTCCTGGTGGACACCATCAGCCGGTCGGATACCTACCCGTACATCGACATCCGCGAGGACGACGTCACGATGGGCCACGAGGCCACGGTCTCGCGGGTCAGCGAGGAGCAGCTGTTCTACCTGATGTCCCGCGGCATGCGCGAAGACGAGGCCATGGCGATGATCGTCCGCGGCTTCATCGAGCCGATTGCCCGCGAACTGCCGATGGAATACGCCCTCGAGCTGAACCGACTGATTGAACTGCAGATGGAAGGATCGGTCGGTTAATGACTGACATCACTACTGAAAAGGCCCGCATCGGCGCGCCCTCAGCCCAGCCGTTCATCAACGGCTTCACCGAGGAAGGCGAAAGCCTCTCACCGCTGAACGCCGCGGAGTCCAAGGCGCCGCTGGCCGGCGAGGCCGTCAAGCGCCACTCGCACGGCGGCGGCGTCGGCGTACCGGACAGCTCACGCGCCGGCCGCCTGACCTCCTACAAGCTGGCGGACTTCAAACCGCTGACCGGCATGGAGGAGGACTGGCGCTTCACCCCGCTCAAGCGCCTCCGCGGCCTGCACACCGAGGTCCTCACCGGTGCGGCGCCGGCCGTGAGCGTCACCGCTCCGGACAGCGTCAGGGTCGAGACCGTCGGCCGTGACGACCGCCGGATCGGCTCCGCCGCCATCCCCGAGGACCGCGTCTCCGCGAACGCCTGGGAGAACTTCGCCGAGGCCACTGTCATCACGGTCCCGTCCGAGGTCGAGGTGGAGGGCGAGGTCAGCGTGCTGCTGACCGGCCAGGGCACCGAAGCTTCCGCGCAGCACGTCGTGATCGTCGCGGAAAAGTTCTCCAAGTCGGTCGTCGTCCTGGACCACCAGGGCACCGCCGTCGTCTCGGAAAACATCGAAATCCTCGTTGAGGAGGGCGCGCAGCTGACCGTCATCTCGCTCCAGGAATGGAACGACGACGCCGTCCACGCCTCCTCCCAGCAGGCGAAGCTCGGCCGCGACGCGAAGTTCAAGCACATCGTCGTCAGCCTCGGCGGCGACCTCGTGCGGGTCACGCCTTCGGCACGCTTCACCGCCCCGGGCGCCGAAGTGGAACTGTTCGGCCTGTACTTCGCCGACGCCGGCCAGCACCTCGAGCAGCGCCTGTTCGTTGACCACGCCGTGGCCAACTGCAAGTCCAACGTCCTGTACAAGGGCGCCCTGCAGGGCCGCAACGCGCACACCGTGTGGGTCGGTGACGTTCTGATCCGCAAGGAAGCAGAAGGCACCGACACCTACGAGGCCAACCGCAACCTGGTCCTGACCGACGGTGCCCGCGCCGATTCCGTGCCGAACCTTGAGATTGAGACCGGCCTGATCGCCGGCGCCGGCCACGCCAGCGCCACCGGACGATTCGATGATCAGCACCTGTTCTACCTAATGGCCCGTGGCATCCCGGAAGAGGTGGCCCGCCGCCTGGTGGTCCGCGGGTTCCTGAACGAGATCATCCAGAAGATCAACGTTCCGGCCATCGAAGAGCGCCTCACGGAAGCCGTCGAGCGCGAACTCGCGGCGACCAACCACTAGTGCGCAGCACCAGAGAACACGGACGACATCAATGACTGAACAGCCAAAGGGCGAGCTAGTCTGCAACGCCAGCGAGATCCAACTCAAGCAGGCGCTGCGGATCCTGATCGACGACTACCCGGTAGCGATCGTGAAGGACTCGATGGGGGAGATCCACGCCATCGGCGACACCTGCTCGCACGCGGACATTTCGCTCTCCGAAGGAGAAGTCGAAGGCTGCAAGATCGAGTGCTGGGGCCACGGCTCCCAGTTCGACCTGCGCAGCGGCGAGCCGCTCCAGCTGCCGGCCTATGATCCCGTTCCCGTGTTTGCCGTGACCGTCCTGGATGACGAGGTCTACGTGGACTTCACCAACGTCCTGAACGGCGCCGAGGCTCCCAACTTCAGCTAGCTGCCTGCAGCCGGCAACCCGCACAAGAAAACTTATCGCCAAGAAAACGCACAGTGCCGAGGGCACGGTGCAGAGGAGAACAAGACACATGTCGACTCTTGAGATCAAGGACCTGCACGTCAGCATTGACACCGAGCAGGGCACCAAGGAAATCCTGAAGGGCGTCAGCCTGACCATCAGGACCGGCGAGACGCACGCCATCATGGGCCCCAACGGCTCCGGCAAGTCCACGCTGGCGTCCACCATCGCCGGGCACCCGCGCTACAACGTCACCTCCGGCACGATCACCCTCGACGGTGAAGACGTCCTCGCCATGAGCGTCGACGAGCGCGCCCGCGCCGGCCTGTTCCTCGCCATGCAGTACCCCGTCGAGGTCCCGGGCGTGAGCATGACCAACTTCCTGCGCACCGCCAAGACCGCGATCGACGGCGAAGCCCCCAAGCTGCGCACGTGGACCAAGGACGTCAAGGCCGCCATGGCGCAGCTGCGCATCGACGCCGACTTCACCCAGCGCAACGTCAACGAAGGCTTCTCCGGCGGCGAGAAGAAGCGCGTCGAGATCCTCCAGCTCGAGCTCTTCAAGCCGAAGTTCGCCATCCTCGACGAGACCGACTCCGGCCTGGACGTCGACGCGCTCAAGGTTGTCTCCGAGGGCGTCAACCGCGCCCACGGCGAAGGCAACATGGGCACCCTGCTCATCACGCACTACACCCGGATCCTGCGCTACATCAAGCCGGACTTCGTGCACGTGTTCGTCGATGGCCAGGTTGTGGAAGAGGGCGGCCCGGAGCTCGCCGACCGCCTCGAAGACGAAGGCTACGACCGCTACGCCACCGGCGCAGGGGCGGCCACCATCGCTGCCGCCTCGGCTGCAGCCCAGGCGTAGTTAGGACTCCGCAATGACCGAACTCAATGTGGCCCGCACGGGCCTCGAGGATGTCGAAGAGGCGCTCAAGGATGTGATCGACCCGGAACTCGGGGTGAACATCGTTGATCTGGGCCTGCTGTACGGTCTGAAGTACTCGGACGACGACGGCGCCCTGCTGATCGACATGACCCTCACCACCGCCGCCTGCCCGCTCACCGACGTGATCGAGGAGCAGGTCGGCAAGGCCCTGGACGGGATCGTCGACGACTGGCGGCTCAACTGGGTGTGGATGCCGCCATGGGGTCCGGAACGGATCACCGAGGACGGCCGCGACCAGATGCGAGCCCTGGGCTTCAACATCTAGGTCCCCACCGCCTCCCTAATTACGCCGACGGCGGCCCCACCTCATTGAGGCGGGGCCGCCGTCGTCTTTTCGTTCCGGCGTTCCCGCCGCCGTTCCCATATCGTCCCGGCGGTGGTCTGATAAAGACAACGGGTCCACACGCTTCGGGCCGGGCACGCCGTCGAACAGGAGGCACACGGGAATGGATGCCACGCCACCGCCGCGGCCCTCCGATGCGGGCAAGGACTTCGTGGTTGTCGAGGACAGCGGCGAGTTCTCCTACTACCGGTCCCGGGAAGCCCTGCTGGCCGACTTCGAATATGTCGGCGAAGCTCCGTGCATCATGGACCGCAGCGCCACTACCTACCGGCTGGAGCTGGACGAGAACCGCCACCTGCGCATGGGACCGCCCCTGGGATCGGTGGAGTTCCACTGGCTGCGCCAGGCCCTCGCCGAGGCGCGTGACGTGCATCCCGAGTCCCTTCGGCTGCAACGGGTTGACCCCGTCGGGCTCGCCGGGCTCGTGGCCGGACTGTTCGAGACGCTGCAGCTGGAACGCGGAACCGATGCTGAGCTGGGGCTTTGGAGCCTGGACATCGACGGTCTGGCGACGCGGCGCAATGCGCTGGCCGACGTCGACCGCCTCCTGGCCGGAAACGACCGGCTGGAATCGGTACTGGTGACCGACCCCTTCGGGCACCAATACCGGCCCGTGTGGCACGCAAAGCACCGGCACCTGGGCCACGCCGGATTCCTCAGCTACGTCGAGGTCCCGGTCCGGCGCCGGCAGCGCGGGTGAGGCCTCGGGTTTAGGCCCGAGAGTTGGGCCGAAGGGTTGGGGCCAGGGGGCTGGGGCCAGGGGGTGGGGCTAAGGCGTTGCCACCGCGAACGTGTCGCACTTGTTGATGTCCCCGGTGGTGTACCCCTGGTAGAACCACTTCTGCCGCTGGGCACTTGAGCCATGGGTCCATGCCTCCGGTGAGACGCGGCCCGTGGCGGCCTTCTGGATGCGGTCATCACCGACGGCCGAGGCCGCCGACAGGGCGTCCTTCACGTCCTGGTCAGTGAAGGGGTCGAGATAGGGCTGGCCGGTCTTGGGATCCGCCTGCGTTGTTGCATAGTGGGCCCACAGCCCTGCGTAGCAGTCTGCCTGGAGTTCAACCCGGACACCCCCGGAGCCGGGGCCCTGCGGATCCTGTTGCGCCCGGTCGAGGTCGCCAAGCAGGTTCTGGACGTGGTGGCCGAATTCGTGGGCCACCACATATTCCTGCGCCAGGGGACCGCCTGAGGAGCCAAACCGGTCCACAAGCTCCTGGAAGAAGCCGGGATCGAAGTACGCCGTGGTGTCAACGGGGCAGTAGAACGGCCCCACGTCCGAGGTGGCGGCGCCGCAGCCGGTGTTGGTTCCGCCGGTGAAGATCACGGCCTTCGGCCGCGGGTACTTGGTGTTGTACTGCGACAAATAGGCCGGCCAGAAGGCGTTCAGGCTGTTCACCGTGCCGGTGATCCTGCAGTCGAGGCGGGCGTCGGCGTCGGCGCCGGTCTGGCAGGCGGGGGCAGAGCCCTGGCTCTGCGACTGGGGCTCCTGGACGGTGCCGGCCAGACCCTCGAGAAGCTGGGGATTGATGCCAAAGAGGGCTGCCAGCAGCAGGATGATGCCGCCGCCGATCCCGCCGCCGATCATCGGACCGCGGCCCATCCCGCGACGGTCCTGGACTTGTGACGGGTCCAGCGGGGCGTTGTCGTTAAAGCTCATGGAGTCACAATATCCCGCACACGCAGCCGCGGCGCCCGGCAACGCTAAAGTTGGTTCGATGCCTTTTCTCGACAGACTCCAGCGCTGGGCCGATGACCGTCCCGACGAGACAGCCGTCGTCGTGTCCGGAGAGCACCTCAGCTGGTCTGCCCTGCGGGACAACGCGGCGGCCCTGGTGCCCTCGGCGCCGGCCATCACTGTGCTGTCCGAACAAAATTCAACTCACTTCGCCATAGCGTTCGCCGCGGCCGTGGCTGGTGAGCGGCAGTGCGCCGTGTTGGACCCGGCCTGGCCCCAGCAACTCCAGGACGGCATCACCGCCCGCATCGCCGGGTCGGAAACGGGTCCGGCGCGTGCAGCTCCCGGGCCGGACCCGTTCCTGGTCGACGGGCCGCCGGAGACCTCGTTCCTGGTCGGCCTGACGTCCGGCACGACCTCGGTGCCCAAGGCGTTCACCCGCTCGCGGCGGTCCTGGCAGGAATCCTTCGAGGCCTCCATCGAATTCTTCGCACTGACGCAGGACGACAAGTCCCTGGCTCCCGGGCCGCTCGCGGCAAGCCTGAACCTCTACGCCCTCGCCGAATGCCTGTATGCCGGCGCCGAGTTCCACAGCCTGGACCACTTCGACGTCGGCGCCGCCCACGCGGCCGTCAGCCACGACGGCATTACCCGCCTGGTCCTGGTGCCCACCATGCTCCGGCTGCTCAGCGAGCGGGGCCTTACCGGCGGTGTCGATGCCTCCGGCATCCGCAGCATCATCTGCGCCGGTTCCAAGCTGGACGCCCGGACGCTGGAGGCGGCCCGGCGCTGGGCCCCCAACGCGACCATTTTCGAGTACTACGGCGCCTCCGAGCTCAGCTTCGTCTCGGGTGCAGGGTTGCGTCCGGGCGAGCCAGTCGAGCCGGGCGGGACCGGCATCGGGAAGCCCTTTCCCGGCGTCGAAATCCGCATCCTCGGCGACGACGGCGCCGAACTCCCGGACGGCAGCGACGGCAACATCTGCGTCCGCAGCGGCATGGTCAGCAACGGCTACCTGTGGGGTGACGACGGCCAGGCGCTACGCTGTTTCGACGGCTGGTACACCGTGGGGGACCAGGGCTACCTCTCCGACGGGACCCTGCACATGCTGGGCCGCCGCTCCGACATGATCATCACCGCCGGCACCAACGTCTACCCGCATGAGGTCGAGATGGCGCTGGCCTCCGTCCCGGGCGTCGCGGCGGCCGTGGCGGCCGGCATGCTTGACGATCTTCGCGGCCAGCGCGTCGTGGCCGGCGTCGTGCCCTCGCACGGGGCGGTCACCGCCACCCAGCTGCGGTCCGGGATCGACGATGTGCTGGCCCGGAACAAGCGCCCCCTGGAGTACTTCGTGCTGACGGAGCTGCCCCTGACGGACCGCGGCAAAATCAGCCGGCAGCTGCTGCTGGACTGGGTGGCCCGGAACGATCCCAGGATCCGGCGTCTTGGCTGAGCCGCGCGCGGGCAGCGGGCCGGCAGCACCCGGGCAGCCGACCCGCGGACCGTCTTTCCGCGGGCGGTCTGTTCCCGGGCTGTCGTTCCCCGGGCTACTGCCCGAGGACAGGCAGCCGGTGATCATCGCCGCGCGCCGGACGCCGCTGTGCCGGGCCAACGGGGCCCTGAAGAAGCTCCGCGCCCACGAACTCCTGGCTCCGGTGCTCCGCGGCCTGCTCGCCGATGCCGGCGCCGGCGCAACCGCAGAGGCCGTGACCGACGTCGTGATCGGCAACGCCGTGGGCGGCGGCGGGAACGTGGCCCGGCTCGCCGCGCTGGAGGCGGGCCTGCCGGTCACCGTCCCCGGCGTTACCGTGGACCGGCAATGCGGCTCGGGTCTGGACGCGATCGTCCTGGCCTCCCGGCTGGTCGCGGCGGGCGGCGGCGGCCTGTACCTCGCGGGCGGCGTCGAGAGCATCAGCACGGCTCCGCTCCGCGCCCACCGCAACGACGACGGCAGCCCGGACTTCTACAGCCGGGCCCAGTTCGCGCCGCTGAGCTTCGGCGACCCCGACATGGGGGTGGCGGCCGAAAACGTCGCCGCCCGCTTCGGCATCAGCCGGGAACGCCAGGACGCCTTCGCGCTCCGCAGCCACCAACGCGCCCTGGCCGCCGCGGCCGCCGGGACGTTCGCCGCCGAAATCGTGCCCCTCGCCGCCGGCTCCGGGGGGTCCGCGGCAGCCGACGACGGACCGCGGCCGAGTCTTGGCCCGGCCCTGATGGCCCGTTTCCCGCCTGTATTTGCCAGCGGCGGCACGGTCACGGCCGGTAACTCCTGTTTCGACGCCGACGGTGCCGCCGCCGTCCTCGTCACGTCCATGGAGCGGGCCCGGCAGCTGGGCGCCGCCGACGGGCTGCTGGTCCTGGGAACCGACACCGCCGGGGTGGCGCCGCAGATCCTCGGCATCGGCGCGGCCGCGGCGGCCGAACGGCTCCTCGCGGCACACGGACTGACGGCCGCGGACGTGGGCCTGGTGGAATTCAACGAGGCCTTCGCGGCCCAGACGCTCGCGTGCTTTGACCAGCTGGGAATCGACCCGGACCAGGCCAACCTCGACGGCGGCGCCCTGGCCCTCGGTCACGCCTATGGAGCCTCGGGCGCGGTACTGGTCACCCGGCTGCTGGCACAGGCCCGCAGGTCCCCGGCGCCGGGGCAGCTTTCCCTGGCGATGATCAGCATCGCAGGCGGCATGGGCACGGCCGCGCTGCTGGGGTACGCGCGCCTGACCTGACCCCGGGAGGGGGGACATGTGCGTGGCAGGTGCCGGCGGGGGACATGCCCAGTCCTGGGCACGAGGAGTGGACATATGGGCCACATGTTCACTGGCTGCGAGCAGGGGAGGGCATGCCCATTCTTCGCCTGGGCACCGGGGGGGACATGCCCATTCTTCGCGGCCAGGGGAGGGCATGTCCACCAACCACCTGCACAGCGGAACCGCGGCCCGGCCATCCGGGCCTAGTCTTCCGGGTCCTCCGGCTCACCCAGCCCACGGGCGGCGAGGGCCTCGCCGGTCTGCCGGGCGAAGGCCACCGTGCTGATGAAGACGGGCAACACAAGGGCCCGCGGGTTGCGTTCGAGTCCGCGCGCCCGGGCCGAGTCGCGCACGTCCGTGTAGGCCCCGGCAACGAACGGGATGCTGCGGAGCATGATGGCGATGGTCAGGGCGAAGCGTTCCGGGTCCGCACCGAAGCGCCGGAACGGCCGGGCAAGCGACGCCACGCCGTCGAGGAGTGCCTGCACAGGAGTGGTGGCGGTCAGGATAGACGCCGCGACGACGCAGACCAGGACGTTCAGGACGATCCGGGCGGCGGTCGGTGCGCCCAGCTGCCACCATTGAAAAAGCCCGATCGCCACGAGTACCGGAAGAACCGGACGCACCGCGCGGAACAGCCGGGCCGGGCCGGCCCCGCTGAGCAGGAACAGTCCGCAGAGCAGCACCAGCATGACGGCCGACACGGCCCAGTCCGCGATCAGGAACGACGTCATTCCGCACCCAACGACCAGCAGGAACTTCAGCCACAGCGGCGCACGGTGGACCAGGGACGAGCCCGGCACATACGCCGCCAGCAGGAAGCCGTGACCGCTCACGCCTGCTCCCGCCGGGCCTGGTCGGGCACGGCCCGCTCCAGCCGGCCGCCGGCTACGCCGCCGAGCCCACCGCCTGCTGGGACGCCGTCAGCCGCTGGCAGGCCCGCCGCGCACAGGGCGCGGTAACGGGCGACGGCGGTTGCCGGTTCGCCGTCGAACACCACCTTCCCGGCGTCCACCACCAGGACGCGGTCCATGTCCAGGGCCAGCTCAAGGTCGTGGGTGGACAGAATCACCTGCTGGCGGAGCCCGGCGAGGGTGCGCCGCAGGAGTTCGCGGTTCCGCAGATCCAGCAGTGTGGACGGCTCGTCCAGAACCAGCACCTCCGGATCAACGGCCAGGACCGCGGCCAGCGCCAGGAGCTGGCGTTCGCCGCCGGAGAGCTCATAGATGCTTTGGTCCGCCAGCGGCAGGAGGCCGAAGCGTTCCAGGACCGACTCCGCGTGGGCCCTGCGCTCGGTGGCGTTGCGGATGGAGCGGCGCAGGGACAGTTCCACATCCTCGCGTCCGGTGGGCATGACGAGCTGGGAGAGCGGATCGGTGAAGACAAAGCCCACGCGGCGGCGGACCTCCCGGACGGCCCGGACCGTATCGGCGCCGTCGACCCTCACGGTGCCGTCGCTCGGTGCCACGAGCCCGTTCAGGAGCCGCAGGAGAGTGGACTTGCCCGAGCCGTTGGCCCCGATAACCCCGATCCGCCGTTCCGTCAGGTCGAGCGAAAACTCCTGGAGCAGCGTCTTGGGTGCGGGGCGGCCGTCAACCGGCACCCGCACCGAAACCCGGTCCAGGACGATGATGCTCACGGGCGGGTGTCAACCGTCCGGACACGGCGCAGCAGCAGGTCCGGGAAGGCCTTGTGCAGGGCCAAGGCGATGCTGACGGCCAGGACGTTCTTGATGATGTCGCCGGGGTAGAACACGAGATCGGCCAGGAAGGCTTTGGAGAAGTCCAGCTTGGCGTTGACCATCATGCCCAGGATGCCCAGGCCGTGGATGAAGACGATGCTGCTCACCATGGCGGCGGCGAACAAGAGGATGGCACGCAGTCTGCCTTTGCGGTTGGCGGTGCGCTTGAGCACGACGACGGTCAGCCAGCCGACGGCCGTGGCGGCCAGCAGGAACCCGATGATGTAGCCGGCGGAGGGTCCGGCGAGGACGCCCAGCCCGCTGCGGCCGCCACTGAAGATCGGCAAGCCGGCGAAGCCCAGGAGCAGGTACAGGCCGACGGCGGCGAAGGCCCGGCCAGGGCCCAGGGCCAGGCCCGTGAGCATGACGGCTAGGGTCTGCAGCGTGATGGGCACGCCGAGGCCGCCTACGGGAATGGCGGCGATCAGTGCCGAAGCGGCCACCAGGGCGGCGAAGACGGCGATGAGGCCAAGGTCGGTGGCATTCCAGCGGACCCGGCGGCGCGGGGTCCTGGCTGCGGCGGGACGGTCGGTTTGCGTCATGATGTTCCTGTCGGGGTGCTGCTCAGGGAGCTGCTGCGGAAATATGGATTGTGATATCGACTGTACGGTCGCGGCGCGGACGGTTTTTTGTAGGCGCCCCACTAACGCGCGGCCCGGTTGCTGGAGGGCACCGCCAATGAACACGGCCAGCCGGCCAGGCCAGCATCGCGACGGCGGCTGCCTAGTGCCATACGTTCCAATGTCATGGAGCCGGGGTGGTGCCGGTAGACTTGCAGAGGCTGTGCTCTCGCATCGCCCTGCCCCGGCCCCGCCCAGACTCCACCCGTCGTGCCGCGGCATTCCCTGTTGTGAAAGGCCTTAGCTGCATTGATTACCGTCCAGGATCTCGAACTGCGCGCCGGCGCCCGCCTCCTCATGGACCAGGTGAGCTTCCGGATCGACAAGGGAGACAAGATCGGTCTGGTCGGCCGTAACGGTGCAGGCAAGACAACGCTGACCCGGGTGCTCGCGGGCGAGGGCCTGCCCGCCGCCGGTAAGGTAACCCGCACCGGCGAAATCGGCTACCTGCCGCAGGATCCGCGCACCCCGGACATGGAGCAGCTCGCGCGGGACCGGATCCTGTCCGTCCGCGGCCTGGACATTGCCGTGGGCAAGCTCCGCCTGGCGCACGAAGAGATGGCCAGCGAGGACGCTACGGTCCAGCGCAAGGCGATGAACCGCTATGACCGGCTTGAATCCGAATTCCTGGCCGCCGGCGGCTATGCCGCCGAAGCCGAGGCGGCAGCGATCTGTTCGAACCTCGCCCTGCCGGACCGGCTGCTGAACCAGCCGCTCAAGACCCTGTCCGGTGGACAACGGCGCCGCGTCGAGCTTGCGCGCATCCTGTACTCGGACGCCGAAACCATGCTCCTCGATGAGCCCACCAACCACCTCGACGCCGATTCCATCTCCTGGCTCCGTGAGTTCCTCAAGAACCACCAGGGCGGGCTGATTGTCATCAGCCACGACACCGAACTGCTTGAAGCGACCGTCAACAAGGTCTTCCTCCTCGACCCCAACCGCGCGCAGATCGACTTCTACAACATGGACTGGAAGCGCTACCTCAACCAGCGCGAAACGGACGAGCGCGCCCGCAAGCGTGAGCGGGCCAATGCGGAAAAGAAGGCCCAGGTCCTCATCGACCAGGCCAACAAAATGCGCGCCAAGGCCACCAAGGCCGTCGCCGCCCAGAACATGGCCAAGCGTGCCGAGCGCCTGCTCGGCGGCCTCGAAGCCGTCCGCGCGACCGACCGCGTGGCAGCACTGCGCTTCCCGGACCCGTCACCCTGCGGCAAGACCCCGCTCACCGCGGACGGCCTCAGCAAGTCCTACGGCTCGCTGGAGATCTTCACCGACGTCGACCTTGCCATTGACCGCGGGTCCAAGGTGGTCATCCTGGGCCTCAACGGCGCCGGCAAGACCACGCTGCTGCGGATGCTGGCCGGCGTCGACAAGCCGGACACCGGCGAAGTCGTTGCGGGCCACGGCCTGAAGGTGGGCTACTACGCGCAGGAGCACGAGACGCTCGACGTGGACCGCACTGTCCTGCAGAACATGCGCTCCTCCGCCCCGGACATGAACGACGCGGAAGTCCGCAACATCCTGGGCTCATTCCTGTTCTCCGGCGACGACGTCGACAAGCCCGCCGGTGTGCTCTCCGGCGGCGAGAAGACCCGGCTGGCGCTGGCCACCATCGTGGCCTCGAGCGCGAACGTGCTGCTCCTCGACGAACCCACCAACAACCTGGACCCCGCCAGCCGCGCCGAAATCCTCGGGGCCCTGAGCAACTACACCGGCGCCGTCGTCCTCGTGAGCCACGATGAGGGCGCCGTCGAGGCGCTCAACCCGGAGCGTGTCGTCCTGCTTCCCGACGGCATCGAGGACCACTGGAACGAAGACTACCTGGACCTCATCACGCTGGCGTAAGTCACCCAACCGACCCGAAGCGGGGGCCGTTCCCGGCACGGAAAACGGCCCCAGCAGCGAGGCAGCAGGGTCAGCGGACCGGCATCTCTTCCGCGGCCGTGATCCGGTGCAGGTCCGCGTAGCTGATCGAGAACATCGAGTTGTGATCCCCTGCGCCCGCCCAGAGCACACGGTGGGCCGACAACGACTCATCCAGCAGAGTCCGGATCTTCTCCGGGTGGCCTACCGGGGCGACGCCGCCGACCTCCTGGCCGGTGTGGGCCAGGACGAACTCGGGGGAGGCACGACGGATCTTGCCCGTGCCCAGCCGGTCCGCGACCTTGCGGACGTCCACCTTGGCCGCGCCGCTGGCCAGGATGAGCAGCGGGGTGCCCTCGAGCTCAAACACCAGGCTGTTGGTGATCGCCGCGACATCGCAGCCCAGCGCCGCGGCGGCCGCTGCCGCCGTCGGCACCTTCGCGTCGAACACCGTCACGGTGTCCTGGGCGCCCAGGGCGGTGAGGGCCCGCTTGACGTTGGCCACCGGGCCGGGAAAGGCGTCAGGGCTCATCGCTCAGAACCCCTGGGCGTCGAGGATGGCGTCTTCCTCTTCTTCCGCCGTCGCGTTCTTGCGCTTCCGCGGAGCAGGACGACGGCGGGCCACCGGGCCGCTGGAGTGCAGGAACACGCCCTCGGCGGCCTCGGCTTCGGCGTCCTCCGCGTCGATCGCGGCGTTGCGGGCCTGCTGCCTGGCCGCGTAGCCGAACCCGACGAACATCAGCACGCCGAACGCGAACCACTGCAGGGAGTAGGACAGGTGGGTGCCCTCATCAGTGGTCGGTTTAGGGAACGGGAACGGCATGTCCTGCACCGACGGCGACTCGGAGGCCAGCTGTCCGTAGGCGCCCGTCAGCAGCGGATAGCCCAGCTGCCCGGAATAGGCGGAAAGGTCGATCGAGGCCAGCTGTCCGTCAGGGGCGCCGCGCTGCAGCTCGGGCTCGGCCGGCTTGAGGCGGGCAACCACCGTCACCGGCCCCTGCGGCGGGGCAGGCACTGAGTCGGGCCGTCCCGGGGTGTTGTTGCCGATGGGCAGCCAGCCACGGTCGATCACCACGGTTTCGCCGGACTGGAGCTTGAAGGGGACCACCACCTCGTAGCCGGGCTGGCCGTTGAGCGGGCGGTTGCGGACAATGCGCTGGCCGGCGGCGTCGTAGCTGCCCTTCAGTTCCACCTGGGTCCACTCCCGCTCCGGATTCAGCCGGCTGAACTGGTCGCGGACATCGGCGAACGGCACGGGGGTGGCCGAGTAGTTGGAGACAACCCGGTTGATTTCGGCCAGGGTCTCGGCGCGGCGGTCCATCTGCCACCGGCCCAGCCCAACGCAGCCGGCAGCGAAAATCGCGGCCAGCAACAAGTACCCCAGCCATTTACTGGAGAAGAGAAAGCGGTACATTCAGCCGATCCTGCCTGACGGGTCGAGAGGGGCGGTCACTGGCGGGAGGGGGACGTTCTCTGCGCCGAGGACCACAGTCTCTTTCCACAGTCCGCGCGTCTGGAGGTAGTCCTCAAGCCACGCGCGGTGCTCCCCGCACGCCAGCCAGATCTTGCGCCGCTCCGGGGTGTGGATCTTGGGATTGTTCCACAGCAGCTGCCATTCCGCCGCCGCGCGGCAGGCTTTCCGCGAGCAGACGGTGCCCGGGGCCGCGGCCTTGTCACCACCGGTCCCGGCCAGGTCAAAGAGATTCATGAAGCTGCCCGTCCGTGGTCGTCGTCGTTCTCATCTTCGATCAGCTCACCCTGCAGCAGCGTCCCTGAACCATCTGCGCCGTCGCTCAGATCCTGCCCGTTTGGATCCTGCCCGGCGGGGCCCGCGGTGTCCGGTGCGTCCAGCTCTGCGAGCGGAGCATAGTCCAGGAGCGAGTCACTGTGGATTTCCGCCTTGTCGCTGCCGTTGGCGATCACCACCGCCACCCAGGGCAGGAAGACAGCGCCGGCAATCGGCAGGAGCTTGAACCAGCCATCCACGACAAAAATCAGGATCAGGCAGACCATGCGGATGCCCATGGCGATGGCATACTTCACCATCCGCTGGTGCATCTCGTCCGAGTGCGCAGCAGCGGCGTCGGTGATGCTGTGCACCTCGGTACCGCCGGACTCGGAGTCCGGCCTCCCGGGCACATGAGCACCGGGTCGGTTTTTGAGTGTCACGGCTGTCAGATCACGCTCCCAAGGCTTACTTCGATTCTCTCACCATCGGCGGAGCCGCCCAAACGGAAGCGCACCGGGCGCTAAGATCGGAGGCAGGAAAATTCCAGCCCCCAGCGCGGCCCTCCCTGCCGCAGAATCCCGGAGCCCCATATGACTGACACATCCACCACTGGCCGCAGCGTTCTGATCACCGGCGGAAACCGCGGGATCGGCCTGGCCATCGCCGAGTCCTTCCTGGCCAACGGCGACAAGGTGGCCGTGACCTTCCGCAGCGAATCGTCGCTGCCCGAGGGCATCCTCGGCGTCAAAGCGGACGTCACGGACGAAGCGTCGGTGGACGCCGCGTTCGCGGAAGTCGAAGCCGCCCACGGCCCGGTGGAAGTCCTTGTGGCCAATGCCGGCATCACCAAGGACACGCTCCTGATGCGGATGAGCGAAGACGACTTCACCTCGGTGATCGACACGAACCTCACGGGCGCCTTCCGGGTGATCAAGCGCGCATCCAAGGGCATGATCCGGGCGCGCAAGGGCCGCGTGGTGCTGATTTCCTCCGTCTCCGGCCTCTACGGCGCGCCGGGCCAGATCAACTACTCCGCCTCCAAGGCAGGCCTGGTGGGCATCGCCCGGTCGCTCACCCGCGAGCTCGGCGCACGCGGGATCACCGCGAATGTCGTCGCGCCCGGCTTCATCAACACCGACATGACGGCCGAGCTGCCCGAGGCCACGCAGAAGGACTACCTGACCAAGGTTCCCGCCGGCCGCTTCGCCGAGGCCTCCGAGGTCGCCAACGTCGTGCGCTGGATCGCCAGCGACGAGGCGTCCTACATTTCCGGTGCGGTCATTCCGGTCGACGGCGGCCTCGGAATGGGCCACTAGCCCCTGACACAGCAGGACGACGCAGGACTCCTGCTGAGCACAGCGGACGACGGCGGATTCCGCCGTCGTCCGCTGTGCTGTGTCCGCTTGTTCTGTGTCCGCTTGTTCTGAGTCCGCTGTCTATTGCAACCCGGACCGGGCCACTGGAGACGCACAGTTTTCCGGGCCGGGTTCCGGGCCGGGTTCCGCGCCGGGCCTTTTTGCCCTTGGCTCCGGGGCTCCTGGAGCGTGTAATGGGCTCACAGCCCCTGACCATGCCGCGGCAGGGGCGTGGACGCAGGAGGAAATCATGAGTGATCTCAGCAAATGGACGCCCTCGGACATGCTGGAACCGGTCCGCCGCTTCCTTGACGGTGATCTGTCCATAGCGCCAGGGATCAAGATCGAACAGTTCCAGGAGGGCACCACCCTGGTGGTGCGGGCGGAAGCGCCGGGGATCGACCCGGACCGGGACGTCGACGTCTCGGTCGGCGAGGGCGTGCTAAATATTGCGGTGGAGCGGCGGGAGTCGTCCGAGCACAAGAGCAAGGACGGTTACCGCTCGGAGTTCCGCTACGGCCGGGCCGCCCGGAGCATCGCGCTGCCCGCAGGGGTGAGGGAAGAAGACATCACCGCCACGTACAAGGACGGCGTCCTGGAAGTCCGCGCACCGGCGCCCAAGGTTGTGACCGGTGAAGCGACGACGAAGATCCGGATCGACCGCGGCTGACCCACCCCCGGCATGTTCAAGCCACGTGACGACGGAACTACGCCGCCGGGGCTTCTTTGTGGATGCTGAACAACTGTAATGGCGCGGTCCGCTGGCATGATGGATTGCAGACCCACAGTATTTGGACGTTTGGAACAAAGGAGCTCGTATGGGACTGCTGGAGAACAAGACTGCGCTCGTGACCGGTTCGTCGCGCGGAATCGGCGCCGAAGTGGCCAAAATCCTCGCCGCCGAGGGTGCGGCCGTCGTCGTCAACTACCGCCAGAAGGCGCCGCGCGCCAACAAGGTCGTCGCCGAGATCGAAGCCGACGGCGGCCGTGCCGCGGCCGTCGGGGCGGACCTCACCACCCAGGAAGGCGTCCAGGCCCTCGCCAGCGCCGCGATGGAGAACTTCGGCTCGCTCGACCTCCTGGTCCTCAACGCCTCCGGCGGCATGGAGACCGGCATGGAAGAGGGCTACGCGCTGAAGCTGAACCGCGACGCCCAGGTGAACATGCTCAACGCCGCCGTCGCGCTCATGCCCCACGGCTCGCGCGTGGTCTTCGTGACCAGCCACCAGGCCCACTTCATCGACACGGTGCCCACCATGCCCGAGTACGAGCCCGTGGCCCGCAGCAAGCGCGCCGGCGAGGATGCACTCCGGGCACTGGTCCCGAACCTGGCCGAGAAGGGGATCACGCTCGTGGTCGTCTCCGGCGACATGATCGAGGGCACCGTCACGGCCACCCTGCTTGACCGGTCCAACCCCGGCGCCATCGAGGCCCGCCGCGCAGAAGCCGGCAAGCTGTACTCGGTCAAGGAGTTTGCAGCGGAGGTCGCCAAGATGGCCTCGGCCGACGTCGAAACCGGCCACACGGAATACGTTGGCGGTGCGGATTATTTCGGTAAGACCGCGGACCAGGCAGCGGATAAGAGCTCCAGCTAGGCGCAGGCCGCCACGCGCGCTGGAATGGCGCGTAGGGAAGGCACGTCCCGGCAATGTTTGACTAAACATTGCCGGGACGTGCCTTCCCGGTTAATGCATCAGACTCCGGCGATATACCGGACGGCGTCAAGATAGGGAAGGTTGACGGCGGCGTCCGCGGCAGCGCGGACGGCCGGCTTCGCGTTGAAGGCGATGCCGATCCCGGCGGCGCCCAGCATGTCGAGGTCGTTCGCGCCGTCGCCCACGGCGATCGTGTGTTCCATCGGGATGCCCTCGGCCGCAGCCCATTCGCGCAGGTACTTCTCCTTGGCCGCCCGGTCGATCACGTCGCCGAGCACCTTGCCGGTCAAGGCGCCGTCGACGATTTCGAGTTCGTTCGCGATCCAGTAGTGCAGCCCCAGGTCTTCGGCGATCGGCCGGAGGATCTGGTTGAAGCCGCCGGACACGACGGCCACGGCATGGCCGGCAGCCTGGAACGCCGCCACCAGCTCGGCGGCGCCCTCGGTCAGCCTGACCTCGGCGCGGACCGACTCGACGACGTCCGCGGGCAGCCCCGCGAGGACCGCCACCCGGGCGTGCAGGCTCTGGGCGAAGTCCAGCTCGCCGCGCATGGCCGCCTCGGTCACCGCCGTCACTTCCTCGCGCTTGCCGGCGTAGGCGGCCAGCAGCTCGATCACTTCCTGCTGGATGAGCGTGGAGTCCACGTCCATGATGAGGAACTTCCGGGGTGCGCTGCGCAGTGCTGCCGGAACCAGCGCCGTGTCGACGCCCTCGATGCCGGCGGCCGCCAGCGCACGCCGCGCACCGTCCAGGCGGGCTTCCGCAACCGCGGCGGCTGTGGCGGCGTCGGGCGAGCCTGCCCCCGAGGCGTCCAGTGCGCAGTCGACGGCGTATACCTCGAAGCGGGCGTCGCCGGTCCGGGTTTCCGCCCCGACGCCCAGCCCGGCGGCCGTCAGGAGCGAACGCAGCCGCTGGATGTCGGGAAGGGACAGTTTCAGGCCGTAGCTCACTGCGGTCACGTTCGAACTCATGGCCTCAATCCTAGCGAGCGGGCGGCGGGCGGCCCGAATTCGTTGCGCCCGGGCAGGCGCCGCGTGACGCTCCACGGCAGGGCGCGGCGCCGGTTATCAGTCACCCGCTTTTTTGTCCTAGTGTCTACTCCTATGAGTGATGTTCTTGAAATGGCCGGGGTCAGTGTTGTACGTGGGGCGAAGACGCTCCTGGACAAGGTCGACTGGCAGGTCAAAGAGGGCGAACGCTGGGTGATCCTGGGCCCCAACGGCGCCGGCAAGACCACGCTCCTCCAGCTGGCCGCGGCCCGCATCCACCCGACCTCCGGAATGGCGGGCATCCTCGAGGAAGTCCTCGGCGCCGTCGACGTCTTCGAGCTCCGCCCCCGGATCGGGCTGTCCTCCGCTGCGCTGGCCAGCCAGATCCCCGAGCACGAGAAGGTCCTCAACGTGGTGGTCACCGCCGCGTACGGCGTGACCGGCCGCTGGCGCGAGGGCTACGAGAAGGACGACGAGCGGCGCGCCTTCGGGCTGCTGAACGAGTGGGGGATGGGCCCGCTGCTCAACCGCCCCTTCGCCTCGCTTTCCGAGGGGGAGCGCAAGCGCGTCCAGATTGCCCGCGCCCTCATGACCGATCCCGAGCTCCTGCTCCTGGACGAGCCGGCCGCGGGGCTCGACCTCGGCGGCCGCGAGGACCTGGTCCAGCGCCTGAGCGAACTCGCCCGCGACGACGCCGCCCCGGCGATCGTCCTGGTCACCCACCACCTCGAAGAAGTGCCGCCGGGCTTCACGCACGCGATGCTCATGCGCGACGGCGGCGTCGTGGCTTCCGGCCCGCTGCAGGAGGTCCTCACGGCGGAAAACCTGAGCGAAACGTTCGGCCTGCCGCTGGACGTCAGCGTCAACGCGGGCCGGTACACCGCGACCGCCAGCCGCTGACGGGGCCGCTGACCGCGCGTGGAGCTCCTCAATAGCGCCCTCATATTCTTCGCCGGGCTGTGGGCGGGCACCATCAACAGCGTCGTCGGATCCGGCACCCTGGTCACGTTCCCGGTGCTGATCGCCCTGGGCTACGCCCCCGTCACGGCCTCCATCAGCAACGCCATGGGGCTCGTGGCCGGCAACGCCACCGGCGCCTGGGGCTACCGGAAAGAACTCGAGGGCCGCGGCAAGCAGCTGCTCCGGCTCCTGCCGGCCTCCCTGCTGGGTGCCGTCACCGGCGCTTATCTGCTGTTGCACCTGCCCGAGAAAGTCTTCTACTACGCCGCCCCCGTCCTGATCGTGCTGGCGCTGCTGATGGTGGTCTTCCAGCCGCGGCTGCAGCGGTGGGTGAGGAACCGCGAGGAGAACCCCGAGCACGCGATCCGGGACCGCCGCCACGGTGTCCTGCTCGTGGTGCTGGTGTACCTCGCCGGCGTCTACGGCGGCTACTTCGTCGCGGCCCAGGGCATTCTGCTGGTCGGCATCCTGGGCGTGTTCATGACCGGGACCATCCAGAACGCCAACGCGATGAAGAACTTCCTGGTCCTGGGCGTGAACGTGGTGGCCGCAGCCTCCTACCTCCTGTTCGCCTTCGACCGGATCGACTGGGGTGTGGTCGGGCTGATCGCCGTGAGCTCCCTGATCGGCGGCGTGATTGGCTCCAGGGTGGGGCGCCGGCTCTCCCCGGCGGTCCTGCGCGGGGTCATCTTCACCCTGGGCCTGGTGGCGCTGGGGTTCATGACCGCCAACCTGTTCAAATAGCCCTTCCAACAGCCTCCCAGGAATGACCTGCCCGTGACCTTTCACTTTCTTGAATCCGCCGACGACCCGCGGGTTGCGGACTACACGCAGCTCACGGACGTGCACCTGCGCAAAATCCGGGAACCCGCCGAGGGCCTGTACATCGCCGAGTCCTCCCGCGTCCTGCGCCGGGCCCTGGCCGCAGGGCACCGGCCGCGGTCCTTTTTCCTGGCCGAGAAGTGGGCCGGGGACCTCGCCGACGTCTTTGAGCAGTACCCGGACGTCCCGGCCTACATCGGCCCCGCGGCTCTGCTGGAGCAAATCACCGGTTTCCATCTGCACCGCGGCGCCATGGCCGCCATGCACCGGCCCGCCCCGGTGCCGCTGGCGGACCTGCTCGCCGGGGCCCGCCGGGTTGCGGTGCTGGAGGACATCGTGGACCACACGAACGTCGGGGCCATTTTCCGCTCGGCCGCGGCCTTGGGCGTGGATGCCGTCCTGGTCTCGCCGCGCTGCGGGGATCCGCTCTACCGCCGCAGCGTGCGGGTCAGCATGGGCACCGTGTTCCAGGTTCCGTGGGCCCGGCTGGAGGACTGGGCGGAAGGCCTGGCCGCGCTGCAGGAGCAAGGCTTCACCGTGGCGGCCATGGAACTCACGGATGACGCGGTGGACCTCGACGTGCTCGCGGCGCGCCGCCCGGAGCGGCTGGCCCTGGTGCTGGGCACGGAAGGAGCGGGCATGAGCGAAGGAACCCTGGCCGCCGTCGACCTCGCAGTGAAAATCCCGATGCGCCCGGGCGTCGATTCGCTCAACGTCGCCGCGGCGTCGGCGGTGGCGTTCTGGGAGCTCCGCCCGAAGGACTGAGGCCCCTGCATCGTGCGGCGGCCGCGCCGCGCTGACGTGCGCCAATGGTGTTCGTCAGCGGTCCGGGGATCGGCTATCATAGATAGCTGGCCGTCCGGTGCTTTCCGCCGGCCATCCCATTCATACCTGGCAACTGGCAAAATCCAGTTGTGCGAACAAAGGTCCAATTATGAAGTCTAATACTCACCCGAAGTACGAAGCTGTTGTTTTCAACGACCTGGCTTCCGGCGTCAAGTTCCTGACCAAGTCCACCGTGTCTTCTTCGAAGACCATCGAGTGGGAAGACGGCAACACCTACCCGGTCATCGACGTCGAAATCTCCTCCGAGTCCCACCCGTTCTACACGGGCAAGCAGCGCATCATGGACTCCGCAGGCCGCGTCGAGCGCTTCAACGCTCGCTTCAAGGGCTTCGGCGGCAAGAAGTAACTTTCTTCCCCAAGGTCTTATGGAAAGCCCGCACCGGCAACGGTGCGGGCTTTCTGCGTCTCTGCTGCCGTTCCGGCTAAACGGGTGACCCGGGTTCCCGGGTTCCCTGACGCATGCGGCAGGATGGAGGTCATGACATCCCATCCCGCGGCCACCGCCCCCCGCCCCGACGACGACGGCGGCGGCCGTCACCACGGCGAGTACAAGGTCCCGGGCGGCAAGCTCGTGGTCGCCGACTTCGACGTCGTCGACGGCGTCCTGGCCCACGTCTCGCTGAGCGGGGACTTCTTCCTCGAACCAGACGAGGCGCTGCCGGAGATCAACCGGGCGCTCACCGGGCTGCCCGTCGACACCAGTGCCGCGGACATCGCGGACGCCGTGACGGCGGCGCTGCCCGAAGGCACCGTGCTGTTCGGTTTTTCCGCCGACGCCGTCGCCGTCACCGTCCGCCGCGCCCTGGCGAAGGCCACCGGCTGGTCGGACCACCACTGGAACATCATCGCCCCGTCCGTCCTCCCCACCCACGTCAACGTCGCCCTGGATGAGGTCCTCACCGAGGAAGTCGGCGCCGGGCGGCGCAATCCCACCCTGCGGTTCTGGGACTGGGAGGAGCCCTCCGTGGTGATCGGCAGCTTCCAGTCCGTCCGCAACGAACTCCATCCCGAGGGCGTGGCCCGGCACGGCATCAGCGTGGTCCGGCGGATCAGCGGCGGGGGAGCGATGTTCATGGAGGCCGGGAACTGCATCACCTACTCGCTGTACCTGCCGCAGACCCTCGTGGACGGCATCAGCTTCGCGGACTCGTACCGTTTCCTCGACGCTTGGGTGATGGCGGCCCTGGAAAAGGTCGGCATCAGCGCCTTCTACGTGCCGCTCAACGACATCGCCACGGAGCACGGCAAGATCGGCGGGGCGGCGCAGAAGCGGCTCGCCAACGGAGGGATGCTCCACCACGTCACCATGAGCTACGACATCGACGCCGGGAAGATGGTGGAGGTCCTGCGGATCGGCAAGGAGAAACTGTCCGACAAGGGCACCAGGAGCGCCAAGAAGCGCGTGGATCCGCTCCGCCGCCAGACCGGCCTGGCCCGCGCCGAAATCGTTGCAGCGATGATGGACGTCTTCGCCGAACGCTACGGCGCGACACTGTCCGTCCTCACCGACGCCGAGCTGGAGGCCGCCCGCCGCCGCGTGGAGACCAAGTTCGGCACCACGGAGTGGCTGCACCGGGTCCCGTAGAAGCCTGTTCTTTAAGAAGCCCGCTCCCTAACAGCCTTCATCCCCATCGGCTGCTCCCCACCGGCACCCTCGCCTCGCAAGCTCGGCCAGGGATCCCTGCCGGCGTGGGCCCAGCTGCCGTTTTCAGCCGTCAAAAGGGCCGTTACGGAGCAGTCGATGGTGCCTGGGCCGGTGCCGTCAGTTCCTGCGCCCTGAGGGAACGGTGCAGCTGGCTGCGCTGTTCGATGATGATCCGGCGCAGGGCACGCGGCGCATCAGGGTGGGCGGCCAGCCACTGGTCGGTGCGGACAATCACGGCGTGGGTTTCGGGCGTTCCGCCGTCCAGGTCCTGTGCCGCGGGGTAGAAGCCGCGGATAATCCGGCTGGCGATCTCGATGCTCCGGTCCGCCCAGACGTCCTCGAGGGATTCGAAGTACGGGTCGATGAACCCGGCCAGCAGGGAGGCCGCGCCGGTGTTGAACCCGGCAATCGTGGCGCCGAGGAGCTGGTTGGACAGGCCGGTGCCGTGGACGGCGGCCTCCCAGGCGGCCGCCTTGACGGATGCCTCGGGGCGCGCGGCGAGGGCCGTGGCGTGCCCGGACTTGCCTGCCGCCGTGTTGTCCCGGGCGAGCTCCTGGTCGAGCTGCTCCTGCGGGGCCTGGCCGTTGGCTGCCAGCGCATGCCAGAGGTTCCAGCGCAGTTCGGCGTCCACGGCGAGGCCTTCGATCACCGTGCTGCCGTCCAGGATGCCCCTGAGCAGATCCAGCCGGCCGGCGTCGTAGCGGCTGGTTGCGGCAAGGGTCCGGGCCCAGGCCAATTGCTGGTCGGAACCCGGCGCTGCCGCGTGCAGCTGTTCGGCGGCCGTGGTGAGGAAGCCGTGGCGCACGGCATCGCGCTGGCCCCGGGGCACGTAGCGTTCCACTGCCGTCGAGGCATTGCCCAGGACATTGAGGAGGACGCCGATGCCCGGCTCGGCGGGCCCGAAGCGCTCGACGGCGTCGACGTAGAGTGCGGCCGGTGTGACGGCATCCCGGGCCGAGTCCCACAGCGCCGTCCAGCACAGCGCCCGCGCCATGGGGTCGTCCAGCTTGTCCAGGGAGCCGCGGACAGTCGCCTCGGAATGCGGGTCCAGCCGGACCTTGGCGTAGCTGAGGTCCTCGTCATTGACCAGCAGCAGCGCAGGGCGCGGTTTGCCGGCCAGCGCGGTCACATCGGTCCGGGCGCCGCGGACATCGGTCTCGACGCTGTCAGTGCGGACCAAGGCGCCGGCGTCGTCGAAATCGTAGAGGCCGATCCGCAGCCGGTGCGGGCGGGGCTCCTGCCGGCCGGTGGTGGGATCCACGGCGTCCTGCAGGACGGCGACGGAGCTGAGCGCGCTGCTGTCTTCGGTGGATTCGGTGGATTCGGTGATCTCGCTGGACAGGGTGGAGATGCCGGAGGTCTGGAGCCATTGGCGGGCCCATTCGCTGAGGTCGCGGCCGGACGCGGCGCTGAGGGCGGCCAACAGTTCGGCGAGGGTGGTGTTGCCGTAGGCGTGGTCCCGGAAGTACTGGCGGGACCCGGCGATGAAGGCCTCGAACCCGACGTAGGCCACCAGCTGCTTGAGCACCGATGCGCCCTTGGCGTAGGTGATGCCGTCGAAGTTCTGCTTCGCGGCTTCCAGGTCCGGGATGTCGGCGACGATCGGGTGGGTGGTGGGCAGCTGGTCCTGGACGTAGGCCCACGCCTTGCGGTTGTTGGCGAAGTTCACCCAGGCCGTGTCCCAGTCCGTGGTCCGGTCCACACCGAGGGTGCCCATGTAATCAGCGAAGGATTCCTTGAGCCACAAATCATCCCACCACTTCATGGTGACGATGTCCCCGAACCACATGTGCGCCATCTCGTGGAGGAGCGTGTTGGCGCGGGCCTGGTACTGCGAATCGGCGGCCCGGGAGGTGAAGACGTAGCTTTCGGTGAAGGTCACCAGGCCCGGGTTTTCCATGGCGCCGAGGTTGTACTCGGGGACGAACGCCTGCTCGTATTTGCCCCACGGGTAAGGGAAATCAAAGAGTTCGTTGAAGAAGGACAGCCCGTTCCTGGTGAGGCGGAACAGGGCGTCGGTGTCGAAGGACGCGGCCATGGAGGCTCGGCAGTAGAGCGCCAGCGGTACGTCCAGAACGGTGCCGTCGGCGAGCGTGCCGCGCCAGGCGTCCTCGGCCTTGAAGTACGGTCCGGCGAGGACGGTGGTGATGTAGGTGGACATCGCCTTGGTGGGCGCGAAGTCCCAGCGGCTCGTGGCGGGATCACTCGTCAGTTGGGTGCGCAGCACCTCGGCGCCGTTGGAGGACACCTGCCAGTCGGAGGGGGCCATGACGTGGAAGGTGAACTCGGCCTTCAGGTCGGGCTGTTCGAAGTTCGCGAACACCCGGCGGGCGTCGGCGGGTTCATACTGCGTGTAGAGGTAGCACTGGCCGTCGGCGGGATCGACGAAGCGGTGCATGCCTTCACCGGAGGTGCTGTACAGGGCGGTTCCCGTGATGGTGACCTGGTTCTCCGGCTGCAGGTTTTCGAGCCGGATCCGGGAACCGTCCACGACGTCGGCGACGGCGAGTCCCTTGCCGTTGAGGAAGACGCTGTGCACGCTGCCGGCGATGAAATCCACGAAGGTCGTCGCGCCGGGTTCGCTGGCCGAGAAGGAGATGATGCTGCGGCTCGTGTAGCCGGCGACGTTCGGGTCGGCCGCCTGCCGGACGTCGAGGGAGACATCGTAGCTGTGAGTGGTGATGAGGGCGGCGCGGTCCGCGGCCTCGTCGCGGCTCAGATTCTGGTTTGACACCCCGCTATCTAATCACGGGAGCGTGTGTGCCCGGTCACGCCGGCGGGAACATCAGGAAGGCGGCCGCCAGGCCCAGCAGGGCGATCAGCAGCCAGGACGCCAGCGCGGCCAGCAGCGCGCGTGCGCCGGTGTGCAGCAGCTGGCCCACCCGGACGGCGGAGCCCAGCCCGAACAGCGCCATGCCGAGCAGCACGTCCTGGACGGCGGCGGCCGCGTCCAGGGCCGCGGGGGAGAGCCATCCGGTGGTGCGCAGGCCCGCCAGGGCCACGAATCCGATGACGAACAGCGGGACCACCGGGGGGCGCTTGGCGCCGTCGGCTGCGGTGCCCAGCCGGTGATGGAAGCCCGCGGCGGCGACCATCGGTGCCAGCAGGATCACCCGGGTGAGTTTAACGACGACGGCGACGGCCAGCGCCGCGGTGCCGGCGGTCTGGGCGGTGGCGACCACCTGCCCGACGTCGTGGACGGAGGCGCCGGTCCACGCCCCGAAGATCTCCGGACCCAGGCCCAGCAGCCGCGCGAGCAGCGGCAGCACACCGATCGCCAGCGTGCCGCACAGGGTCACGAGCGCCACCGGCAGCACGGTTTCCTCCTGCCGGATTCGGCGCACGGCGGCCATCGCCCCGATCGCGGACGCCCCGCAGATGGCGAATCCCGTGGCCACCAGCAGCGCCACGCGGGGCGGCAGCCGGAAGAGTCTGCTGATGCCGTACGTCCCGGCGAAAGCGGCCAGCACGACGGCGGTCACAAGCAGGAGCGCAGCCCAGCCCAGGCCCAGCACGTCGCCGAGGCTGACTTTCAGGCCCAGCAGCACGATCCCGGCCCGCATGAGGTGCTTGCTGGCGAAGTCCAGCCCGGGCCGCGCCGGCCCGGCGGTCCAGCCAGACACGCCCGGCAGGTTGGCCGCCAGCAGCCCGAGGAGCACGGCCATTGTCATCGCCGGCAGCGCGGGAAGGAGCAGGTGGGCGGCGACGGCGACGGCGACGGCCGCCGCGGCGCCGGCCAGGCCTGGCGCGGCGTCTCTCAGGGCTGAGGCGGTGGCGGATCTCTTGGGGGGCACGCCCCTACATTGCCGTACCCGGCCCTAAAAGCCGTAACCGCGGCCGTCCCGGCAGGCGGCCCGGACTGCGCGGCCAGCACTGAGCGCCGCGCCGCGGGCCGCCGAAATGATTTCGCAACAAAAAAGTGGTTGGCTAGTGACCATGTCTGACCTATTCCAGGAATACTCCGAGGCCGCCGGCCGCACCGGCGCCTACGACGAGATGTTTGCCCCCGGCCAGCAGGCCCGGAGATCTTACGGGCAGGTGGCCCTGGCCCTGCGCGAACTCTCGTTGGCTGACGTCAGCGCCCGCGCCGATTCCATGGCCCGGACCTTCCTGGACCGCGGCGTGACCTTCGACTTCGCGGGTGAGGAACGGCCCTTCCCCCTGGACATCGTCCCCCGCGTGATCCCCGCCGATGAGTGGAGCGTCCTGGAACGCGGTGTGGCCCAGCGCGTCCGCGCCCTTGAAGCCTTCCTCAATGACGTCTACGACAAGATGACCGTGGTGTCCGACGGCGTCATCCCGCGCCAGCTCGTCACGACGAGCGCGCACTTCCACCGCCAGGTGCACGGCTTTGAGCCGGCCGGCGGCGTCCGGGTCCACATTTCCGGAATCGACGTCGTCCGCGACGCCGAGGGCACGTTCCGGGTCCTGGAGGACAATGTGCGCGTACCCTCGGGCGTCAGCTACGTCCTCGAGAACCGCCGGGCCATGGCCAAGGGCCTGCCCGAGGCTTTCGGCCAGCAGCTCATCCGCCCGGTCGAGGAGTACCCCCGCCGGCTCCTGTCCGCCCTGCGGAAGACGGCGCCCTCCGGCGTCGACGATCCCACCGTGGTGGTCCTGACCCCCGGCGTGTTCAACAGCGCCTACTTCGAGCACACCCTGCTCGCCGGACTCATGGGTGTCGAACTCGTCGAGGGCCGCGACCTCATCTGCCGCGGCAACCGGGTCTACATGCGCACCACCGCGGGCGAGCAGCGCGTAGACGTCATCTACAAACGCATCGACGACGAATTCCTGGACCCGCTGCAGTTCCGTGCCGACTCCATGCTCGGCTGCCCCGGCCTGGTCAACGCCGCCCGCGCCGGCGGCGTCACGATCGCCAACGCCGTGGGCAACGGCGTCGCCGATGACAAGCTGGTCTACAGCTACGTGCCCGACCTCATCCGGTACTACCTCAACGAGGAGCCCGTGATCGCCAACGTGGACACGTTCCGGCTCGAAGAGAAGGAGGCCCGGGAACACGTCCTGGACCGCCTGGACGAGCTCGTGGTCAAACCGGTGGACGGCTCGGGCGGCAAGGGCCTCGTGATCGGCCCGGACGCGTCCAGGGACGAACTCGACGCCCTGCGCAAGCGGATCATCGCCGACCCCCGCGGATGGATCGCCCAGCCGGTCCTGCAGCTGTCCACGGTGCCGACGCTCAGCGGCGACAAGTTCGGCCCCCGGCACGTGGACCTGCGCCCCTTCGCCGTCAACGACGGCGAGGACGTCTGGGTTCTCCCCGGCGGACTGACCCGCGTGGCGCTCAAGGAGGGATCGCTGATCGTCAATTCCAGCCAGGGCGGCGGTTCCAAGGACACGTGGGTCCTGGCCGATTCCCCGCAGGTCCCCGTCGAAGTGATCCCACGGCCCACCATCGCAGTCCGCGAGCGGGTTTCGGTCTGGCCGGTGGAGAGCAACTGGCGCGACAGCCAGAAAGAGCAGCAACAGCAGCAGCAGCAGATTTCTGACGCGCAGGAGGTAACCGCGAATGCTTAGCCGTATTGCCGAGTCACTGTTTTGGATCGGCCGCTACGTGGAACGGGCCGACGGCACCGCCCGGATCCTCGACGTCCACCTCGAACGGCTCAACCATCTTCCCATGGAGGAACAGCGCAGCGTGGCGCAGGAACTCCTCGCCGTCATGGGTGCCCGCGCACAAAGCGACGATTTCGGCCTGCCCGAACTGCTCAACGCCCTCGCCTACGACAAGCAGAGTGCCACCTCCATTGCCGGTTCCCTCGGTGCTGCACGGGAAAACGCCCGCCGAGCCCGCGAGACCGTCTCCTCCGGGCTCTGGGAAAGCCTCAACACGACCTACTACGGGCTCAACCAGCACCGCAAGGACGTGGTGGGCACCTACCGGTTCTGCAACTGGGTCCTGGAGCGCACCGCCATGGTCAGCGGCCTCGCCGACACCACCGTCAGCCACGACGAGAGCTGGCAGTTCCTGGTCCTGGGCCGGTCGCTGGAGCGTGCGGACATGACCGCGCGCATGCTCTCCACCCGAGATGTCCTCTCGGCCGGCATGTCCTGGGTGAACATGCTCCGCTGCGCCGGGGCCTACGAATCCTTCCTGCGGACCCGCCGGGCTGCGTTCGGGGACCAGCACGCGGCCGAATTCCTGCTGCTGGACCGGCTGTTCCCGCGGTCCATCGTCTACGCGCTGCGCGACGCCGACGAGTGCCTGGCGAAGCTCGACCCCTCGGCCCAGCGCGTCGGCTTCATCAACGACGCCCGCCGGATCGTCGGGCAGGCCCGCACCTTCCTGGAGTTCCACCGCACCGATGACCTCATGTCGGAGCTGCCGGAGCACATGGAGCGTGTGCAAAAGGCCGTGTCGCAGGCCTCGGACGCCATTTCCCGTAAGTACTTCAATCAGGCAGACGAACTGGCCTGGGTGGGAGAAGTTTCATGACCCGGCTGAACATCGTTCACAAGACGGCCTACAAGTACAACAAACGCGTGACCCTGTCCTACAACGAGGCCCGGATGACCCCGCTGACGGACCCGCAGCAGGTGGTACTTGAGTCCTCCATGAAGGTTTCGCCCTCACAGGCGGCCCTGAGCAGCTACCGCGACTACTGGGGCACCCGGGTGACCGCCTTCGACATGCAGATGCCGCACGAGCACCTCGAGGTGCTGTCCACCACCACCGTCGAGGTGCACCGGGTCGAGAAGATCGCAACCGAGGCCGACATCGTCGGCTGGGACGTCCTGGCCGCACCGGAAACCCTGAACCAGTTCAGCGACTGGATTCCCCAGTCCCAGCTGACAGGTCCCGGCTCCGAGGTGCTCGCCATCATTCCCGGCGTCGTCGACGGGAAATCACCGCACGAGGCCGCCATGGCGGTCTTTGCCTGGATGCGCGGTGAAATGACCTACATGAAGGGCTCCACCGGCGTCACCACCAACGCCGAACAGGCGTGGAACCAGCGGCAGGGCGTCTGCCAGGACCTGGCGCACCTCGCCATCGGGTCACTGCGCAGCTGCGGTATCCCGGCCCGCTACGTGTCCGGTTACCTTCACCCGCGTTCGACGGCGGAGCTCGGCGAGACAGTCGCCGGCCAGTCGCATGCGTGGCTCGAGTGGTGGGACGGCGAATGGCGCAGCTGGGACCCGACCAACCACAAACCCGCGGGGGACTTCCACGTCACCGTGGCCCGGGGCCGCGACTACCGCGACGTGCCGCCGCTCAAGGGCATCCTGTCCGGCGGCGGGGGATCGGCCCTCAGCGTCAGCGTGGAGATCACCCGCGTCGCCTGACCGCACGCCGCGCCCCACGTTGCGCTATCAGATCGGGCTGCCCTGAGGCCCTCAGGGCAGCCCGATCTGATGGCGCAAGATGTGTTTTTTTTGGGGGGGGTGGGGGGTTATTCGAGGCCGGAGCGCGTGGCGTCGTCCAACGGCGTCCACCACGTCTGGGGCGGCACCACCTTGAACCGCCGGCCCGTGACGGTGTCCGGCGCAATCCGGACGAAATGTTCCTTCTTTCCGGCCTGCCACGGGAACAGCAACAGGCCCACCGTGTCCATGACTTCCTGGGGGTTCTGCACCGGCGCGGCCTGGCCCTTGATGACGACGCTCCAGGCGACTCCGGTGTCAGCATTGATGCCGTCGGCCTCCAGCGCCACCGGCGTGCCGCCTGTGGCCGCCTGCAGCTTGGTGCCCTCCGCGGTGCGGAACACCAGCGTGCCGTGGTCCACTTTGTAGTTAATGGGGAAAATGTCGGGATGGTCGTCCACCCAGACCGCCAGCCTGCCGACGGAGACGCTGCGCAACAGCCGCCAGCATTCGTGGTGGTCGAGGTCTTCGACGGCGTGGGTCTGGTCCTTTGGCTCGTGACGGCCCGGGCTCGATTCAGTGCTCATGCCGGCGAGCGTACGCGGCCGGGCTGACGGCGGCTAGGGCAAATGGACCCAGCCGCCGGGTTAATCTGCGAATTCTGAGGCTTTCCTGAGTGGTTCGCGGTATTCTGGCAAAAGGCCGTCAGCGTCTACATTGGCCGGAGCGAATGGGGGCAATGACATGCATTCAGCGGGTGAGGGCTCAGGCCATACCGTGTCCGAACCAAATCCCGTCGTTGAGGAACTGCTGATGGGGTTCGGCGCCCGGACGGAAGAGCTGCTCCAATCCAAGGAACGCATCACCGGCCTGCTGGAAGCCGTCGTCGCCCTGGCCGAGGACCTGAGCCTGGATGCCGTCCTGGAACGCGTCGTCGAATCGGCCTGCCGGTTGTTGCACGCCAGGTTCGGCGCCCTTGGCGTCATCGGTGATGACCACGCGCTCAGCCACTTCATCACTGTCGGCATCGATGGCCAACTGGCGCGTCAGATCGGTCCGCTGCCGACCGGCCACGGCGTCCTCGGCCTCCTGATCACAGACCCGCGGCCGCTCCGGCTGCATGAATTGAATAAGCACCCCGAGGCCTACGGGTTCCCCGCGCACCACCCTCCCATGCAGTCCTTCCTGGGGGTACCGGTCCGCGTCCGGGACGTGGTGTTCGGCAACCTCTACCTCACGGAAAAAGAAGGCGGAGACGACTTTTCCGCCGAAGACGAGGCCCTGGCCGTCGCCTTGGCCGCAGCGGCCGGCGTCGCCATCGAAAATGCCCGGCTCTACGACGACGCCCGCCGCCGGGCACGCTGGCTGGAGGCCTGCATGGACGTCTCCGGGCTGATGCTGAGCACGGACCGCGACTACACCTCGGGCGGCCTGGACCCGATAGCCGGCCGCGCGCTCCAGGAGTCCACGTCCTCACTCGCCCTCCTGGTGGCCCCCGCCGCCAACGCCATGGCCCACGTGGTGATCGGCGTTGCGGGTGAGCGCGGCACGGCGTTTTCGGGACGGTCACTGCATTTGGAGTCAAAGCTCCTGGAAGGTGTCCTCGAAGGCGGCGAGCCAGTGCTGTTCGACGACGCATCCGAAGTGTTGGGGGAGGTCGACGGTGCAGTCACCGGCCCGCTGCTGGCAGTGGCCCTGAGTACCCAGGGCGCCCACCATGGCCTCCTGCTGCTGGCACGGGACAAGGAGTCGGTGCGCTACGCCCGGACCGACATCGAAATGGGGGCCGTCTTCGGCTCCCACGTGGCCCTCGCCTTGGAACTTGCCCGGGTGCACCGGCTGCGCGAGGAGCTTCTGGTCTTCACCGACCGCGACAGGATCGCCCGGGACCTGCATGACCTCGTCATCCAGCGGCTGTTCGCCGCCGGGCTGAGCGTACAGAGCCTGACCCGTTTCACCAAGGAGGATCTGGCGCTGGAGCGCATCCGCAACATCACCGGCGAACTCGACGAGGCGATCCGCAGCCTGCGCGACACCATTTACTCGCTCAAGAGCAACACAGGCGAGATCGAACTGCTGAGCGGCCGGATCCGTCGGGTCACTCGCAGTTCGTCCAAGTCCATGCCGTTCCCGCCGCGCCTGACCATCACGGGACCCGTGGATGCCGTGACACCGGACAAGGCCGACAACGTCGTGGCCGTGGTTTCCGAGGGGCTCAGCAACGCCATCCGGCACTCCGGGGCGGATACAATCTCGGTCTCGGTTGCGGTCGTTAAGGGCAGGGTGACGGTGGTGATCAGCGACAACGGCGCCGGATTCACTCAACCCGAAAAACGCAACGGGCTAAGCAACCTCGAGGACCGGGCGCGCATGCTCGACGGCGAATGCACCATCACGAGCGTGCCCGACTCCGGTACCAGCCTGGAATGGTCGGTGCCCCTGTAACCGGCACGCCCGAAGGTCCGGTTTCCGCGGAGCCTATCCGACGCTGCGGGGCCGGATTACTTCGCCGGTCCTCCCGCCGGCGGCCGCCGGAAATGCCGGGCTGGCGATGAAGACGGCTGCCTGCGTGCGGCGTTCGAATCCGAGCTTGGCCAGCAGGGACGACACATAGTTCTTGACGGTCTTTTCCGCCAGGAACATTTCGGCGGCAATCTGCCGGTTGGTCAGTCCGCCGCCCACCAGCTCCAGGACCTTGCGTTCCTGGGGCGTGAGGGAGGAGGTGCGCGGGTCGACCTCTTCGGCCTCCACCAGGCTGTCCACGACGCCGGCGGCCACGCCTTCCTCGAAGAGGGACTCGCCCGCTGCTGCCCGCCGCAGGGCGCCGATCAGGTCCGTGCCGCCGATCTCCTTCAGCACGTATCCGCGTGCCCCGGCCAGGACGGCGCCGCGCAGGGCCTGTTCGTCGTCGAAGCTCGTCAGGATGATGCAGTTCAGGGACGGGTCCACCGACCTCACGTCCCGGCAGACCTCGATGCCGGTCCCGTCCGGCAGGCGGGCGTCCAGCACACAGACATCAGGATGCAGCGCGGGAATCCGCCGTGTCGCCTCCACCGCGGATCCGGAACTGCCGACGACGGCAAACCCCTCGCCTTCGAGAAGTTCCTGCAGCCCGCGCCTGACAAGTTCGTGATCATCAAGGATAAAGACGCGGATCACCGCCTGCCCGCCATCAGGTGCAGTGAGACCTGCGTCTGCCCAGGCAATCATGATTCTCCCGTCCGGCCGTTCGCGCGACCGCTCGATACTGTTAATGACACCATGCTCTTTGTGACGAGATGCTGTCCTTCGTCTGCTGACCCCAGCCTCTGCCATTCTTGTGCACCGGGGCGGCGCGGACAAGGGTCATAGTGCCCAACAGGCCGCCTCCGGCCAGTCGCCCCGAGCGTTTTCGGCTGGCCCGCCGGCCGGGCTGCGTGCATGCCCTTTGGCCCTAGGCGTCATGCCGGCCGAAGGAAATCATGGGAGCGTCGCCATCTGGCGCGGGAAGCTCGGCCGGTACGAGGGCAAAGGATTGCGATGAACGAAGTCAGGGACGTCCGGAAGATCGTGGTAGGCGTTGACGGCTCGGACGCTTCGGTGTCCGCGTTGCGGCATGCGCAGGCCCTCGCGGTGCCCCTGGCCGCCAAGGTCGTCGCAGTGGCATGCTGGGACTACCCGCCGGTGTACGACGGCTATGTCGCCGTCGGCATCGAGGACTTCGACGTCCGGGCCGGGGAAATCCTGGCCGATGCGGTGGCGAAGGCCTTCGGCCCGGACACCCCGGACAACGTCGAGGCCCGCCTCATCCAGGGGCACCCCCGCCGCATGCTGATCGAGGAGAGCAAAGACGCGGACATGCTCGTGCTGGGCCGCCGCGGCCACGGCGGATTCGGTGGACTGTTACTGGGATCTGTGAGTTCCGCCTGTGTGGCACATGCGCATTGCCCGGTGCTGGTGGTCCACTCGCCAGAACACGGCTGACGCCGCAATCCTGCCGGGAGGGTGCCCGGGGGTTCTATTCGAAGGTGGCCCGGCGCGGATCCGCGAGCCGGGTGGTCCACACGTCGGGCCGGTTGACCTTGAAGCGTCGTCCGGTCAGGGCTTTGGGAGCCACCCGCACGTAGTAGGCCTTCTCGCCGGGCTGCCAGGGCTCCAGGAGCAGGGAGTCAATTTCGTCCTTCTCCTCCTGGCTCTCGATGACCTCGGCTTCCCCGCGCGCCATTACGCTCCAGGCCGTCTCGTCGCGGGCGTCGTAGCCGTCGATCTCGAATGCAACCGGCTTGCCTGTGATCGCGCCCCACAGCTTCGTGCCGCCGGCGGTGCGGAAGGCAATCGCCCGCCGTTCGAGGACGAAATTCACCGGGAAGATCTCCGGATGGTTGTCTACGATCAGCGCTACGCGCCCCACAACTTCGGTGTCGAGCAGCGCCCAGCACTGGTCCATGGTCAGCGAGTATTCCGGCGAGGGCGTGGTTGAGTCCATGTCGAGCCACACTACGGGCCGGCCCGGACCCCGATTAGGGCCATAGGTCCCGCAGCGGACACGTAAGTGACGGATGCCGCGGCCCGCCGGCGCCGGTCACCAGGGACTGGGCTTGTAGTCCTTGAGGAACACGCCGTACTGGTCCTCGCCGGATTCGCCCATCACGATGGGGTCGTACACGCGGGCGGCGCCGTCAACGAGGTCCAGGGGTGCGTGGAAGCCCTCTTCCATGAGGCGGACTTTGGTGTAGTGCGGCCGTTCGTCCGTGATCCAGCCGGTGTCCACGGCCGTCATGAGGATGCCGTCGGCGTCGAGCATTTCCTGGGCGCTGGTTCGCGTCATCATGTTCAGCGCCGCCTTGGCCATGTTCGTGTGCGGGTGCCCGGGGCCCTTGTAGGCGCGGGAGAACTGGCCTTCCATGGCGCTGACATTGACGATGTATTTCCGCCGCGCGGTGGAGCGCTTCATGGCCCCCCGCAGCCGGCTGACCAGAAGGAACGGAGCCGTCACGTTGCACAACTGCACTTCGAGCATCTCCAGCGGGTCCACTTCGTCCAGCACCTGGGTCCAGCTGTTGATGGTGGCGAGGTCCGGGACCAGTCCGCCCGCGTCGATCGCGGTGCCGGAGGCAATCCGCTCCAGCGACGCCGACCCGGTGGACAGGGCCAGGGACGTGATCGCGTCCCCGGCCAGCACGGGATGGTCGAGCACGCTGCTGGCGAGGGCAAGCGGGTGCTTGTCGTGGGCATGGCCGAACGTGACAAGCTCCGGACCCCCGTTGGCAGCCTGGAGGGCGGCGGGCAGCGGCTCGTCCTCGGCGTCGACGAGCGGCTTGTAGGCGTTGCCAGAGCGCCGCACCGTCTGGGCCGCGTTGTTGATGATGATGTCCAGCGGTCCTGCGGCATCCAGGGAATCCGTCAGGGCCATCACCTGGGACGGGTCGCGGAGGTCGATGCCCACGATCCGGAGCCGGTGCAGCCAGTCGGCGCTGTCCTCCATCGCAGCGAAGCGGCGGGCGGCGTCCTTCGGGAACCGGGTGGTGATGGTGGTGTGCGCACCGTCCCGGAGGAGCCGGAGCGCGATGTACATGCCGATCTTCGCCCGGCCGCCGGTCAGGAGGGCCCTGCGGCCGGTGAGATCGGTGCGGGCGTCGCGCTTGCTGTGGCTGAACAGGGCGCACTCGGGGCACAGCTGGTGGTAGAAGGCATCCACCTGGGTGTAGTGCTGCTTGCAGATGTAGCAGGGCCGGGACCTGATCAGGTGGCCGGCGATTTCCCCGGTGGCGGACGTGGCGAGCTTGTTGCCGCGCGTCTCGTCGTCGATCCTGTCGGGGGCGGCCGTCGCCGTCTGAGCGATCACGGCGCGGTCCGCCTCGGCGATCTCATCGCGCTTGCTGACCCGCCGGTGGCGCTTGACGGCCTTGAACATCTTCCCGGTGGCGCGGCGCACTGAGACGTAGTCCGGGTGCTCCTCGTCATAGGCGTGGATCGTGTTCAGGACTTTCAGGCAGGCCTGGATTTCCTCCGGGGTCAGTCCGGCGAGATCAGACCCGGCAAGACCAGATTCGGCAGAGGGAAAGTCGGAGGACAGATCGGGGGAGCTCATTGCCCTAATTTTACAGGGTGCGGGGAGCCCGGCCGGACGTGCCTGCCGGGCCCCCGCCTGCCTATGCCGTGGGTGAGTGCTTGACCGGTGCGTCTGTGCCCACAGCTGCGGCCTGCACGTCGGCAACCTTGTCCACGGACTCCCGCAGCTCGGGCCAGTTCTCGGTGGCGGTGCGGACGGCGTCGGGCACCAGGCGCAGGTTGGCCGCGGAGAGCGCCCTTTCCGCGTCGCTGGGGTCCGGGACGTGCTGGCCCTTGGACAGGACCGTGATTCCGGAGTCGGTGACCTTGAACCCGCGGGCTCGGTCCAGTTCGGGGTCGAGCCCGATCGTGGCCCCGGCCGGAATCTTGACGTTCTTGTCGATGATGGCGCGTTTGATCACGGCGCCTTCGCCGACATTGACCTTGTCCATCAAGACCGAGTCCAGGACCCGGCTCGAGGTGCCCACGTAGACGTCGTTGGAGAGCACGGAGCCCTCCACGATGCCGCCGGAGACGACGACGCCGCTGGCCACGATGGAATCCAGTGCCGTGCCCACGGTGTTGGACTTGCCGCGGACAAACTTGGCCGGCGGGGAGATGGTCTGGCGGGTGTAGATCGGCCACTCGGAGTTGTAGAGGTTGAACACCGGGACGGGGGAGATCAGGTCCATGTGGGCGTCGTAGAACGAATCGATGGTGCCGACGTCGCGCCAGTAGGTGCGGTCGCGTTCGGTGGACCCGGGAATGTCGTTGAGGGTGAAGTCGTAGACACCGGCCTCGCCCTGGTTCACGAAGTAGGGAATGATGTCCCCGCCCATGTCGTGCTTGGTATCGAGGCGCTCGGCGTCCACGTGGAGGGCTTCGATCAGGGCATCGGCGTCGAACACGTAGTTGCCCATGGAGGCCAGGAACTGGCTGGGGTCGGCCGCGAGGCCGGGAGTCGACGACGGCTTCTCCACGAACGCGGCAATTTTGTCCGGGTTGTCCGCATCGGTTTCGATCACGCCGAACTGGTCCGCCATGTGCAGCGGCTGGCGGACCGCGGCGACCGTGGCCTTGGCACCGCTCGCGACGTGCTGCGCCACCATCTGGGAGAAGTCCATCCGGTAGACGTGGTCTGCGCCGACCACGACCACGATGTCGGGGTTGGCGTCGTGAATGAGGTTCAGCGACTGATAAATGGCGTTGGCGCTGCCGAGGAACCAGCTCTTGCCGACGCGCTGCTGGGCCGGAACCGAGGCCACATAGTTGCCGAGTTGGGTGGACATCCGCCACGTTTCGGAAATGTGCCGGTCAAGGCTGTGGGACTTGTATTGCGTCAACACCACAATTTGCAGATAGCGGGAATTCACAAGATTTGAAAGGGCAAAGTCAATGAGCCGGTAGCTTCCGGCAAACGGGACACCAGGCTTGGCCCGGTCCGCCGTCAACGGCATGAGCCGGTTTCCCTCGCCACCTGCGAGGACAATTGCCAAAACTCTCTTTTGATGCGGCATGGTGATAGCTCCTGAACGCCTTCGTTACTCCCCAATACAGTCCGGCATGCCCGAACGTCTTCACACTAGATCAGTTCCACCGTAACGACTACCTTGGTGCATGTGCGAATAGATATTGTGACCAAAGAATTCCCGCCGGAAATTTACGGCGGCGCCGGGGTCCACGTGGCCGAGCTCAGCCGAGTGCTGGCCCAACGCGTGGACCTTCAGGTGCGTGCCTTCGGCGCGCCCCGCGAGCCCGGGTATCACGGAGCGACCGTCACGTCGTATCCCGTGCCCGAAGACCTGGGCTCTGCAAACGCCGCCATCCAGACCCTCGGGGTGGACCTGAGGATCGTTCCGGACATCGCCGGCGCGGACCTGGTCCACTCCCACACCTGGTATGCCAACATGGCCGGACACATCGCGTCGCTGCTCCACGGCATCCCGCATGTCCTCAGCGCGCACAGCCTGGAGCCGCTGCGCCCGTGGAAAGCCGAGCAGCTCGGTGGCGGCTACGCGGTGTCCTCCTGGGTGGAAAAGACCGCCTACGAGGCCGCGGCCGCCATCATCGCCGTCTCGGAAGGCATGCGCCAGGACATCCTGCGCAGCTATCCGGATGTTGACCCGGCCAAGGTCAAGGTGGTCCACAACGGCATCGATGTCAGCCAGTGGAACCGGGACGAGGCTGATGACATCATCCGTCCGCTCGGAATCGATCCGGAGCGCCCCAGCGTTGTTTTTGTGGGCCGGAACACCCGGCAGAAGGGCGTGCCGTACCTGTTGCGGGCCGCCGCCAAGCTCCCGGCCGACGTCCAGCTGGTGTTGTGCCTCGGTGCCGCGGACACGCCGGAACTGGCGGCCGAGACGGCACGCCTGATCGAGGAGCTGCAGAGCCAGCGCAGCGGCGTGATCCTGATCGAGCGGATGCTGCCCCGCAACGAGGTCATCCAGGTGCTCAGCCACGCGACCGCGTTCGCGTGCCCGTCCATCTACGAACCGCTGGGCATCGTCAACCTTGAGGCGATGGCGTGCGGTGCCGCCGTGGTGGCCAGCGCCACCGGCGGTATCCCGGAGGTCGTCGAGCACGGCAAGACCGGACTGCTTGTTCCGATCGAGCAGGTCACGGACGGCACCGGAATCCCTCTGGACCCGGAGAAGTTCGTCACCGACTTTGCCGAGGCCCTCATCGAAGTGGTGTCCGATCCTGCCCGGGCCCGCGCCATGGGCGAAGCCGGCCGGCGCCGGGCCGAGGAGCACTTCTCCTGGGAATCCATCACGGAGACCACGCTCGAGGTCTACCGCTCGGTGCTCCAGCAGGGCTCCTGACCCCGCGACGGAACAGCACCACAGCGTCACTGCAGCACGGAGTCACTGCACTTCAGAGTCACAGCACTGCGACGACGGCGCCGCCCCGGCTGAGGGGGCGGCGCCGCCGTCGCATTTCGACTGGGTCAGCCGCGGGTCTTGGTGCCCTGGGCCTTGGTGCCGTGAGCTTTTGTGCTGTGAACGGCGCGGGCAAGCAGGATCTTTTCGTCCAGTGGCGCCTGGCCGCTGGCCCGCTGCTTGCGGAAGTAGTCCCGGGCCTCGTCCTGGCGGACCTTCTCCGCGCCGGTGGAGATCTCAGCGCGGAGGTGCTCCGGGCCGTACCCGAACGCGTCCACCAGGTCCAAGGCGTGCGGACGGATCTTCACGAGCAGGCGGTTGATGTATTCGCCCACAGTGCGTCCGCGCTGCATCGACAGCCTGCCGTTCATGAGGTACCAGGACAGGTTCTTCTCGATCAGGGACAGGCCGAAGAGATCGCGCAGCCACGTCAGGACTTTGTGCGTGCCCGGGTCTGTCACCTTGCCGAGGGCTTCCGTAAAGGCCTCCCACTGCAGCAGCTCCGCATGGGCCTGGGCGGCTTCGATGAGTTCGTGCTGGTGGGCGTTGAACAAGGCGGCGCCCTGCTGCTGCGGGAGCTTGTTCGCGCCCTTGAGGGCCGTGGCCACCTCCGCGACCATGGTCTGGACGCGGTCCGTGAGCAGGGTCCGCTGGCTTGCTTCGTCCTTGATCGCCAGCGCCGCTTTCTGCACTGATCCGGTGTCGGCCACGAACTGGGCGACGCCGCGCAGTCCGGTGCGGTGGATTGCCGCACCGGTGGCCTGGCCCACGACATAGCGGGCCAGCACGCCGACGTTGACGGTGCGGAATTCCTTGGCGTAGTCCGCCAGCAGGCGCTTGGCGACCAGCTGCAGCAGGACGGTGTTGTCGCCTTCGAACGTGGCGTAGACGTCGAGGTCGGCGCGGAGCGAGGCGAACCGGTTCTCGATCAGGAATCCGGCACCACCGCAGGCCTCGCGGCATTCCTGCAGCGTATCCAGGGCGTGCCAGGTGCTCAGCGGCTTCAGGGCCGCGGCCAGGGTTTCGAGGTCCTGGCGGTCCTGGTCAGTGTCGTGGCGGCCGGAGAAGACATCGTCGAATTTCTGCAGCAGTTGCTCGCTGGCGAAGCTGGCGGCGTACGTGGTGGCCAGCCGGGTGAAGAGCCGGCGCTGGTGCCGCTGGTAGTCCAGCAGCACTTCCTCGTCGGTCTGGGAGGAGGCATTGAACTGCCGGCGTTCGGTGGCGTACTGGATGGCGGTCTTCAGGGCCAGCTTCGACGCCGTCACGGCGGCTCCGTCGAGGGAGACCCGGCCCTGGACCAGCGTGCCTAGCATGGTGAAGAAGCGGCGGCCCGGGCTGGCGATGGGGGACGTGTAGTTGCCCTCGGGGTCGACGTCGCCGTAGCGGTTCAGGAGGTTGGTGCGGGGAATCCGGACGTTCGTGAAGTGAATCCGGCCGTTGTCGATGCCGTTCAGGCCGCCCTTGACCCCATCGTCCTCGCCCCCGATGCCCGGCAGGAAGTCCTTGGTCCCGGGGTCCCGGAGGTCCATGTAGAACGCGTGCACGCCGTGGTTGACGCCCTTTGTCACCAGTTGGGCGAACACGACGGCGGCCAGGCCATCGGTGGCGGCGTTGCCGATGTAGTCCTTCCACGCTGCCCGGAACGGTGTGTGGACCACGAACTCCCCGGCGGCGGGGTCATAGGTGGCGGTGGTGGCAATGCTGGCCACGTCGGAGCCGTGCCCGGTCTCGGTCATGGCGAAGCAACCCGGGATCTCCAGGCTCATGATGCCGGGCAGCCATTTCTCGTGGTGTTCCGCGGTGCCGAGGTGGTTCACTGCGGAGCCGAACAGGCCCCACTGCACGCCGGCCTTGATCTGCAGCGACGGGTCGGCGATGACCAGTTCCTGGAAGCCGGCCACGTTGCCGCCGTGGTCATCGGAGCCGCCCACGGACTCCGGGAAGGCGCGGTGGACGGCCCCGTTATCCACCAGGATCCTGAGCTGCCCGAAGACGCGCCGGCGGTGTTCTGTGTGGGTCTGGCCCTCGATCTTGTGCAGTTCCGGGCGGCCGGCGAGGCCCCTGGACTTCAGCCGGATGTCGGCCCACTTGCCGAGCAGCTGTTCGCCAAGGGCCGCGACGTCGACGGCGGGCGCCTCAGGGGTACCGGGCTGGCCGGAACGGCCGGTTGCCGTGGTTGCCGCCGGCTGTTGTGGTTGCGGCCGGCGCCGGGGTGCGTTGCCGGTGGTGCGGTCGGCTAGTTCAGTCATGTCGTTTCCTTCTGTGGTTCTGACAATCTTTAGTGCTGACAGTTCAGGTCGCGGGCGGGGGCCGGTGTGCCGCTGCTACGGCGCGCCCTGGCCTGCCGGGTCTGTTCGTTCCGTTTGTGCTGCTTCTGCGGGAGGAGGTGCCTGCAGCTCGGGGGCGATGCCGAAGCAGAGCCAATCCGTGATCTGCCGCGCCATGGCCTCCTGGCCGGGCTTGGCCGGCCCGGGCGGGCTGGCGAGCCACTGTTCGCCGGCATTCCGGACCAGGCCGATCGCGGCGTTGGGCCAGTAGCCGATCACGGCTTCCTTGTCCTGGCCGCCGCCCAGATGGCTGCGCATCGGCCGGGCAATCATGTCGCTGATGGCGGCGAAGAAGTGGCTCAAGGCTCCCGCCGTGGACATGGACGGGCCGGCCGTTTCGGCCTCGCCGGAAGCATGTCGCGTCACGAACGTGTAGACATTCGGGCTGGTCTCGGCCATTTGCAGGTACGCGGACACCATGGCGAACAGGCCTTCGCGGGGCGTCTGGGCGCTCTGGGCCGCCTCCTGGATGCGCCGCTGCATCTGGCTCAGGACCACCTCGCCCACGGCCTGCTGGAGTCCGGCTTTGTCGCCGAAATAGCGGTAGAACACGGACTTCGACGTTCCCGCGGCTGCGGCAATGTCCTCCATGGATGCGTCGCTGCCGAGGGCATGCACCGCTTTCCGGGCGGACTTGATCAGCTCCCGCCGCCGTTCCTCGCGGTGGGACTGCCAGCGGGAAGCGCGGCCGTCGACGGCGGCCTGCCCGGCGGGCACGGCGGCTTTGGGGATGTTCACGATACCCAGCGTATCAGGTACGCTGGGTATCGGTAATCGCTTTGATCGAAGGAGACAGCCCATGTCCGTCAACGGACAGTCAGTGCCCCGCCCCCAGCCAGCCGCCGCACCCGCCGCCGGGAAGACACAGCACGCCGGCGCGGGCCCGGCGCAACTCCGCAAGGCCGTGGTCGTGGGTGGCAACCGCATCCCGTTCGCCCGGACCGGAGGCGCGTACACGAAGTCCTCCAACCAGGACATGCTCACGGCCGCCCTGGATGGCCTGATCGCCCGCTTCGGCCTGCAGGACGAGCGGATCGGGGAAGTCGCGGCGGGGGCGGTCCTCAAGCACTCCCGGGATTTCAACCTCACCCGGGAAGCGGTGCTCGGCTCGGCCCTCTCCGCCGAGACCCCGGCGTATGACCTCCAGCAGGCCTGCGCCACCGGCCTGGAAACGGTGCTTGGCCTGGCGAACAAGATCAAGCTGGGCCAGATCGATTCCGCGATCGCCGGCGGCGTCGACTCTGCCTCTGACGCCCCCATCGCCGTCAGCGAGGGACTCCGCGAGGTGCTCCTTGACCTCAACCGCGCCAGGACGATGTCCCGGAAACTGCAGGTCCTCAGCCGGCTCCGTCCCAAGGATCTGGCTCCCGATGCACCGAACACGGGGGAGCCGCGCACCGGCCTGTCGATGGGCGAGCACCAGGCGCTGACCACGGCGCAGTGGAAGATCACCCGCGAGGCCCAGGACGAGCTGGCCTTCAACAGCCACCGGAACCTGGCCGCGGCCTACGACGCCGGCTTCTTCGATGACCTCCTGACCCCCTACCGGGGACTGAGCCGCGACTCCAACCTGCGCGCCGACACGAGCCCGGAGAAACTGGCCACCCTCAAGCCCGTTTTCGGCAAGAACCTGGGCGCCGAGGCGACCATGACGGCCGGCAATTCCACCCCGCTGACAGATGGCGCCTCCACCGTTCTGCTGGCGTCCGAGGAATGGGCCGACGCCCACGACCTCCCCAAGCTCGCCGCGGTGATCGACGGCGAGGCTGCCGCCGTCGACTTTGTCCACGGCAAAGACGGGCTGCTCATGGCCCCGGCCTTCGCGGTGCCCCGGCTCCTCGCACGCCACAATCTCAGCCTCGCGGACATCGATTTCTTTGAGATCCACGAGGCTTTCGCCGGCACGGTGCTGAGCACCCTCGCTGCGTGGGAGGACGACGAATTCGGCCGCACCCGCCTGGGCCTGGACGGCGCCTTCGGCAGCATCGACCGGGCCAAGTTGAACGTCAATGGCTCCTCGCTGGCCGCCGGACACCCGTTTGCGGCCACGGGTGGCAGGATCGTGGCCTCGCTGGCGAAAATGCTGCACGAAAAGGGCGACGTCAACGGGCGTCCGGCCCGCGGCCTCGTGTCCATTTGCGCCGCCGGCGGCCAGGGCGTCGTCGCAATCCTCGAAGCACTCTAGGGAGAACCGGATGAGCGACAAGTACACCCGGCTGGTCAGCCACGGACTCGGCAAAGACCTCGCCAAGCGTCTCGGCCTCCCGCAGCCAGTGGTCCTCCGGCGGCACGAGCCCGGCCGCCGCCTCATCGACGGACCGGTCCTGGTCCAGGGATCAACCGGCGGCGCCGACGAGCTCGCCGCCACCCTGCTGGACTGGAACCTCGATGTCCGTCGCCACGCGATACCCAAGGAGAAGCTCGGCGCCATCATCCTGGTGCTGGACGAGCTGGCCCACCCGGGCGATCTTGAGAAACCGGTCCTCACCGCCGCCGCGTCGCTGCGTGACCTCGCCCCGAACGCCCGAGTCATCACCGTGTCCCGCACGGCGGGCTCGGCCACGGAACCGGCAACGGCGGCTGCCAGGCAGGGCGTGGACGGTCTGCTGCGGTCTTTGGCGAAGGAACTCCGTGCCGGCGCCACCGGCAACGGCATCCTGCTCGCCGACGGCGCCCGGACCACGAGCCCGGCAACACTGGGGGCGGTGAGGTTCTTCCTCTCGGGCCGCTCGGCGTTCGTGGACGGGCAGTTCCTGACCGTCAGCTCCGGCGCCGGCCAGCTGCCCGACGACGTCGAGAAGCCGCTGGCCGGCAAGGTGGCCGTGGTGACCGGCGCCGCGCGCGGCATCGGGGCCGCGATTGCCCGCACCCTGTACCGCGACGGCGCCACGCTCATCCTCGTCGACATTCCGGCTGCGGGAGAGCATCTGGCGGCAGTGGCCAACGAGGTCCATGGGACGGCCCTGCAGCTGGACATCAGCCGCGACGACGCCGGCCAGCGGATCATCGGCCACGCCGCGGCACGGCACGGCCGGCTGGACATCATGATCCACAACGCAGGGATCACCCGGGACAAGCTCCTGGCCAACATGGACGCTGGCCGCTGGAACTCCGTGCTCGCCGTCAACATCGCCGCGCAGCTGCGGATCAATGAGGCCCTCCTGGCCTCGGAGCACTTCCAGGACTCGCCCCGGATCGTGTCCGTGGCCTCCACCAGCGGGATCGCCGGAAACCGCGGCCAGACCAACTATGCCGCGTCCAAGGCCGGCGTGATCGGCATGGTCCGCGCCACGGCGTCTCTCATCGGCGAGCGCGGCGGCTCCATCAACGCCGTGGCTCCGGGGTTCATTGAAACCGAGATGACTGCCAAGATCCCGTTCGCCACTCGCGAAGTGGCGCGCCGGCTCAACTCCCTGCAGCAGGGCGGCCGGCCGGGCGACGTCGCCGAGGCCATCGCGTTCCTGGCCAGCGACGCCGCGGGCGGGATTTCCGGGGAGGTGCTGCGCGTCTGCGGGCAGAACCTGGTCGGCGCATGAACGGTTTCCAGACCGTCATCCTGGGCGAGATGCCCGCCCTGTCCAAGCTCTACGTGAACGCGGCCGCCGCCGCGGCACGACGCCGGGTCCTGGGCACCCACGGCGGCACCGAACTGCCCGCCTACATCCACGAGGTCCGTGGCATGCGGGCCGACGTCGCCAATCTGACGGCGTATCAGCACCTGATCGGCGAGACCGCGAGCGATATCCTGCCTGCGGGCTTCATTCATGCCCTGGCCTTTCCGCTGGCCATGAGCGTGATGAACCGGGACGATTTCCCGCTGCCCCTGCTGGGCATGATCCACCTGACGAACAGGGTGGTGCAGTCCGGGCCGGTCCTGTTCACGGAGGCCCTGGACATCCGGACCCGCGTGGAGAACCTGCGGGGGCACCGCGCCGGTACGCAGCTCGATGTCGTCGCGGAGGTGCGCGCCGCCGGGCAGGAAGAGGTCCTCTGGCGCGGGGTTTCGACCTACCTGGCCAAGGGGGTGTTCCTCCCGGGGATCGACAAGGCCTCGGTGGCCGTGCCGCCGTCGCCGTTCTCCGTGCCGGATCCCACGGCCCTGTGGCAGCTGGGCGTCGATACCGGGCGTGCCTACGCGGCTGTCTCCGGAGACTTCAACCCCATCCACCTGAGCGTCCTGACCGCCAAGGCCCTCGGGCAGCGGCGGTCCCTTGCCCACGGCATGTACCTCGCGTCGCGGGCACTGGCCGACGTCGGTGCCGTCAAAGGCGACGCGTTCAGCTGGGAGGTGGCCTTCGAGGCGCCCGTGTTCCTGCCCGCCCGGGTGGCGCTGGACATCAGCACCGTCCAGACCGAGGGCGGCGGCTGGCGGCGTTCGGACTACGTGGCGTGGAACCCGCTGTCCGGTCGCCGGCACTTCAGCGGATCGGTCGCCGCGCTGGACTAACCGGTACTGCCATAGCCGGGCAGGACAGACAGTCCGACGGCGGCATCCGCTGTGGGGTTACCCCGGCGGGAGCCGCCGTCGTTGTGCCTGCCGGTTGCCTAGGTTGCGGACGGGGTTTCGGACGGGTCCGCCGGTTGCTCTTCCGGCCGGCCGGGCTTCGCCACCCGCAGCATGCGGTGCATGCTCAAGAGAATGGATTCCACCGCGCTGGGGGCGTCGTGGGTGTGCGGCACCGAGCCAAGCCTGGCGGTGAGCTCGTTGATCGCCGCGTCGGCGGTGCGGGCCAGCTCGGCCTGGCGATCCGGGTTGTCCTCCTCCGTGGCTCGCAGCACGTCGCCGACGGCGGACATGGCGTCACCGAGGGGTGCCGCGTATTCGTCCGGAATCACGAACGGGGTGTCCTCGGCCCAGATGACGTCGGAGAGCACCTGGGTGACGTCCTGGACGTGGAATGTGAGCCGCTCCAGGTCCCGCAGGTTGCGGTAGTCGAGGGTGATGTCGCGCGGATGCAGCCGGCGGCGGGGATTGGCCCGGCGGCTGGCGTCAGCTTTCTCGACGGCGAGCCGCACTGAGCGGGCGTGCGCCGCGAGCGCTTCCGAGCGCCGGGACCAGTCAACATGCTCCGGCGGCCAGCTCTCCTTGAGCGCCTTGCCCATGTCCCAGAGCTGCTGGGCGAGCGCCTGGCGCAATTCCACGATGCTCAGGGCCGCGGCCCGGAAATGCAGCGGCGGGAAGACCAACAGATTCACGACGATGCCCACCGTGACGCCGACCGCCATCTGGAAAAGGTACCCGAACGAGAACGAGTCCGGGTTGTGGCCGCCCACCAGCAGTACCAGCAGGGCCGCCGTCGGGATCCAGTCCCGGCCCGAACCGATCTTGGGCAGGCCGGCGAGGATAACGCCCAGTCCCATGACCACCGCGACCGTCCACGGCGACGGCGAGCCGAGGCTGAAAAGCATGAACGCCAGTCCCACCCCGATCGCCAGACCGACCAGCGCCTGCAGGCCCTGGCGCATGGAACCGGCAACGTTCTCGTACATGGCCACCAGGGCGCCGAGCGGGGCGTAGTAGGGGTAGTCAGCGGCGGAGCCCGGCATGAAGGGCGCGATCGCGAAAGCAATGCCCGCTGCCAGCGCCGCCTTCAGAGCCAGCTGGAGCCGCGGCCACACGAGCGCCGCCGCGACGCCGCTGGCCGCGCCATGGGCCCGTATGCGCAGCCAGGAGGGCGGCTTGTCTGTTGTCTTTTCTGGAGTGACCATCCCGGCTCACCCTAGGGCCGCGTGGTTGCTGCTACAAATGGACGAACCTGCTGCGGCGCCGCAGGAGCCTGCAGGGGGCCGGTCAGGACGCGGCGCGGGCGGCCCGCCGCACTGCCGCGGACAACCGCTGGGCCCGGCCGCTGGTCCGGCCTTCTTCGCTGCGGCGCGGCACGTACCCGAATCCGAGCCCGTAACCGGGATCCGCGAAGCCGAGGGCCGCGTTGGCGCCCTCGTGTCCGAAGGCCAGGTGGCTGCCGAAGTTCCGCCCCGGCTGGGGTTTCATGAACACGACGGCAAAGGCGTTGTCCTGCCCGGAGCACCGGTCCAGTCCCCACACCTGCTCAGCGGCCATGAGTTCGATGGTGGCCGGGCTCAGGAACGCGGGACCGCCGTCCACCCCGGTCGTGGCGGCGGCGTAGAGTCTGGCCAGTCCGTCGGCCGAGCCCACGCCGCCGGCGCTGCTCATTCCCGCGGCACGGACGACGCGGTGGTTGGGCAGTTCCATGATGGTGCTGACCGGCGCGTTGCTGTTCAGGCCGTCGAGGCTGAGCGGGTCCAGCCACGGCTGGGCCGGGTCAGGGTCGTAGAGCACCTCGCGGTACCGCGGTTCCTGGTCCTCGGGCAGGCCCAGGAAGAAGTCGATGCCCCGCGGGCGGCGGATACGCTCGTCGTAGAGCCGCTGGAGCGGCACTCCGGCGGTGCGGCGGCAGAGTTCCTCCATGAGGATCCCGATGGTCAGGGCGTGATAGCCGAAAGCCGTGCCCGGCCGCCACAGCGGCGCTGAGGCCGCGAGACAGCGGGCCGCCTCGGGTTTGGTGAAGTCGGCCAGGGCGAACCCGCCGGCGACGCCGGGCAGCCCGGCCTGGTGGGACAGCGCCTGCCGGACGGTGAGCAGGCCCTTGCCGTGGACGCCGAACTCCGGCCAATAGGACGCGACGGTCCGGTCCAGATCGAGAAGGTTGTCCTGGACGAGCACGGCGATGACCATGGCGGCGGCGCCCTTGGAACACGAGTACGTGCCCGTGATGTCGCCGGCAGCGAACCCCGGGCCGCCGCGGAGGTCCACCACCTTCGTTCCCAAACGGTAGACGGCCAATTGCGCGCTGTAGTCCTGGTCCTCGGAAAGGAAGGAGTCGAAGAGCTCACGCACCTCGGCGAATTCCCGGGTGGCAAAGCCGGCCGAGAGGGACTGCGCTGCGTGTTCCATGGACCCCATATTCATGACCAACACCCTAACGGCCGTCCCGGGCGCCGGCGGCTTCAGGCTGCGCCGTGTCCCGGGGCAACCTCTTCGCCGGCCCGGACCGGTCCCGGGGGTGTGCCGTCGCCGAACGGCCGGCCGCCGAGTTCTTCGCGGCCGTGCCCGGTGAGCCAGCTGCCCAGTTCCGGCCCGCGCGGGACGATTCCGGTGGGGTTGATGTCCTCATGCACGATGTAGTAGTGCTGCTTGATCTGCACAAAGTCGGTGGTGTCGCCGAAGCCGGGGGTCTGGAAGAGGTCCCGTGCATAGGCCCACAGCACCGGCATTTCGCTGAGCTTTTGCCGGTTGCACTTGAAGTGCCCGTGGTAGACGGCGTCGAAGCGGGCCAGTGTGGTGAAGAGCCGGACGTCGGCCTCCGTGATCGTGTCGCCGACCAGGTACCGCTGGCCCGCCAGGCGTTCCTCGAGCCAGTCCAGGGCCGTCCAGAGCCGATCGTAGGCGGCGTTGTAGGCCTCCTGGGAACCGGCAAAGCCGCAGCGGTAGACGCCGTTGTTCACCTCGGTGAAGACACGCTTGTTGACGGCGTCTATTTCTTCCCTCAGGTGCTCCGGGTACAGCTCCGGCGCGCCGGCGCGGTGGTACTGGGTCCACTCCGTGGAAAAGTCGAGCGTGATCTGGGGGAAATTGTTGGTGACTACCTGCCCGCTGGGGACGTCCACGATCGCCGGGACGGTGATCCCGCGGGGGTAGTCGGGGAAGCGGCGGAAGTAGGCGTCCTGGATGCGTTCGACGCCGAGGACCGGATCCAAGCCGTCCGGATCGAGGTCGAACGTCCAGGACCGGGCGTCGTGGGTGGGGCCGGGCTGGCCGAGCGAGATGACCGCCTCCAGGCCGAGGAGCCGGCGCACGATCACCGTGCGGTTGGCCCACGGGCAGGCGCGCGCTGCGATGAGGCGGTAGCGGCCAGGTTCCACGGGCCAGCCGGGTTCGCCGTGGGCGCCCGTGGCACCGTCCCGGGTGATCCGGTCCTCAATGTAGTTGGTATCCCGGGTGAATTCCTCGCCGCCGGTCACATACGCGCCCTTGGTGCTGAATCCCGGATCGTCGGTGTGGGTACTCAGGCTCATGGTCCCAGCCTAAGGCCGGGAAGGGAACGGCCCGAACGCGGCCGTGAACACGGGCGCCATCGGCTGCCAGGCAAACCACCATGCCCCGGCCACAACCACGGCGAAGAGGGCAATCCACACCGCGGCGGGGATGGAGGTGGCCCGGGCCAGCAGATAGGCGTCCGACGTCGGGAGCCTGTCCCGGTGCCGCAAATGGACGTTGGCCAGTTTGCCGAGGTCCCTGACGGCAGCGACCAGTAGCGCCAGGCCCAGCACGATCATCACGTGGCCGTTGAATACCGGCGGCACGAACAGCACCAGGAGCGCCGAGGCCAGTACGGCGGCGGCGGTGATGAGGAGGCCCACGCCGTTGCGGAGGAACAGGAAGGATGCCAGGAGGATGAGCGTGCCCACCGACATCGCGGCCGGCCCCCAGCCGTTGAAACCGCACCAGACCATCGCCGCCCCGACGACGGCCGGCACGGGGTAGCCCCAGAACGTCGACCAGGCGGCGGAGAGGCGGCTCCTGCTGTACGTCGTGGTGGTGCCGGAGTGGTCCAGGCCCAGCCGGATGCCTCCGAGCCGCTGGCCGGTGGTAAGGGCGGCAAACGCGTGGCCGAGTTCGTGGGTCACGGTGGCGAGCAGGCCAAAGTAGCGCCAGGACAGGCGGGGCAGGGAGACGGCCACTGCCAGCAGGACCACCGCAACGAGCTCAATACTGCTCACATGCGGGCTGGGGGCGTGGGTGAATCCGGCAACGATCCGCTCCCACCATGTCAGGGCCAGGTTCGGTTCCCCCAGCAGGCCGGGCGGGGTCATGCCCTGCCCGAGGCATGCGCGATGCAGTACGCGGTCCAGGGCCTGGCCTCCAGCCGGTCCTCGGGGATCGGGGTGGCGCATACAGCGCAGATTCCGTAGGTGCCCTCGTCCATCCGCGCGAGAGCGGCATCGATCTGCAGCAGGGAAGCCCTGCTCTGTTCCAGGAGCGCGGAGGCCTGGGATAGTTCGAAGGCGATCGTTGTGCCCTCGGGGTCGTGTTCGTCGTCGACGTTGGAGTCGAGGCGGGCGGCATTGACCGAGGTGATGTCCCGGCGGAGGGCGGGCAGGAGGGCAAGCTTCCGGTCACGTTCCTCGCGCAGGAGGATCCGGAACCGTTCGACGTCAACCATAGGCTTCAAGGCTAGCGCGGCCGCTGCGGGGGCGCCTAAACGGGCCGAAGGAGCCGTCCGCGCCGGGAGCCGGCCAAGGACTCAACGAACTGGTAGATGATTCCCACATCCACGGAAAGAGCGCGGGCGGTGGGGGCAGCGTCTAGAGTGGGCGCATGGTGGACCAGACGCACCCCGAGACCCCCGCAAACCCCGAGGACCGTCCAAACCCCGATCATCCTGCAGACGCCGGCAACGCCGCGGCCCCCGGGAGTCCCGGGCAGACCGGGGACGCTGATACGGCCGACGCGCTCCTGCGCGAACTCGCCGCAGCCTATGGCGTCGACACCAGCTACTGGGGCTGGGACGGAGTGCAGCGTTCCGTGGCCGCCGGGACCCTGCAGGACGTGCTGGCGGCCCTCGGAGTCCCCGCCAACGGGCCCCAGGAACAGCAACGCTCCCTGGCCGAGTCCCGGCTGGCACCCTGGCGGCGCATCCTGCCCCCGGTCCTTGTAGTGAGGGAGGGACAGGAGTCCCACGTCGAGGTCCACGTCCCGCACGGAAGCGAGGTCCGCGTCTGGATCGACGCCGAGGACGGAAGCAGCTATGAGGCCGCCCAGCGGGAGAACTGGGACCAGCCGGTCGACGTCGACGGCGTTCTCACGGGACGTGCCACGTTCGCCATACCCGGCGGCCTCGGTCTCGGCTGGCACACCTTGAGAGCCGACGCCGCGGGCACGGCGGCGCAGTGTCCGCTGGTTGTTACGCCAGACCGGCTCCGCGCCTCGGCCCTGCTCAAGGAACGCCGCACCTGGGGACTGACGGCCCAGCTGTACTCCGTGCGGTCCTCCCGGTCCTGGGGGATTGGCGACTTCGCCGATCTCGGGGACCTCGCCGAGGTTGCCGGAGAGCAGGGGGCCGGCTTTGTGCTGGTCAATCCGCTGCATGCCGCCGAACCAGTGCCGCCGGTCGAGGACTCCCCGTACCTGCCCACCACGCGGCGCTTTTTCAACCCGCTCTACCTGCGGGTGGAGGAAATCCCGGAATACGGTTACCTGGACGCAGCCGGCCGGGCCGAGGTGGCACGCCTGGCCGACGGCCTGCAGGCGGCCAACCGTTCCCCGGACCTCCTGGACCGCAACGCCAGCTACGCGGCAAAGCTCGCGGCCCTGGAACGCGTGTTTGCGGTCCGCCGCGGGCCGGCCCGCACCCGGCAGTTCGCCGACTTCTGCGCAGAGCAGGGGCAGGGGCTCGAGGACTTTGCGCTGTGGTCTGCGCTCGCCGAAGAGCTGCCGCCGTCGGCGCCGGAATGGGCCGGAGCGGCGGCATCCCCGGCGTCGCCCTACTGTGTCGAGCAGCGGCCGAGGCTGGCAGCCCGGATCGAATTCCACTGCTGGCTGCAGTGGCTCTGCGACCAGCAGCTCGAGGCGGCCCAGCGTTCGGCACGCCAGGCGGGGATGGGGATCGGCGTCGTCCATGACCTGGCTGTCGGGGTAAAACCCGGCGGTGCCGACGCCTGGACCCTCTCCGGCGTTCTTGCCCGGGGCGTGAGCGTTGGTGCGCCTCCGGACATGTTCAACCAGCTGGGCCAGAACTGGTCGCAGCCGCCATGGCATCCGGGCCGGCTCGCCGAATCCGGCTATGCCGCCTACCGGGACATGCTCCGTACCGTGCTGCGGCACGCCGGCGGCATCCGGGTGGACCACATCCTCGGCCTGTTCCGGTTGTGGTGGATCCCCGAGGGCGGGGGGCCGGAGAGCGGCACGTATGTGCACTACGACCACGAGGCGCTCATCGGTATCCTTGCCCTCGAGGCGCAACGGGCCGGGGCGATCGTGATTGGCGAAGACCTCGGGGTGTTCGAGCCGTGGGTCCGCGGCTACCTGGCCGAGCGGGGGATATTCGGCACGTCGATCCTCTGGTTCGAACACGACGCCGATGGCCCGATTCCGCCGGAACACTACCGCGAGCAGTGCCTGACCAGCGTCAACACCCACGATCTGCCCCCGACGGCGGGCTACCTCGCCGGTGAACACGTCACCTTGCGCGAATCGCTCGGGCTGTTGCGGCGGCCAGTGGCGGAAGAACGCGCCGAGGCCGCGGCCGAGCAGGAGGCCGTGCTGGCCCGGGTCCGGGCACGCGGCCTGCTGGCGGAAAACGGCACGGACGTCCGGACCACGGTTGAGGCGCTGTACGCCTACACGGCGCTGGCCCCGTCAGCGCTGCTGGGGGTGGCACTGGTCGACGCCGTGGGGGAGACCCGGACCCAGAACCAGCCGGGCACCAGCACCGAATACCCGAACTGGCGCATTCCGCTGGCCGCTCCCGAGGGTGTGGTGCTGATAGACGACCTGCCGGACAACGAGCGGTTCCTGTCCCTGCTGGGCACCGTCCGCGGCGCGCTGCATCCCGGAGGGTGACCGGACACGGGGGAGCCGGACCGTGGACCGGGCGCGGGCAGCTTCTTGACCTGAGCCTGGCCTGAGGCCGGGAATGCGAACAGCATTGGCCGCACCAATACCGGCCGCTAGCATGGACCGATGACGCGGATCGGCCGACTCTCCCTGGCCGGCGGATGGGCGCTGGCGATGCTGCTGGCGGGGTGCACGTCGGTGCAGCCCCTCCAGGCCGGCCCGCCTTCGCAGCCCCCATCTGCCGAGTCCCCACCGGCCGGGTCCCTGCCTGCCGGGCCGGCGGGGACCGAATCGCCGCCCACGTCCCCCGGCCAGGACACGCCCGCCGCGACCCCACCACCATCCCCGTATTTCGCGCAGCCGGCCCCGCACCCCGCTCCGGGCGGGCAGGCCAGCGGCGGAATCGCGCACATTGTGGTCATCGTCCAGGAGAACAAGGCGGCCTCGCAGATCATGGGCGCCAGCGAAGCGGGCTACTTCAACAAGCTTGCGGCGGAATTCTCCGTGGCCGCCAACTACCGGGCCATCACCCACCCGAGCCTGCCCAACTATCTCGCCCTCACGAGCGGAACCAGCGCGGGGATCACCAGCGACTGCAAACCGGACTCGTGCACCGCCGATGTGCGCTCGATCGCCGATGAGATCACCCAATCCGGACGGACCTGGAAAATGTACGCCGAGGGCATGCCCGCGCCCTGCGCCGCGCATGACTCCCGCCGGTATGCGGTGAAGCATAATCCGTTCATGTATTACCCTGCCGTGACGGACGACGTGGCCTCCTGCTCGGACCATGTTGTTCCGTATGACCGGCTGGGGCAGGACCTGCAGTCGCCGTCGACCCTGCCGGACTACTCTTTCATCAGCCCGGACATGTGCAACGACACCCACGACTGCTCCATCGGTACCGGAGATGACTGGCTCGCCCGCGAAGTGCCCAGGATCCTGGGATCCCCGGCCTTCACGACGCAGAACTCCCTGCTGGTGATCACGTGGGATGAAGGCAGCAAAGACGACAACCGGGTGGCTACGGTTTTTGCCGGCCCGGCAGCGCGGAAGCACTTCACATCCAATGCCGCCTACTCGCACTATTCCTTGCTGCACACCATCGAGGACGTGTGGGGGCTGAGCCCCCTGACCGATGATGTCCGCAATGCGCCGCTCATGGGTGAATTGCTGAACCACTAGCGGTCAGCCTATTCCCGGCCAATACACAGGAACCACTGCCCATAATGGACCCGAAGCTCCGGTCAACCGCTATTTGACCGGAGCTTCGCCACATCCGCCTGCACCGCCGGCGGTGTCCGCCCGGGTGAAGCTAGGGCTTGGCCTCGACGAGGAAGACCAGGGTCTCGGGCAGTACGCCGTCGTAGGCCATCGCCTCGCCCATTACGTCATTTTGCATCGCGGCCATGAGGGCATCCACGTCAGGGACATCCATCATCACTGCGACTTGCGTCGGGTTCTCGGGGTTGACGAACGTACGAATGTTGGTGATCCCCAGTGGGCCGAACACCTCTTCGCGCTTCGGCGAGGCAAGCCAATGATCCTTGTCCTTGACATCGTGGTGGCCGATTATGGTTGGCATGGCGGTCCTCTCGCAGGGGGCCAGCGGTCCGCCGGCCCACTGCTCCGAAAGTTACTCGCCGCCGCATGCCCGGGCAAGTCATTTTTCCAGCCTCATACCGCGCGTCTGTGTGCCTTACGGAGGGCCGCCGCCCTGAACTGGGCGGCCGCCCGTCCCCAGCGCCCGGTTCCCGTGACAATCTCCTCCGATAGGGGCCTTTGGGCACAAGCCCGGCGCGTGCGGGAGTTCCTAAAATGAAGCATGGCCGCCGACGCGATCGAGGTGGAACGCAAGTACAGCCCTTCGGAATCCGACGCCCTCCCGCCACTGGCATCAATCCCAGGGGTAGATCGCGCCGGGCAGCCCGTAAACGAATTGCTGGACGCCGTCTACTTTGATACCAAAGCACTGGCATTGGCCAGGCAACGGATCACCCTGTGCCGGCGGTCAGGCGGTCGGGATGCAGGATGGCATCTCAAACTGCCGGTCGCCGTGGGGGAGCGCCGGGCGATTCGGGAGCCGCTTGGCGGCGATCAGGATGCCGTGCCGGAAAATTTGCGGCAGCTGGTGCTCGTCCACACCCGCTGCCACGCGCTGATGCCGGTTGCACACATCCGGACCAGCCGGAGGGTCACGCGGTTGTACGCCGCCGACGGCGCAATCCTTGCCAACTTCAGTGACGACCGTGTCGAGGCCCAATCCCTGCTAACCCGCGCGGGACCGTCGCGGTGGCGGGAATGGGAACTGGAACTCGCCGGCGGCCCCCGTCGGCTGCTGCAGGACGCCGACGCTCTGTGCGCCGCAGAGGGAGTCACCATCGCCACCCACCCGTCCAAGCTCGCCCGGGCGCTCGGACCGGACTATCCGGAGAATCCGGGCACGGTTCCGAAACCGAGCCCGAGCGGGCCGGCCTCGGACGTCATGCTCTCGTACGTATCCCAACAGATACGCGCCGTGAAGCTGCATGATCCTCGCGTCCGGGTCAATGCGCCCGATGCCGTGCATCAATTCCGGGTGGCCGCCCGCCGGCTGCGGTCGGCACTGGCAACCTTTCGAACGCTCACAGATACGACGTCGACCAGGTTCCTTAGGGGCGAGCTCCAGTGGCTCGCCGGCAACGTGGGCCAGGCCAGGGACGCCGAGGTCATCCGTGCCCGGCTGACGCAAATGATCAGTGCCGAACCTGCGGAGCTGTTGATCGGGCCAGTCGCGCAGCAGATCCAGGAGCACCTCGGCACTGTCCAGCAACAGGGCCTTGCCGCCGGACTGGCGGCGCTGGACAGCGCCCGCTACTTCCGCCTCCTCGATGCCCTCGATGCCTTCCTTGCGGTACCTCCGCTGAGCGGCGGGGCAGGCAATGATGCGCCGGGGACGGTTGGCCGGCTCGTTTCCGCGGAACGAAAACGCCTCAAGGCGGCGGTCCGGTCCCTTGACGGCGGCACAGGCGGGACACCGCAGGATGCCGCATTGCATGAAGTTCGGAAGGCTGCCAAGCGGCTGCGCTATGCCGCAGAGGCGGCTACCCCCATTTTCGGCACTCAAGCAACGAACGTTGCCCGGGCCGCGGAGGGCATCCAGGAGATCCTCGGAGACTTCCAGGACAGCGTCGTCACCCGGGAATCCCTACTGGTGCTGGCGGGGCAGGCCGCGGATGCCCCCGGCAGCGGATTTACCTTCGGGCGCCTGCACGCCCTCGAGCAGCAGCGCGGCAACGAAGCCCGCTTGCGGTTCTACGATGCGTGGCAACAGTCCAGGCCGAAGCCCCTGCGCTGGGCCTAGCCGCCGCGTCCGAACGCCGGGAGAACCCCTATGATCGAACCCCGCAACGCAATGCCGGCCATCTGGTCGGACGGACTGGGCCGCGCCAGCATCCGCTCCGTGCAGGTCCTCGCCGTGTCCGCCCTCGCGTGGGCAATCATCTGGGCCGCCAGCCGCATCCCGCTCGTCATCATCCCCGTCCTCATCGCCGTTATCCTGGCCGCAGCGATCTCCCCGCTGGTCCGCTGGCTCACCGGGCACGCCTGGCCGCGCGCCCTCGCGGTGGTTGCCTCGTTCGTGGCCATTCTCGCCGTTTTCGGCAGCGTCATCGCCGGCATCGTCATTCTGGTCTCCAACCAGTGGGGCGAGCTCACGGCCCGGGCCGCGGCGGGGGTCGAGCAACTGCACTCATTCCTGAACCACGGACCTGTCCCTGTCAGCGACCAACAGATCACCGCCGTCATGGACTCGGTGCGGGAGTTCTTCACCTCGAGCACGTTCAGTGCAGAAGCCCTCACCGGTGCCCGCACCGCGGTGGAAATCTTCACCGGCGCGGTGCTGATGGCCGTCACCCTGTTCTTCTTCCTCAAGGACGGTCCCGAAATCCGGGCCTTTCTCATTGGCATGCTGCCGGCCGACCACCGCGCCAGGGCACGGCTGGCGGCGGATCGCAGTACCGTCGTCCTGGGCGGGTATGTCCGCGGCACGGCCATGGTGGCCGCGGTTGACGGTCTCGTCGTCGGGATCACCCTCGCCATCATGGGAGTGCCGCTGGCCCTGCCGCTGGGAGTGTTCATCTTCATCGGCGGATTCATCCCGATCGTCGGTGCTACCGTCGCAGGAACCCTGGCCATTGTCGTCGCGCTGGTCTCCAACGGGCTGGTCCAGGCGCTCATTGTTGTGGCCGTGGTCATCGGCGTGAACCAGCTCGAACACCACTTCCTGCAGCCGGTCCTGATGGGCAGGGTCCTCAGCATCCACGGCCTGGCGATACTGCTCGTCCTGGCGGCGGGCACCATACTGGCCGGCATTGTCGGCGCGCTGCTGGCCGTGCCGATCACCGCCGTCACGTGGACGGTCGTGAAGACATGGACCGGCAAGGACCCGCTGCCCGGACTTGAGCCGCCCGGGCCGGAGCTGGCCGGACCTGAGCTGGCCGGACTTGAGCCGCCCGGGCCAGAGCTGCCCGGACCGGAGCCGCGGTAGGCCCGCCGTTCCGGACGCTGCCTGAAGCTGACCGCGGCAACGGGGGCCCGGCACTACAATTGACCGGTTCCCAGGACTTGCTCCTGCCCGGCACACGCCCGGCCACCAACAGAAAGATCCGATGCAGACCACTTCTGACCACGCCGTCCCGGCGCAAGTTGACCTGAAGCAGGCCGACCGCCCGGACCACAAGCCCCTGGTCCGCTGGCTACTGGCCAACCAGGTCGCACCCGCCGGCCCCGAAGCCGAGGAAGATCACAAGCCCAACGCCTGGTGGAAAGTCATGTGCCTGACCGGCGTCGACTATTTCTCCACCCTGTCCTACCTTCCCGGTATCGCCGCCCTGGCCGCCGGTGCCCTCTCGCCGCTGGCAACCCTGCTCATTGTGGCCCTGACCCTGCTGGGCATGCTGCCCATGTACCGCCGGGTCGCGCAGGAGAGCCCGCACGGGCAGGGCTCGGTTGCCATGCTGGAGAAGCTGCTCCCGTTCTGGCGCGGCAAGTTCTTCGTCCTGCTGCTGCTCGGGTTCGTTGCGACCTCGTGGATCATCACCATCACCCTCTCCGGAGCCGACGCGACGGTGCACCTGCTCGAAAACCCGATCGTGCCTGCGGGATTGAAAGGCAGTGCCGTGATCATCACGGTGATCCTGCTGCTGATCCTGGGTGGGGTGTTCCTGCTCGGCTTCAACGAGGCCGTCGGCGTCGCCATTCCGCTTGTGGCCGTCTACCTGCTCCTGAACGCCGCGGTCGTCGCCGCAGGATTCGCCCATGTTCTCTCCGAACCGTCCCTGATCGCCGGCTGGACCGACCGGCTGCTCGCCAGCGCCGGCGGCGGCCCCATGGACCTGATCGGGCCCGCCGTCATCGCCTTCCCCCTGCTGGTCCTGGGCCTGTCCGGGTTCGAGACAGGCGTCTCGATGATGCCGCTGATCAAGGCCACCGGCGACAGCCCCGAGCAGGTCATGGCGTCCCGGGTCAGGAACACCCGCAAGCTGCTCACCACGGCGGCGGCCATCATGAGCGTCTACCTGATGTCCACCAGCTTCCTCACCACGGTCATGATCCCGGCCAAGGAGTTCGAGGAGGGCGGACAGGCCAACGGCCGCGCCCTGGCGTTCCTCGCCCACGACCTGTTCGGCGCCGGGTTCGGCACCGTTTACGACATTTCCAGCGCCCTGATCCTTTGGTTCGCCGGGGCCTCCGCCATGGCCGGGCTCATCAACATCGTGCCCCGGTACCTGCCGGCCTACGGCATGGCGCCGGAATGGGGCCGGGCCGTCCGCCCGGTCGTCATCGTCTACACCGTGCTGAGCGTCGGCATCACCATCGCCTTCAACGCCGACGTCAACGCCCAGGCAGGTGCCTACGCCACCGGCATCCTGGCCATGATGGTATCCGGAGCCGTCGCCGTGACCGTCTCCGCGATCCGCCGGCACAGCCGCGCCGGAACCATCGGCTTCGGTGCGCTGACCCTGGTCCTGCTGTACGCGCTGGGCGCCAATGTCATCGAAAAGCCCGACGGCATCGCGATCTCGGCGTTCTTCATCGCCGGCATCATCGTCGTCTCGCTCATCTCCCGGGTCCAGCGCACCACCGAACTGCGGCTGGAAACTATCGAGTTCGACGAGGCAGCCCGGCAGTTCATCACCGATTCGATTGCCTTCGACGGGCAACTGAACGTCATCGCCAACAAGCGCCAAGCCGGTGACAAGGCTGAGTACGCGGACAAAGAGTACGAACAGCGCGGGCTGAACCCCGTCCCGGGCCCGGCGGATGTCATCTTCCTGGAAGTGGAAATCTCCGATCCTTCGGCGTTCAGCCACACGCTCCGGGTCGAAGGCGTCGAAGTGGACGGCTACCGGGTCCTGCGGGTGGAGTCCCCGGCCGTGCCGAACGCGATCGCGGCCGTCCTGCTGGCCATGCGCGACTCGACCGGCACGAAGCCCCAGTGCTACTTCGAGTGGTCCGAGGGCAACCCCGTCGGCCACCTCATGCGGTACCTGTTCCTGGGCGAGGGCGACACCGCGCCGCTGGTGCGCGAAATCCTCCGCGAGACCGAGCCCGACCAGGCACTCCGGCCCGCCATCCACGTGGGCTAGGCAGAGCGCACTCTAACCACAACGAACAGCCCCGCCGGGATTTGAGCAGTTCAGGTTCCGGCGGGCCTGTTCGCGCGTAGTCGGAGTCCGCGTCGTCGTCTTCGGTCAGCACGCAGGCCCGTCACGGGTGCGTCGGGTCCACCCCAGGGTCGACGGCGGTAAGCAGCCCGGGCCTCAGACGTTGGCTGATTTCCCCCAAGGGCCGATCTGGTCCAGGGTGTATCCGTCCGGGTATGCCACGACGTTCATCCTTCCCGGCACAAATATGGGCTCGGTCGGCAAGGGACGCAACCTGGCCTTGAGGGAGCGGAACCGCAGCACCGCGTTGAACGCTACGCGCAGCACTGCCGGGGCAGGTTTCAGGCCCAGGGCAACAGCGACCTGGGGTTTGTCCATCATCAGCGCCAGGATGGTCGGGGTGAATCGGCGAAGCAGGGCGGGGATACGGCTGGCGAAGGCCGCGACGGTCGCATTGAACAGCATCGAGCCCTCGGGGCTCGGGCCCATGTTCCGGTCCTCGTATTCGTCCAGGAACCGTTCCGCCTCCGCGAAGGTGGCCGGGATGCCCTCAAGCCCCATCTGCCGGCCCAGTTCGGCGTAGAAATCCGTGGCGGCCCGCTTCTCCAACTCCGTCAACCGGCGCCAGCCGTGACGTTCGGTCCAGCGCAGCGGCAGGACAAGCAAGGTCATGAGGACGTAGACGAAGTCGTCCGGGGTGCCGGACACCCCGTTGTGGACCCGGCGGAGCAGTTTGATCATGGCCTGGCTGCGTTCGTGCTCGAACCCGTTGGCGATGATCTCGTGGAGGACGATGCCGGTGTCGTAGGAGCGCTTCATCGGCCGGGATTTCATCTCTCCGGTCGCCGCCAGGGTCCTCGCTGTGGAGGGGATGGCGAAGTTGCGGTAATAGGCGACGAAGAAGCCCGAATGGATTTCAGTCTTGAAATCGAAGAGGACCATGTTCCGGTAGATCCCGTACATGTCCGTACCGCTCGGGCGTGTTCGGCGGGTCGGGTGCGTGAGGAGTTGCATGGGGGCTTTCTGTAGCTGTCGCAGGCTATGCCGGGGCGGGGGAGTTATGGAGCTTTGCTTCAACGGAGAGCAGGTAGCTGCGCTCCTCCGCGGTCAGGAACGTCGCCGAAGTGCCCGCAGCGAGTTCAGCGTCCCGGATTTCGACAACCATCCGGTGCAGCCTGTCCTGTACCGGTGCCTGGGGGTCGGCCTCAAGGGTCCGGTCAAGCGACGTGCTCTTCAGCGCCTTGGACCAGATGGCCTCGACGCGTGCGAGGGTTTCGGTGTTCCGGCGGTGCAGGTTTTTGCGGGCAGCCCTGCCGGCAACCGCCGGGATCGTGAGCCCGGCGCCGGCCAGGACGGTCGCAACCAGTTCCAGCTGATGGTACGGGAAGCCAGGCCTGACCAGTACGGCCAGGAATGTCAGGTGCCGGGCCAACAAGGACAGACACATCTCGGCCATCACCAGGAAGCCCATGATGCAGCCGGCGCCCAGCATGGAGAAACCGACGCGGAACGGGCGGCTCATCCGCGGGACGTAGCGGAAGCAGATCACGGCAATTTCCGCGCTCATCGAACAGATGAAGAGGGTGAGCATCAGTGAGAACAGGAGAGCCGGGAAACGGTCCTCGTAGATGCCCCAGGCGGTGGTCGTGACGGTGGGTCCTGTGAGGAGGAAGAACGCGGTCTGCAGGCTCAGCGTGAGCGTCAAAGGCAGTGTCCGTGTCCACCAGGTCCGGCGGCCGCCGGCTTCCGGGGCGATGGCGGCGTATGCGGCGAGGCGCAGATACCAGAGCGAGATAATCATCAGGGAGTTCAGGACCAGTTTGACCAGGTTCATGCCGCCGAGGGCCGTATCGACGGGGACGTAGACAATCGGGGACATGAGCAAAGAGCCCACGCCTCCGTACACGGCACAGGAGAACACCAGGTCGCTCCGGCTGCGAAGCAGGGCGGGAATGCGGGCCCCGGCCAACAGGAACAGTGCCGCGGCCATGAGGAACTGCATCATCCGAAGACCGCCCCGAAGTTGCCCGGCTCCGCGTCCGGCTGCTGGTAGGAGCGGCGGATGCGGGAGGCAAGCCGGTCGGCAAGGAGTTCGGCCGTTACCTCGAGCTCGTCGGCGAAGTCGGTGCGTTTCAGGGCCGAGACGACGCGCTCCGGGTCGAGGTCCGGGAAGAAGACCTGGGCGTAGTCGTGCGAGAGGACTTCCTGCTCGTGGCGGAGGATCATGTGGGCGAACTCGTGCAGGACGATCTGCTGGCGGTGCACCTCTGACGCCGACTTGGCGTGGAGGATGAGGTCCAGGCCGTCCAGGCCGAACCACAGGCCACAGACCTTGTCGGTGGGGGTGTTGTCGATCGGCCTGATGACAATTGGACGCCCGCTCGCGGTCTCCAGGCGGCTCTGGATGGAACGCATGGAGACCGGCTCCTGCAGCCGCAGGCCTTCTTCCGCAGTCCGGGCCCGCGCTCGGGCGACGCTGTAGTCCATGGCGCTGATCCTTGGGATGGTCCGATAGGGGGCCGGAGTCCCTCCGACTCCAAGGAGGAGCGTATCAGCCCTGTTCAGAGGCCTTTCCGGCACCCGGCGTGTCGGAAGAAGTGACGTTCGTCTCCGCCAGCTGCTCGTCGATGAGGTCCCGGATCTGAAGGAGCGTCTCGGGTGACAGGCCGCCGAGTTGCCGGGCAGCGAAATTGCGGACCTTGTTGGCCCGCATGCTGGCCAGGAGGTCCAGCTGGGCTTCGACTTTCCGGGGCAGTTCGTCCTGGTCGTGCAGCAGGTAGTCGCGGTTCACGCCGAAAAACTTTGCGAGGTTCTGCAGGAGCTCGGTCTTCTTCACCTCGGGCCCGGACCCGGTGCGCATGTAGTGCCAGCGGGCGCGGGAGATCGGGGTGCCGGCCGTCTTCATGGCGGCGCTGACGTCGTTGAAGGTGATCTTCTTCCCGGCGGCTTCCGAGGAATCAAGGAGAAGGTTCAGCTTCCTTGCGAGTGCCGCGCCCGGCCCGGAATCGACTGATGCGTCATTCATGACAGGGCTCCTTTGCTGCGGTCGAAGGGTGGATCCAGAAGACAATATCATCCGATTGGACATGTCCAATAATTTTGCATTACCCTCTGAAAACAGAATTGGACATGTCTATTTCTGCATCGGGGGGTACCGGGCCACGCCTCCGGTAACGCCTCCATAGTGGAGGCACGCAGCCTAAGGGTTGCCCGTCAGGGGAGCCACGCTCCGGCTGACGCCACGACGGCCGCATTCCTGCAGGAGCTTTTGGGGGGCCGGCAGGGATGCGGTCTTTTGGTCGGCCTGGCCGCGCCGGCTCAGCACCCTTGTACCGGCAAGCGCACAGCGGCCCAGCGGGTCGTTAGTCCTTGGACTTCCGGCCTCGGGCCCGTCGAGCTGCCCAAACCACGAAGACGACGATGAACGCGACGGGCAAAAGCACCAGCGGGTTCCAGCCTCTAACTGTCATTTGTCATCCCTCGATCCGCTTGCAAGTCTCTTGCGCAGACTCTACGCCGGCGGCCACGGGGCGAGAACGCTGCGCGGCCATCCTCTGGCGGGCACGTCCGGTGGGCTCCGGGTCGGGGCAGCGGGTATTGGTATTCAGCGGCAGCGGGGGCGAAGCTGCGGCCCGTCGGCGGGGAAGCAGAAAAAACCCCTGGAATCCGTGGATTCCAGGGGTTTTCCCTTGTGCGCGGAGGGGGACTTGAACCCCCACCCCCTTTCGAGGACTAGCACCTCAAGCTAGCGCGTCTGCCATTCCGCCACCCGCGCAGGTGGTAATTCCGAGTTCGTTTCGCCTTTCAGCGTTTTGCTTTTCTCGGAAGCAGCGAGAAAGACTCTAGCACGACTTTTCCGGAAACAAATAATCGGGGTCCGCGGGGGTGGTGTGGGTAGGCTGAAGCAAGCAATTGAGCCACCCGCCACGAGGAGCCGCTATGACTGACACCCGGACCGAAACCAGGCCAGAGGATGAGGTCGTCAGGATCTGCCAGGAGCTGATCCGGATCGACACGTCCAACTACGGCGACGGCTCCGGCCCCGGTGAACGCGCGGCCGCCGAATACACCGCCGGGCTCATGGCCGAAGTCGGGCTGGACGCCGAAATCTTCGAAGCAGCCCCCGGCCGCGCCAGCGTGGTCACCCGGCTGGCGGGGGAGGACCCCTCCGCCAGCGCACTGGTGGTCCACGGCCACCTGGACGTCGTCCCGGCCCTGCGCGAACAGTGGTCGGTTGACCCCTTCGGCGCCGAACTGAAGGACGGCCTGATCTGGGGACGCGGCGCCGTGGACATGAAGGACATGGACGCCATGATCCTGTCCGTGCTGCGCAACTTCGCCCGCACGGGACGCAAACCCAAGCGCGACCTCATCTTCGCGTTCTTCGCCGACGAGGAAGCCGGCGGCACCTACGGCGCCCGCTACGCCGTCGAGAAGCGGCCCGAACTCTTTGAGGGCGCCACGGAGGCGATCTCCGAAGTCGGCGGCTTCTCCGCCACCATCGGCGGCCAGCGCACCTATCTGCTCCAGACGGCGGAAAAGGGCCTCTCCTGGCTCCGTCTGGTGGCCCACGGCCGCGCGGGCCACGGCTCCCAGATCAACACCGACAACGCCGTGACCAGGCTTGCCGGCGCGGTATCCCGGATTGGTGCCTATAACTGGCCGATCGAGCTCACGCCGACCACGCGGCAGTTCCTCGACGGCGTTACCGAACTCACCGGGGTCGAATTCGATCCCGACGATCCGGAGAAGATCCTCAAGGAACTCGGCACGGTGGCCCGCTTTGTCGGCGCCACACTGCAGAACACCACCAACCCCACCCTGCTCAAAGGCGGCTACAAGCACAACGTCATTCCGGAATCGGCCGAGGCCCTCATCGACTGCCGGACCCTGCCCGGGCAGGAACAGCAGGTGCTGGAAATCGTGCGCGAACTCGCCGGCACCGGAGTGGACATCAGCTACGTGCACAACGACGTCTCGCTGGAGGTGCCGTTCGCCGGCAACCTCGTCGATTCGATGATCGACGCCCTGCATTCCGAGGATCCGGGCGCCAAGGTGCTGCCGTACACGCTCTCCGGCGGGACCGACAACAAGTCCCTGAGCCGGCTCGGCATCACCGGCTATGGCTTCGCCCCGTTGATGCTGCCGGACGAGCTCGACTTCACCGGCATGTTCCACGGCGTCGACGAACGGGTCCCGGCGGATTCCCTGAAATTCGGCGCACGGGTGCTGGACACCCTGCTCACCAACTACTGAGCGGACACCGCCTGACATGACGCCCGAGGACATCCTGAGTGGTCCGCTGCTGGAACGGATCCGCGGCCGCGCCGCCGGCTACGACCGCGACAACGCCTTCTTCCACGAGGACCTCGCGGATCTCACGGCGGCCGGCTACCTGAAAATTTTCGTCCCGGTGATCGACGGCGGACTCGGACTCGGGCTTGCGGAAGCGGCGCAGCTGCAACGCCTGCTGGCGACCGCGGCGCCGGCCACGGCGCTGGCCGTCAACATGCACCTGGTGTGGACCGGCGTCGCCCACGTCCTTGCCGCCCGCGGTGACTCCTCGCTGGATTTCATCCTCCAGGAGGCGGCACAGGGTGAGGTCTTCGCCTTCGGCAATTCGGAGGCAGGCAACGATTCCGTGCTGTTCGATTCCCGCACGGAGGCCGTCCCGCTGCACGACGGCGGCTACAGCTTCACGGGCCGCAAGATCTTCACCAGCCTGTCACCGGCGTGGACCCGGCTGGGCATCTTCGGAAAGGACGCCAACGCCGCGGACGGCGCCGGGGAACTGGTCCACGGGTTCATCACCCGGGAAACCCCCGGCTACGAGATTTTGCCCGACTGGGACGCGCTCGGCATGCGGGCCAGCCAGTCCAACACGACCCTCCTGGAGGGCGCCGTCGTCCCGGCCGAACGGATTTTCCGGAAACTGCCGGTGGGCCCGAACGCCGACCCACTGATCTTCGCGATCTTCGCCTGCTTCGAGACCCTCCTCGCCGCTGTGTACACCGGAATCGGCGAACGGGCCCTCACGCTCGGGGTGGAAGCGGTGCAGCGCCGGACATCGTTCAAGAACGGCGGCCGCAGCTACGCCCAGGACCCGGACATCCGCTGGAAGGTGGCGGAGGCGGCGATGGCCATGGATGCGCTCTATCCGCAGCTGTCCTCCGTGGCGGCCGACGTCGACGCCCTCGCGGACCACGGCAGCCAATGGTTCCCCCGGCTCGTGGGGCTCAAGGTCCGGGCCACGGAGACGGCGCGCACCGTGGTGGACCTCGCCATCCGGGTATCCGGCGGCTCCAGCTACTTCCGCGGCTCCGAGCTGGAGCGGCTGTACCGGGACGTGCTCGCCGGCATGTTCCACCCATCAGATGACGAGTCGGCGCACAATACCGTGGCGAACGCCTGGCTGGGCCCGCTGGAGACACCCTAGAGGGCCCAGGACTCCCCGCGGCGTTCGCCGCTGCCCGTCCCGGCCGATGCGCGGCCGGGATCCGTGTGCGGCCTAGACGGTGCGCTGGACCTGGATGACTTTCCGGCGCAGCCAGAAACGCCGCCCGCCGCCCACGTAGAGGCGGCTGCGTTCCAGTTCCCATTTGCCGTACTCGGAATGCTCCACGAGCCGGCGGCGGGCCTCGGGGAGCGAATCCTCAGGGCCGACCGTCAGAACGAGGTACTCGTACTGCTTGACATAGTCCCGTTCCCGCCGGACCGAGCTGCTCAGAAAATGTTCTTTCATTGCTCTCCATTTTCGTCTTTTTCCGACTAACGTGAAGTCATGAGCATCGATCCGCGTGTCGCGCTTCAGTCCCTGACCTCTGCACTGGAAGAACACCTGGCGGCGGCCTCCGCCCGCAGAAGTGACGGGGATCCCGCGGTCGAGGCGGCGTTCTTCGCCGTTGCCGATGCCTTTGAAGTCTACGACGACGCCCTGTATGAGGCGTATGGGGAAGTGACGCCGCTCGAAGTGATCGACGGCGACGAAGACGGCGACGAAGACGATGTCGACGACGAAGAGGACCTCGAGATCCTCGAGAATTCGGAGAACTAGGGGGACCTGCGGATCTCCGCGGCCTCAGCCGGGGTCGGACACGTCTTCGAGCGCCTGCGCGATCTCCGGCGGCAGCGGCGCGAGCGCCGAATCCAGGATCTCCTTGAGCTGAACCGGTGTCCGGGGGCCGACGACGGCGGTTGCCACCCCCTGTTGGGACAACAGCCAGCTCAGCGACACATCCAGGGCAGTCCGGCCGAGCCCCTTCGCCGCCATGGCGACGGCTTCCACTACGCTGGACGCCGGTCCCTCGAGATAGGGTTCCACGTACGTCGCCAGCCGCTGGTTGGCGGCCCGGGAATCAGCCGGGATGTGGCCGCGGTATTTGCCGCTCAGGACGCCGCGTCCCATCGGAGCCCAGGCCATCAGGCCCAGCCCCGCGTCCTCGATGGCCGGAATGAGCTCAATCTCCGCGTTGCGCTGCAGGAGCGAGTATTCGGACTGGTTGGCCACGAGGGGGAAGCCCGCGATTGCGGCGGCCTTTGCCGTCTGCCAGCCGTTGAAATTGGAGACACCGGCGTAACGCGCCCGGCCGGACCGCACCGCGTGGTCCAGCGCTGACAGGGTTTCCTCCAGCGGAACATTCGGATCCCACGCGTGCGCGAACCAGAGATCCACGTAATCGGTTCCCATCCGGGCCAGGCTCGCGTCCAGCCCGGAGAGCATGCCGTTGCGGGACGTGTCGACGCTGCGGCGACCGTCCGCCGTCGTCAGTCCGGCCTTCGTGGAGATCACCACTTCGGAGCGCGCCACGACGTCGCCCAGTATTCCGCCGAGCATCGCCTCGGCCTGCCCGTCGGCGTAGGACGCCGCTGTATCGATCAGGGTTCCGCCGGCATCGACGAAGGAGCGCACCAGGGCGGCGGCATCCTGTTCCTCGGTTTCCCTGGCCCAGGACATGGTGCCGAGGGATAGGGCGGACACGCGCAACCCACTGTTGCCGACATAACGCTGCTGCATGTCAGCTAGCTTACGGGGTCGGGCTGCTTCGTAACGTAGGGTCTATAAACGTGAACTGGATACAAGCGGCTCTGTTGGGCCTGGTACAGGGGCTGACCGAGTTCCTCCCGATTTCCTCGAGCGCCCATCTGCGGATTGTCGGCGCCTTCCTCCCGGAAGCGTCCGATCCCGGCGCCGCCTTCACGGCCATCACGCAGCTGGGCACCGAGACGGCGGTGATCGTCTATTTCTGGCGCGACATCCTGCGGATCATCCGTGCCTGGGCCGGTTCGCTGACCGGCAAAGTGTCCCGGCAGGACCCGGATGCGCGCATGGGCTGGCTGGTGATCCTGGGCAGCATCCCGATCATCGTCCTGGGCCTGCTGTTCCAGGACCAGATCGAATCGGTACTCCGAAGCCTGTGGGGCGTCGCGACCATGCTGATTATCTTCGGCATGGTCCTCGCGGTAGCCGACACCATCGGCCGGCAGGACCGTGAACTGACGCAGCTGACCTACAAACATGGGCTCTATTACGGACTGGCGCAGGCCCTGGCCCTTTTCCCCGGCGTGTCCCGCTCCGGCGGCACGATCAGCGCCGGGCTCCTAATGGGTTACACCCGTGAGGCGGCGGCCCGCTACTCCTTCCTGCTGGCAATCCCTGCCGTTTTCGGCAGCGGCCTGTACCAGCTGTACAAGGTGGTCTCCAAGGAAGGCATCACCGGCCCGTACGGTCTCCCGGAAACCGCCCTGGCCACCGTGATCGCCTTCATTGTGGGTTACGTCATCATCGGCTGGTTCCTGAAATACGTCTCCACCCGCGGCTACCGGCTCTTCGTCTGGTACCGGATCATCCTGGGAATGTCCCTGTTCCTGCTGCTCGGTTTCAATGTCATCAGTGCCTAGCACTAGGCTTGGTCTGTGAAATCCTGGACCTCCCGCCCTGTTGCCCAGCTCCCCGGCAGCATGCCCGCCCTGAGCCTCTTCGATACCGCCAAGGGCGGAATTGTGACCCTGGAGGCCACGGGTGAGCAGTCCATGTATGTCTGCGGCATCACCCCTTATGACGCCACGCACATGGGCCACGCGGCCAGCTATGTCGCCTTCGACCTCCTCAACCGCGCGTGGCGGGACGGCGGCCAGCACGTCGCCTACGTCCAGAACGTGACCGACGTCGACGATCCCCTCCTGGAGCGCGCCACGGCCACAGGCGTCGACTGGCGCGACCTCGCCGCGAGCCAAATCGAGCTGTTCCAGACCGACATGGAGGCCCTGAACGTCCTCGCCCCGGACCACTACATCGGTGCCGTTGAGGCCGTTCCCCTGATCGTTCCCGCCATCGAGCGCCTGCTGCGCAACGGGCTCGCGTACCGCGTCCCCGGCGCCGGCGGCGAGCCCGACGGCGACGTCTACTACGACGTCGAAGCCGCCGGGAAGCACTCGACGGACGACGTCGACGCCTGGACCCTGGGATCCATTTCCGGACTCTCCGACGCCGAAATGCTGGAACTCTTCGCCGAACGCGGCGGCGACCCTGGCCGGGCCGGGAAGCGCCAGGCGCTGGATCCGCTGCTCTGGCGGGTTGCCCGCGAGGGCGAGCCCAGCTGGCCCGGTGGCGAACTGGGGGAGGGCCGGCCCGGCTGGCACGTCGAATGCACCGTGATCGCCCAGGAGTACCTGCCCAAGCCGTTTACCGTCCAGGGCGGCGGCTCGGACCTTATTTTCCCGCACCACGAAATGGGCGCCGGCCACGCGTACTCGCTGGCGGGCGTGCCGCTGGCCCGCCACTTCGCGCACGCGGGCATGGTGGGCCTCGACGGGGAGAAGATGAGCAAGTCCAAGGGCAATCTTGTCCTGGTTTCCAGGCTCCGGGCTGACGGGGAAGAACCTGCCGCGATCCGCCTCGCGATCCTGGCCCACCACTACCGCACGGACTGGTCCTGGACCGCCGCCGGATTCGCCGAGGCCAAAGACCGGCTCCGCACCTGGCGCGAGGCCCTCGCCGTGGCGCCGGAAAGCTCCGCCGCGGCCCTGCTTGGCAGGCTGCGGACCGAACTGGCCAACGACCTGAACGCGCCCGGCGCACTCGCCGCCGTCGACGCCTGGGCCAAGGCCGCCCTGGCAGCCCCGGGGGAGGCCTCGGCCACGGACGCCGCGCTGGTGAGCGACGCCGTCAACGCCCTGCTCGGCGTCGAACTCTAACCGGTTTTCGGTCGGCCCGGAGGAAGATCCCAAAACCCAGCGGCCGTCTCCACGGTGGCTGCGTCGGCCGGTCAGGACGAAGCGGCTTCGATGATCTTCTCGTCGCCCTCGTTCACGGCTTTGACGACGGCGTCGTAGTCACCACTGTCGACAGCCTTGCTGACCTTCTTGGTGGCCTTGCTGATCGCCTTGTCGACGCGGTCGAGGTAGAGGTCATCGACGATGGCAACGATCGCCGAGGAGCCCGGCGGCAGAAACTCCTCCGCGTTGACGCCGATGGACTTCTCCTCGTGCCGCTTCCTGATGGCACCCACACCGGCGCCGATCCCGGCACCGATCACGCCGGACAGCAGCAGTGGCGGAGCGAACAGTCCGACCACCAGCCCGCCGACTGCGCCGGCCTTGGTGCCCCCGGCGACCAGTCCGCCGCCGTGCTCCTTGACCTCGGTCTTGCCCGATGAGTCCCGCGACAGGACGACGGCAGCCGCGACGGCCGCGTCATCCATGCCCTTGATCGCCTTGAAATCCTCTGCCGCCGAGCCCTCGTCGGCGTACGACGACACGAACAAGATGTAGTTGTGATCTGTCATGGTGTGCCCTCCACTCGGTGTTGGCCGGCGTCGCGGCCAGGTCCAACTCTCGCCGCGACAGGCGGCCGCCGGCAGGGTCATAAGACTCTGGTCCGGGGGAAGACCCCCATAGGGGAAGTGCGCGGGAAAGGTGGGAGTGGGAAGGGGGAGGGAAAAGCGGGACGCGGGCTAGGGCTTGTCCTTGCCCCGGCGCTTGAGGTAGCGCTCAAATTCGCGGGCTATCGATTCACCGCTGGCCTCCGGAAGGTCGGCGGTGTCCTTGGCCTCCTCCAGCTGGCGCACATACGCCGCAATTTCCGGATCCTCTGTAGCGAGCTCGTCCACGCCGCGTTCCCACGCGTCGGCCTCCTCCACGAGTTCCGTGGTGTCCAGCGGGACCTGGAGCAGCTCTTCGACCCGGTGCAGCAGGGCCAGCTGCGCCTTCGGCGACGGGGCCTGGGCTACATAGTGCGGCACGGCCGCCCAGAGCGAGACGGTCGGGAGCCCGGCCAGCAGGGCCACCTCGCCGAGCACGCCCACAATCCCTACCGGGCCCTCGTACTGCGAGGCCTCCAGGTCCATCCGCTCACGCAGTGCGGCGTCGTCCGTGGAGGTGCTGACCGGAATGGGCCGGCTGTGCGGCACGTCAGCCAGCAGCGCACCGACCAGGATGACGTAGTCGACATGCAGCGCCTCGGCATGCACCAGCAGTTCCGCGGTGTAGGCACGCCACTTGTAGGACGGCTCGGTGCCCTGGACGAAGATGGCGTCCACATTCGAGTCGGGGACGCTGGCCTTGAAGATCCGCGTGGACGGCCACTTGATCTTCCGCTCACCGGCCGCTGTCCGCCGGATCGTGGGCCGGGTGAACTGGAAGTCGTAGTACTCGTCGGCGTCGATCGCCCCGACCTTCTTGCCGCCCCAGAGCTTGTTCAGGTAGCGCAGGGCATCGCTGGCGGCCTCTCCGGCGTCGTTCCAGCCTTCGAAGGCCGCGAGCATGACGGTGATGCGCCGGCCCTCGGGGACTGGCTGCAGCAGCCGCTCCGGCTCGGAGACGGCGCCTGGTTCGGTGGGGTCTGCCTCGAAGCTGTTCATGCCATCACCCTACGTCCAAGAACCCGCCGCGCGCAGGCAATCGCGCGCCAAGGAACCGCAATTTCCGCCCGAAATCCCAGGGTCAGGCGCTCGGAATTCGCCGTAGGCGTAGCGCGGGCGCCCGGCCGCGGGCTTCCCCGTAGACTGGAAGGCATGCGATCCTCAGCTTCCCGGCCCCTCCTTAAAGCAGCGCTCTGGGACATGGATGGCACCATTGTCGACACCGAGCCCTACTGGATCGCAGCCGAACACGCACTCGTCGAAGCCCACGGCGGACAATGGTCCCACGAACAGGCCATGCAGCTCGTGGGACAGTCCCTGATGTTTTCCGCGGGAATCCTGCAGGAAGCCGGCGTGGCCCTGGAACGGCGCGAGATCATCGACACCCTCACCGGCCACGTGATCAGCCAGGTCCGGAGCTCCATTCCCTGGCGGCCCGGGGCCCGAGAACTGCTCGACGAACTCTACAACGCCGGCGTCCGTTGCGCCCTGGTCACCATGTCCGAGGCCCCGCTGGCCCGGGAGATCGTTGCGAGCCTGCCCGAGCCCTACTTCGAGTTCCTCGTCACGGGAGACACTGTGACGCAGGGCAAGCCGCACCCGGAGGCTTACCTCACGGCCGTCGAGCTCCTGCAGCAGCAGGATCCCGAGCTCGGCCTGCACCACTGCGTGGCCCTGGAAGATTCCGTGCCGGGTGTCGCCGCCGCCGTGGCCTCCGGCGTCGTCACGGTCGCCATCCCGCACATCCTGCCCCTCCCGCACGATCCCCGCCGCGCCACCTGGAACACCCTGGAGGGCAGGACAGTCGCTGACCTGGAGGAGCTCGTGGCCCTGCGGCACGACTTCCCCGACGCCACCTTCGGCGCCGCCGCGGACCCAACCGGCCGCTTAGGCACGGTCTCGACCACGGTCTCGACCACACTCTCGACCGCGGGCCACGCCCGTGGCTGACACCGGCAGCCAGGGGCAACCCGGAAAGACTCCCGCTAACCGCCGGGAAGGGATTCCGCTGGGCCGAATCGCCGGCATTCCGGTATTTCTGGCGTATTCCTGGTTCATCATCGCGGCCTTCACGGTGATCGCCTACGGGCCGGTCCTGCAGAGCAACAATCCGCGCCTCGGCGTCACCGCTTTCTTCGTCGCCTTCGCCTACGCGCTGCTGCTCCTGATTTCCGTACTGGCCCATGAACTCGCGCACGCGCTGACCGCGAAGCTGTTCCACTGGCCCACGGAGAAAATTGTCCTCAACCTCTGGGGCGGCCACACCCAGTTCCAGAGCTTCACGGCCTCACCCGGCCGCTCCGTCCTGGTGGCGATGGCCGGCCCGGCCGCGAACTTCGTCCTTGCCGGCGCAGGCTGGCTCCCGCTTGCCTACGGCAACCTGAACGGCGTGGCCGACATCCTGGCCAACATCTTCGTCTGGGCCAACCTGCTGATCGGCATCTTCAACGTCCTTCCCGGCCTTCCGCTGGACGGCGGTCGGCTGGTCGAATCCGCCGTGTGGAAAGCCACCGGCAGCCAGGAGAAGGGCACAATTGCGGCAGGCTGGGCGGGCCGGATCATCGTGATCGCCCTCGCCCTGTGGTTCATAGTCCTGCCGCTGGTCAGCGGCGCACGTCCGGATATTTCCTTCACCCTCATCACCGCCCTGGTGGGCAGCTTCCTGTGGATGGGGGCGTCGGCCGCGATCCAGCAGGCCCGCCTGCGTGGCCGGCTGCACCTCGTCGACGCCGCGGCCCTCGCCGAACCCGCCCTCGGCCTTCCGGAAACCGCGACGGTCGCGGACCTCCTGGACCGGGCGCCGGCAGGAAAGCCCACCGTGGTGCTGTGCGACCGGGACGGCCGTCCCGTGGCCATCGTCGACGCCGGCGCCGCAGCCAGCGTGCCTGCCGGACTGGCCGCAGCGACCACCCTGACCGCGGTCTCCTACCCCCTTGGTGCGGGCGCCTATGTCCCCGAATGGTCCAAGGGCCAGGAGCTCGTCCAGTACCTGGCCCAGCTCGAGGGCCAGGAGTACGCGGTGGTGAACCGCGAGGGCGCCGTCACCGGGCTGCTGCGCCAGTCCGCCGTCGTCCGGGCCATAACAGGCAAGTACCGGAACGAACGCCAGAACCAGGGGCAGAACCGGTAGAGTTACTGGGCGGTCGTGAATTTCCGGCCCCCACGCGCAAAGACCGGTGCCCGCCGGCATGTCCGCGGCCACACAGCTTTACAGGAGCGAGGAACATCTTCATGAGCAGCGACACCGCCGCAGGCACTAACACTGCCAACACCACCGCCGCCGCAGGCACCGACACTCCCGCCGCCGGGGGCAGCACTGCCGCCAGCGCTAATGGTGCCACCGGCGCCGCGCGCCGCCGCGGACCCTTCCGCGAAGGCGAACGCGTCCAGCTCACGGACGAGCGCGGCCGCATGAACACGATCACCCTCGAAGTCGGCGGGGCCTTCCACACCCACCGGGGCTTCCTGAACCATGACGAGATCATCGGCAAGCCCGACGGCTCAGTGGTGGTCAACAACGTCGGACAGCAGTACCAGACGCTGCGTCCGCTGCTCTCGGACTTCGTGCTCTCGATGCCCCGCGGCGCGGCCGTCGTCTACCCCAAGGACGCCGGCCAGATCGTGACCATGGCGGACATCTTCCCGGGCGCACGCGTTGTCGAAGCCGGTGTCGGCTCGGGCGCCCTGTCCATCTCCCTGCTGCGCGCGGTGGGGGACAACGGCTACCTGCATTCCTTCGAACGCCGCCAGGAGTTCGCGGACATCGCCCGCGGCAACGTCGAGACCATCTTCGGCGGACCGCACCCGGCCTGGAAGATCTCCCTTGGCGACTTCCAGGAGGAAGTGGTGCGCACCGAGGAACCCGGCTCCGTGGACCGCGTGGTCCTGGACATGCTCGCGCCGTGGGAATGCCTCGACGCCGTCGCCACCGTCCTGGCCCCCGGCGGCGTGTGGATCAATTATGTCGCGACTGTGACGCAGCTTTCGCGGACAGCCGAAGCCATCCGCGCGGACGGACGCTTTACCGAACCCGACGCGTGGGAATCCATGGTCCGAGGCTGGCATCTCGAAGGCCTGGCCGTCCGCCCGGACCACCGCATGGTCGCCCACACGGGTTTCCTGCTGGTAACCCGCCGCCTCGCCGACGGCGTCACGGGCATTTCGGTAAAGCGCCGCCCCTCCAAGACCGACTTTAACGAAGAAGACGTCAACGCCTGGACCCCGGGCGCTGTGGGCGAGCGTGCGGTCTCGGACAAAAAGCTGCGCCGCGCCGCCCGCGACGCAATCGCCGGAACGAACGTCGTCGACGCCCCGGAGATAACGAACTAGGCAGCATATTTCGGATGTCTCCAGCGGCACCCGCCTTCTTAGGGCTATGGTCTTAACAGAAGAGCAGGAAGGGGCTGATGCACGATGGAGACTCCGAATACTGACCCGGGCCGCACACCGGCCGAGGACGCAGCAGATGCTGCCGCCCGCACGGATGCGGCCCGCGCCGCAGCCGGCGAGGGTGACCGGTATGCCGCCAATGAACTGTCCGTCGCCGAGCGCCAGGTCAACATCCTCCGGGACAAGCTCCGCCACATTGACCGCCAACTCGCCGCCGCGACGCAGAACAACTCCAAACTGGTCAGCATGCTGGAAACGGCCAAGGCGGAGATCCTGCGGCTGAAAAACGCCCTCGACCAGGAGGGACAGCCGCCGTACAGCTTCGGCACCATCCTCCAGCTCAACCCCAAACGGCAGCCGACGGCCGGGAACAGCGGCCAGGCGGCCACGGAGGAATCCGTGGATATCTTCAACGCCGGCCGCAAGATGCGGGTTGGGATCAGCCCGCTGGTCAACATCAGCCAGCTCGCCGTCGGGCAGGAAGTCCTGCTCAACGAGGCCCTGATGGTGGTCGCCGGACTCGGCTACGAGCGGGCCGGGGACCTCGTCACGCTCAAGGAAATGCTGGGGCCTGACCGTGCGCTGGTGGTGGGCCGCGCCGACGAGGAGCGGGTCATCCGGCTCTCCGGTGCCCTGCTCGCCCAGCGGCTCCGGGTCGGCGACGCGCTCTCGATTGATTCCCGGACCGGGTACGCGCTGGAAAAGATCCCGCGCTCGGAAGTGGAGAACCTCGTGCTCGAGGAAGTCCCGGACATCACCTACCAGGACATCGGCGGACTGGGCCCGCAGATCGAACAGATCCGCGACGCCGTCGAACTGCCCTTCCTGCACCCGGACCTGTACCGGGAGCACGGGCTGAAGGCGCCCAAGGGCATCCTGCTGTACGGCCCGCCCGGCTGCGGCAAGACCCTGATCGCCAAGGCCGTGGCCAACTCGCTGGCCGCCCGGGCCGCCGAGCGCGCCGGCAAGACGGACATGAAGAGCTACTTCCTGAACATCAAGGGACCCGAGCTGCTCGATAAGTACGTCGGCGAGACCGAACGCCACATCCGCCTGATCTTCGCGCGCGCCCGGGAAAAGGCGTCTGAGGGCAGCCCGGTGGTGGTGTTCTTCGACGAAATGGACTCGCTGTTCCGCACCCGTGGGACTGGCATTTCCTCCGACGTCGAAACCACCATCGTCCCGCAGCTCCTCAGCGAGATCGACGGCGTCGAACGGCTGGACAACGTGATCGTGATCGGCGCCTCGAACCGGGAAGACATGATCGATCCGGCGATCCTGCGCCCTGGCCGCCTGGACGTGAAGGTGAAGATCCAGCGCCCCGACGCCGAGGCCGCGGCCGACATCTTCAACAAGTACATCACCACGGACCTGCCGTTCCACGAGTCCGACCTCGGCGAGCACAACGGCGACGTGCAGGCGACCGTGGACGCCATGGTCCAACGCACCGTCGAGGCGATGTACTCCACCGAGAAGTCCAACGAATACCTCGAGGTCACCTACGCCAACGGCGACACCGAAATGCTCTACTTCAAGGACTTCAACTCCGGCGCCGTGGTGCAGAACGTCGTGGACCGGGCCAAGAAGTACGCCATCAAGGACCTGTTGACCATCGGCCAGAAGGGCCTGCGGATCGACCACCTGCTCCGGGCGGTCGTGGACGAGTTCCGTGAACACGAGGACATGCCCAACACCACCAACCCGGACGATTGGGCACGCATCTCCGGCAAGAAGGGCGAGCGCATCACGTACATCCGCACCATCGTCCAGGGCAAGGCCGGCCAGGAGCCCGGGAAGTCCATCGAGACGATGCCCAGCACAGGCCAGTACCTGTGACGGCTGTTGTCCCCGGCAAGCCCGCCGACACCGCGGGCGGGCTGCCGGTCGGCGGGGCGATGCGGGTCATGGGATCGGAGACCGAATACGGCATCCACGCGCCCTCGGCCCCGGGAGCCAACGCCACGATGATGTCAGCCCGGGTCATTCAGGCGTACGCGCAGGTGACCCGGCAGCGGGCCGCCGGCGGCGCCGAGACCCGGTGGGACTACACGGACGAGGAACCGCTGCACGACGCCCGCGGCTGGACCTTGGAGCGCAGCAGCGCGGACCCGGAACAACTCACCGACCAGCCTCCCGTCCTCGACGCCGAGGCGATCGCCCTCGCCTACGGGCGGCAGGAACTCGAGGCCGACGGCGAGGACGAGTCCGGCACGCTGCTGATGAACATGGTGCTGGGCAACGGCGCACGGTTGTACGTGGACCACGCCCACCCGGAGTATTCCAGCCCCGAGGTGACCAACCCCCGCGCCGCCGTCACGTGGGACGCCGCCGGCGACCTCGTGGCACTGGCCGCGGTCCGGCGCCTCGCTGCGGATCCCGAACTGCCGCCCATCAACCTGTACAAGAACAACACGGACAACAAATCGGTCTCCTACGGCTCGCACGAGAACTACCTGATGCCCCGCTCGGTGCCGTTCGGCGAAATCGTGCGCGGCCTCACGCCGTTTTTCGTCACCCGGCAGATCATTTGCGGTGCCGGACGGGTGGGCCTCGGGCAAGACAGCGCCCGGGCCGGCTACCAGATCAGCCAGCGCGCTGACTTCTTCGAAACCGAAGTGGGCCTGGAAACCACCATCCGCCGCCCCATCATCAACACCCGGGACGAGCCCCACGCCACCGCGGACAAATACCGCAGGCTGCACGTCATCATCGGCGACGCCAACCTCAGCCAGGCCTCCAACTTCCTCAAGTTCGGCACCACCGCGATGGTCCTGAGCCTGATCGAGGCCGGGCTTGCGCCGCGGATCGAAGTCCATGAGCCCGTCGCCGCGCTTCAGGCCGTCAGCCACGACACCTCGCTCACCGGGTTGCTGCGCCTGGGCGACGGCCGGCGGATCAGCGCCCTGGACCTCCAGTGGATCTATTTCGAGGCCGCCTCCAAGCACGCGCAGGACACCGGCGTCGCGGACGCCGTGGACGGTGACGGCCACACCCACGAGGTCCTGGAGCGGTGGTCCGCCACGCTGAGCGAACTCGGCGGTGACCGGGCGGCGGCCGCATCCTCAGTCGAGTGGCTCGCCAAACTGTCCCTGCTCGAGGGCTACCGCCAGCGTGACGGCCTGGGCTGGGACAACGCACGGCTGGGCCTCGTGGATCTGCAGTGGGCCGACATCCGCCCCGAAAAAGGGCTCTACTACCGGCTGCTGGCGCGCGACCGGATGCACCGAATCGTCGACGACGCCGCGATTGCCCGTGCGGTGACCGAACCGCCGTCGGACACGCGGGCGTACTTCCGCGGGCGCTGCGTCAGCAGGTTCGGTGCAGACCTCGCGGGGGCCAGCTGGGACTCGGTGATCTTCGATGTCCCCGGCCGCGGCAGGCTCCAGCGGGTCCCTACCCGCGAGCCGCTGCGCGGGACCGAAGCCCTCACCGGCGGCCTGTTTGCCCGGCACCGGGAGGCCGGGACGTTCCTGGCGGAACTGCTCGGGCTCAGCCCCGGTTCCTGAAAACAAAGCCCCCCGCGGGCGCCCCGGGCGTGGCACTATTGCTACAGGATGTCCCTTAGGAGAAAAGGGACGGACATGAAGGAGAAAACAATGGCAGGCCAGGAGCAGCAGCAGCCGCAGTCGCGGGACACCGAGGTTGACGAGGACGTCCCCGCCGCGCCGCCGGCCCCGGCGGACGCCCAGGCGTCGGCAGCCACCCAGGGCGTCGATGATCTCCTCGATGAGATCGACGGCGTGCTGGAGTCCAACGCCGAGGAGTTCGTCCGCGCATTCGTCCAAAAGGGCGGCCAGTAGGAGCGCCGCCGGCCGCCGGATGAGGGCGGCGGGAGGGGCTAAGGGCCGGAAGAGTCGTTGATCCACCACGTTGAGGGAGAGCGTTAGTGCAGGAAACAACAGCCAACCGAGTAGCAGCCAACGCGACGTCCTCATTCACCGAGCATCTGCAGCGCGAACGGCCCGATTTGATGCCCTTCGGCCAAGTGCCTTTCAACCAGTTGCCTGCCGGCGGGCACGCCGGTCAGCCAGGAGCACCGCTGCAGGCCCCGCACGGGACGACGATCGTGGCGATGACCTATGCCGGGGGAGTGCTGATGGCCGGGGACCGCCGCGCCACCATGGGCAACGTGATCGCGAGCCGGCACATCGAGAAGGTGTTTCCCGCCGACCAGTATTCCGTGCTGGGCATTGCCGGGACCGCCGGCATCGCCCTGGACATCACCAGGCTGTTCCAGGTTGAACTCGAACACTACGAGAAGATCGAGGGCACGCTCCTGAGCCTGGACGGCAAGGCGAACCGGCTCGGCGCCATGGTCCGCGGCAACCTGCCCATGGCCATGCAGGGCCTCGCCGTCGTGCCCCTCTTCGCAGGATTCGACCGGCCCGCAGGTTTCGGCCGGCTCTTCTCCTACGACGTCACGGGCGGCCGCTACGAGGAACAGGAGCACCACGCGGTGGGATCCGGCTCGATGTTCGCCCGCGGCGCGCTGAAGAAACTCTGGCGTCCCGGCCTCTCGGAGCAGGACGCCGTGGCGGTCGCCGTCGAGGCCCTGTACGACGCCGCCGACGACGACTCCGCCACGGGCGGCCCGGACCCCGTCCGGCAGCTATGGCCGGTGGTGTACATCGTGAACCGGACAGGCGCCTTCCGGGTACCGGACCGCGACCTTGCCGCCGTGGCCGGCCGCGTCATCGAATCCCGCACTGTCGCCCAGCGGGAGGCCTGAGATGACCCAGCAGTTCTATGTATCTCCCGAACAACTGATGAAGGACCGTGCGGACTTCGCACGGAAGGGCATCGCCCGCGGACGTTCGGTGGTGGTCATCAGTTGCCGGGACGGGATTGCCCTCGTGGCGGAGAACGCGTCCCCGTCCCTGCACAAGATCGGCGAGATCTACGACAAAATCGCGTTCGCGGCCGTCGGGAAGTACAACGAGTTTGAGAGCCTGCGGCAAGCCGGGGTGCGGTATGCCGATGTCCGGGGCTATTCCTACGACCGCGAGGACGTCACGGCCCGCGGCCTTGCCAGCGTCTACGCACAGAGCCTCGGCGCGGTGTTTACGGCCGAACAGAAACCCTTCGAGGTCGAACTGGCCGTGGCCGAAGTCGGTCAGGCCCAGGAGGCGGACCATCTGTACCGGCTGACCTTTGACGGGTCCATCGCCGACGAGCACGGCTTTATTGTGATGGGCGGCCAGGCGGACAAGGTCTCCGAGGCTGTCGCGGCGGGCTGGCAGGGCGAACTCGACTTCGCGGGCGCCATCCGGCTGGCCCTCGCCGGGCTCGTGGCGGACAAGGAAACCACCACCCTGCCCGTATCCGCACTGGAAGTTGCGGTACTGGACCGGGGATCGGAAAGCGGCCGCGGCACCCGCCGGGCGTTCCGCCGGCTTGAGGACCCGGACATCGTGGCATTGCTGGCTGAGGAGAAGTGAGATGGACAAGCGCATATTCGGCATCGAAACCGAATTCGGAATTTCCTATTCAAGCCCGGAGTCCCGGCCGCTGGCACCGGAGGAAGTAGCCCGCTACCTCTTCCGCAAGGTGGTCAGCTGGGGACGGTCCTCCAACGTCTTCCTGACCAACGGCTCGCGCCTTTACCTGGACGTCGGGTCGCACCCGGAATACGCCACCGCCGAGTGCGACGACCTCGCCCAGCTGATCGCCCATGACCGTGCCGGGGAACTGATCCTGTGCGACCTCGTAGACGAAGCCCAGGAACGGCTGGCGGCGGAGGGATTCAACGGCACCGTATACCTGTTCAAGAACAACACGGATTCGGCCGGGAACTCCTACGGCAGCCACGAAAACTACCTCATCCCGCGGCGCGGGGAATTTTCCCGGCTCGCGGAAATCCTCATCCCGTTCCTCGTGACCCGCCAGCTGATCGCCGGGGCCGGCAAGATCCTCAAGACCCCGCACGGGGCGACCTTCGCGTTCTCCCAGCGGGCCGACCACATCTGGGAAGGCGTCTCCTCCGCCACCACCCGCTCCAGGCCCATCATCAACACCCGGGACGAGCCGCACGCGGACGCCGAGTTCTACCGGCGCCTGCACGTGATCGTGGGCGACTCCAACATGTCCGAAACGACGGCGCTGCTCAAAATCGGCACGGTGGACCTGATCCTGCGGATGATCGAGGCAGGGGTGATCATGCGCGACATGCGGATGGAGAACCCGATCCGCAGCATCCGGGAAATCTCCCACGACCTCAGCGGCCGGGCACTGGTCCGGCTCGCCAACGGCCGGCAGCTCACGGCCCTGGAAATCCAGCGCGAATACCTGGGCAAGGTGACCGCGTTCGTGGCCGAACACGGCGCGCACAACCCCCACGTGCCGCTGATCCTGGACCTCTGGGAGCGCACGCTGGACGCCATCGAAAGCGGCGACACGAGCACGATCGATACCGAAGTGGACTGGGCCATCAAGAAAAAGCTCATGGACAACTACCGGGAACGGCACGGGCTGGGCCTTGACGCTCCCAGGATTGCGCAGCTGGACCTGACCTACCACGACATTTCCCGTGGCCGCGGGCTCTTCTACCTGCTCCAGGCCCGCGGGGCCGTGCGCCGGGTGGTGGACGACACCGCGGTCAAGGACGCGGTGGATGCCCCGCCGCAGACCACGCGCGCCAAACTCCGCGGCGACTTCGTCCGGCGCGCCCAGGAACTCGGCCGCGACTACACCGTGGACTGGGTCCATCTGAAGCTGAACGACCGCGCCCACCAGACCATCCTGTGCAAGGATCCCTTCCGGAGCGTGGACGACCGGGTGGATGCGCTGCTGGACTCGATGGGCTGATACCCAGCTTCGCACGTTATTCTGGGGTAGGGCCGCCCTGCGGCCGCCGCTTTCTTTGCCACGGGAAACCGAACGGCACTGAGTCCACCCTGCCTCGACGAAAGTTTCCAATTGCGCCGACTACTAGCAATTCTTCTTCCCGGACTGCTGCTGCTGACCGCCTGCGGCGGCAACGAAGCGCCTCCGGCTCCGGAACCCACCAGCCAGTCCGCCGGTGAGACCGCCAAGCTGGACTCGGTCAAATTGACTGAGAACGGTGACAAGAAGGCCCCCGGTGTCGACTTCACCAAGCCGCTCGACGTCAAGGAACCCACTGTCAAGGTGGTCACCGAGGGCAGTGGCGACCGGGTCAAGGCCAACCAGATCGCCGACATTTCGATCGTGGCGTTCAACGGCAAGGACGGCTCCACCCTCGAGGACACGTTCCCTAACGATCCCGAGCCGCTGGAACTGAACGACGAGCTCAAGGGCAGCAGCCCCGTCATCTACAACGCGTTCGTGGGCGCCAAGATCGGCTCGCACCTCGCCCTGGCCGTTCCCGGCCAGGCCGCAGCCGAGGGTGCCGAGGCCAAGCCGACGCAGCTCCTGATCGTCAAGGTGCTCTCCGCCAAGGACGCACCGCCGGTCCTGGACAAGCCCGAAGGCGACGCCGTCACCCCGCCGGCCGGACTGCCGACCGTCAAGGAAAACGACAAGGGCGTTCCGGAGATCTCGGTCGCCGGCGTCAAGGCTCCGACCGCGCTGGTCTCCCAGGACCTCATCACCGGCAAGGGCCAGGCCCTCAAGGAGACCGACACGATCACCGTCAACTACGTCGGCGTCGCCCTCGCCACCGGCAAGGTCTTCGACTCCAGCTTCGAGAGTGGCAAGAAGGCCACCTTCCCGCTGACCGGCGTCATCAAGGGCTGGACCCAAGGCCTGACCGGCAAGACGGTCGGCTCCCGCGTCCTCCTGGTCGTCCCGAAGGACCTCGCCTACGGAGATCAGGGCCAGGGCGACGCGAAGGGCGACCTCGTCTTCGTCGTCGATATCCTCGGCGTCAAGTAATCCACCGCTACAACTGCCACCACTACACGTCACCTCAAAGGAGTAACCATGTCATTTGGACAGCGCAACCTCGACCGCGAGAAGCCGGAAATTGACTTCCCCGTAGGAGACGTCCCCACCGAACTGGTCATCACCGACCTGATCGAAGGGGACGGCGCCGAGGCCAAAGCCGGCGACACCGTATCCACCCACTACGTGGGCGTCGCCTGGTCCACCGGTGAAGAATTCGACGCCTCCTGGGGCCGCGGCGCGCCGCTGGACTTCAGGGTCGGCGTCGGCCAGGTCATCCAGGGCTGGGACCAGGGCCTGCTGGGCATGAAGGTCGGCGGCCGCCGCCGGCTCGAGATCCCGTCCGAGCTTGCCTACGGTTCCCGTGGCGCCGGCGGGGCGATCGGCCCCAACGAGGCCCTGATCTTCGTCGTGGACCTCGTCGCCGTCCGCTAGTCCCCACCCGCCCCCCGGGGAACGAAGCGCGGTAACAATCGGAAAAGTTCTTCCGGCTGTTGCCGCGCTTTCGTCATTTTCCGCGACCGGCTTTAGTACCCTTGCGGGGTGTCCGCCTCACGTACAGAACGCCTCCTGAACCTGCTCATCGCCCTGCTCAACACCAAGTACGGCCTGCGCCGCAGCCAGCTGCGCGAAAAGGTCTACCACGACACCACGAGCAGTGACGTCGCTTTCGGCCGCATGTTCGAACGCGACAAGGGCGAGCTGCGCCAGTTTGGCTTCGACGTCGAGGCCGTGACGGACACGGGCTGGGGCTCCGACGACCCGGCAACCACCCGCTACCGGATCGGCAAGGAATCGAACCGGCTGCCCGACGTCAGCCTCACCCCCGAAGAGTGCACGGTCCTGATCCTCGCGGCCCAGCTCTGGGAGCACGCCGCCCTCGGCTCCGCCGCCGTCGACGCGGTCCGGAAGCTGCAGGCCGCCGGCGGCCTGGTCGACGCCGAACTCCCCACCGGCGTCCAGCCGCGCATCCGCCCCGCCGGCCAGGCCTTCGAGGACCTGGTCGCCGCGATACACGCCCAGCACCCGGTCCGGTTCAGCTACCTCGCCGGCAGCACCGGCCAGGACCAGGAACGCCTGGTGGAGCCCTGGGGCCTGGGCAGCCGCTTCGGCCAGTGGTACCTCGTGGGCCACGACCGGGGCCGGGGGGACAAACGGTTCTTCCGCCTGTCCCGCCTGACGTCCGCCGTGACCGTCCTGGAGAAGGAGAGCTTCACGCCGCCGGCCGGGTTCAACGTCCGCGCCGAGCTGGCCGGCCTGGCCGAGCTGCCGGTGCGGAGCGCCGTGGTCGACGTCGAACACGGGCGGCTCCTGGGCCTCCGCAAACGCGCCCAGCCGCTTCCGGACGCAGCGCCGGAAGCCCGAACACCGCGGCATTCGGCCGGGACGGACCGCCTCGCGGTGCCCTTCCGCGATGCCGAGACCCTGGGCGAGGAGCTGGCCTCCTACGGTCCCCGCGTCACCGTGATTTCACCCCCCGAACTCGCCGGCGCCGTCCACCGCCGCCTCACGGCAGCCGCCGAGTTCGCCGGCAGGCCCCTGCCGGATGTGGCCTTCCCGGCGGCGGGCCGCGCCGGCCGTACCCGGAAACGAACCTCGGAGGACCAGCTCAAGCGGATGCTGCAACTCGTCCCGTTCCTTGTCCACAACCAGGGACTGCACATCAGCGAGGTCGCCGCCAGGTTTGGCATCACCCGCAAGGCACTCGAGGACGACCTGCGGATCCTGATCTGCTCGGGCCTGCCGGAGGGGTACCCCGACGATCTGCTGGACATCCAGTGGGACGATGACCACGTATTCATCACCCAGGCCCTGGACCTGACCCGCCCCGTACGGTTCACCGTGGACGAGGCCTGTGCGCTCCTGACCGGCCTCGAGACCCTCAACAGCCTGCCCGAACTCGCCGAAGGCGGCGCCCTGGAATCGGTGACGCTCAAACTCATGGCAGCGGCGGGGGAGGAAGGCGTCAAAGCGGCGGCGCTCTCCGGCCCCGAGGTGGCCCCCGGCAATTCCGCCGTCCTCGACACCGCCCGCGCCGCCCTCGAATCCGGCGCGCAGCTGCACCTGAAGTACTTCTCGGCGCAGCGCGACGCCGTGTCCGAACGCGACGTGGACCCCCTGCGGCTCTATTCGCTGGACAACACGTGGTACCTCGAGGCGTACTGCCACTCCGCCCAGGGCCTCCGCAACTTCCGGCTGGACAGGATCGAAGCCCTTGAGCCCAACGGCCGGCGGGCGGCCGCGACGGCAAAGCCGGCGGACAGCTTTCCGGTGAAACTGTTCACCCCGAACGACGACGACACGGTGGTCGTGGTGGAACTCGCGCCCCGCGGCACCGGCCTCGCTGACGACTATTACGCCGAGCGGACCGCGGCCCTGCCTGGCGGCGGAATGCTCGCCGAAATCCGGTTTGGCAGCACGGACTGGCTGCCGATGTTCGTGGCCCAGCACGGCGGGATGGTCCGGATCCTGCAGCCAGAGGCCCTCGCGGCCGCGTCGCGGGAGTGGCTCGCCGCGGCCCTGACGCAATACGAAGCCTTCCCGGATCGCCCGATAGACTGATCAGCATGCCTTGGTGGTCCTGGATCGTTATTTGGATAGCGCTTGTCGCGTTGTCGCTGTTGTTCTTCGGCGTGCTCGGCTTCCGGCTGTTCCGGCAGGCCACGACGACGCTCACCGAATTGGGTGAAGCCGCGGACCGCTTTTCCACCCTGCCTGCACCAGCGGGCACCGGCACCGTTTCAGCGGCCGGTTCGACAGCGGCCGGCGTTGGTGACCCGGTCAGCGCGGACGAATCCCTTCGGCCGGCGCCCGGCGACGCCATTTTTGCCTCGCCCGCGCGGATGCGACATGATTACCACGCATCCAAGCTCGCCCGGCAAAACGCCCGCCGGCTGCGCCGCATCCAACGCAAGAAGGACCGCGGGCAACCCCAGGCACTGCGCGACATCGAAACGCGTTAGACATAGGATGTATTCAAACGAAAGGACCTCTCCCCATGAGGCTTGAAGGCTGGCATCTCATCATCATCATCGTTCTGGCACTGGTGCTGTTCGCTGCGCCGAAGCTGCCGGGCATGGCCCGCAGCCTGGGACAGTCGATGCGCATTTTCAAGTCGGAAGTCCGGGAAATGAAGAAGGACGGCACCACCGATGCCAAGGATGGCTCCGAGCCGGTTGAAGGACGGGTCATCAACCACCCGCAGGCCGGCGCACCGGAAAGCCGCACGGGCGACGGAACCGACGTTCCGCCGTCGACCCGCGCCTAAGACCGCATGGCAGTAACCATGAGCCGTCGATCGAACCCCGAGGGGAGGATGGCGCTCCTCGACCACCTCAAAGAGCTGCGCAACCGGCTCTTCAAGGCGGCAATCGCCGTCGTCCTTGGGACGGTAGTGGGTTTCCTTGTCTACCAGCCAATGCTGGCGGCGCTGATCAAGCCGATCCGCGACCTGAATGAACACGAAGGCCGCCAGGCGACCCTGAATTTCGACGGCGTCGCGAGCTCGTTCGACCTCATGATTCAGGTCTCCGTGTTCCTGGGCCTGATTATCGCCAGCCCCGTCTGGCTCTACCAGCTCTGGGCCTTCATCGTGCCGGGGCTGCACAAGAAGGAACGCCGCCTGGCCCTGTCCTTCGTGGCGGCGGCCGTGCCGCTCTTCGTCGGCGGCGTCCTGCTGGCCTGGCTCGTGCTGCCCAACGCGGTCCGTGTCCTGACCGACTTCACGCCGTCGGGCGGCTCCAACTTCATCAGCGCCCAGGTGTACCTGTCCTTCGTGCTGCGGCTGCTGCTCGCCTTCGGCATCGCCTTCCTCCTCCCGGTGGTTCTGTTCGGGCTGAACCTGGCCGGGCTCATCAAGGGCCAGCAGCTGCTCAAGAGCTGGCGGATCACAGTCTTCCTGGTCTGCCTGTTCGCCGCGATGGCCGCTCCCGGCGCCGACGCCATGAGCATGTTCTACCTGGCCGGACCCATGCTGGCGCTGTTCTTCGCCGCGATCGGGCTGTGCCTGCTCAACGACCGCCGGCGCGAGCGGCGCGCCGTCAAACGCGACGCCGAGACCGAAGCCACCGCCGACCACGCCACCCCCAGCTCCGAGCTGGAGAATCTCTAGCCTTTCGCGCACTAGGCTGGAAACATGTCCTCACACCCCGGGCCGGAATCACCGTCCGAACGTTACCGCGCCAGCGTCGAGCGGGCTGCTGAAGCCAAGACCTATCTGGGCGGGTTCATCCGCTCGCTCGAATTTGAACTCGATGACTTCCAGCGCGAAGCATGCCTGTCCCTGCAGGCCGGCCGGGGCGTGCTGGTGGCCGCCCCCACCGGCGCCGGGAAGACGATCGTGGGGGAGTTCGCCATCTATCTGGCCCTCCAGCGTGGGCTCAAGGCGTTTTACACCACCCCCATCAAAGCCCTGAGCAACCAGAAGTACTCCGAACTGGCCGCCAAGTACGGCGCCGCCCAGGTGGGCCTGCTCACCGGAGATACCAGCATCAACGGCGACGCCCCGGTGGTGGTGATGACCACCGAAGTGCTCCGCAACATGCTCTACGCGGATTCGGACACCCTGGATGATCTCGGCTTCGTGGTCATGGACGAAGTCCACTACCTCGCCGACCGCTTCCGCGGCGCTGTGTGGGAGGAAGTCATTATCCATCTGCCCAGCGAGGTCCAGGTGGCGTCCCTGAGTGCCACGGTCTCCAACGCCGAGGAGTTCGGTGCGTGGCTCGACACCGTCCGCGGGCAGACCGATGTGATCGTCTCCGAGCACCGCCCGGTGCCGCTGTGGCAGCACGTCATGGTGGGCCGGAAGATCGTGGACCTGTTTGCCGGCGACACGAGCTTTGACGAGATCGCCCTGCCTGGTGGGGCAACTGCCAGTGGGACAAGTGCCAGGGGGGCAACTGCCAGTGAGACAACTGCCAGTGAGGCGTCCGCCGACGCCGTAGCCGAGGCTGTTGTCGGGGGCCCGGCGGCCGCCGTCACCTCGGAAGCGCCCGGGCGGGCCGGCTTCGAGGTCAACCCGGAACTGCTGTCCATGGCCCGGGCCGAGAGCCAGATGAATTTCCGTGGCCGCTTCGGCCACGGCGGCCGGAACCAGCGCCGGCAGCAACGCAGCCAGCGGGACGAACCGCAGGGAGCCCAGCGCAGCCCGGTGCGGAAAGCCAGCCGGCCGCAGGTCATCGCCAGCCTGGACCGGCAGGACCTCCTGCCGGCCATCACCTTCATCTTCTCGCGCGCCGGCTGCGATGCCGCCGTGGCCCAGTGTGTCGCGGCCGGACTCTGGCTGACCAGCGAAGCCGAACAGCAGATCATCGCCCGGCGCGTCGACGAGGCGGCCCAGGACATCCCCTCGGATGACCTCGATGTGCTCGGCTTCTGGAGCTGGCGGGACGGCCTGCTCCGCGGGCTCGCCGCGCACCACGCCGGCATGCTGCCGACCTTCAAGGAGGTTGTGGAGAAGCTGTTCGTCGACGGGCTGGTCAAGGCCGTCTTCGCCACCGAAACACTGGCCCTGGGCGTGAATATGCCGGCCCGCTGCGTCGTGCTCGAAAAGCTGGACAAGTTCAATGGCGAGGCCCATGTCAACATCACGGCGGGTGAGTACACCCAGCTGACGGGCCGCGCCGGCCGCCGCGGCATCGACGTCGAGGGCCACGCCGTCGTGCTGTGGCAGCCCGGAACGGATCCGGCCGCCGTCGCCGGCCTGGCCTCACGCCGGACCTACCCGCTGAACTCCAGCTTCCGGCCCACGTACAACATGTCGATCAACCTTTTGGCGCAGTTCGGCCGGCCGCGCGCCCGGGAGATCCTCGAATCATCCTTTGCCCAGTTCCAGGCGGACCGATCCGTGGTGGGACTGGCCCGGCAGGTCAGGAGCCGGGAAGAATCCATTGCCGGGTTCAGCAAGGCCATGACCTGCCACCTGGGCGACTTCACCGAATACGCGCGGCTGCGGCGGGCCCTGGGCGATGCCGAAACCATGGCCTCCCGGAGCACGTCCCGGGCCAGGAAGTCCTTGACCGAGGACTCCCTGAGCAGGCTGCTCCCGGGCGACGTGGTGGATGTTCCGGCCGGGAAGTCGCCCGGGCTCGCGGTGGTGCTCAGCTCCGACCACGAATCCCGCGAGCCCCGCCCCGCCGTCATGACGCTGGACAACCAGCTCCGCCGGATTGGCCTGCACGACGTCGAGGGTCCGTTGTCGCCGATCACGCGGATCAGGATTCCCAAGACCTTCAACGCCAAGGTTCCCAAATCCCGCCGCGACTTGGCCTCCTCGGTGCGCAACGCCATCCGCGAGCACCGGCCGCCGGCGCCGCCGCGCCGCGACGACGACTTCGGCCGGGCCTCCGCTGCGCCCAACCAGGAGAAGCGGATCGCCGAGCTGCGCCGGGAACTGCGCGCCCACCCGTGCCACGGCTGCAGCGAACGCGAGGACCATGCCCGGTGGTCCGAACGCTGGTGGAAACTCCGCCAGGAAACGGACGGGCTCATCCGCCAGATCCAGGGCCGGACCAACACCATCGCCAAGACGTTCGACCGTGTGTGCGGCGTCCTGACGGGCTACGGCTACCTGGAAACCTCGGACACGGGCGCGCTGTCCATTAGCCCGGACGGGCAACGCCTGCGGCGGATCTACGGCGAAAAGGACCTGCTGATTTCGCAGTCGCTGCGGATGGGGGCCTTCAACGACCTCGACGCCGCCGAGATCGCCGCGCTGGCCAGTGTGCTCGTCTACCAGGCCAAGCGTGAGGACCGCGGCCTGCGGCCCAAGATGCCGAGCGTGTCCCTGGAATCCGCGGTAGACACCGTGGTCCGCGAATGGTCCGCGCTGGAGGACGTCGAGGAAGCCAACAAGCTGCCCCTCACTGGCGAGCCCGAGCTCGGCCTCGTGTGGCCGATCTTCAAATGGGCCAAGGGCCGGCACCTCCAGGACGTGCTGAGCGGCACCGACCTGGCCGCTGGCGACTTTGTCCGCTGGGTCAAACAGGTGATCGACCTCCTGGACCAGCTCGCCGACATCCCGAACCTCGACCCCCGGATTGCGCGGCTGTGCGCGGAGGCCATCAAGCTCGTCAAACGCGGCGTCGTCGCCTATTCCTCCGTGGCCTAGGGCGCGGGCCGGACCGGCCCGCTCCCTGCACCACTCGCTGGGCCGCTGCCGCGGCCTCCCAGATTTTCGAACCCGCCGGCGCTCGGCCGGCCCCAGCAACAAGGAGTTCCCGCCCCATGACCGATTCGCCGGCCGCCCCCGCCCCCCGCAACGTCACGCTGTACCGCAACGGCTCGGTCTACACAGCTGCCGATCCCTTTGCGACTGCGATGCTGGTCGACGGCGACACCGTCGCCTGGGTTGGTTCCGAGCAGGCGGCCACGTCCATCGCCGATTCCTCCATGGAGGTGATCGATCTGCAGGGCGCGCTCCTGGCACCCGGCTTCGTCGACTCGCACATCCACCTGACGGAAACCGGAATCGCGCTGGAGGGCCTCCAGCTGGCCGGGGTGCGCTCCTCCGCTGAACTGCTCGACGCCGTCGCCGCCGCCTCCGCCTCCAGCGCGGACGGTCCCGTCCTGGGCCACGGCTGGGACGAGACCACCTGGGCCGATCCCGCCCTGCCCTCCCGGGACGAAATCGAACGCGCGGCCGGCGGCCGCCAGGTCTACCTGTCCCGAGTGGATGTCCACTCGGCCCTGGTATCGAACTCCCTGGCCGCATCGGCCGGACTGGACGGGCTCGACGGCGGCGGCGCCGGAAGCCAGGTCAAACGCGACGCCCACACAGCGGCCCGTCTGGCGGCCCGCCGGCTGCCGGCGGACGCCCTGCGCGCGTACCAGCAGCGCGCCCTCGCCGAGGCTGCGGCCAACGGCTACGTGGCCCTCGCCGAGATGGCCGCGCCGCATATCGGAAGCATCGAGGACCTGCGGCTCGCGGCGGCCTGGAACAGCACCTCCGGCGGAGGACCGACCGGGGTGGACGGCGTGGCAGCGCCGGAGATCCTGCCGTACTGGGGCGAGCTCGCCGGATCCGCGGAACATGCCCAGTCCATCCTGGACGAATTGGGCCTGCCTGTACTGGGCCTGGCCGGTGACCTGAACATCGACGGCTCGATCGGCTCACGGACCGCCGCCCTGCGGGAGGATTACACCGACGCGCCCGGAGAGCGCGGCAACCTGTACCTCTCCGTGGCCGAGGCAGCCGCCCACCTCGCGGCGTGCTCCCTCCTGGGGATCCAGGCGGGTTTCCACGTGATCGGCGACGCCGGCCTGGACGCGGCCCTCGACGCCCTCGACCTCGCCGCGGCTGAGGTGGGGGAGCAGCGCGTCCGTGCCGCGGGGCACCGGTTCGAGCACGTCGAACTCGCGGATGCTGCGGCCATCGGCCGGCTGGCCCGCTATTCGGTCAGCGTCAGCGCGCAGCCGGTCTTCGACGCCCTGTGGGGTGGCGGGGACGGCCTGTACCAGCGGCGCCTCGGCTCCCGCCGGCTGGGAATGAATGCCTTTGGCAGCCTCTACGCGGCCGGTGTGCCGATCTGCTTCGGCAGCGACAGCCCGGTGACGCCGCTCCGGCCGTGGTCCAGCGTGCGCGCGTGCCTGCAGCACACCAATCCCGCCGAACAGATCTCCGCCCGCGCCGCGTTCCTCGGCCACACGCGGGCCGGCTGGCGGGCAGCCCGCTACCCCAACCCCATGGCCGGGCAACTGGTACCGGGCGCTCCGGCCAGCTTTGCGGTCTGGGAGGTCGAGGAGCTCATGGTCCAGGTCGCCGACGGGCGCGTGCAGTCGTGGAGCACCGACCCGCGCGCCCGCACCCCGCTGCTGCCGGCGCTGGACACCGGCAGCGATCCTGCCTGCCTCCTGACGGTACGGGACGGCCAGGAACTCTATGCCAGCGGCGCCCTCCACGCCTGACCACCTGGCGCCTGATCCGGCCCGTCATCCAGCGCACGGAGCGGAAACATTTCCACCCGCGACCCCGCCCTGACCTGCACCGACAGACGAAACGGCAGGTCACGGCTCGGTTGACAGATCGGCCCGCCCCCGTAGCATTGAGGGGCAACGGAGGGTTGCGTACCGCGCAGACTCCGGCTGTCCCCGGTCCTTCCCAGGTTGCCGCACCCGCGGGAGCTGTACTTGGTCATGACCACGGGCACCCCCAGGGGGCGGGTCTACTTCGCAGCAGAAAACGGTTCCGGCGCCGCAATTCGTGGCCTGCCGGAACTGGCCCGAAGCGGGTGGACCTGCCCGGGCGGCCGCACGGCCGCCTCGCGGGCGCCCCACGGGCGCGCAACTCCCTATAATGGGAAGTTGCGCCTGAATATCCGGAACCATCGACTTTCGGCGCACCGACCGCTCCCTTCAAGGAAAGGCCTCGCTGTGCGTGTCCTCACCATCATCCCGACCTATAACGAGCTGGAATCGTTGCCCAAGACCCTCGGTCGCCTGCGCACAGCCGTGCCCGCCTCCGACGTGCTGGTTGTCGACGACAACAGCCCTGACGGCACGGGGCAGCTGGCGGACCGCATGGCCGCAGAAGACGGACAGGTCCACGTCCTGCACCGCGCCGGAAAGGCCGGCCTGGGAGCGGCGTACATCGCGGGCTTCAAGTGGGGCCTGGACGCCGGCTACGACATCCTCGTGGAGATGGACGCTGACGGCTCGCACCAGCCCGAGCAGCTGCCGCAGCTGATTGAGGCCGTGGAGCAGGGCGCGGACCTCGCCATGGGCTCCCGCTGGGTTCCCGGCGGCCGTGTGGTCAACTGGCCGCTCTACCGCCAGGCCATCAGCCGCGTCGGCAGCACGTACGCGCGGATCATGCTCGGAGTGAAGATCAAGGACGTCACCGGCGGCTTCCGCGCCTTCCGGCGGACCACCCTGGAGAAGCTGAACCTGGATGCGGTCGACTCGGTAGGCTATGGCTTCCAGGTGGATCTGGCCTGGCGCGTGGCCAAGCTCGGCCTGACCATCGTGGAACGGCCCATTACCTTCGTGGAGCGCGAGCTCGGCGCTTCGAAGATGAGCGGCAACATCGTCGTCGAAGCCATGATCAACGTCACCAAATGGGGACTCACGGCCCGCTGGAACAAGCTCCGGGGCAAGCAGGACAGCAGGCAGAACGCCTGAGGCGTGTCTCCCGGTCCGGGCATCGCCTGGGTATAGGGTCGGGCGGTATGGCGCTGCGACTTGTTCAGGTGAATTTCAAGGCTCGGGATGACTCAACGCTCGGCCGGTTTTGGGCGGAGGCACTCGGCTGGGGCGTGTCCAGCGAGGGACCCGGTGTGACCAATGTTGAACCCCCGGGTTTCGTCTGGCCGGACCCCGCCGCCGTCTGCATCGATGTCGTCACCGTCCCGGACCCCGAGACGGTGAGGTACCGGGCACGCCTCGATCTCGCCACCACCTCTGCGGCCCACCAGGCGGAGCTGGTCGCTCATCTCTTGGGGCTCGGCGCGACGCCCGCCGACGTCGGCCAGAGTGCTGAGCCCTGGACGGTTCTGGCCGACCCGGAGGGCAACCTGTTCCGCGTGCTGGAGCCCCGCCCGATCTACCAGGACACCGGGCCGCTCGCCGCGGTGGTGGTCAGCTGTGCAGACCCGCGGGCCATGGCCGGGTTCTGGGGCGGGGCGACGGACTGGACCCTGCACGAGGTGGGCGACGATTATGCGAGACTGCGTTCGGCCCAGGGTGTCGGGCCGTACCTTGAGTTCCTTCGCACGCCCGGTGTGCAGACCGTGTGGGGCCGTGTCCATCTCGACCTGATGCCGTACCCGGGTGATGATCAAGCGGCGGAGGTGGCCCGGCTGCGGGCTCTGGGCGCCACTGACGCCGACGTCGGCCAAGGCGATGTGCCCTGGGTCTGCCTCGCCGACTCGGAGGGCAACGAGTTCTGCGTCCTCACCCCCGGCTGACGCAGAATCCCGGCTCCTGTGCGCGTCCAGACGGTGCAGCCGCAGGAGGCGCAGGGGAGGCGCAGAGCATGGAGGCGCAGGAACAGAAAAAGGGCCGGGCCCGCATCATTCGATGCGGGCCCGGCCCTTGCCGTAGCCGGTGCGCTGGGGGACTAGGCCGAGCGGCGTTCGCCGCGGCGTTCGCGCAGGATGGTGAGGCGATCTTCGAGGATCTGCTCAAGCTCGGGAAGCGAGCGGCGCTCCAGCAGCATGTCCCAGTGCGTGCGCACTGCCTTCTCGTTGCTGTTGACGGGGCGTTCGCCGTCCACCAGCAACGCCTCCTTGCCCGTTTTCGAAACCCAAACCGGGGGGATCTCGGCTTCCGAGGAGAATGTCACGAACACCTGCTCGCCATCCTCGCAACGGTATTCAACCCGCTGGCGCGGAGCCGGTTCGACGCCGGATTCGGTCTCCATGCTCTGTGCGCCAAGGCGCATACCCCGCAGGCTGCGATCGCTCATCTTTTCTCCCTCTATTCGGTTCGCAGGGTCAAGCCCTGCGTTGTCCGGGGACCGTCAGGCGCCGGACTTCTGGTTGCACCGCGCTGTACCGTACCTGGCCCGGTGTGGCCGGGCCAGATGACAGTCACCAGTGGACAAAACTCTTTGGAACGTCATTGGAATCAACGCTGTGCGGAGCGTTTTTGTTCCGGACGGCTGAACTGACCGGACAAATATTCAAGTATACGGGAGTGGTGCGGGCGCGGTAAAGCGAGTAGCCCCGCGGCGTGAACTGCGTATCCTGTACCCGACCGGGCCGGCCTTAAGCTGGCTGGCCCCCGCAGCCGGGCCGAAACGGCCGGTCTGCGGGGGCCAGGACGGAACTATCCGATCCGAGAGACTCAGTGCGGGAGCAGGCTCAGGTCCGGTTCCCTTGGCCGTCGGCTGCGGCGGGCGGTGAGTACGGTGCCACGTCCGGCGTTGAGGCCGTCTGCTCCTGCACCGCGCCTGCACCCAGTACGCTGCCGATCCCTTTGAGCGCCTCGCCAACCTCGCTGGGAATGATCCACAGCTTGTTCGAGGATCCCTCGGCAATCTTCGGGAGGGTCTGGAGGTACTGGTAAGCCAGCAGTTTCTGGTCCGGGTTGCCCTTGTGGATCGCGTCGAAGACCTTCTGGATGGCCTGCGCCTCGCCGTCGGCCCGCAGGATGGCCGCCTTCGCGTCGCCTTCGGCCTTCAGGATGGAGGACTGGCGCTGGCCTTCCGCGGTGAGGATCGCGGACTGCTTGGTGCCCTCGGCCGTCAGGATGGCGGCGCGGCGGTCACGTTCGGCCCGCATCTGCTTTTCCATCGAGTCCTGGATCGAGTGGGGCGGATCGATCGCCTTGAGCTCGACCCGGGAGACCCGGATGCCCCAGCGACCGGTCGCCTCGTCCAGGACGCCGCGGAGCTGGCCGTTGATCTGGTCGCGCGAGGTCAGCGCTTCCTCCAGGTTGAGGCCGCCAACCACGTTGCGCAGAGTGGTGGTGGTCAGCTGTTCCACTGCCTGGATGTAGTTGGCGATTTCGTAGGTGGCGGCCCGGGCGTCCGTGACCTGGAAATAGACCACAGTGTCGATCGAGACCACCAGGTTGTCCTCGGTGATGACCGGCTGCGGCGGGAAGGACACCACCTGCTCCCGCAGGTCGAGCAATGGCAGCAGGCGGTCCACAAACGGGATCAGCAGGGTAAGTCCGGGATTCAGGGTGCGTTGGTATTTACCCAGCCGTTCAACGACGCCGGCACGGGCCTGTGGAATGATCCGGACCGACCGGACCAGCACAATAATTACAAACACAATTAGTACCAGCAGCACAATTGCGACTGCGATATTCATACATCACCTATTCCCCAGTTGTTTTGTTTTAGTCTCGCGCCGGCAGCGCCGCACCGGCCGGACAGCAGTGCCCGCCGGACAGCGCCCCTTATTGGACGGCGGATTCCGGTTGCGGAGCCACGATCGCGGTGGCCCCTTCGATGGCACTGACCACAGCCTGCTGTCCGGGCGCCAGCACTCCCGATTCGGACCGCGCACTCCAGACGTCCCCGCCAATCTTGACGAGCCCGCCGTTTTCGCTCACAGCCTCCATGACGACGGCGGATTCGCCGATGAGGCGTTCAATGTTGGTGCGCTGATCCGCCGGTCCCCGGTGGAGATGCTTGAGGGCCACCGGCCGGACGAAGCCGATCATGAGCAGGGACACGACGCAGAAGGCGATGATCTGCAGCCACGGATCGGCTCCGGCGAAGTCCGCCACAAGCCCGGCGAGGGCGCCGCCGCCGAGCATGATGAAGAACAGATCGAGTGTGATCATCTCGACCACGGCAAACAGGAGAAAGAGCGTGAGCCACAACGCCCACCAATTCTCGATCAGCCATTCAGACATCAATTCCCCCTAGAGTTCCGGGAGCTGCAGGCACAGGTCCCCAGTAACTGTGATTCCATCCTAAGCGGAAAGGCAATAGCTGGGACCGGCGGTAGGGAATTGATGGCCAAAGTGGCCAAGTCGTTATTTCGCGGGTCGATTCCCCGGCCTGGCTTTCCGCCCCCGTCCCCTCCTGGGGGTGGTTTCAGGGCGTACCTGACGGCGCCTGCGAAGCGGCGGGAGCGGGAATGGTCAGCGGATGGGTTGAAAGACGCTGATCCGGAAGCGGGCCGAGACGGAGGTCCGCTCCGGAAGCGCGGCCTCGAGGGCTACCAGTGCGGCGCGGTCCAGGTGGTGGCCGGCCGGTCCCATGTAGGCCAGGTTGGCGACGTCGCGCGGGCCAAGGTTCAATGCCAGGTCCAGATCAGATGCTGCGACGGGCGCGAAGTGCTGGCCCAGGGACGCGGCGAGCCGCTCGTCTTTGGCCGGCTCGATCCCCAGCATCCCGGCCGGCCCGGCAACCTCCGCCAGGTGGCCGGGCCGCGGTGTGACCACGACAAGGCGGCCGCCGGGGCGGAGGACCCGGGCGAACTCGGGCGCGTTGCGCGGCGCAAAGACCACGGTGACGACGTCGACGGCGTTCTCCGCGACCGGCAACGGCTGCCAGACGTCCCCGACGACGTTCAAAGCCTCGGGGTTCAGCCTGGCTGCGCGACGCAGGGCGAACTTGGAAATGTCCAGGCCGATTGCCGCGGCCGGACAACTGTCCGCGGCCCGGTCCAGCACGGCCCTGAGGTAGTGGCCGGTGCCCGTTCCGGCGTCGAGCACGAGGGGCCGGCCGGCGGGGGCCTCCCGGAGCGCCGGTGTGGCGAGCCCGGCCACGGCATCGGCCAGCGGCTGGTAATGCCCCGCGGAGAGGAAGTCGAAGCGGGCCGCCACCATTTCTGCGCTGTCGGCTTCAAAAACCGTCCCCTTGCCGACCAGGAAGTTGAAGTAGCCCTGTCTGGCCGCGTCAAAGCTGTGGCCGGCCCCGCACACCAGGGTGCGGGCGCCGCCAGTGAAACGGAGGCCCTGGCGGCACACCGGGCACAGGAGGGGGAGATCGGCGGCGGGCATAGCTTTCATCCTATGCGCGGACCCCGGCCCGCCGCGCGGACGGGACATTGGCTACAGGGGCGCCGGGCACCGGGCACGCCGCGGCGTGCCTCGCCGCACCGGCGCAACGTGAGGTGTTTCACAGCGGGCACGCCACGGGCTAGGCTCGCAATCGTGAAATCTGAACATCTTCCGCTGCTCAATTCCGTGTCCGCCCCTGCCGTGAACCCCGACGGTTCCCGCGCCGTGGTCTCCGTGCTCCGCCCGGACTTCGATGCCGATGCCTACGTGGGCCAGCTGTGGACCGTGCCCCTGGGCCAGGACCCGACCCACCCGGACTTCAACGACCCGGACCAGAGGCCACGCCGGCTGACCCGGGGCTTCCGTGACACAGCACCGGACTTTTCACCTGACGGCCGTGCCCTTGGCTTCCTGCGTGCGGCAGCGGACGGAAAGCCGCAGCTGTTCGTGGTGGAAGCCGCCGGCGGCGAACCCCAGCTGTTGACGGCGGCCCCACTGGGGGTCAGCTCCTTCACGTGGTCGCCTGATTCCCGCAGTATTCTCTTCAGCGCCAGGACGCCTGACGAGGGCCGGTATGGCAGCATCGACGGCGTGAGTGCGGGCAGCGAGGACGCCCGGCTGATCACGGATTTCCAGTACCGGATGAACGGTGTTGGCTACACCGCTGACAAGCCGCTTCAGCTGTTCATCCTCGAGGTCCCGCAGCTTGACGCCGAACCGAAGGTGGCGCCGGCCGGACGCGCCCTGAAGGCCCTCGGCACCGCGGCCGATCCCGCGGAGAATGCTGCCGGGCTGCTGCCGGCCGCCAAACAACTCACCACCGCACCAGCGGACCACAACGGCGCCGGCTTCAGCGCCGACGGCGGCACCATCTACTTCACCGCAGCCCTGCACGATGGGCGGGATACTGACCTCGTCAGCGGAATCTACGCGCTGCCTGTTGCCGGAGGGCAGCCGCAGGCTGTGGTGCCGGCCAACGCCGGACGGCAGAGCATCAGCGCCGTGCGCCAATCCGCCGATGGGCTGTGGCTCTTCTTCCTGGCCCAGGACCTGGGCGCATCCGGGCTGGACTTCGTGGCCAGGAACACCGTCCTCTATGCGATGCCTGCCGACGGCGGACACGCCACGGCGCTCAGCGATGCCGAGGCGCTGGACCTGTCCGGCGGCAGCCGGCTGGAGCTGCGCGGCGGCGCGGGCGCCCTGGTGCTGAACAATGCGCGGGGAACCGTGGAGCTGCACGAATTCGTTGCGACGGGCGGCCACACCGTCCTCCTGGAAGGCAACCGGGTGGTGACCGGCGCCGCGGAGGGTGGCGGAACGCTCGTGGTGAGTTTCAGCGATTCGACGACGGCCGGTGATGTTGCCGTGCTCGAGCGCGGGCAGGTGCGCCGCCTGACGGACTTTTCCGCCCAGCTGCGGAGCGTGGCGGGGATCAGCGAGCCGCAGGAACTGACATTGGCCTCGGCCGACGGGTACCCGGTCCATGGCTGGCTCGTGAAGCCGGCGGGCCCGGGACCCCACCCGGTGCTGCTGAACATCCATGGCGGCCCGTTTGCCCAGTTCGGGGTGGCGTTGTTCGACGAAGCGCAGGTCTATGCAGCGGCCGGTTACGCCGTGCTGATGTGCAATCCGCGGGGTTCGGCCGGTTACGGCCAGGCACATGGCCGGTCCATCAAGGAGCGGATGGGAACCGTGGACATGCAGGACGTCCTGGCGTTCCTGGACGGGGCTGTGGGGAAGTTCGAGGATCTGGACGCCGCCAATGTCGGCATCATGGGCGGATCCTACGGCGGCTACCTGACGGCGTGGACCATCAGCCACGACCACCGTTTCCGGGCCGCCATAGTCGAGCGTGGTTTCCTGGACCCCGTGAGCTTCACCGGTTCGTCCGACATCGGCTGGTTCTTCGGTGGCGAATACACCGGCCCGGCGGCGGAGCAAATGGCGGCCCAGAGTCCCATGGCGCGCGTGCAGCACGTAAGGACGCCGTCGCTGGTGATCCACAGCGAGGAGGACCTCCGGTGTCCCGTGGAGCAGGGCCAGCGGTACTTCACCGCCCTCAAGCAACAGGGCGTCGAGACCGGATTCCTGGTCTTCCCCGGCGAGAACCATGAGCTGTCCCGCTCCGGCACGCCGCACCACCGGAAGCAGCGGTTCGATGAAATCCTGAAGTGGTGGGCCCGCTACCTGCCGTCCGCGTCGAATCCGGCGCCGCAGCCCTAGCCCTGGCCCTGGCCCTGGCTCGCAGGCTTAGTCCGCGGCCGGGTCCGGCAGGAACCCGAGTTCCTGCCGGGCGCGGCTGATGTCCGGCTGGGCCCAGCGGGCGGAGTATTCGGCATTGTTGCTGATGGAGCGCAGCTCGGCCCGGTCCAGGAAGAGGATCCCTTGGAGGTGGTCGGTTTCATGCTGGACAATCCGGGCCTGCCAGCCGGAGAAAGTCTGCTGGAGTTTCGTGCCGTCCGGCGCCGTGAAATCGAGCTGGACTGATTCCGGCCGCACGACCGCCGCCTGCAGGCCGCCAATGGAGAGGCAGCCTTCGTAGAACGCCGCGGACTTCGCGCCCAGGGGACGATAGCCCGGGTTCAGCATGGCAAAGAACGGCAGCGCCTCCCGCCCGCGGACGGCAGCGACGTCGGGATCGACGTCGAACTGGTCCTCCAGGACAGCGATCTGCAGCGGAATCCCCAGCTGCGGGGCCGCCAGGCCCACGCCTGGGGCCTTGTGCATCACGCTGCGCATGAGGTCGATGAGGTGGCCGAGGTCGGCATCAGTCAACTGGCCATCGTACGGCGCCGCCACGTGCCGGAGCACCGGGTGTCCGGCCTGGACAATCGGCGGGAGGATGCCGGCGCTCAGGATCTCCTGGACGGTCTCGCTTATCCGGGCGGCGCTGTAGTCAGTGGGCCTGGCGTCATAGGGCATGCCCCCACACTACTGGCGCCCGCACGCCTTTGTAACAAAGTCGTAGATGCGGGCGCGAAGTTGGCTGCCGGCGTCGATCTTCACAATTCCCTCGCGGCCCGCCACCCTGACCTGCAGGGGAAGGAGTGTGCCCACCTTGTCTTCGGCCACTGCATGGGGATCGCAGCGGGAGGGCCTGATGCCGAGGCGCACTTGGGCCGGGGTCCCGCCGGCGCGGACCGTCACCGACCGGGGCCACGGGGCTTGTGAGGCCTCCGCCAGCAGCGTGGTTTCCTCGATCCGGTCTATCACCAGTTCACCGGCGCCGGCGGCGGCGCGCGGTTGCAGCAGCAGACGCACGACGGCGGTCTGACCGTCCGCGGCGACCTCGAGCTCGGGATCCAGCGCGATCGTGGCGACGGCCGAGGCTTCCCGGGCCAGGCACAGCTCCGAATTGTTCCGCGCCAGGACGCCGAACGGGTCTGTTGCCGGGGCCATGGCCGGGACCGGCACGGCACCTTCCGGCGTGGCCAGCCGCAGGGATACGTGGGCGTCGCCCGCAGCCCCGGAGGTGGCTCCCGGTCCGGCCGGGTTGCCGCAATCCGGGGCGGGCAACGGCGCCGGCAGGCTCTTGGGCTGTCCGGGCGGAAGCTCGATCCCGCCGGTGCGGGCGGACCAGATGATCGGGGCGGCGAAGAGAGGGCTGGTCAGTTCCGCGCCGAGGACCGTCAGGGCATGGCCGGTGGTGTTCGTGAGCTGGATTTCGATGATCTGCTTGCTGTAGTTGTCGCGGAACTGGCTGATTTCCGCGGTCACGGGGCCTGTGGGGATCGGGGTCGCCGACGCCGTCGCGCTTGCCGGGGAGGCGGTGCCGCCGGCCGTTCCGTAGCTGCAAGACGCTGCCGCGCCGAGCAGCAGCGTGGCGGCCGCTGCCCGCAACGCCCAATACGATGCGGCGCCGCGCATCCCGGGAAGTCCGTCCATGCGCACAGTCTATTCCGGGGCAAACCCGTGCCAATGCGCTGCCTAGTGCATCGTGAAACGGCGGGCGATCAGGGAATTCACCGGCGGAACTGCGGCGACGCCTGCGATGCCACGGTTCCGCAGCGCCAGGAGACGGTCCGTGAGGGGCCGGCCGAGGGCCATGTTGATTTCCGCCTGGCGTGCGGCTCTCGCCGCCGCCCGCAACCGGGTCCGCTCAAAGCTCCGGAGGCGATCCGCGACATCCTGGCCGCGCACGGCCGCCGAGACGATCGGTGCCAGCGCCGCCGCGTCCAGCCAGCCGAGGTTCATGCCCTGCCCGCCGATGGGGCTCACCTCGTGGGCCGCATCCCCGATCATCACCACCCGGCCGGCCACCATCCGGGGGGCCAGGCGCGTGCGGACGCCGAAGCGGCTGAGCATGCTGTTGGTCCCGGCGTCGATGGCGAGTCCCGTCCGTTCGCGCACGCAGCCCGTGAGCCACCGGGCGTCGGCGCCGGGTCCTCCGGCATCAGGTCCGCCGGGCGGGGAGCCGCCGGGCGGGGAATCGCCGGCCGGGGAGTCGCCGGTACCGAGCCGGACCACCCAGCGGCGGAGCTGGCCGGGCAAGGGGAACGACTCCACGATGCCGGCGCCGGAGAGGAACAGTGCCGCGTCCGGACCGAACCCCGTCCCGTCCGCGAAGTCACCCATCAGGTAACTGTCCGGGTACTCTTTCACGCGCACGTCGACGCCCTGCAGCGCCCGCACCGTGGAACGCACGCCGTCGGCAGCAATGACCAGCGGCGCCGAATAGCGCAGGGTGCCACTTCCGGAGTCGGCTTCCACGCTGACCCGGCCGCCGTCGTCGGACAGCCCGGTGAGGCGGACGCCGCGGTGCAGGGCGCCGTCGCCGAGCTCGTTGACCCGCCGTTCCAGGTGCGCCTCAGTGCGGGCCTGGGGCAGGGACAGGACGAACGGAAAGCGGTCCGACACGCCGGCAAAAGACATCCGGGCGAGGCATTTTCCGCCGGCCAGTGCCATTCCTCGGCGGATCTGGACCCCCTCGGCAATCATGGCCTCGGCAACTCCGGTTCCCGCGAGCGCGGCCAGCGCCGGCGGATGGATGCCGATGGCGCGCGACTGCGGCTCCGGTGCGCCCCGCTGTTCCAGCACCTGCACATCCACGCCGTCCTGCAGCAGCAGCGCGGCCATGAACAGCCCCACCGGACCGGCACCGATGATCAGAACCTCAGCCACTGGCACCGGGCCCTGACTGGTTGGCGCCGCCGGGAGTGCCGTGCAGCAGCAGGTTCCGGAAGGGGGCGTGGCGGGCGACGGTCCAGCCCGGGGGAGCGGCGGCGGCCAGCTCCGCGGCGGTGTAGCTTCGGCGGATCGAGGTCAGCCCGTCCTGCCGGATGTAGGAGCCGGTGAGCACCCAGGAGCCGGCAGAGAACAGCGCGTAGGCGGCGGGGCTGCGGCGGATGTCGTTGTGGACCACTGTGCCGCGGGACAACCGGGCCGACTCGGCGAGAAACGCTTCCAGCCCGTCAAGGTGGTGCAGGACATGGTTGGATACCACGAGGTCGTACCGGTTGCCCTCTTCGAGCAGCTCCGCGCTGGCCGCCTGGCGGAACGTCACGTCCGCCGTCGCGTGGCGGGCGCGGGCGAACAGGATCGCCCGCGGATCCGGGTCAATGGCGGTGACCTCGAGACGCAGTCCGTCCCGGGCCGCCCACCGGGCCAACAGCACGGAAACGTCGCCCCCGCCGCACCCGATATCCAGCAAGGACGTGGCGGAAGCGGTGGACAGCCGGGGCCTGATCCGGGACCGGTAGATGCCGCGCCAGCCGGCGACGGCACGGTTGACAAGCGCAAACTGGGCATACGTGCGCTCCAGGAGGCCGGGGTCGCAGCCCGGCAGGTCCATTTCCTCGACGGCGTCGGATGCGCGGTCCCGCAGGAGGGCCGCCCGAAGGTGTTCCCTGCCCCGCTTCGCGCTGAACGGTTTCAGCGTGGCCGCTTTCAGACCCGCACCGCTACGGACTGTGCTGGTTCCGCCGTTGGCTCCTGCCGCGGAGCTGCGGCGGTCCGCGTGGCCGCCACCCGGGTGAAGAGCGCCGTCTCGACCGTCAGGCCCGGGCCGAAGGCCATGGAGCAGATCCGTTCCGCGCCCGGGCCGGCCCCGGCGTCGTCTGCTGCATCGTCCGCTGCCGGCAGTTCGAGGATGTGCTTGAGGACGAACAGGACGGTGGCGCTGCTCATGTTGCCGAAGTTTCGGAGAGTTTCGCGGGCCGGGACCAGCTGCTCGTCGCTGAGCTCCAGCCTGGACTGGACCTTGTCCAGAATGCTCCGGCCGCCCGGGTGGATGCCCCAGTGCTCGATCTCCCGGTAGGGGAGCCCCTTCAGCGAGCCGTCGCGGGACAGGAGCGGTTCCAGCGCGCCAATGATGTGATCATCGATGATGTGCGGGACATAGTTGCCCAGCACCATCTCGAAGCCCTCGTCACCGATGTTCCAGGCCATCGAGTCCTCCCCGACGGGCGTCAGGACGGTTTCGAAGTGGTCCAGCCGCAGCAGGGGCGTTTCCACGGGGATGTCCCGCGCTGTGATGATGGCCGCGGCAGCGCCGTCGGCGAACAACGCCGACCCCATGATGGTGTCCGGATCATTGGAGGTCCGGACGTGAAGGGAACAGAGTTCGGCGCAGACCACCAGCACCGTCGCCTCCGGATCCGCCTCGCAAAAGGACTTCGCCGCCCGCATCGCCGGGAAGGCTGCATAGCAGCCCATAAAGCCGAGGTGGTACCGCTGGACAGCCGGATTCAGGCCGAGGGCCCGGACAATCTTGTAGTCCGGGCCGGGATTGAAGAATCCGGTGCAGGAAACCGTGATCAGGTGGGTGATGTCCCGCTCCTCGACGCCCGGGCAGGCATCGAGGGCTTTTTGGGCTGCTTCAATGAAAAGCTTGGTCGCTTCCGTGGCGAAAATGCCGTTCCGGGTCTTGGTGCTGGGGCTGAGCACCAGGCCGGTGGCGGGGTCGAAGAACTGGGGGTTTTCCGCCTGGCTGTCCGCGGTGAGTTCCTCCACCGCCGTGTGCCGGGTGTCGATGGCTGCGGAGTCAAAGCACGTGTTGACGAGCCGGGACCCGAGCCGAGTGAGGCCCGGCTGGGCGGCGAACACGGCCCTGGCCTCGGGCTGGACCAGGATGGTTGGCGGGACTGCAGTTTCCAGAGACCTCAGGTAGACCGTCATGGTTCATTCTCAGCGAGCTTGCCGCCAAAGACAATGGAACGGCCGGAGATTCAGGAACACCTCCGGGCTGGACAACTCCGGCACGACGTAGAACGATCGCACTTGTGACCAGCAAACCCGACCGGGCGCAGCGCTTGCGCGACCTCGCGCTGTTACGCCGCGTCCGCGACCGAATGGACCGGGAATACGCACAGCCGCTGGATGTCGAGGCCCTCGCCCGTGGCGCCCACATGTCCGCGGGGCACCTCAGCCGCGAGTTCCGCCTGGCGTACGGCGAGTCGCCGTACAGCTATCTCATGACACGGCGCATTGAACGCGCGATGGCCCTGCTGCGCCGCGGCGACCTGAGCGTCACCGAGGTCTGCTTTACGGTCGGTTGCTCGTCGCTGGGCACCTTCAGCACCCGCTTCACCGAACTGGTTGGCGTGCCGCCCAGCGTCTACCGGCGCGAGGCAGCCAGGGCAACCGCAGGGATGCCCTCATGCGTCGCGAAACAGGTCACCAGACCGGTCAGGAATCGAGAAGTCCCGGCCCCCGAACCGCAACTAGCATGAAGTCCATGGACATCAACATTCACGCGAGTTTCCTCCCACACAACGATCCCGACGCCGCCCTGGCCTTCTACCGGGACACCCTCGGCTTCGAGGTCCGCAACGACGTCGGCTACGGCGGGATGCGCTGGATCACGGTCGGCCCGGCCGGCCAGCCGGACACATCCATCGTCCTGGAACCGCCCGCCGCCGATCCCGGCGTCACCGACGAAGAGCGCGGCACCATCGACGAGATGATGGCCAAGGGCACCTATGCGCGCATCCTCCTGGCCACCAAGGACGTCGACGCCACCTTCGAACGGCTGCAGGCCAGCGGCGCCGAGGTGGTCCAGGAACCGACAGAGCAGGCCTACGGGGTGCGCGACTGCGCCTTCCGCGATCCCGCGGGCAACCTGATCCGCATCCAGCAGCCGATCTAAGGTGCCCGCCGGCCACCGCCGGACCAGCCGCCAGCTGGTTAGATAGAGCCAGTCGACGACGACGGGGACGCTTGGGGCTGCCCCGCCCAACAGATGGAGACACGATGAGCATTGCCACGAGCACGGACACGCAGCCGCCCGCGCTGCATGAAGCGGACAGCCACGACCTGATCCGCGTGCAGGGCGCACGGGAGAACAACCTCAAGGACATCAGCGTCGAGATCCCGAAGCGCCGCTTGACGGTGTTCACCGGCGTGTCCGGCTCGGGCAAGAGCTCGCTGGTTTTCGCCACCATCGCCGCCGAGTCGCAGCGGATGATCAACGAGACCTATAGCGCGTTTGTGCAGGGCTTCATGCCCAACCTGGCGCGGCCCGAGGTGGACCACCTGGAGGGGCTGACGACGGCGATCATCGTTGACCAGGAGCGGATGGGCGCCAACCCCCGATCCACCGTCGGCACCGCCACCGACGCGAACGCCATGCTCCGGATCCTCTTCAGCCGCCTGGGCATGCCCCGCATCGGGCCACCCACTGCCTTCTCCTTCAACGTCCCGACGCGCAAGGCGAGCGGGGTGATGAGTACCGAGAAAGCCGGCGGCCGGGTCGAGCGGAGCGTGGTGCGCGATGTGGTCTACCTGGGCGGCATGTGCGCACGCTGCGAGGGGATGGGCTCGGTTTCGGACTTCGACCTCACGGCGTTGTACGACGACAGCAAATCGCTCAGCGAGGGTGCCCTGACGATCCCCGGCTACAGCATGGACGGCTGGTACGGCCGGATCTTCAGCGGCGCCGGCTTCGACATGGACAAGCCGATCGCGAAGTTCACCAAGAAGGAAATGCACGACCTCCTCTACAAGGAGCCCACCAAGATCAAGGTCGAGGGCATCAATCTGACCTACGAGGGCGTGATCCCGAAGATCCAGAAGTCGATGCTCTCCAAGGACGTCGACGCCATGCAGCCGCACATCCGGGCCTTCGTGGAACGCGCCATCACGTTCCAGGCCTGCCCCGAGTGCGACGGCACCCGGCTGAGCCCGGAGGCCAGGTCCGCGAAGATCCAGGGCAAGAACATCGCGGACCTCTGCGAGATGCAGATCAGCGACCTCGCCGCATGGATCCGCGAGCTTGACGCCCCTTCCGTCGCACCCCTGCTGAAAGGCCTGCAGCACCTGCTCGACTCGTTCGCCGAAATCGGGCTGGGTTACCTCTCGCTGGACCGGCCGGCGGGCACCCTGTCCGGCGGCGAGGCCCAGCGCACCAAAATGATCCGGCACCTGGGCTCGTCCCTTACCGACATCACCTACGTCTTTGACGAGCCGACGATCGGCCTGCACCCGCATGACATCGAACGGATGAACCAGCTGCTGCTGCAGCTGCGGGACAAGGGCAACACCGTGCTCGTCGTCGAGCACAAACCGGAGACCATCGCCATCGCCGACCACGTCATTGACCTTGGCCCCGGCGCGGGTACGGCGGGCGGCAGCGTGTGCTTCGAGGGAACCGTGGAGGGCCTGCGGGCGAGCGACACCATCACCGGGCGGCACCTCGACGACCGGGCCAGGTTGAAGGACTCCGTGCGTACCCCGTCCGGCACGCTCGAGGTGCGGGGCGCCTCGACGCACAACCTCAAGGACGTGGACGTCGACGTCCCGCTCGGCGTGCTCTGCGTCGTCACGGGTGTTGCAGGTTCGGGCAAGAGCTCGCTGATCGACGGCTCGGTGGACGGCCGGGCCGGTGTGGTGGTGATTGACCAGGGCGCCATCAAGGGTTCGCGGCGCAGCAACCCTGCGACGTACACGGGCCTCCTCGAGCCGATCCGCAAGGCGTTCGCGAAGGCCAACGGCGTGAAGCCGGCGCTGTTCAGCTCCAATTCGGAGGGTGCCTGCCCCACCTGTAACGGCGCGGGTGTCATCTTCACCGAGCTCGGTGTCATGGCCACGGTCGAATCCACCTGTGAGGACTGCGAGGGCCGCCGGTACCAGGCGGCAGTTCTGGAGTACACGTTGGGTGGCCGGAATATTGCCGAGGTGCTGGCCATGTCGATGACCGAAGCCGCGGTGTTCTTCAGCGAAGGGGAGGCCCGCACCCCGGCGGCCCACAAGATCCTCGACCGGCTCGTCGACGTCGGGCTGGGCTACCTCACCCTGGGCCAGCCGCTCACCACGCTGTCCGGTGGCGAGCGGCAGCGCGTCAAGCTCGCCACCCAGATGGCGGAGAAGGGTGATGTCTACGTCCTCGACGAGCCCACCACCGGCCTGCATCTCGCCGACGTCCAGAACCTGTTGGGACTCCTGGACCGGCTCGTCGACTCCGGCAAATCGGTCATCGTCATCGAGCACCACCAGGCGGTCATGGCGCACGCCGACTGGATCATCGACCTTGGTCCCGGCGCCGGGCACGACGGCGGCCGGATCGTTTTCGAGGGCACGCCCGGCAGCCTTGTGGCCGCCCGCTCCACCCTCACCGGCGAGCACCTCGCGGCTTACGTCGGTTCAGTGGCTGAAAACAGCATCAAGTGAACGAATGCGGTGAATCGGGGGACTAATCTGGGGGCGTGGCAAGCATTCGAGACGCTCAAAAGCAGATGACCCGCCGGCTTTTCCTCGACAAGGGGCTGGAGCTTTTCGAGGAGAAAGGGTTCGCCGCCACCACGGTGGATGACATCTCCGCTGCCGTGGGCACCACCAGGGCAACCTTCTATTCGCATTTTCCGTCCAAAGCCCAGCTCATGCGCTCGCTCGTCGAGCGGTCCAACGAGATGCTGACGGAGGCCGATGTCCCGCCGCTGCATTCGGTGGTGGAGTCCGGAGACCGCGAGCTGATCAGGGTCTGGCTGGCCCGGAAATTTGACCAGTGGGCCGACATCCGCCCCTATGTTGTGGCGGCTCACCAGGCCGCGGCCAGCGAACCGGACATCCAGGCGGCTTTGGACCAGTGGTTCGACACGGCGATCGACGACATGCAGGCGGGCCTCGACAGCGCCGGGCGTTTTGCCCCGGCCAGCCGCCGGGTCCGCTGCGCGCTGGCCTTCGGCGAGCTGGAGTTCTTTTCCCGGCGCTGGATGCGGCTCGGCTGGACCGTGGACCGCGATACTTCACTGGATCTGATGGTCGAGAACTGGTGCTTCCTGCTGGCTGAGTGAGCTGACAACACCAGGGCGCAGCCTGTTGGCTGCGCCCTGGTGTTGTCAGCTGCCGCATGGCATCAGCGCGCCTGGACGACCGCCGGCTGGCCCCCCGCCGGTTGGCGGGAGGTGAACGGCAGGACCAGCCTGGACTGGTGGGCGGCGTCGCGGTAGATCTTGTGGGTGACGGGCCGACCCACCGGCAGATGGAAGGCATCCGGCGGCAGCAGCGCGTTGTGCTCGTCGGCCAGCGGCTCGCCGTTCGAAAGCTCTGCGATGAGCTTGTGGCCCGGCTTGAAAGTGTTCGCGAACGGATAGAGGCGCAGGACGTACTCCTCGATCGTCCCCGGCTCCACCGGCACACTGCGGGTGTGCGGGTGGAGCGGGTTGCCCTCGGTGCTGCGGTCGTCAAGTTCGCGGTGCGAGGCCTTCAGGTATCCGCTGGTGATCAGCTGGCGCGCGCCGGTGGGCGCGTAATCCCACAGGCGGAGGATGAAGTTGGTGTCCGGCTGGTCGATCTCGGCGAAGATGTGCGCGGCGCCGGTGCCGATCATCTCCGTGTCCTCCTCGAAGACAGGGGTGGACCAGCTGATGATCTCCACCTTGTCGGTCACTGTCAGCGGCGCCTGGTAGAAGCCGTCCGGGGCGGCGTACTCCGCGCCCATCAGCTCGGGCTCGGTCGACAGTTTGTGCCGCGGGCGCAGATAGAGGGACTTGTACTCGACGTCCTTCGGCGGCCACGCCTCCGCAGTTACCAGCTCACGCGAGCCCTCCACGAAGACGCTCACGGCCGGCTCGTCCATGACGCCGTTGTCGATGCCCTTGATCCAGTAGTCGTACCACCGGAACATCTTGTCGTGTTCTTCGATGAAGGGACGCGACTGCATCGGCGGGTACGGGCCGATGTCCAGCTTCTTGGGGCCCTTCAGCTCCTTGAACAGCTCAATCGTGCCGTCCATCGTCCAGCCGCGGCCCTGGTCGATCTGCAGGTAGACCGGGATGTCGATGTTCGGGGCCAGCGTGATGGGGTTGCGCTCCTCGTACCAGTCCCCGTCGAGCTCGTTCATCACAATGTCGAACCAGGCCTCGTGGTTCTTCGGGTAGTTCAGGACATGGACCAGGTTCGGCCAGGCGGCCACGTCCGGGTCCGCAAGACGCGTGGCAACCAGCTTCGTCAATTCCCCGGGGGAGTACTTCTCGATCATGCGGGACTTGACGTTGTCCGTGAACGCCCAGCCGGAATCGCCGCCGCGGCCCTCGCGGGCGGCACGGGGCATGAACCACATGATGCCGCCATGGTAGGTGGTCTCGTAGAAGTCGTAGTGGCCGCCGGAGACAAAGATCGCCTTCAGGTGCGGCGGCCGCTCGGCCGCTGCCAGCACCTGCATGGAGCCGAAATAGGAGATGCCGACCATGCCGACGTTGCCGTCGCACCACGGCTGCGCGGCGACCCACTCGATGAAGTCGTAGGCGTCCTGGCCAAGCGACACGCCACCGGCGTTGTAATTGCCGATATGTTCGCCGCCGGAGTGACCCGAGCCGCGCAGGTCGCCAATGACGTGAACGTAGTCCTCCTTGACGATGCGGGCGATGTCGCCGGCCTCGATGCAGCCGTCCCACATCGGGCTGGGGCGCCGCTGTGGCGGGGTTGTGAGGGCCAGCGCCTGCAGTTCTTTGCCGTAGGGGCTCAGGGCTACGAGGGCGGGGCGCGGTTTGTCCCCGGTACCGTGATAGGCGTCCGCGGCGAGCTCGACGCCGTCCCGCATCGGGACCCGGAGGTCCTTGCGGACGGCGATTTTCTCCGCGCCGGCATCCAACATCTTCAGGTCATCCATGGGTGCGAAGCTCCTCATCTTTGGTCAGGCGGTCAAAGGCCGTGCGGTAGCCGTGGAGCGTCGTGAAGAACGGGGACGGCTCGAGGCTGGGGTCGCCCGCGTAGCCGAGTTCTGCAGCGACGCGGGCGAAGGGCGAGTATGGCGAGTCCGTCTCCTGGAGGCCGTCGCGAAGGTACCGGCGGGCGGCGTCGTCGATTCGGGTCTCGAGGTCCAGGCTTCCCTGCAGGGCATTCCGGGCCGCCTCACGGTCCAGTTCAACGCCGTACGGCACGCCGTCAGCACCCCGGTACGGGTGGCCCAGGTACAGGTGTTGCGGGCGGACGTCGTCGCGCAGGTACCGCAGACTTGAGCGGTAGGCGGCCGGATCCTCGTAGCCGGGGAAGCCGTTGGCCGCTCCGTGGATCTGCACGGCGTCGCCGACGAAGACCGACTGCTGCCCGTCCACGACGTAGGCGACGGACCCGGCCGTGTGGCCGGGGATGTGGTGGACCGAGACGGTGACGTCCCCGCCCAGGGCGAGGGTCTCGCCGCCCCTAACCAGCATGGTCGGCTCCATCTCGCCGGAGATGACGTGGTTCGCGGCTTTCGTCTGCTCCTCGATGGCATTCGGATTGTCGATGTACTGCTGGCGCACGTCCACGTACTGGTCGACGTGCGCGCGCCGGGAGCGCAGCAGAGGCGCGTCGGCCTCGTGGATCACGACCTTCGCGCGCCGTCCGGTGAGCTCCCATAGGGCGTGCGCACCGCCGAGGTGGTCGATGTGGCCGTGGGTCAGCAGGATCCAGCGCACGTCCTCGATCCGGCGGCCGATCGCCTCCAGTGCCGGGACCATGCCTTCGGCAGGCGAGGACGCGATCCCGGTGTCGACGATGGCGGGCTCGGGAGCGTCGATGAAGAAGCTGTAGAGTCCGAACCGGCCCCACGGCGAGACCAGGGGATGAACAGCGACTGGCCCCGTCATTGCCCGGCCCCCGCGTTCAGGAAGTCGCCTGCTTCCTCGAAGGCCCGGTAGAACTCCGGGATCCAGGAAAAGTTCTGGACGAAGCCGTGGTTGGCCCCCGGGTAGCGGCTGACGGCCGCCACGACGCCGGCCTCCGCCAGTCGCTGGCCGTAAAGTTCGCCCTCATCGCGCAGGGGGTCGTGCTCGGCGGTGATGATGAGCGCCGCCGGCAGGCCTGTGAGGTCATCGCGCTTGATGGGGGAGACGAGCGGGTCCGCCGGGTCCGCCCCGCTCTCCAGGTAAAAGGAGTTGAACGGCTTGAGGCCCGCCGTCTCCAGCCCGAATCCTTCGGCGTTCTCCCGCAGCGAGGCGTAGCGGTCGACGTCGAAGTCCAGGTCCAGGGACGGGTAGAAGAGGACCTGATGCGTGATCCGGTCGAACCCGTCGTCGTGGGCCATCGCTGCGACGGCAGCGACGAAGTTGCCGCCCGAACTGTCGCCGGCGATGGCAAGGTTCTTGCCGTCCCAGCCCAGGCTCGTACCCTGCTCGGCGGCCCACCGGACCACCCCGTAGCAGTCGTCGAGGCCGGCAGGGAAAGCAGCCTCGGGCGCCAGGCGGTAGCCGACAGAGATGACCTTATGACCTGTCTCCTTGGCCAGGGCCCGGGCAACGTGGTCGTGCGTGTCCAGGCTGCCGAGGAAGAATGCCCCGCCGTGGAGGTACACCAGAAGCCCATGAGCGTCGGCCCCGGCCGGCGTGTAGATCCGCACGGGCACCTCGCCCGATGGCGTCACTGCGGTGGCGTCCTCGACGCAGTGCAGCGGCAGACGGTCCTCCAATGCGGGAACCTGCGCGGCCTCGCCGGCGCGCATGGCCCCCGGGTTCAGCGGCGAGCCGTCGGGCGCCGGCAGGGTGCTGAGGATCTTGGCAATTTCGGGATGGATGGTCATGGGTCAGGCCTTCGACTCTGCTGGTGCGTTGACGGCGGCGGGCTTCTGGGACGTGGGCTTTTGCCCCGGGAAGACGTCATTGACCTCGTCCTCGGTCCACCCCTGACGCGAGATGCGCTGCAGCTCGTCCGTTACCGGCTTGCGGGTTGCCTGGAACAGGGCCAGTGCATCCTTGACAGAGCCGGCCTCCGCCAAGGCATCGGCGAGCGCACCGGCATCCTCGATGGCCGAGTTGGCGCCCTGGCCCTGGTGGTGCAGCATCGAGTGGGCCGCATCGCCCATGAGCACGACGGAGTCCGTGTGCCACGTGTCGACCGGGTCGATGTCGTAGACGGCGCGGATGTTGACGGTGTCCATGTCGAGGCCGCGGGCGATGTTGACGATCCGCTTGTCGAAGCCCTCCACCGTCGCCACGAGGTCATCCTTCGTGATGGTGGGGGCCCAGGTGCTGTCCGGGCACAGTGCGGTGATATCGAAGGACATCTGGTTGCGGTGGCGCAGCGGCAGCAGGTAGACCTTCGTGCCCCTGCCCATGTACATCCGCAGGTTGTCGTCCACCACCATGCCGTGGGCGTCGCCGGCGGAGATCACAGCGCGGTAGGCGTGTTCGCCGGAGAACACCGGGCCTTTGTCGCTGAAGAGCTGCTCGCGCACCACTGACTTGATGCCGTCGGCGCCGACCACCAGGTCCGCCTCGACCGTCGTGCCGTTGGTGAAGGTCAGGACGGGGCGGCCGCCCTTGTCCTCGATGGTCTCCAGCTTGTGGCCAAGGTGCACCATGCCCTGCGGCAGCACGCTCAGGAGGGCGTCGATGAAGTCGCCGCGGTGGATGAGGTGGGTCTGGCTTTGCCCGCCGAACTCCGGCCAGGTGTCCTTCATGATCGGCTCACCCGTGGCGGTGAGGATTTCGAAGTAGTCGCTCGGGGAGCTTACGTTCGCGATCGTGTCGAAGATGCCCCACTGGCTGAACCGGTGCATGGTGGCAGGACGCAGCCCGATGCCGGCGCCGACCTCCCGCATCTGGGATGCCTGTTCGTACACGCTGACGTCGGCACCGAGCAGGCTCAGGGCCTTGGCCGCCGCGGCGCCGCCGTACCCCGCGCCGACGATGGCGATCTTGAGGTTCTTGATGTCTTCAGCCTTCATGGTTTCATCTCTTTCTTGACTCTTTCTGGGCCCGGGCCATGTCTGGCGGAACGGGCAACTTGTGGTGGTCTGTCCGGGGTCAGGCGTGAAGGGACAGGAAGTCGGCCGGGTTGTCCTCAAGCAGGAGTTTGAGGGTGGCGTCGTCGATACCGGCCGCGCGCATGTCGGGGATCATGTCCTCGAAGATGTAGTTGATGGTGTGGCCCTTCACGCCCGGCCAGCCCAGCGGGCTGCAGTTTGCGTCCGCCGAGACGAGGAGCTTGTCCGCATAGCCCTTGTTCACGAGGTTGACGAAGTGCTCCATGCGTTCGGCACGTTTGCGGCCCCAGAACGGCGGATCAGGCAGCTCGAGGTCGTAGCCGAAAGTGTCGAAGCCGATGCGGCCGCCCTGCTCGTAGATCCAATCGTGCGGGGTGACCGGAGCGTTCAGGCCGTCGTCGGCGTGGCCGAAGAGCACGCGGTCCAGCGGGAGGCCTTCTTCGTTGAAGATGTTCACTGCCGGTTCCGGGTCGATGGCCAGGTGGGTCAGGACCGGAGCGCCGGTGACGACGGCGGCGCGGGCCGCGGCCCGGTAAATGCGCTTGTCCAGATCCGTCATGCGTCCGCCGCGGCTCACGCCGACCTTGATGACGCCGGCCTTGGCGCCCGTGTTGCCGATGCCGACGGTGATCTCGTGGATGAAGACCTTCGTGAGGTAGTCCACGCTCGCGCGGGAGAAGTGCGGCAGGGCGGTGTCTCCGCCGACGAAGCCGGTGCAGGCAACGATGTGCACGCCCGTCTTCCGGGACAGGGACTTGTAGTAGTCGACGTCGCGGCCGTTGCAGATGCCCGTGGCGTCCACGAAGGTACCGCCGCCGTATTCGCGGAACTTCCGCAGCTTCGGCACGGTTTCCTCGTAAGCCTGCTCCGGCGACTTCCACCACCTGGTATCCAGTTCGGACCCGGGCATGCCGTAGCCGATGTGTTCGTGGACCGCCACGATTTCCAGTTCTTCGGCCGGGATGGTTCCCAGCACGGTGTTGACCTTGGTCATTCGTTCACCTCAGGGTTTCGAAAGCTTGTTGTGTGTGTGCCGAGGCGTGCTTAGCGCACGGTCAGCAGGTTGCGCGGGTTATCCACGAGGATGCGCCGGGCGTCTTCGTCGCTCAGGCCGTGGGCCTTGAGGAACGGCACGAACGTCGTCAGGACGTGGCTGTAGGGCAGGTTGTACTCCGGCAGACCTTTGGCAACGCCGATCGAGTTGCCCGACAGGATGATCCTGTCGGCATGGCCTGCCTTGACGAGCCCGAGCACCAGTTCGGCGCGGTCATGGTCGGTGAGGTAGTCCGCGTGGTCGTTCAGGCCCACATGGTCGATGCCGACGAAGGCTCCCCGGGCGGCCACCTCGCTGGCGGAGCCGGCGGCGTGCTTGCGGTCGAGGTCGCCGACGAGCACCCGGTCGGCTCCGAGCTGCTCGTCCAGGACGATGTCCAGATCGTGCAGGACATCGGCGCCAAAGCGGATAGAGACCGGGACGCCGGTGTTCCTGGCGGCGCGGGCGGAGCCGCGGAACAGGCTTTCCTCGGTCGGGGTCATGCCGGCGCGGTCGGCAATGGTCGCGACGATGCCGGCGGCGGCGCGGCGCTCGACCCGGGGAACCACCATCCCCTCAGTGACCTCCTTGCCGAAGAGATCGGCGAACTTTTCGGCCGGCCACGGGGTGGGCGGGTTGGTCTGCGGCGTCAGGAAGTATCCGCCGAGTTCTTCCTCCGGGCCTAGGCCCGTGGAGGCGACGATGTGGACGCCGGTGGTGCGGGACAACGCCTCGTAGAGCTTGAGGTCGCGGCCGTGGAACATGCCCGTGCTGTCGACGATCGTCTGCCCGCCGTGCTCGCGGAAGTCCGCGAGCTTGGCCGCCAGGGCCTCGAAGATCTGTGCCCTGTCCATGGAGATCTCTGGTGCGTACTGGGCGCCCGGGACCACTGACAATAGGGCCTCATGGAGCGCGACTACGCCCAGTTCCGAGGCAGGGACGGGACCCAATACCGTATTGACGGTTTGCCCGGTGGGGGCGTGGAACGCGTCCCCGCTATCGACGGGTGTGGTGTGACTCACTTGGCTTCTCCCTTGAAGATCGGGTGCTGAATACAGGGGCGCCGGGGTGCCTGACCGTGCCGTAGCCCCGTTGCGGTGTAGCCAGCATCACATCTTTCTTTACAGTGTGTCAAGAAAACAGACGAGCCGTACACGTCCTTTGGGTGTCGATGCGTTCATGAAGCAAACGTTGAGTATGTTTTCTTGACATCTCGTAAAGATTGATATCAGACTGTGGTGAGCGCCACATCCACCTCCGCCTGCCGGCTCTTGCTCCGGCAGGGCACCAGTCATGGCGCGTCACCGGAGGATCGACCCGGAACAAAGGAGTTTCATCGATGAGTCAGACCATTTCGGTACCGAGCCGCGGCTCGGTACGAGCCACTTTCATAGCCGCCTACAGCGCGGTCACACTGGCCCAGATCACCAACGCGCTGCCGGGCGCCCTCAGCGGCACGTTCGCCGCGGAATTCCATACTTCAGGCGCGGGCCTGACCTGGATCGCGGGCATGTTCTTGATGGGTATTGTCGTGTTCGAACTCAGCTGGGGCCTCCTGGGCGACGTGTTCGGACGCAAGAAGCTTCTGTACATCGGAGCCGGGGTCAGCATCGTCGGCTCCGTCATGGCTGCGCTGGCGCCGACAACCGAGATGATGATCGCCGCCCAGGCCGTCGGCGGCATTGGGGCGGGCATCCTGTTCCCCATCTCGCTGTCCATGATCGCCGCGATCACCCCGGATCACCGCGCACGGGCGAAGGTCATCGCCACGTGGGCCGGGTTCCTGTCCCTCGGCGCGGTGATCTCCCCAGTGCTCGCTGGCTTCACCGCGCAGTTCTTCACCGTGCCGGGTGCTGCGCCGGGTGCGCCGAACGAGTTCAGCGGCTGGCGGGCGGCCTACCTGGTTGCGGCCGCAATTGCCGTGCTCGTACTCCTCGTCGCGCTCCGGGCGAAGGACTCCGCGGCAGCCGAGGGGCGCAAGTTGGACATCCCCGGCCAGATTACGCTCGCGCTCGGACTTATCGCCGTCCTCTACGCCACGGTGACAGCGGTTGATGCCGGCTTCGGCAGCGCCCAGGTGATTGCAAGCTACGTCGCGGGCGGAATCCTCCTGGTCTCCTTCGTCGTCATCGAATCACGCACCGCGCAGCCCCTGATTCACCTGTCGCTGTTCAAGAACAGCGCCTACTCGATCACCGGCATTGTGGCGGTCACCGGCATGTTCGCCTTCCTCGCGATCTGCTTCAGCACCAGCGTCGCCGTCAGTGGACTCGCGCTGGCCGAGACCTGGAAGGTCGGTGTGCTGTTCGTCTTCATCCAGGGCCCGGCATTCGCCTTCATCCCGGTGGTGGGGTGGCTCATCCACCACGTAGCACCGCGCTGGGTGCTCACCGCGGGCTTCGTCCTCATGGCAGTCTCCGGTTTCTGGCTCTCGACATTCGCCCTCGGCACTCCGGAGGCCTTCGGCGGCACCCCTTGGACGGCCTTCATTCCGCCGCTCCTGCTGTTGGGTATCGGATTCGCGCTCACCGTCGGTTCCGTCACCGCTGTTGCCATCAACACCGTCCCGCCCCAGCAGATCGGCATGGCTTCGGCGACGACGAACCTCCTGCGCGACCTCGGCTTCGCCCTCGGCCCCGTTGTCGGCTCAGCCATCGCCTTCGGCATCGGAGCCACGGCCTTCGCGGGTCCCCTTGCCGGGATCCTCGGCGGGGCGGGACTGCCCGCAGAGGCCGTCAGCGGGCTGGCGAACGTGCCGCCGCTGGGCTTCCTCGCCGGCTGGGACGGGGTCATCGCCCAATTCTCCGGCCAGGCACTGGCAGGCGGCGCGCCCACCCCGGCGGTCGACGGTATGGTCCAGGCCCTCAACGCCGCACAGCCGCAAATCCAGGGCGTGGCAGGGACCTCACTGGGCCAGGGGTTCCAGGCTGTATACCTCACCGCGGGCATCGCGGCGATCCTCTCCGCCACTCTCACCCTCTTCATCTCTGCCCGGTCCTCGGCGCCCGCGCCGGAGGCCATCGCCGAGACCACCGAAGTAAACGCCGAGGCGGCCGTCTAAGCCTGACGGCCTCCGGCACTGACCTGACCACCTAAAATCCACAAGGAGAACACCGTGACTGCACCCACCGAATCCGGCATCGACATCTGGGACGACGACGTCCTGGTCGACCCTTACCCCACCTACGCAGCGCTCCGCGAGCAGGCCGCAGTGGTCCACCTCCCCAAGAACGACCTCTACGTCCTGACGCGCTACGACGTCATCCGCGACGCGCTCGGCGATCCGGAGACCTTGTCGTCCACCAGCATCGGCTTCAACCCCATGGTGAACGAGGCCCTGCAGGGCACCTCCCTTGCCTCCGACCCGCCCGTCCACACCCAGCTCCGCGCCACGCTGTCCCAAAACCTCACCCCCCGGGCGCTCCGCGGCCTGAAAGTCGTCATCGACGAAAAGGCTGACAAGCTCGTCGCCGAGCTTGCCGCCAGCGGCAGCTTCGAGGCCATCGATTCCCTGGCCCGCGCCTTCCCGATCGAAATCGTTGCCGACCTCATTGGCTTCCAAGGACACGTCAAGGACAACATGCTGCGCTGGGGCCAGGCCGCGATGCAGGTCCTCGGCCCGCTGAACCAGCGCACCCAGGAGAGCTTCCCGATCGCCGGCGAGCTCTACGGCTGGTGCTCGTCGGTCACCGCAGAAGACCTCACACCCGGCTCAATCGGCCGAGGTATTTTCGATGCCGAGACACGCGGCGACATTCCCCAGGGTTCTGCGGGGCACATCATCCACCAGTACCTGGGAGCGGGCGTTGACACGACAATCGCGTCAATCGGGAACATCATTGCGCTGTTCGGCCGCCACCCGGAGCAGTTCGAACTGGTCCGGAAGAACCCGGACCTGGTCCCCGCAGCGTTCGCCGAAGTGCTGCGCTACTGGGCCCCGGTCCACATCTGGGGCCGCAAGGCAATGCGCGACGTGGAGATCGAGGGCGTCACGATTCCCGCAGGTGCCCAGGTGGGCATCCTCTTTGGGGCCGGCAACCGCGACCCGCGGCACTACGGGGATCCCGACACCTTCAACGTGATGCGGAACCCGGTGGACCACCTGTCCTTCGGCTACGGACCGCACGGCTGCGCCGGCCAGGGCCTGGCGAAACTGGAAGCGCATGCGATCATTGAGGCGCTTGCCCGCAGGGTGAAAACGCTGACGGTTACCGACGAGGTCCGGGAGCCGAGCAACATCACACGGAGCCTCGAGTCGCTCCAGGTCGCCAAGGTGGTGGCAGCATGAGGATCGAACTTGACCGGCCGCGCTGCGAGGGTCACGGCCTCTGTGAAGAAGCCGCGCCCCGGCTGATGCACCTCGACGATGACGGCGAGCTGGTACTCGACGTCCCGGACGTCGAAGGCGCTGACCTGGACGCCGCGAAGGCGGCGGTAAGGGTCTGCCCGGTTGCCGCACTGCGATTGGCCGCGGCATGACGATGCGAAAGATCGTGGTGGTCGGCAACGGCATCGCCGGGCTCACGGCCTGCGACTCGCTGCGCTCGGCCGGCTTCGACGGCGAGCTCACCGTTGTGGGCGCGGAGCGCCACCAGCCCTACAGCCGGCCGGCCCTCTCCAAGGCGCTGCTGCACGCTGTCGACGGGCAAAGCGACGGGAACAGCGACGGCGGACTCCAACCCCATGTGCTCCCCGAGCCGACCCACGAAGCAACGGAGCTGCTCGGAGTCAGCGCCACGGGCCTGGACGTCGGGGCCCGGCTGGTGCGCCTGGACGGGGGAGGGGAGCTGCCGTATGACGGCCTCGTCATCGCTTCGGGTTCCCGGGCAAAGCGACTCGGGGCGGGTGCGCAAGAGACGCAGAAGAAGGGAACAGCCGGACCGCAACGGGACGGCTCCCACCGGGAACTCACCCTGCGCACCATCGAGGATGCGATCCTCCTCAAGGAACGCGTCGCATCGCGCCCGTCGGTTATCGTGATCGGCGGCGGAGCGCTGGGCATGGAGGTCGCGTCCGGTTGCGTGCACGTGGGCTGCGAGGTCACCCTCGTCTCCGACGGCAAGCCCCTGGCGCGTCAGCTCGGCGACCATCTGGCGGACATCTTCACAGCCGCCGCCATCCGGCGCGGACTGCGCGTGGTTGGCGGCGGGAAGGCCCGGCTTGTCGATCACGGTGCCGGGGCAAAGGTCGTCCTGGCCGACGGCACCGTGCTGGAGGCTGACCTGGTGGTCACCGCCATCGGCGATGAGCCGAACATCGGCTGGCTCGCCGGCTCGAACCTTCTCGTCGACGGAGAGCTGCGGGTCGATTCGCGCGGCAGGCTCCGGCCGGACATCGTCGCCGCCGGCGATGTGGCGTCCTTCCCGACCCGCCGCGGGGTGGAACGGGTGCCCCTCTGGACCAGCGCCATCGACCAGGCCAGGGTCGCCGGCGTCGGCCTCCTGAAGGGTGACGCGGCGCCCGAGTTCGACTTCCAGCCCTACTTTTGGACGGAGGGCTTCGGCCTCTCGCTCAAGTCGGCGGGCTTCGCGCCGGCTGTCGGGCCTCCCGACTACTGCGAGCCCGGCGGGGGCGCGGACTCGATGCTGCTTCGCTGGGACAACACGGACGGTTCCGGCACCGCCGCCGCGCTTAACTACCGAATCCCCGTCCCCAAGCTGCGCCGGTTCGCCGACGCCGGTCCGGCCGCGCTGCGTGCGGCGCGCCCGCTCGAACCTGACGCCGCACAACACCGTTAGGATTGATCCATGTCGTCGTTGCGAGAAGCCCAGAAGCAGCTGACCCGCGACGTGATCGTCGAACGGGCGCTGGAGCTCTTCACCGAGAAGGGCTACGCCGCGACGACGATCGATGAGATCGCCGCTGCGGCCGGTACCACCCGGGTGACTTTTTACGCCTATTACCCCACGCGCAGCGACCTGATGCGGGACTTCATGGCCCGCGTCAACGCCGTACTGGACCGCGCGGCCGGCCCCGAACGGGGATCGACCGCGGCCGAGCTCGTCGACGTCGTGCGTGCGGGCGAACTGGCGGGCATCCTCGCCTGGCTGGAGTCGCGGGCGGCGCTCTGGCCGGTCTTCCGCCCGTACCTCGACGTGCTCGAGGAGGCCGCCGCCATCGATCGCGAAGTGCGCGCCTTGGTCGAGGGATGGCATGAGGAGGTCATCTCGGACCTCGTGCGCGGAATGGAGCTGGCAGGGCGCTTCCCGGAGGAGACGCACCACATTCGCGGCACCCTGGCCTTCACCTCGCTCGACTACGTGGCCACGCTCTGGACCCGACGGAAGTTTGAACCAAACCGGGAGCACGCCCTCGAGGTGCTCGCCGATAACTGGTATCACCTGCTCTGCGACGAGGGCTAAGCCTGCCCTCGCAGACGGACGCCTATGCTTATGGAATGGAAAGTATTGGCGCAGGCGAAGTGCTGGACGAGGCAGTCGACCACCGGGCCCTGGCCGTCGCCGTGATCGACATCTCCGCCGACGTCCGGCGGAAGTCGCACAATGACACCGGCGTCCGGCCGCTGTCCAACGGCGTCCTGGAAATCCTCCGCGTCATCGAAAGCCACCCCGGCATCACCGTCGCGGAAGTCGCTTCCCGTCTGGGGCGGCAGTTCAGCAACGTCAGCGTCCAGCTGCGTGAGCTGGTCGCCGCCGGCCTCGTCACCCGGATCCGCGACGCCGCGGACAAGCGCTACGTCGCCCTCCACCCCACGGCCGAATCCCAGCGGATCAAGGCGCTCCTGGAGGGTGCCTGGGCGGAGGCGCTGGAGTCGGCAAGTTCCCGGCTGCTGCCTGAAGAGCGCGAGCAAATTGCCGCCAGCCTCCCGGCCCTGCAGCGCCTCGCCTCGATACTCTCCGAACCCGAGTAACCCACATCACCCCCTGCAACGGTCATGACCCGTCGCCCGCGATAGTTATACTTTTATAAGTATTACTACTTTGGAGGATGGGACATGGGTATGGCAACGCAGTTGGAAGAGGCAGTCGTCCGGCGGGGGAGCAGGCCAGGGAAACGCTGGTGGGCGCTGGTGTTCCTCGCCCTCGCGCAGTTCATGGTGGTGCTGGACGGCACGATCGTGAATCTGGCGCTTCCGCGCCTCCAGCTCGAGATGGGGATCAGCGACTCGACCCGCTCCTGGGTGGTCACGGCCTACGCGCTGGCCTTCGGTGCCTTCCTGCTGCTCGGCGGACGCATCGCAGACTTCTGGGGCCGCAAGCGGACGTTCCTTGTGGCCGCCGTCGGCTTCGCCGCCGCGTCCCTGGTCGGCGGCATCGCGCAGCAGCCCTGGGAGCTGATCGGCGCCCGCGCGCTGCAGGGCGTGTTCGCTGCGCTGCTGGCCCCTGCTGCCTTGGCGCTCCTGACCGTCGCCTTCCCTGGCGGAAGGGACCGCGGCACGGCGTTCGCGATTTTCGGTTCCATTACCGGCGTCGGCGCGGCCGCCGGTGTCCTGCTGGGCGGGTTTTTGACCGAACACGTGAACTGGCGCTGGTGCTTCTTCGTGAATGTGCCGATTGCCGCTATCGCCCTCTTCGGCGTGTGGTCCCTGGTCAGTGAAAGCAAGGCCCAGGGGTCCACCAAGTACGACTGGCCCGGGGTCATTCTGGCAGCCCTCGGCTTGGGATCCCTTGTCTACGGCTTCACCAACGCCGAGCACGGCTGGGATGCCCCCGAAGCCTGGGTCTTCATTGCCGCCGGCGCAGTTCTCCTGGCACTCTTCGTCCTGGTCGAGACGAAAGTCAGGCATCCGCTCCTGCCGCTGCGCGTGGCCACCGAACGAAACCGCGCGGCCGCCTTCCTGGCGTCGTTCCTTTCCGGCGCTGTCCTCATTGGCGGCATCCTGTTCATCAACTTGTACATCCAGATCGTGCTGGGCTTCGCGCCGTTCCTCGCCGGGCTGGCTTCGCTGCCGATGACCGTTGCGGTAATCATCACGGCAGCGCTCGTCGCGAAGAACCTGCCGAAACTGGGGGCCAAAATCCCGACGGCCGCTGGGCCGGTCTTCATGGCGGCTGCGATGCTGTGGCTCACACAGGTCAGCGCCCAGGGCAGCTACTTCGTCAACATGCTTCCCGCCCTGCTTCTGCTTGGCATCGGGCTGGGCATGGTGTTCGTGCCCATGCAGAACCTCGCCCTGTTCGGCGTGGACAAGGATGACTCCGGTGTGGCCAGTGCGTTGGTCAACGCCTCGCAGCAGATCGGCGGCTCCCTCGGCATCGCCCTGTTCGGCACCATCGCCGCAGCAGCCACGGCCGGTGGCGCGACGCTATCGGCCCTCTCTGCAGGCTATGCCATGGTGTTCCTCTGGGCCGCAGGCGTCGCGATCCTGATTGCCCCGGTAGCGCTCCTGCTCATCAACATCGACCGCGAGACGTTCACCGGATCAGCTGGCGACACTCCAGTCGTGCACCTGGGCTGAGCCAACCAGGCACGAAAAGCGGAAGGCCCCCTCGGCGAGGGGGCCTTCCGCTTTCACGACCGTTTTACTGCCGTTTAGCCAGTGCTCAAATCCACTTCGGGGCGGCTGGAACCGTCCCCTCGTTCGCTTCAGTGCCTGTCCCGGTGGCGGTGACGCCGCCATTGCCGCGTCCGGCGGCCCATTCGACGACGGCGGCCAGCGGTCCGGAGACCACGGTGGGGGTCGCCGACGTCGTGTCCCCGAACGTCAGGTCGCGGTCGGTGACCGTGACGACGAGGCCTTGATCGGTGCCGCGGGTGTGCCAGGCGCCGGTAATGTCCGTCAGGAGCCGTTCCAGCACCGGTGCCGGGATGTCGGCGAAGCTCGCGCCGTTGGCGAGGTCGACGGCGTGCATCCAGACTTCGCGGCTGCGCATCCACACCGTTTCCGTGGCGGGCACTTCCCGGCCCTGGATGGTGCGGACTTTGTGGTGCCAGGCGCCCCCCGGCAGGTCGCGCCATTCGACGTTCAGGTGCACGGCGGAGTGGTCGAAGAGGTGCCGGAGCGCGATCGGGCTCAGCGTGGCGCCGAAGTCGATCTCGTGGTCCCGGACCTCCGTGGACGGGTACATCGGGGTCTCCACCCCGGTGGCAGCCCATTCGATGAGCCGGGCGATGGCCCGGGCGTTGTAGCCGATGTGCGCGGTGATGTGGCGGCGGGTCCAGCCCGGCAGCAACGAGTCGCCGTCGAGTTCCGCGTCGGAGAGCTCGTTGAGCTTGCGGGCGAAGAACGCCGTGCCGCGCCGTGCCTGCAGCAGCGCCGCGAGCAGTTCCGGGTCCGTCGTCTGGTCCTGGCGGGCAACCATCAGGCTTCCTTGATGACGCGGTTCTTCAGCTGGCCCAGTCCCTCGATGGTGGTGACCAGGATCTGGCCTTCCTGCAGGTAGCGCTTCGGGTCCTGGGCGTGGCCCACGCCGCCCGGGGTGCCGGTCGCGATCACGTCGCCCGGGTTCAGCGTGATGATCGTGGAAATGTAGGACACCAGGAACTCCGGGGTGAACACGAGGTCACCGGTCGGGGTGCTCTGCTGGACTTCGCCGTCGACCGCGGAGGTCATCAGCGGCCCGGCGGTGAACTCGTCCTTGGTGACCAGGGCGGGGCCGAACGGGGTGGACTTCTCCCAGGTCTTGCCCTGCAGCCACTGGATGGTGCGGAACTGGTAGTCGCGCATGGACACGTCGTTCAGGACGGCGTAGCCGGCGATGTGGTCCGCGGCGTCGGCTTCGCTGATCCGGCGGCCCTTCTTGCCGATCACGACGGCGAGTTCGGCTTCCCAGTCGACGGCGTCGGATTCCTGCGGCAGCGCCAGGTCATCGTTGGGGCCGATCAGGGATTCCTGGTACTTGGCGAACAGGGTGGGGAACTCGGGGACTTCCCGGCCCATTTCCTTGATGTGGTTGCGGTAGTTGTGGCCCACGCAGATGATCTTGCCGGGGGAGGGGACCACGGCGTCCAGGTCGGCGCCCTCGAGAGGGTGCGTGGCGCCGGCCGCCGCCTTAGCGGTTGCTTCCCAGTCCTGGGTGCGGAGCAGTTCTCCGACGTCGGCAAAGCCGTCGATCTCGGTCAGGGTGTCGCCGTCCTGGCGGACAGCCTTATTAACTGTTTTGTCTCCAACAGAGGTGCGGAGGGTGAGAAGTCTCATTACTTGTTGCGTCCTTCGATGTAGGTGCGGTTGAAGTTCAGCCGTTCAAAAATGGGGGCGTCACTGAAGCGGAACAGATCAAACTGGGTTCCGGCCTGCAGCGACCATTCCTGCCAGGACGGGACCACGAAGAGGTCGCCCTTGGCCAGGGTCCGGGTTTCGCCGTTGAGGACCACCGAGCCGGAGCCTTCAAAGACCTGCCAGACGCTGGAGCCCACCTCGCGGACCGCTTCGGTGCGGGCCCCGGCGCGGAGCCGGTGGAATTCGGCGCGGATGGTCGGCATCACGTCCCCACCGGTGGTGGGGTTGGTGTAGCGGACGGCGGCGTGGCCCTGGGACACAGTGGCCGGATGGCCCTCGTCCTCGAGCAGCAGCTGCTCGGACAGGGCACGGTCCGTGTGTTCCCAGCGGTAGGCCGCGATGGGGGAACTCGTGGTGTCATCCAGGCCCGACAGCGGGCGCAAGCCCGGGTGCGCCCAGAGCCGCTCGGAGCGGGAGATGTCCGGGGTGGCCTCGTCGGTGACGCGCTCGGTGCCGAATTCGAAGAAGCCGGCGTCAGCGTAGTGCACGAACGGGATGTCCAGGCCGTCGATCCAGGCCATCGGCTCATCGGTGTCGTTGTGGTGCCCGTGGAAGTTCCAGCCCGGCGTCAGCAGGAAGTCGCCGCGGGACATCCGCACCGGGTCCCCGTTCACCACAGTCCAGACCCCTTCGCCCTCGACGACGAAGCGGAAGGCGTTTTGCGAGTGACGGTGTTCGGGCGCCGTTTCGCGGGCGCCGAGGTACTGGATGGCTGCCCACAGCGTGGGTGTGGCGTACGGCGTCCCGGCCAGGCCGGGATTGGCCAGGGCGATGGCCCGGCGTTCCCCGCCCCGGCCCACCGGGACCAGATCGCCGGCACGGGCAGCCAGCGGGTACAGGTCGCTCCACCGCCAGACGTGGGGGACCGCCTTGGGGGTCGGGACCATCGGCATGAGGTCTGCGATCTCGGTCCACAGCGGGATCAGGTTTTCGCGGTCAAAATCCCGGTACAGCTCTTTGAGCTGGGCAGCTTCTTCGGGCGTCGGCTCCGGAGCAGTGTGCCCCGCGGCCACTGATTCGTGAGTCGTGTTCTCGGCGCTGATGGACACGTGGGCCTCCTCGGTAGGTCAGAACAGTTCGTTGGCGTAGTTCGACTCTACGGATGCCGGTGTGTGACCCCCAACATATTCTGCTGGTCAGAATTCCCGGAACCGGGCTCCCGCGGCGCTCAGTCCGGCTCGGCCGGGTTGGCCGCGATGTCGATCTCCAGCTGCCGGCAGGTTTCCCGCAGGGCGGGGACCAGCCCGGCGTCAAACACGCGGCGGAAGCGGGTCGCGGGGGTGGCGACGCTGAGTGCGCCGACCACGTGCCCGTGCCGGTTGTGCAGGGCCATCCCGAGCGCGCTCACGCCCTCTTCCGTGCCTTCGAAATTGGCCGCGAATCCGTTACTGCGGACGGATTCAAGCTCGCGCAGGAACGCCGGGTACTCCGCGGCCGCAATGGTGTCCCCGCCAATCTCGGCATTGTTGCTGCGAAAGAGCTGGTCGATCATCGGCGGTTCCAGTTCGGCGAGCATGGCCTTGCCTCCGGACGTTTTGTTGGCGGCCATCACCGTCCCCTGCCGGTCACCAACCCGCAGCACATTGTTCCCTTCCACCGTCGCCAGGAAGCGCACTTTCGTCCCCACCCGCACCATGAGGTTCACCGTCTCGTTGAGCCGTGCAGAGAGAAGCTCCATGTGCGGCTGGGCCAGGGATCGGAGCAGCCGGGTCCAGCTCAGGCCGGCCGGCCCGACGCCCATTGCCGGGCCGGGGACATAGCGGCGGGTTTCATCCTGCACGGCGAATCCCCGGTAGACCAACATCGCCAGCAGGCGGTGGGCGGTGGACGGCGCCACGCCCAGCTCCTCGGCGGCGTCCTTGAGCCGAAGTGCTCCGCCGTCGCGGAGCAGCTGGAGGAGCTGCAGCGCGTTGTCCACCGCCTCGATGGAATAGGTGGGCCGTTTCTGGACGGGCTTGCGGGCCGCTCTGGCGGATGGGTTGTTCTGCACATCAGAATTGTATTGTGGTTCACCTGCGGCGGCTAGGACAGTGAGTGGCATGAATCACACACAATCTGTTGCAGTGCCGCAACGGTCTTCGCCGGGGGCAGCTGCCCCCTTAACCGTTGGTGGGCCTGCATCACGGTTCTCCAAAGGCTCGGCAGCCGCCGTCCTGGTCTGCTGGCTGTTGGTGGTCTTCGATGGCTACGACCTGATCGTCTACGGCACGGTCCAGTCCTCCCTGATCTCCGAGACCGGATGGGGGCTGACCAAGGCCACCGCCGGGACCATTGGTTCCATGGCTTTCGTCGGCATGATGATCGGGGCGATCTTCGCCGGCCGGATGGCCGACTCGTGGGGCCGCCGCCGCACCATCCTGGGTTGCGCCATCGTCTTTTCGATTTTCACCATCCTCTGCGCCTTCGCCCCCAATGCGGCCGCCTTCGGGGGGCTGCGGCTCTTGGCGGGCATCGGGCTCGGTGGCCTGGTGCCCTCGGCGAACGCCCTCGTTGCCGAACTGGTCCCCACTAAGTGGCGGTCCACCATCGCCACCCTGATGATGTCCGGCGTCCCGATCGGCGGGTCCATCGCCGCCCTCGTCGGCATCCAGCTGATCCCTGCCTTCGGCTGGGAGTCCATGTTCCTCGTGGCCGTGCTCGCACTGATGATCGTGGTGCCTCTCGGACTGAAATACCTGCCCGAGACGCTGGCCCCGGTCAGTGCCGCGGACAGGGGAACTCGCAACCTCAAAGAGCCGATCGGCTTCAAGTCCCTGCTCCGCGCCCCTTACCTGGGGGTGAGCCTGCTGTTCGCCCTCGCGACGATCGCTACCCTGTTCGCCTGGTACGGGCTGGGAACCTGGCTGCCCAACCTCATGCAGCTGGCCGGCTACAACCTGGGCTCCGCCCTTACCTTCGCCCTGGCCCTCAACCTGGGTGCGGTGGCCGGCTCGGTGATCACGGCCTGGGCCGGGACCCGCTTCGGTCCGATTCCGACGGCGATCGCCGCGGCCGCCGTCGCCGCCGGCGCTCTCGTGGTCCTGGTTGCGGGACCGCCGGTCACCGTCGTGTACCTCATGCTGGTCCTCGCCGGCGTCGGCACCCACGGCACGCAGTGCCTCATCATCGCCGCCGTCGCGAGCCACTATCCCGGGCACCTGCGCGGGACCGCGCTGGGCTGGGCACTCGGGACCGGCCGCATCGGCGCCGTCGCCGCACCCCAGATCGGTGGCCTCCTGCTGGCTGCCGGACTGGGCGTCAATTCCAATTTCCTGGCCTTCGCCGGTGCAGCCGCGATAGCAGCGGTCCTGCTGGCCGCCGTCGGGCTCAAACTCAAATCAAAACTCTCAACCTCCCCTTCACTAACAGGAGCAAGCAATGTCTGAGCACGTCCCGTCCACCAGTTTCCTGTCCACCGACGGCCGGTCCACCGATGTCCTCGTCATCGGAGGGGGAATGGCCGGATTGGCCGGAGCCCTCGCGCTGCGGGAAAGCGGCGCCGACGTCACCCTCGTGGAGCGGGCGCCCGAATTCGGCGAGGTCGGCGCCGGGCTGCAGATGGCGCCCAACGCCTCCCGCGTCCTGAAGCGCTGGGGCCTGCTGGACAAGGCCCTGGAGATTGGCGTCCAGCCCAAGCACCTGGTCTTCCGCGACGCCGTCACCGGCGAGGAGCTCACGCGCCAGAGCCTCGGCGGGGAATTCGAGGAACGCTACGGTGCGCCCTACGTGGTGATCCACCGCAGCGACCTGCACCGGGTCCTGCTCGAGGGCTGCGAAGCGGCGGGCGTGAAACTGGTCAACGATGTCATGGTCGAGAGCGTGGAGACCGTGAACGGCAGGGGAGTGGCCCACACGGCCGCCGGTGTGGACTACGAGGCCGACGTCGTCATCGGCGCCGACGGGCTCAAGTCCACCCTGCGCCCGCTCGTTGCCGGCGACGAGCCGGTCCCCTCGGCCTACGTCGCCTACCGCGGCACCGTGCCGATTACCGAACACACACCCAAGGCGGACCTCGAGGACGTCATTGTCTACCTCGGACCGGACTGCCACCTCGTGCAGTACCCGCTGCGCAAGGGCGAGCTGCTGAACACCGTGGCCGTCTTCAAGTCCGCCTCCTTTGAGCGCGGCGAGGAGCAGTACGGGGGAGTCGACGAGCTCGAGGCCGCGTACAAGGACTGCGTCCCCGCCGTCCAGGCTGCGCTGAAAAACCTGGGCACCAGCATGCGCTGGCCCATGTACGACCGCGATCCGATCGAAAACTGGGTGGCCGGCCGGATGGTGCTGATGGGCGATGCCGCGCACCCGATGCTGCAGTACCTGGCCCAGGGCGCCTGCCAGGCGCTCGAGGACGCGGCAGTGCTGCAGGACGTCACCGACGGCACCGTGTTCACCGCCGACGGCTTCAACCCCGCAGCCTGGGACGGCGCGATCAAGGAATTCAACAACCTCCGCGCCGGCCGCACCGCCAGGGTCCAGCGCACCGCCCGCGTCTGGGGCGAATCCTGGCACGTGTCCGGGCTGGCCCGGACGCTGCGCAACCTGCTCTTCAAGAGCCGGATGGACAACGATTTCCAGTACAACGACTGGCTGTACGGCCAGGACGGCGACGGCGTGCCGGCGGCCCGCGCGGCACACTCCGGCATGGCGGACAAGATTTCCGCCTGATCCGGGCTCCGGGCCGGGCGCCGTCATTGGGTGACCCGTTACGAGCTCCGGGCCGGCTTCCTCAAGGAGCCGGCCCGGAGCTTCTTCGGTCATGATCCAGTGCGGACTTTCCGCCGATTCCTGGATGTTGTCGACGCACGGTGTTCGTCAACGGCAAGAATTCCCGGTCCCCTAAGCTGGGCTACGTCCGCGGCCCCGCCGGAATCATCATCGGGCTGGTCGAGGAGCTCCGCTGACGTTATGTCACTGCTTCAGGCCGACGCTGTTTCGCGGAGGTATTGGCGGAGTCCGGGGATTGCGAAGTCCACCCTGCCGTAGCCGGCTGACTCGATCAGTCCCGCGGCGATGAGTCTCTTTCGGTACTTGGACACCACGTTGGGCTTGGCCGTCATGATGTTTCCGATCAGGCCCGCTGCCGATGGTCCATCCTGAAGGGCCATGGCGTCGAGGAACTCGCGGTCCTTGTCCGAGATATCCGATAGTGCTGACTCGACGACTACTAATGTGTTTCGTCTTTGAGCGGCGGTGATGGCGCTCTGCACGCTGCTCTCATCCAGTTTCCAGTTGGCCTTTCCCGCCTCCAGCCAGAGGTAGTAGCCCACAAGCTGAATAAGGAAGGGGTAGCCCTCGGTAGCCTCCGCGGCTTCACTGACGAGGCCGGGGGAGACGCCTATTCCTCCCTCGCTGAAGAGCTCGCTGTAGGATGCGGTGACTTCGGCGATGGCTGCCTCGTGGAGATTGATCCTGTCGGCGCGTCGCAGGAAGGTCGCCACTCCTTCATTTAGGAGGTCGGAGACGGCGGATGGCAGGCCGGCGAAGATGAGGCCGATGGGCAGTCCGTCGCGGATGAAATGCTGCACTTCAGCGGCCAGTTGGGATATTTCTGTGCGGTCGACCGCATGTATCTCGTCGATGGTGATAACGAGTCCTGTACCTTTTGCGTCCAACAGCCGCAGAAGGTCGTTCCCGGTCCGTCGCCAGTCGGCACTCCGTTCCTGGGGGAGTTGCGTTGTTAGTCCGAACCCTGCCGCCGAGAATGCTGTGATTTTCCGTGTTGGGGGCCCGTCTCCGAGCTCCTCGACAAGCCGGAGCATGTCGTCGCCGATTCCGGCGAGGAAACCGGGGTTTGCTGTTCGGGAGATAACCGCCCAGCCGTGAGTCCCTGCGATCCGTTCCGCGGCGCTCAGCATGACTGTCTTGCCGATGCCTCTGGATCCGGTGATGATGGTCAAAAGCCCGGGTGCTCCCGAGCCTTGCTGCAGGCCGTACTCGAATTCATCCAAGAGCCCGGCCCGCCCAATCAAGTCCGGCGGTGTGGCTCCTGCGGTGGGCTTGAACGGGTTCCGCACCGGGACCTCCAGGGTGAAAGTAGGTGAAAGTGGTGAAAGTGGTGAAACTGATATCACACTATCAGGCGCCACATCCCGCAAAGTCTCAGGAGCTCCTGCAGGGCGAATATGCAGCGTCGGGCCATCCCTGTACGAAAAACAAGTCGACCATGCGTCCTATGCAGTCTCGGTTCTGACCACCTGAGACTGCAGCAGTCAGGCTGCGGCCAGGCAAACTGACAGATACGACGTTCGGTTCGCCCAGCGCTTTGTGTCCACAGTCTGGGTACTGGCCGGGGCGCTCATCCGCGGCCGGACCTATCCACTGTGGACGACCCAGACACCTTCGCTGGCTAACAAGATGACCCCCACTTTCCGATCCTCCTTTAAGTGCCGATAATCAACATTATGTCAAGTTGAATCAATCCAAGTGCAGAATCTCAGATTAGAACCCGGTGATACGCACTCCCCGGTTTCGACTGACTGGACGCCGAAGTCCTCGCCGTTACAGGGATCCGGGCCCGTCCGGCGCCGCGCCGGGCAACAGCCCGGGCGTGTAAAGGTCAACTGGTTCGAGGTACCGTGCAGCTAGAACTGGACCGTCGATGATGCCGACGGGTTCTTCGCCCATGAGCGCTCGATCCTGAATCTGGCGTTCACCCGGGCAGAGCTGCAAGGCGTCTTCGATCTGGCCGACCTCGAAGTTGAACGGGTCCTGGCCTCGGGACGTAGGGGCAATCGATCGGCGGAACCGGGGGCAGAGTTCGACGAATATGATTCTCCCCCGGGGGCGGCTTATCTGCCCCTGCCTATTTAGTCTTCGGGGTATTCTGGGTCCAGGGGAAGACCCGCCGCGATACGCCGCCGGTCCTCCGCGGCCGATGTCCGGACGCGCTTCAACCGGAGCCCTCCCCGAAAAAGCCGGCCACAAGCATAACGAAGGCCACCATAGCTGCTGCCCAGTAGGTGCTCGGATCATTAGCTTTGGGTTGGAACACGACGGCCAAGATGATGGCTACCAGCATCGTGAGATTGGCGATTTTCAAGGGCCCGAGCATGGAGTAGACGGACTGCCACGTCGCCTTGCTGGACCTAGCCTTGCCGGTGCCCTCAACGTCCATGCGGAATTTTCCCCCAGTGTTTCTCACCGTGAGCGTACCTGTCGCTGCTAGGCAGGGGAAGGCATGAAACAGCCCGCATGGGATTCCCATGACCTCTCGCCGCTAACATCCGACTGATCTAGCCACCCAACTCCGACGAACTGGACTCAGACCGGTAAGTCACTTTCCCGCTTGTAGTCTGCATCTCATCAGATGCATCAGGCAGCCCCCTCTCCCCCGACCATTCGGACCACGCAGCCAATGCGCATTCGTACATCGCCTTTAGGCCAGGGATATTCCGCTGATCGGTGTTCCGGGGGGAAGAGTTCGGACCTGATCGTGAATCTGGCCAGCAATGTTCAGGGTCACGACAAAATCGCCTAACTCGACGTTGCTAAGTTCGGTTGGACCTCCGAGAACTGGTGGTATGCGAAAACCGTAGATTTCGGCCTCGCCCGGTTGGAGGCCCGCGTTCTCTGCCTGGTCGGCCAAACCGACCATGAGGTACTCGGCTTGCCCCTCGCGAGAGTTCAGTACCGCGATCAGGTCACCCTCGCTCGACCACAGCCGAGTAAGTTCACCGGCAATGACGTCGAGGAACCAGAATCCGCTCTCCGTCTGCAAGAACACGTCTCCGAACGGCGAAGTGAAAAGCGGACGCTTGTCGGCAAGATCGAGGAACGTCCAGGACTCGAGAGCCTCGGCATAGAGAGCCGGCGGGAATCGACGAAGAGGTTGCATAACGTGACATTAGCGGAGACACTCGCGGCCCACGTGCGAAATTCCCAGAAGTTGGGCGCTATTCCATATCAAATACGCCCGAACTTGATCGCAGAGATGCCAGTAGGCGGTATGTAAGGACGAACCAGGGTTCATGGCAAGAAAATGGCCTCCCCGTCAGCCTCCGTTTCGGGCGTCTCAGCCGCCTCGGGAAACGCCATGTCAATTTCTCGTCCCTTGACTGGGGTATGGGCGTGAATCGTGGCCGCCAAATTCATCAGCAGAGGCCAAAGACAACCTAGGTCTGGAAGCCTATGCTCGGTTCAGCGTTCATTCACTAGGGGGAACAATGGATCGCAGCTGGCGCCTTCGAATAGGAATTTCGGTTCTGGCGGCATTGCTCATGACATCATGCGCAGCCACCCCATCAGTGGTACCGGGATCAGCAGCCTCCACGCCCACCACTTCCGGAATCGCAGCAACATCACCGAGTGCCCCGACCAGCTCCGTGAGTAAAAGCCCCGTCCCGGCCACCTCCGGCCCGCCGCGGGAAACGTGCGCGGCTTTCCTGCCCACCGCGCCTTGCTCCACCTACAGCAGCGTCGCCGCAACATCAAACGGTATGGCTCTACCCTGGGCGGCCGCCGGGACCATCAAGGTGCGACTGAGCTCCGTCGAAGGTACCCTGCAGCTGGCCATGAAAACAGACTGCTCCCCCATCAGCGGGCCAGCCACAATTGCTGGAAACATCATGACCCTCGGAAAAATCGCCACTGGCGCCAGCGGCTGCATCGGTACCGCCGGCGACCATCAAGCATGGATTCATGAATTCCTGAAACGTCCCATTGCAATGACCTATAAACAAGACACTTTGACCTGGACGAACGGGACAGACACGCTCAGCTTCAAAGCCGAGTAACCACGGTTTGAGTCCGCTTCCTTGCCCGGCCCCGACGGCGACAAATGAGCTGCCGGATAGGCGCCGAATCCACGGGAGGCTCCCTGCACGGCTGCCATTGGACTGCCAGGCCACGACCGAGCGGACTCCCCTAGATCGCTCCAGGTCCTGTCAGCCCAGCTCCCCCACCGCCCGTTCTCAGGTCTCCGTATTGGTTGATCAAATGTCCTTCGCATAGAAATCGCGGAGACTAGCCGCGAAGATCGGCCGCAGCTGCTTCGGATTGACAGTGCCTTCGGCGGTTCGAAGGATTGCGGTGTCTACCTCAGCCAAGAAGGCCTCGGATGATGCGTGCCCTTCCGGGACACGGATCATCCAGACGTAGCCCCTCGGCCGCGGCGGGAGGCCGGCATCCCGGAGGTACCGGTCGATGTCATCGTCGATTCCCAGCCGGTCGGCAGCTGTGAACGGTTCCTCGAAGGGTTGTTGCTTACCCCCGCGCTCGGTGTAACCGGTGATTGTCCTGCCGGCGTCCGAGGACGGGCGGCGGCGTAAGTTGTCCAGGCCGGCTGCCCAGCCGATGAGCGCCCCCCAGCCATTCTCGGGCAGGTCCAGCCAGGAAGCTGAGGGCTCGGATTCCTGCACGTCACTCCACATGGGCTGCTCCTTGCCTCTCCGAATGGGTCACGTCTCCGCACGGCTGCGGCGGGGCAGAACATCCGGTTCCGGGACCCGCGTCAGGGCGGCTTCCCGTGGAAGCTTGAGCCCGTCGTTGCAATCCGTACCTTGACCTTCGTCTGCGTCTCAAGGCGTGCGGTGGGCCGGGGCGAACTGCGCCGCGCGGTTGGTTTCTTCGGCGCGGATGAGGTGCACGAGCGCGTTGATGAGGGCCAGGTGGGTGAACGCCTGTGGGAAGTTGCCGAGGTGACGGCCGCTCACCGGATCCAGCTCCTCAGCGTAGAGGCCCAAGGGGCTGGCAAGGGACAGCAGACGTTCGCACAGTGCCTTGGCGCGAACCACCTCCCCGATCTCGACAAGGGCCGAGACGAGCCAGAACGAGCAGGTCGTGAAGGTCCCTTCGTCGCCGGTGAGACCGTCGTCGGTCTGCTCGGGACGGTAGCGCAGGACGAGTCCGTCCCGGGTGAGTTCATCGGCGATGGCCACGACCGTGGCGCGCACGCGAGGATCGTTGACGGGCAAGAATCGGACAAGCGGAACAAGGAGAAGCGAGGCATCGAGGTTCGTTGTGCCGTAGGACTGGACGAACACGCCTCGGTCGTCGACACCATTGCGGCAGATGTCCTCATGAATCTCTGTGGCGATGGCGTCCCACTTTCGGGCGTAATCAGCCTGACCGTGCAGGCGCGCCAGCCGGGCACCACGATCCAGGGCGACCCAGCACATGAGCTTTGAGGAGGTGAAGTGCTTCGGTTCGCCACGGACCTCCCAGATCCCGTGGTCGGGGTCCCGCCAGTGGGCGGCGGCTTGCTCGACCTGGCGGAGCAGGACGGGCCAGAGCGGCTCGGGAAGCTGGTCACGGGATTTGGCGTGGAGGTAGACGGAGTCCAGCATCATGCCCCAGACGTCGAGCTGGCGCTGGTGGGCGGCAGCGTTGCCGATCCGGACGGGGCGGGCGCCGTCGTAGCCGCCGAGTCCCTCGACAGTAACCTCGGGAAGGTCCCTTTCGCCGTCGATGCCGTACATGATCTGCAGGTCGTCCTCGGCGGCGACGTCGCGGATGAAAGCGAAGAAGTCGTCGGCTTCCCGGTCCAGGCCGAGGGTGTAGAGGGCCCAGAGCGCGAACGTGGAATCGCGCACCCATGTGTACCGGTAGTCCCAGTTCCGCTCTCCCCCGGGTGTCTCGGGCAGCGAGGTGGTGGGCGCCGCGACCAGAGCTCCAGTCGGCGCGTAGGTGAGGCCCTTCAACGTCAGCGCGCTGCGCTGCAGCTGCTCCCGCCACGGGTGGTCCGGGAACTCGCCCCCGGTGATCCATTGCCTCCAGAATTCAGTGGTCTGCCACTGCTTGCGTGTGGCTTCTTCCCACGTCCGCGGCGGGGGCAGCGACCCCCAGGAGAGCGCGATAAAGGCCTGCTCGCCCTCGGTCATCCGGCTGCGAATGACCGCGATGGAGTCCTCGATGCCCAGCCGGCGGTCGGTAGTCAGATGCAGCACCGGATCCCCCTCATCGCCGCTGACGGTCACGGCCTCTCCGTATGCGGGGCTGGAGAACTCCCACCGTGCCCGGCGCTGGCCGTAGCCGAAGACCGGCTCGCACAGCACGGACAGCTCAACCGCACCGTTGACGCACCGTACGGTGCGCAGCAGGCAATGCTCGGCCTCGTAGTTCGTCGGCGGGCGGCGGTACCGGCCGGCCCTCTCGTCGGTGTGGTGCCACGGACCCATCACCAGGGCATCCCTCACGATCAGCCAGCCCGTCCTGGTCTGCCAGGTGGTCTCCAAGATCAAGCTGCCGGGGAGATAGCGGCGCGCAGTGGGCTCCCGGACGCCGTAGGGTGCCACCTTGAAGCCACCCGCGGCGCGGTCGAGGATAGTGGAGAACACACTCGGTGAGTCGTGACGCGGCACGCACATCCACTCGACCTGCCCGCTCGATGCAATCAAGCAGTTGGCCTCACAGTCAGACAAAAACCCATAGTCGGCGATCGGCGGATACGGGCTCGTGCCGGCCCCGGGCCGCCGCCTCCCCTCCGCCCCTGACCGGGCGTCGATGCTCACCACCCCAGTATGTTCCCCTCAGGGTGGAAACGGGACTCCGGCTACCTGGACGGCTTCCTCCCCAACGGTCAGTGCTTCATCGCAGAGGACGACGGCGATGCGGCGGCGAAAATATCGTACGGCCGCCGGCCAAAGAGGCGCTGGACCTGAATTCCCTACATGGTCGATGGCCTCCTCGACCCGGGACAACGTTGACCCGCTCTGCCAACCCTTGGGATTGTTCAATCGGGGCTCTGAAGGATTTCGCCGATGATTGTGCTGAGAATCCCCGTCGGCTCAGCAATTCCGATGGATCGACAAGATGAACAACGGAGGATTGATCTCATGTCACAGGTACGGCGTTTCGATCATGTTGGTATCACCGTTGCCGATCTCAAAGAGGTGACGGCGTTCTTCGTCGGGCTGGGCCTCGAGGTCGAGGGCGCGCCGATGTTCGTCGAGGGCGAGTTCCTCGACACGGTGATCGGCATCCCCGACTCCCGTACGGAAATCGTCATGCTCCGGCCGCCCGACGGAGGTACCCGGCTGGAGCTTTCGAGCTTTGTCCGGCCCGACCACCAGCCTGGATCGCCCGCGGCGATGGCAAATGAGTTGGGGCTGCGCAACGTCGCCTTCGAGGTCGACGACCTCCAGGCGGTCGTCGACCGTCTGGCCGCGGACGGCTTCGGGCTGGTCGGCGACATCGGCCAGTACGAGCACCTCTGGCGCATGGCCTATGTGCGCGGCCCGGAGGGGATTATCGTGTCCTTGGCCGAGCGGATCGGCTGATTCGCCAACTCCAAACCCGCTAGCACGCCTGCGCCTTGATATGTCAGGGCCCCGCCGAGTGCTGGCATGATGGGCGCATGAGCAGAGTCACATGCGATCTGACTATTTCCCTCGACGGATTCGTTGCGGGCCCAAACCAAAGCATGACGGAGCCTTTGGGCCGGGGCGGAGAACTCCTCCACAGGTGGATGTTCGAAGAAGCCGAGTCCAACGCTGCGGAGCTCGAAGGCATCCTCGCCGCTGGCGCCTACATCATGGGCCGGAACATGTACGCCGGTCCCGGGGCATGGGATGAGCAGTGGCGGGGATGGTGGGGTGAGGACCCGCCTTATCACGCACCTGTGTTCGTTCTCACCCATCACCCCCGCGAGCCCTTGGAGATGGAGGGCGGCACAACGTTCAACTTCGTGGCCGATGGGATCGAATCGGCGTTGGCCCAGGCGCGGAAGGCCGCTGGCAGTAAGGACGTGGCCATAGCCGGAGGAGCGCAGACCGCCCGACAATTCCTTTCGGCGGGGCTGATCGACGAGCTGCGGCTCCACATTGCGCCCATAGTTTTGGGAGCGGGCGAGCGGTTGCTGGACGGCGTGACGGACCTCAAGCTTGAGCCGACGGACGTGAGCGGTTCCCGCCTCGTCACCCACGTGCGCTATCGGGTAATCCGCTGACAGGCTGACCCTTGGTTCTCGGAGGTCACTCGGCCTGCCCGAGGACCACGGGATGGACGAAGCCTCGAATTTCGTCGATCAGGCCGAACCGTCGCGGAACCATCAGCGCATGGTCTTCGCGGTTGATATAGACCAGGCCACCGTGCCAGTACTTGTCGTCGTCCCGGTGGGTCAGCACTGTGTCCTTCTCACCCTCATCGCGCTCGCGGTTGTTCCTGGCCAGGACCACGACGGCAACCACGACGGCGGCCGGGATCGGGAGCGCGACCACCAGTCCCGCCCACTGCCCACGGCGTGACCGTCCCGGTCCACATCAAGGCGACGAGCCCAGCATCCCCACGTCGATCATCGCGACCAGCCCGAAGAGCGCTTCGACGCCCAGCGACATGTACTGCCGGTACCAGCGCGCCGAGGCCAGCGGGCGCGCCGGGTCGAGGTCGGGCCGGCTGTGGAAGGTGGCCGCCGCGAGACCCACTAGCAACCCGGTCACACCGGGTTGCACGAACACCTGAGAGAACGCGGAGCCCACCGACTTGGCTGCCAGCCGGTTGGGCGCGCCGTTCGCGCCCTGGTGGACCGCGAGCGCGTCGGGCACCGACGGGTAACTGATCACGCCTGTTATGACCGTGCCGACGATGACGATCACTGCAGGGGCCGGCCAGAGCCAGGGAAACCGCGGAGGATCTGGCCTCAGGCCGGTGTCCACTGTGTTGCCTTGGCCCATAACTTCTTGAGAAAATGCCGCCCGTGAACAGAATCCTGATCTAGGTCTAGCCAGGCAGCTCACCTCGGTCGCGAGCGGGGCCAAGGTCTCCGAGGATTACTGCGCCTACACAGCTTGAAGGGGGCTCTCAATGGGTGATCGCACAGGCATCACCATCGACGAGGTCAAGATCCGCAGGGTGAACACCGACGCACTGTTCACCCAGGGATTCCTCTGCAAGCCTGACGGCGGATCGGACCAGCCATCAGCTGATGACATCGACGGCGCTATCACCGGAATCAGAATGCCGGAGCACCTCGATCAACGGTTCGATGCGGTTGAAGTGAGCAAGGGGACGGCAATCTACGTGCACCCCGTTATGACGCCCAAACACGCCGTAGAGATTGCGACCATGATCGCCGACGCAATCGCGCCCCTCGGATTCACCGGAACCATCACGGCATGCGCCGACCGCCCCGGCCCCAGACCCCGCACAGGGCGCTACGCGTACTGCGCCGCGATCTGCTCCGTCGACGCAGCCTTGGACAACAACGAGACGCCCCTCTTCTTTCGACCCGTGAAGAAGAACCTGGACCGATGGGCCGTGGACAGCCCCGCCTTCCAGAACATTGTTGACCAGATCGCCGGCTGGGCAGCAGCCAACGCGACCGCACCGATCCTCGCGGGAATCCACTTCACGATGACCCAATGCGAACCACACCAGGTCGCCGGCGTCTTGACCCGCTGCTGCGAGGACATCGGATGGGCGGACCTGATCTTCCCCACAGTCAACGGGGACTGGTACGTCCGGTTCACCGGTGAAGGTTGGATCCTCGCCGGCACCGAGATCAAGAAGGGCAAGGACGACGCCGGGGCGTCCCTGATGCGGCTCCTCGCCGACTCGGCCTCTCTGTACGACTACGCCCAAATGTCCCCAATCATCTTCGGACTAGTCACCCCTGGGAGTGTGATGCTCCAAAGGGCAACCCCGGGCCCCGACCTACCGGACAATTACATCCGCGGTCACCACGCGATACTCGTCCCCGGCCCCGGAGACCTGGAGCTCAGCGCCGACCACGGATTCGTGAAGAGCTCCGTGCCCGGCATCTTCGCGATTCAGGTCCTCGGACCCGACCACCCAGACCTCCAGCCCACCGACCGCTGGCGTGTAACTCCTCTCGATGCTGGGCGGAGGCTAGTGACTGCGGACAACCTCACCGAGTGGTGGGCAGCCCCTCCGCAAGCCCCACCACAAGAGGATCTAATCTTCCTGCGAGAAGCCAATGCGGCCCTCCTGTCCAAGTGGGCCTGACCAAAGCGCCACCATGGTCCCAGGACTGCTTCTCATCAAAATTTGACGATCGGCATTCTGTCCGGACAACGAAGCATCCCCGTCGAACCGCGAACCATCTGACCGCGCTACTTGACGTTGCCGGAACTGTCTTTCCATGCACGAAGTGGGGCCAGCGATAACCGTCCTACCGGGGCCAGAATTACTTGGCGCAACCACTCTGAGAGGGCCGGAACTACTGGATCCGGCGCGGAGCGGGTACAGGACTTCCTCCATGCGGGGGTCGGTTTCGGCCGGGGGTTCTGGCTGTGCCGGTTCTTCCGGTTTTGCTGCGCCGGCCATGAGCCGGTTGATCCGTGCCGAGTCCGTCTGGGCGGCTTTGAGCGTGCCGGTGTGTTTGAAGGGTTCCGCCAGGGCTTTATCTGCCTGTTCGAGGCGCGACCCGGTACGGTTCACACCGCCATCGACCGGGTGGTTAGGCTGGGTGGATGGCGACAGTTATTCTCGTGCGGCACGGCCGCACCACAGCCAATGCCACTGGACTGCTGGCCGGTCGGGCCGTCGGCGTCAGCCTGGACCAGATCGGGCGCGACCAGGCGGCTCTGACCGGAGACCGGCTCGCGGCCGTGCCCGTAGTCGGGGTGGTGTCGAGCCCTCTTGAGCGTTGTCAGCAGACCGCCCAGCTCATCCTCGATCGCCAGGCTGGCACGCCGTACGCGCCGGTCGATCTCGATCTCACCGAGTGCGATTACGGCCAGTGGCAGGGCCGCACGCTCAGTGATCTCGCGACCGAGGATTTGTGGCCGGTTGTGCAGTCGCAACCGTCCGCCGTCGTCTTTCCCGGCGGTGAATCCATGGCCGCGATGCAGGCTCGGTCGGTGGCAGCGATTCGACGCCACGATGCAGCCTTCGAAGCCGAGTACGGGCCAGGGGCCGTGTGGGTGGCGGTGAGTCACGGCGACATCATCAAGTCAATCCTCGCCGACGCGCTCGGCATGCACCTTGACCTGTTCCAGCGTATTAACGTGGGCCCCGCCTCCGTATCGATCGTGCGCTACGGCGCTAGTCGGCCGAGCGTCTACGCGACCAACACCGACGCGGGTGACCTGTCGTGGCTGTCGAACGGCATCCACTCTGGCGATGCGCCGGTGGGCGGCGGTGCAGGGCAAAAGGCGCCATGAACCTCATGTGCCTAAAATACTGACATGCCTACACGTGTTCACGAGTTTGCCTGGCCTGATCGAATCGTCGTCGGCACCATTGGCCTTCCAGGGGCGCGCACGTTCTACCTGCAGGTGCGCGCAGGGACGCAGATCGTGAGTATTGCCCTGGAGAAGCAGCAGTCGGCTCTGCTCGCGGAGAAGATCGACGAAATTCTCGACCAGCTCATCACCGTCGAGGGCAACCCCTTCAGCGTTCCCACGAGCACTCCCCTTGAACTTGTCGACAATGACCAGCTCGAGGCCGTTCAGGAGCAGTTTCGCACCGGCGCCATGAGCTTAGGTTGGGACCCAACCACGGCCCAGGTCGTAATTGAGGCCTACCCCATCACCGACGTCGATGCTGATGCTGATGCTGATGACAACGAGGAACCGCTTGATGAGGGCGGCGCTAACGAGTCCGAAATGCTGCTGGTGCGAATGCCGGTCGGCACCGCCCGCGCATTCGCCAAGCGCACCCGTGAGATCGTGGGCGCCGGGCGTCCGACGTGCCCGCTCTGCGGTTACCCCATAGACGCCGACGGGCACATCTGCACCCTTCCCGAGGTCTGATGCCAGCGCCGGACCTAGTGACCGCCGAGCTGACGCTCACCGGCCGCATCACGAGGGCTTCAAACGCTACATTTCTGGGCAGCATCGGCGACGTGGTGGTCGTCTATAAGCCGATAGCAGGCGAAAGTCCGCTGTGGGATTTTCCCCACGGCACCCTGGCTCACCGGGAGGTGGCCGCCTACCTGGTCTCGCAAGTCTTAGGCTGGGACGTGGTGCCGCGCACCTGCCTGCGCGATGGTCCTTTGGGCGAAGGAATGGTGCAGCTCTGGCAGGAGCAAGACCCCGCCCAAAGCGCCGTGAACCTGGTCGCGACGGACCAGGTGCCGGAGACGGGCTGGAAACATGTTCTCGAGGGACGGGATGAGAACGGACGGATGGTCGCCCTCGTTCACGAAGACTCGCCAGCGCTCAGACGCATGGCGGTGTTCGACATGGTCGTCAACAACGCCGACCGCAAAGGCGACCACATTCTTGCCATGACGGACGGACACCGGCACGGCGTGGACCATGGGCTCACCTTTCACCGTGACCACAAGCTGCGCACGGTGCTGTGGGGATGGCTGGGAGACGCTCTGACCGCCGAGGAACGCGACGGCATCGATCGTGTCAGCGAAGGACTGCACGGTGGGCTGGGCCGAAACCTGGCGGACTTGCTCAGCGCCGAAGAAATCGCATCGCTCGCCGCGCGCTGCGCACGGTTGCGCTTGGCAGGGCGGTTTCCGGCTCCGAGCGGTGAGATGTCGGCGGTGCCCTGGCCGCTGTTCTAAGGGAATTGCGGCTCAACTGTCAAAATTTGGCTGCCCATACGCCGATAACAGCGCCTACGCTCAACCAAGCCCGCAGGCCCCACCTTCCGCAGACGACGCGCCGAGCGTCCCATATACAGCACCCCTTCAGTCAGGTGTTGCGATGTTGAGGAGAAACCGCGCTGCCCACGCAGCCGAGGGATATGGGCAGAGTCCAACTTTTGTCGGCCCATCCGGCTACACTGAATGTATCGAACATATATTCGAATAAGGGTGTGTTGTGGGCGTTGTTGTCGGTCCCCGCGTGATAGACGCGGGCATGTCGTTGCTGTCGGTGCTGATCTCTCCGGTCCCCGTCGCGGCCGGGTATCCATCGCCGGCGCAGGACTACTTTGATGGGCGGATTGACCTGAACGAGCATCTGATCAAGGACATCACCAGCACGTACGTCGTGCGGGTCTCCGGAGACTCGATGGAACGCGCCGGCATCAGCGACGGGGATGAACTGATCGTCAACCGGGCCCTGGAACCCAAGGACGGGTCCGTAGTCATAGCCGTCCTGGACGGAGAATTGACCATCAAGCGGCTGCGGATCACGGCCGCCGGCGTCGTGCTGCAGGCGGAGAATCCGTCCTACCCGGACATCCGCGTTCCGTCCGTGTCGGATCTGGTCATCTGGGGCGTCGCGACCCGCTGCCTGCACCATGTTTGAGGCACACCATGTCTAAGCCCTCCCCGATGCGGCGGATGCCGCAGATCGCGCACGTGGATGTGAACTGCTTCTACGCCTCGGCCGAGCGGGCATTCGACCCGTCCCTCGAAGGCCGGCCCGTCGTCGTACTGTCCAACAACGACGGGTGCGCCGTCACCCGGTCCCCGGAAGCCAAGGCTCTCGGCATCGGCCTCGGTGAACCATGGTTCAAACTCGCCCCGCGGGCGAAGGAGTGGGGACTTGTTGCCCTCTCGAGCAACTACGAGCTTTACGGGGACATCAGCGCCCGGGTGATGGAACTGCTGGGCCGCTACAGCGCTTGGTTGGAGGTTTACAGCATCGACGAGGCCTTCCTGGGCGTCAAAGGCGCGCAGGAGGACCTGCTGGTCCTGGGCCAGACCATGAAGGCAGCCGTGCGGCGCAACGTGGGGGTTCCGGTCTGCATCGGGATCGCCGGGACCAAGACCCTCGCGAAACTGGCCAACAAATGGGCAAAGCACAACCCGGCCTTCGACGGGGTCTGCCACTGGGACTCCGTGCCCGCCGCCACCAGAGAAGCGCTGATGGGCCGGCTGTCTGTGATCGAAATCTGGGGCGTCGCGACGCGCCTGACCAAACGCCTCAACGCCTTAGGGCTTCAGTCCATCCTTGACCTGTCCCGGGCCGACCCGGTGATGATCCGGGACCGCTTCTCCGTGGTCATGATGCGCACCGTCCTGGAGCTGCAGGGCACGCCGTGCATCCCGATGGAGGAAGAACGGATCGGCCGGGACCAGCTCATCTTCTCTCGCTCCTTCGCCACCCCCATCACCACCGCCGCCGGCATGCGGCAGGTCCTGTCCGTCTACGGCCAGCAGGCATCGGCACGGCTGGCCAAATACAGCCTCCAGGCCAAGGTCCTCACCGCCTTCGCCGGCACCTCGCACTTCAACCCGAACGACACCTCCTACCCCTCGGTGTGCGTGCCGCTGCCGATGCCCACCGCCGATCCCGTCCTGCTCACCCGGGCCGCCCACGCCCTCCTGCCCCACATCCAGGAAGGCATCAAATACGCCCGGGCCGGCATCATGGTCACCGACCTGCGGCCCACCGGCAACCAGGCACCGCTGGCCCTGTTCCAAAATCCGCACGAGGAACGCCACATCGGAACCCTCCTGGAAGATGTGACCCGCCGATACGGGCGCGGCTCCATCGGCCTCGGCCACGCCGGCATACGGGGCGGGCCGGACTGGACCATGAAACGGGACATGCTCTCCCCCCGCTACACCACCCATTGGGACGAACTCCCCCTCGTCAAAGCCGCCTAACGCCAACACGCCCCCGCAGCACCGCACCACGAAAGACCACCCCCATGACCCTCAGCACCGAAAACCCCACACGAACCCTTGACCTTCAAGTACGGCTCGACCCGGCAGGCAAGCCCCTTGCCATCCGGCACGACGGACGGATCTGGCTTGTCGATCCGGCCACCGAATCCCGGCACTGGATCGGCGGTGACGCCGGGCGGGGCACCCGATGCACGGCCGCCGCTGGCGCCAACCCGGCCGGTACCGAATACTGGCGCGTCGAGGCCCGGCTGGGGGCTAATTCAGCGCTGCGCACCTTCACGCTGCGCCGGAATCCACGCTCCGTCCAGTGGCTCCTGGACGACATCAGCGACGGCGGCTAGGCAACGGTGACACTGCACCGTCAGCCGATCAACGACCAGACCTGGGCGGGGATCAGGGAAGAATTCACGCTGCCCGCTCTGGAACAGGTCCGCCGCCGCCTCGCCGAACTGATGGACGACCCCGACCCTGTAATGCAGCAGCTCGTCCGCGTCTTCATCGACGACGGCACGTTCTGCCCGGGATTCCAATTCGTCGCCGGCGGCCACCTCCACCCGACCGTCGTCGACCTCTTCCAGCGCGCCATAGAACTGAAGGTTCCGCACAACTACTTCACGGCCTGGATGGTTACACCCTGCCGGGAACTCGGCGGGTCCCGCCCCGTTGACCATCTGAAAAGCGGCCGCGCTCCCCTGTTTCGCGCGCTGGAATCCCACCGCTGGCAGTAGAGGCCGGCCCGCGAACCGACGTCCAACGGTTCCGCTGATCAGTCCGGCCCGGGATGCATTGAGTCACACGCGGGAATCGCAGCTGCCCTGCCGTTGGTAGTCTTTAGCCCACCATCCCTTTCCGCCCGACACTTGAGGTGCGAACCATGATCCCGACGACTCCCACTCCGGGCACTGTCCTTCTGGCCGGCGCCACCGGCGATCTCGGCGGGCGTATCCTGCAGAATTTGGTCGCCCTGGGGGCCACCGTTCGGGTCCTGACACGGCCTGGGACCAGCACGGAGCGCATTGCGCCGCTCCGCGCCCAAGGCGTCGAAGTGATCCAGGCGGGCTACGACGATCCGGTGGCCCTCCGAAGGGCCTGCGCGGATGTTGACTGCGTAGTCTCCGCGATCAACGGCGTGGACAGCGCAATTTTCGACGCCCAATCGCGCTTGCTGGAGGCGGCGGCCGCGGTGGGCGTACCGCGTTTCATCCCTTCCGATTACTCCATCGATTACCGCGGAATCCGCCCCCGAAGCAACCGGAACTTGCAGTTCCGCCGAGACTTTGCACAGCGGCTGGATGCCACCGAAATCCGGGCCACGTCCATCCTCAATGGCGCCTTCACCGACATGCTCTCCGGGCAGGCCCCCATGATCCTGTTCTCCCGGCGTCGGGTGCTCTTCTGGTCCGACGCCGACCAGGTGCTCGACTTCACCACGAAGGATGACACTGCCTCCTACACCGCCGCCGCCGCCCTCGACGAGCGGGCGCCCCGCGTCCTTCAGATCGCCGGAGACCAGGTCACGGCAAGGACCCTGGCAGCCACCATGTCCGACCTGACCGGAACGCAATTCGGGCTCCTCTACGCGGGCAGCGTCGGCTCCTTGACTGCTATGAGCCGGGCCGTCAAAGCCCTCATGCCGGCCTCTGACAAGCCGTTCCCGCCGTGGCAGGGCATGCAGTACTTCGCCAGCATGTTCAGCGGCGACGCGACCCTGAACTACGTCAGCAACGACCGGTACGGGAGCCGGACGTGGACCACCGCCCGGGACGTCCTGGACCAGCACGTGCAGCAGAGCTCACCGGCCCCGGTCCCCTAGCCTGGGGGTTGTTGCACGGACAAGCCCCGAACCCCTAGGGTTCGGATCATGGCCGCGCCCGGGGGACCCGCTCGTTATGGATTGCACACGACGCCGACACTGCTGTCCGTAGTATGCCTCGCCGTCGTCGCGCTAACCGCGGCCTGCGCGTCAACTTTCCCACTCAGCACGTCGGCAGGCGAGCAAACCGTCACCAAACCGCCCGCCGCCACGGCCGCACCATCGACGGGCGCCGGACTGTCACCAGGCATGACCCTCGCCCCGGCTCCGCCGATTCCGCCTGCCCCCGGGCACGGTTTAGATGAATGCCGGCCACAGCGTGCAGAGAAAGTCGTAGGCAATGGAGCGCTGGAGTGCCAGTACTTCACATCCGGTTCCATGACGCCGGCTTCTGTGCCCCGTGATCCGGGAATGAGCTCCGGCGATTACGCGGTACGGTTCGGCAGCGTTGGCGGCCGCACGGTGATGTCCGTGCGTATCCCCTGCGCTTCGTATGCGGTCACGGTCAGCATTGCCGGCGAAACGATCACGCCGGATGTGGGGACACTGGAAAGTTCCCTGGGCACGTGCAACTTCCCGTGGGACCAGGAACAGGCGCGGATGAAACGATACCTTCAGGCTCCGTTTCAGTTTGCACAGCGGGAGACTGGAATCGTGCTGCACAACCCGGAATGGGGAATCACCCTCTTCCGGACCCCCTACTCGGCCGGCCGATCCCCCGGTCCCGCCTAAGGGGCGCCAGGCGTGCCGCGGGAGGGGTGCGAGGCTGAGGGCCCGCGGGAATAAGAACCGCCGCTACCATGTTCGTTTCCGGTGTGAAGAACATCGGATTCCTGTCCTTCGGCCACTGGACCGACCACCCGGATTCCGGCACGCGCACCGCGTCGGACGCGCTGTTGCAGGCGATCGACCTCGCGGTCGCGGCCGAGGAGCTGGGTGCGGACGGCGCCTACTTCCGAGTCCACCACTTCGCGCAGCAATACGCCTCCCCGTTCCCGCTGCTCGCCGCGATCGGGGCCCGGACAAGCCGCATCGAGATCGGCACCGGCGTGATCGACATGCGCTACGAGAACCCGCTCTACATGGCAGAAGACGCTGGCGCGGCCGACCTGATCGCGGGCGGCCGGCTGCAGCTGGGCATCAGCAGGGGTTCACCCGAGCAGGTCATCGACGGATGGCGTTACTTCGGCTTCGCCCCCGCCGAGGGCGAGTCGGACGCCGACATGGGTCGCAGGCACGCCGAGCGTCTGCTCGAGGTGCTCACTGGCAAGGGCTTTGCGGCGCCGAACCCCCGCCCGATGTTCCCGAACCCTCCGGGCCTGCTGCGCGTGGAGCCGCACTCGGGGGGCCTGCGCGAGCGCATCTGGTGGGGCTCCGGCTCGAACGCCACGGCCATCTGGGCGGCGAAGCTCGGCATGAACCTGCAGAGCTCCACGCTCAAGGATGATGAGAGCGGCAAGCCCTTCCACGTCCAGCAGGCCGAGCAGATCGAGCTCTACCGGCAGGCCTGGAAGGAGGCGGGGCACGAGCGGGAGCCGCGCGTCTCGGTCAGCCGCAGCATCTTCGCGCTGACGGACGAGCGCGACTGGCAATACTTCGCCCGCGACCGCCACAGCTCCGACCAGGTGGGCAACATCGACGAGAAAACGCGCGCGGTCTTTGGCCGCTCCTACGCCGGTGCCCCGGACGAGCTGGCCGCGAAGCTGGCCGAGGACGAGGCGATCGCCGCGGCAGACACCCTGCTCCTCACGGTCCCGAACCAGCTCGGTGTCGACTACAACGCCCACGTCATCGAGTCGATCCTGAAGTATGTGGCGCCGCAGCTCGGCTGGCGCTGACCCCTCGTGACAGATTCCCCGGGCACCGCGCCGTCGACACTTGCGGGATCCAGCCTTGCAACGCCAGTGCGACGGCGACGACGCCGGTCCGGCCGGCACTCACCCGCGGGGCAGCCTTGACGCCGAACGCCACTTCGGCTGAAGCACAGGACGGGCGGCCGCGATGCGCTCGCGACCGCCCGCAGAAACCGGGTGCACCCGGGCTCAGCGCACCGACTTGCGCTCGTAGATCGCCATCGACCAGGCGTACCCGGCGACCACAATCACGACGCACCACCCGATTGCCAGCACCGGGCTCCAGCCGAGCGGGGTACCGAGCAGCAGCCCGCGGATGGCCTCGATGAACGGCGTGAACGGCTGGTACTGCGCGAACCACTGCAGCCATTCCGGCATCGACTCGGTCGGCACAAAGCCGCTGCTGAGGAAGGGCAGGAAGGTCAGCACGAGGGGCAGGTTGCTGGCGGTCTCGGCCGACTTCGCCTGCATGCCCATGGCCACCCCGAGCCAGCTGATCGCGTACGCGATGAGCACGATCAGACCTGCGGCGGAGATCCATTCGACAAACCCGGCGGTCGGGCGGAAGCCAATCAGGAGGCCGACGCCGAGCACAAGCACGACGGCGATAATCGCCTGGATGGTATTGCCAAGCACGTGCCCGGCGAGCACCGCGGCCCGCGAGATCGCCATCGTCCGGAACCGCGCGGTGATGCCCTCGGTCATGTCCATCGACACGGTCGTCGCGATGCCGCCTGCGCTGCCGGCGATGGTCAACAGCAGGATGCCCGGCATGACGTAGGCGACATACGCCTCGCGCCCGCCGGACGGATCCGCGCCGGGCAGGCCGGCCCCGAGCGTGCCGCCGAACACGAACACGAAAAACAGCAGCAGAACTACTGGCCCCACGATGGTGAACACCGACAGGCCCGGATAGCGCAGCATGTGCAGCAGGTTGCGGCGCAGCATCGTCACCGAGTCGGCAATGACGTGCGCTTGCTGGCGGGTGCCCGGGGCCGTCCGGCGCTTGGCGGCGATGGTGGTCATGATTCGGTTCCCTTCGTCTCGACCCGGCCGGTGAGCGCGAAAAACACGTCATCGAGGTCCGGGGTGTGGATGCTGAGGTCGTCGACCTCCAGGTTGGCCGTGTCGAGGCGGTCCAGCACGGTGCGCAGCGCGCCGACACCGCCGTCGCTCGGCACGGTGAGCGAGAGCCCGGCGTCGTCGCGGGCGGACTCGCCGAGCAGGCGGGAGGCGGCGTCGAGCCGCCCGGCGTCGGCGAACCGGAGCCGGATATGTCCGCCGGGCACCAGGCGCTTGAGCTCGTCCGGCGTCCCCTCGGCGACGAGCCGGCCGCCGTCGAGCACCGCAATGCGGTCCGCGAGTTCGTCCGCTTCGTCCAGGTACTGGGTGGTGAGCAGCACGGTGGTGCCGTCCGCGACCAGGCTGCGGACAATGTCCCACATGGTGTGGCGGCTGCGCGGGTCCAGGCCCGTGGTGGGCTCGTCCAGGAAGATGACGCTGGGCGCCGAGACGAGGGTCATGGCGAGGTCGAGGCGGCGCTGCATCCCACCCGAGTAGGTGGCGAGCGGCTTACGGGCGGCCTCGACGAGGTCGAACTGCTCAAGCAGCTCGGCCACCCGGGCCTTCGAGCGCTTCGCTCCAAGATGGCGCAGCCGGGCCATCAGCAGCAGGTTCTCCTCGCCGGTGAGCAGCTTGTCCACCGCGGAGAACTGGCCGGTGAGGCCGATCGCGGCGCGGACGCCGTCAGGGTCGCGCACGACGTCGCATCCGTTCACCAGTGCCGTGCCGCCGTCGGGCCGCACCAGGGTGGACAGGATGTGCACGGTCGTCGTCTTGCCGGCGCCGTTCGGGCCGAGCAGCGCGGTGACTGTGCCCGCGTCCACGGTGAGGTCGACGTCGTCGAGCACGGCCTTTGCGCCGTAGGACTTCCGCAGCCCGCGGACGTCGATTGCTGGCGTGTTCATGTGCTTGGTTCCCTTCTGTTGGTGGCCCGGAGTCATTGAGCGCGCTGAATGCTGATGTCGCCGTGCTGGGTGCGTGCACGCACTGCGACGGTCTGTTCGGACGCGTCCGGAGCGCGGTCGCTGTCCAGCTGGTTGCGGACGTGCCCCTCTTTCGAGGACAGATCGAGCCAGGCGGGAACGCCGGGCCGCACGCCGATGGTGACCTGGCCGAAGCCGCTCTCGACCTGGATGGAACCACTCGAGACCTCTGCGAGCTGGATGCTGCCGTAGGCGGTCTTCGCCGCGACAGAGCCGAGTGCCTTCGAGATCTCGAGGTCGCCGTAGGAGAGCTTCGCTTCAAGGTCGCCGCCGGACTCCCCGATCAGGATGGTGCCGTGCGACGCCTTGAGGATCGCGTCGCCGGTGACTTTGCCGATCCGGATCTGACCGTGGTCGGCCGTGATCTCGATCCCGCCCTCGGCGGTGCCGAGGGTCGCGTTGCCGTGCGAGGCGCGCAGCCACAGGTCGCCGGTGGAGTCGAGATCAACGCGGCCCATCGAACTCTTGATCCGGGTTGCGCCGAGGCATCCGACGGCGCGCACGCCGCCGACCCCGATCTCGGCGGTAAGCCGCGACCCGGCAGGCAGCTCGACCTTCACATCGACCGACTCGGTTGGGCCGATCCAGCTGATGCGGGGCCGGGGGCCGGTGATGATGAGCCGCTGGCCGTCGACGTCGATTTTGGTCTCTTTCGCGCCCCGGCGGTCGACTGCCTTCGCGGGGTTCGTCGGCGAGACGGTCACGACCGTGTCGTCACGGTCAGTGGCGATGATTTCGATCGCGCCGACCTGCAGTTTGATGGCGAGGTCGATGGGGGTGGGGGTGTCGTAGGTGGGCATGCTGGCGCCTTCCTTTTGGGTGTGTTTGATCGACCCCGCGGGTCCGCGTGGTTGGTGGGTGTGGTGCGGTGGGCGGTTTAGCGCGCCCAGCCGGCGAAGTTGTCGCCGGTGCGCAGCGTGCGCTGCGCGGATCGTCGCTGCTTGGGCTGGAGAGCGGCTGCGACCGCGCGGACCAGCCAGGTGTTGACGGACAGGCCGTCAGCGGCCGCGGCCTCGTCCACCCGCGTCTTGAGGGCATCCGGCAGGCGGAGCGTCGTGCGCGAGGTGCTCGCGTCGTCGAGGTCGAGGGGTGCGGCCGGCCGCTCGTCGGTGTCAGATTCCGGGTTCGGCTGGGTCACCACGAATTCGACGTCGCGTCCGCGCAGCCGCATGTCGACTGATCCGGGTGCGAGGTCGCGGGTGATCTCGCCGACCGCAGCCGAGAGAACGTCGAGGAGCACGAGCCGGGTCGCGGCGTCCAGTCCGGCGGCGAGCCGCTCGGCCACGGCGCGGGTGTCCTCCGAGCCGTTCTCCGCGGCATCCACTAGCTGCCGCTGTAGGTCGTTGACGTATTGTCCGAGTTCCATGCCACCATAGTGACACCACGGTGGTGTCACGTCAAGCCTTCGTGGTGTCACGGGTGATCCGCAGGTTGGTGCGGCGGCTCGATGAGGGTGAGTACGGGTGAAAGGCCCCCCGCCCTGAGTCCTAGTTGGCGTCCTGTCGGTTCACCATTTCGGCGATCCAGATCGGCGCGAACGGAGAGGTGCAGTTCGGCGGCGTCGGGTAATCCTTGAGCACCTCGAGGCGCTCGCCGATGCCGATCGCGCGGGCGCGGTGTGCGGGGTGCTCAATCCCGATCTGGGCCAGGCAGTGGTTCATCGCCCACTGCAAGCGGTCCGGGGCGTCCTTCATCTGCGCCTCGATGATGTCGAGCAGTCCTGGCAGGTCGAGGCCCTCCGGCTTCTTCGCAACGCGGTCGGTGGTCAGCGCCCAGCCGGCACTTGCCACCAGCGGGTCCGGATCGGCGAACCAGGCCACGCGCAGTTCCTCGGCATGCGGGTTCTTCTTCACCACATAGTTGACGAGCCAGTCCTGCACCTTGGGAGTGTGCGCCTGGCGCAACATGGCGTCCAACTCATCACGATCGAAAGCCTTCGGACGGCAGATCAGGAGCGCCAGGAGCCGCGCCGCGGTATCACCGGTCCCCCACAGCTCACGGGACAGCTCCTGCTGCGTCTTGAGCCGCTTGGCCAACGCCCGCAGCTTGCCGAGGTTCACCCCGTGGTCGTCACCGTGCTTGGCGTTCACGTCCCGGATCCTCGGGTCCTCGAGGTCAGCCAGCTCGGCCATCACCTCGGCCGCCGTCGTTCCGGTTTCCGTCGTCTGGGCCACCTCGGCCTCCTGTCCGTTGCTTGTGCGATTCAGCATACGTCGGCGGTTCGGCCGCCCGCGGCAATAAGCGGCTTGGCGACGAAAACAGACGACTGCACCGTTGCCGCGCACGCCGGTGAGCGTCCGGTGCTCACCTGTGAATCGCCCGCTGCCCCTTGCCCCAGACTGGTTGCCTGCGGCAAGCTGTTGATCAGCTGATGAATTGATCAACCGGGAGAGACCCGACGGCGGCAGCCCCCGGAAGGTTGCCGCGGCGGTGCCGTTGCGGGGCTGGAACCCCGCAGGACGGGAGGGCTCGGAACATGGAACGTGCAGGATCCAGGCCGGCAAAAATTCGTGCCGCCGTCATTTTCTCAGTGGTGGCGGTGATGGTAATTCTTGGAATTGCGTGGATCGTGACTACCCGGTCACCGGTCACGACGCCTCCGGGAGCGTCCGGGGCCCCGGTGAGTAATCCTTCGGTATCGGGACGTGCGGCTTTCCAGAAGGTCCCGAATCAGGTTCTGTTTGCGCTTGATGATTCCGGAAACCCGGATCTCTCCGGAGACTTGACGAATATCAAGCAGGGTGACGCCGGCGATTGCTATTTCCTCGCAGCGTTGATGACAGTGGCGTCCCGGGCCCCTGCGACCGTCTTGAACATGGTCCATGACAACGGCAACGGCACCTACACCATTTCCTTCCACAGCAAGTACGACGGGGTGTCCAATCCGGTGACGGTCACGGTCAACGGTGATCTTCCGTACCGCCGCGGCAAGCCCTTCGAAAACGGCATCGAAAATATCGATGGCAAAAACGTGTCATGGGCCGCGATTATCGAGAAAGGGTGGGCGGCCGCGAACGGCAACAGCTACAACGGCATCGATGGCACCGACCTCAGCAACGCCCAGGATCATGATGTACACAATGCTCTCTATGCCATCACCGGCGAAGTGGGCGTCGACCGCAACCCCGGCGGCCCCATGACGGGAGTGAGCTTTGAGCAGATGCAGCAGGATTTCACGAAAGGCCTCGTGACCTTTGGGACGTCCAACTCCGACGGCGAGCTGGTCTCCGACCATTCCTACGCATTGCTGGGTCTGAATCCCTCCGACCAAACGGTTGTGGTAGGTGACCCGGAGGGTGGCCACACCACGCTGGCTTTTGCGACCTTCCAGTCAACGAACATCAACCAGTACATCGCGATACCAACATATCCTTGAGCGGCAGCCCTAAACGGCAGCCATGGCCCGCTCGCCGTTGAAGTATTCGAGCTGCCAGCCGTCGACGGCATGGTGGTGGGCCAGGTTGAGCACGGCGTTGTCGATGCTGTCCAGGGTGCGGCCGACGGCGCGGCTGAGACTCACGCGCAGGAGCGTGCCATGGGCGACGGCCAGGACGCGGCGGCCACGGAATTCCTCGGCCAGCGCCTCAAGCGCGGCCAACCCTCGGCCGGCGGCCTCGTCCTCGCTTTCTGCGCCGCGGAACCCGTCGGGGATGCGCAGTGCGTCCAGTTCAGGACCGTCCTGAAGGCCCTCCGCGGGTCCGAAGCTGCGCTCGGCGAGCTCCGGCACGCGCCGGGCCACGCTGAGGCCGAGCCCGGCGGCGATGAGATCGGCGGTTTCCGCGGCACGGCTCAGCGGTGACGACACGATCGCGTCCCATTCATAGCCGGACAGGACGGCGACGGCGTCGCGAGCCTGGCCGCGGCCGACGTCGTTCAGAGGAATGTCGGTGGATCCCTGCAGCCGGCGCTGTGCATTCCAGTCCGTCTGGCCATGGCGGATGAGGGCGAACGTCGTAGATGTCATGCCTTCCATTCTGCCCTGACGGCAGGCTGGCGATGACAGAGGCGCCGGTCTGGGAGCCGCCGCGAGCATCCTCGTCATCGGCAAAGAGCGGCAAAGAGCGATCACAATACACCGCCACTTCGCATAGTCCCTTGACGCATGGCAAGCACCGGACGCAAAGTTCACACGAGAGTCATTCCTCAGATGGCCGATAACCGTCCGGACGGAGCCCTCATGCCGCAACAACCGCTGCACGGCGGAGCATATTGCATCCCTTGAGCCCCTCCCCGGCGGAGCCGCTTGCGGTCACCAACGGGAGCGCTCCGGTCACCTCTTGGACAGGAGAAGTAAGGATGGATCTCGAGCAACCGGCCCAAGGCCCCAAGACGGTAACTGCGGCCAGGGCCGCCAAAGACGCGGCGGGGGCGTCCATTTCCGCGTCGCGGAAGAAGGTTTCGTACGGTGCCCAGGACCGCAGAGGACCACTACTGTGGAATTCGGGCCTGGAAAGGCTCACCAACCGAACCCGTCTGCCGGGACAGCCAGCCGATGTGGGCGTGAACCTGTTCTACGAGGACCTTGAGTGGAATCCCCTCTTTGGCCCGGGCGATCCCGTGGGGATCATTCCAAGGGACACGGATCAGATTCCGCCTGGAAATACGGCTAATGCGGGAGGGCTGATTCTGCCCTGGTGCTCGAATTCCCAAGAGGTCCGCCAGAAGGCCATTGTTGTGTACCGCCTTGGGGAGGACCTGGATACGATCGAAGATCCCCTCCTGTATGTCTTCCAGTATTACTGGGACAACGTGGGGTACTTCTTGCCGGCAACCTTTGGGTCTTTCGACGAGAAGATCTCTATGGGTGAGGGGCCCAGCGCATCCCTCAATGTGGACTTCATTCTCGGTCCTGCAGGAGACCTGGTTGCCAGGGCATGGGCTTAGCCGGCCGGAGCGCGGCCGGCCGCTGCCAATCACTATGGGAGTCGGCAAGGTGTCCGGAGACTAAGTCGAGCTGCACGGTGGCGCTATCCGGGAGTGCCCGACTGTGCTGCGTAGGCAGTGGCCCGGTCGCGGACATGGTCCACGTACGGATCGGACTGGTTGTAGGAGTAGATCGCGTCGGCCCAGCCCGCGGCGGTGGTCAGGTCACCACCGTGTGCGCACAGGTACGAGGCGGCACTTAGCGCGGCGTCGTCGATGTTGAACGGGTCGGCTGTTCCGTCCCCGTTCCCGTCCCGGCCTGCGATCTGCCACGTGGAGGGAATGAACTGCATGGGTCCGACGGCGTGGTCCCACCGGGCGTCACCGTCCAGGGCGCCGGCGTCCGAATCAGGGATCGCGGCGAAGCCGTCACCGTTCAGGCTCGGACCGACAATTGGCCCGCTCACCTGACCGGTGGCGGTCAGGCTGCCGCCGCCGTACGTTCCGTGGCCGGATTCGACGAAGCCCACCGCTGCCACCGTATTCCAGCCGATCCCGCAGGTGGGGGCCGATGTGTTGGCCGCAGTGGCCGCCGCCACGTAGGCCTGGAGCGCCCGGGCGGGGATGCCGGTCTGCGCGGCGGCATGGGTGAGCCACTCGGCGTCCGCGCTCCGGGTGATGTTCACGGCGGAGGTGATGCCGGCGGACAGCGATTCGAGTTTCGCCTCTGCCCGCGGCGGCGCGGGCAGGGCCACGCGGGTCTCCGCCCCGGAGAACCGGAAGACCCAAAACAAGAACCCGGTGATGACGCAAAATACGAACAGGCCGAGCACGGCAAGGCGTTTCAGACGGAGCATGGACTAAGCGGGCCGGCCGGCGACGGTGCTGGCCCGCGTGTCCGGCGCGGCACGGAAAACCGCGCCGGCGCCGGACACGCGGGAGGCCATGGCCCTAGCCAACACACTCGACGCAGTAAGCGTGGCCGTTCTTTTCGCGTGCGACCTGGGACCGGTGCCGGACCAGGAAGCAGGAGTAGCAGGTGAATTCGTCCTGCGCCTGCGGGATGACCTGCACGACGAGTTCCTCGGCGACAATTTCCCCGCCCGGGCTGATCGCATCGTCAAAAGCGTCGGCTTCATCCAGTTCACGGACAACGCTGCGGGCATCCGGGGCGTTGGCGGATTGCAGCGCCTGCAGGGAATTATCCTGCGACTCCTTGACGTCGGATCGGACTTCGTCGTAATCGGTTGCCACGGGGGTGACTCTCATTCCTGTGTTTAGTTCTGACGGGAAGCCAACGTACACCATTGCGCGCGTCGCTGCCTCATGTGAACCAAGTCCTTCAGGCCGAACGGAGTCCCGGGACCTCGTCGACCGGCACCGGCATGGGGTCCTGGGAACCCGCCGGGCCCGGGCCCGCCGGACTGCTGCGGGCAGCCGAGGCGAAGGTGTTGGCCGGCCGGGGCAGCCCGTAGTGTTCGCGGAGCGTCCGTCCACTGTATGCGCGCCGGAAGAGTCCGCGGTCCCGCAGGATCGGGATGACGTGGTCCACGAAGGCGTCCAGGCCGGACGGAAGCACGGGCGGCATGATGTTGAAGCCGTCCGCCGCCCCGGCCTCAAACCATTCCTGGATCGCGTCGGCCACCTGCCCAGGGGTGCCAGAGAAGGTGCGGTGGCCGCGGCCGCCGCCGAGCCTGCCGATGAGCTGGCGCACGGTCAGCCGTTCCCGCCGCGCGAGGTCTACGATCAGCGTGTACCTGCTCTTGGCCCCTTCGATCTCGTCCTCGGAGGGCAGGTCGTCCGGCAGCTCGGCGTCCAGGGCCAGGGATGCTGCGGGGACCCGCAGCACCCCGGCAAGCTGCCTTCTGGCGTGCTCCGGGTGGATAAGCTCGTCGAGTTCTTGCTCCAGCCGCCGCGCCTCGGCCTCGGTGGAGCCGATGACGGGAACGATGCCCGGGAGCACCTTGATCGTTCCCGGGTCACGGCCGGCGGCGGCGGTTCGCCGCTTCAGGTCGGCATAGAAGCGTTGAGCGTCCGGCAGCGTCTGCTGCGCCGTGAACACCGCTTCGGCGTAGCGGGCGGCGAAGTCCTTGCCGTCCTCTGACGAGCCGGCCTGGACAATCACCGGGTGGCCCTGGGCGGAGCGTGGCACGTCCAGCGGCCCCTGGACGCTGAAGTACGTGCCGGAGTGGTTGACCGGGTGGACCCGGGTGTTGTCTCCCCAGGTCCCGGCTTCCTTGTCGCCGAGAGCGGCGTCGTCCTCCCAGCTGTCCCAGAGTTTGCGGGCCACGTCGAGGAATTCCGCGGCCCGCTCGTACCGCAACGCGTGGGCCGGCTGGTCCCGCAGGGAGAAGTTCCTCGCGGCGGCGTCTCCGGCGGTGGTGACCACGTTCCACCCGGTCCTGCCGCCGCTGATGTGGTCCACGGAAGCGAACCGGCGGGCCAGGTTGTAGGGGTCGTTGTAGGTTGTGGACGCCGTGGCGATCAGCCCGATGCGGTCGGTGACGGCGGCGATGGCGGCGAGCAGGACGGTCGGCTCGAGTGTGCCGTAGGGCCGCTGGCCGACGTCGCCGTGCAGCACCGGTGAGTCCGCGAAGAAGATCGAATCGAACGTGCCGCGTTCCGCCGTTCGGGCCAGCTGCTGGAAATGCGCGACGTCCGTCCCGGCGAAACTGTCACTTTCCGGCAGCCGCCACGAGGCCTCGTGGTGACCGGTGCTCATCAGGAACGCGTTCAGGTGCAGCTGCCGTGCCCCGCTCACAGCTGAACTCCGGGAACGTCGGCGCGCAGTTCGAGCGTGTCGGAATAGACGGAGGAGTCGCCCTGGATGGACGTGCTGCTGCGTCCGTCGACGCCGCGGGGTACCTCGCCGGCCACCGTGACCCGGTTCAGCTGCCGGGGCTGGCCGTCATAGTTGTCCGGGGCGTAGTGCTGGGTGATGCGGTTGTCGAACAGCACCAGCTGGTCCGGTTCCCAGTTGACGCGGACCACGTTCTCGGGACGGGTGACGTAGGCCTGGAGCAGCCGCAGGATGTCCTTGGATTCGGTGTTGGACAGTCCCACGATGCGCAGCCTTTGGGCGAAGCCGCCGATGAAGAGGCCGCGCTCGCCGGTCAGTGGGTGGACCCGGACCACGGGGTGGGCGGTCTCGAAGTGGATCCGGGTGAATTCCTTCCGCCGCTCACCGGCGTTGGCGTGCTCGAGGTTTTTCGGTACGGAGTAGTCGTAATCATTGGTGTGGATGGCCCACAGGGTGTCGGCGAAGTTCCGCAGTTCCTCCGGCAGGTCCTGGTATGCACCCGCCGCGGAGGCGATCAGGGTCTCGCCGCCGTAGGCCGGCAGCGTGATGCTGCGCAGGGTGGAGGCCTGCGGCGGGTTCACGACGAAGGTGACGTCGGTGTGCCAGTTGTTCGCGCTGCCGTTTTCGCTGTCCACCGGCAGGACGGCAGGTTTGCCCTCGACGGAGGCCACGGTTGGGTGTGCCTGGGTGAGCGGGCCGAAGCGGGCGGCGAAGCGGACCTGGGCTTCGTCGTCGTGGACGTTGGCGTCACGGAAGACCAGGGCCTTGTGGGTGTTCAGGGCCGCACGGATCTGGGCGATGGTGGCGTCGCTGAGGTCATTGCTGAGGTCCAGGCCCCGGATCTCGGCGCCGATGCGGGCGCTGAGTTGCCGGAATTCGAGCCGGGTTTCGGTGGTTGTCGACATGGTGGTTGTGTCCTTTGGTCTGTGGGGGTTAGTTGGACTGGGATCCGACGGCGGTCCGCCACCGGGAGAAGTGCCGTTCGACGGCGACCAGCAGGTAGTTGACCAGCAGGCCGAGCAGCGAGACGGTGAGGATCCCGGCGTACATGTCCGGGATCAGGAAACTGGACTGTGCGTTGACGATCAGGTACCCGAGTCCGGCCTTGGCGCCGACCATTTCCGCGGCGATGAGCACCAGGATCGAGGACGTTCCGGCCATCCGGATGCCGGTGAAAATGGTGGGCACCGCCGAGGGAAGGATGACCTTCTGGAACAGCCGGAAGTTGGAGAGTCCCAGCGAGCGGGCGGCCCGGACGAGCAGCGGGTCGACGGTCCTGACGCCGGCGATGGTGTTCAGCAGCACGGGGAAGAACGCGGCGTAAGCGACGATGCTGATCTTGGAGGTCTCCCCGATCCCCAGCAGGAGGGTGAAGACCGGGAGCAGCGCCAGTGCCGCGGTGTTCCGGAAGACCTCCAGCAGTGGGTTGAGGAACCGGTCAAGGGACCGGTACCAGGCGACCAGCAGGCCAAGGGCGACGGCGGCCACGACGGCGATGCCGAAGCCGCTGGCGGAGCGGGTCAGGCTGGCTGCCAGGTGGTTCTGCAGTTGGCCCTTGGCGACGAGTGATCCCAGTGCCCGCAGGACCTCGTGCAGCGGCGGAAGGAATACCCTGGTCGAGGCCGAGGCGAGATAGGTGGGACCCAGTTCCCAGAGCAGGAGGAACAGCACGATCGCGCCCGAGGCCCAGATCCCCCGCCCGGCCCTGCGGGCGCCGGACCGGACCAGGGCGGGAAGGCGTCGGGTTGCGGCGGGCTGTGGGGGCCGCCCGGTTGCGGCTGCAGCGGGGGCGGCAGGGGTGGTAGGAGCGGCAGGCGCGGTGGTCTCTTTGGTCAGTGTTGGTGCGGTCATCAGGCGGCCCTTCCCTTGCTGAGCTGTCCCTTGCTGAGCTCGGGTGCCTCGTCGGGCGCGGACCCGTCGGGCAGGATCTTGGCGTGCCCGGCTTCCTGGGCCTTCCGGACCTCGTCGTGCAGCAGCGACCAGACTTCGTGGCGGTGTTCGACGAAGACGGCGTCGGAGCGGACGTCCCGGTCACCGCTCCGCTCCCCCAGGTCAATGTCGACAATCTGCTTGAGCCGGCCGGGTCGGGAGCTAAGCACGGCGACCCGCTGGCCCAGGTACACGGCCTCGTCGATGCCGTGGGTGATGAAGATGATGGTCTTGCCCGTGGAGCGCCAGATGCGCAGGAGTTCCTCCTGGAGCTGTTCCCGGGTCTGGGCATCCAGCGCTGCGAACGGTTCATCCATGAGCAGGACGTCCGGCTCGTACGCGAGGCTCCGCGCGATGGCAACCCGCTGCTTCATGCCGCCGGAAAGCTCATGGGGATACCGGTCCTCGAACCCGGAGAGGCCGACGAGCTCAAGGTAGTGGCGGGCCTTGTCGGCACGTTCCCTCCGGCTCGGGCGGCGCCCGTCGCTGCCGGTTCCTTCGAGGCCGAAGGCGACGTTGGCGGCCGCAGTGCGCCATGGGAAAAGGGCGTACTGCTGGAAGACGACTGCACGGTCGCGGCCTGGCCCGGTCACCTCCTTGCCGTCCACGAGCACCTGGCCGGCGTCCGGCCGGGTGAGCCCGGCGAGGAGGTCCAGGAGGGTGGTTTTGCCGGAGCCGCTCGGTCCGACCAGAGTAATGAACTCGCCCGCGGCGACGTCCAGGGTGATGCCCTCCAGCGCCGTCAGGGTGGAGCCCTCTGGCTGGTCCTTGCTGGGCCGGACGGTGAACTGTTTCCCGACGTTGCGGAGGCTGATTTTCGGCGTCGGTCCGGTACCGGTGGTCATGACGCCGCCCCGTTCAGCAGTCCGTTGAAATCGTTGGTGTAGTACTTGGACGGGGTGATCCCGCCGCTGACGATGCCGGTGTCGTTCAGCCATGCTGACCAGCGGGTGAAGTCCTGGTCGCTGATGGCCCCCTTGGACGGGACTCCGACGCTCTTCCAGTACTTCAACGCCGCGGTGCTTTCGGAGCGCTGACGCTTGTTGATGATGCTCGTAAACCGCGCGATCACCTCGTTGCGGGGGGTGGTGCGCTCCCATTCGATGGCCTTGGCGACACCGGTCGTGAAGATCTTCGTGGTTTCCGGATTTTTCTCGATGAAGTCCTTGCGCAGGACGTACTGGCCGCCGGCGAAGGTTCCAAAGAGTTCGAAGTCGCTGAACAGGGACCGCAGGCCGCCCGTGGCGACAGCGTTGTCCTGCAGCACTCCGCCGAGCGCCCCGACGTCGACCTGGCCGCGGCGGATGGCCTCCTCGGTGTCATTGGGCGGAACGACGACGAGCTGGACCTGCCTGATTTCCTCCTGCGACAGTCCGTTCTTCTTCAGGTAGCTGTTGATCACGGCGTCCGCATGGGCGCCCAGGGTGTTGACGGCGATTTTCTTGCCGATCAGATCCCGCGGCGTCCGGATCGGACTGTCCTGGGTGACGTAAAAGCCGTTGAACGTCTTCTCGTCCTCGCCGTAATAGTTGATCACCGCAGTGACCGGCGCGCCGGCTTCGATGAGCTTGACCACGGCGCCGGAGAAGGCGCCGCCGAAGTCGGTGGCTCCTGTCGCGGCTGATTGGATGCTCGCCGGCCCGCTGATGGTGTTGCCCACCCAGTTCAGCTTGACGTCGCCGAGGTAGCCGAGGTCCTCGGCCAGCTCCGGCAGGCTCACGTTGTTGGCCGAGCCCTCGTAGCGGAGTTCGGTCACTTCGGGTGCCCCGGGGGTATTTCCGGCCGGGGACTGGGCGCTCGCAGGGCCGCCGCAACCGGAGACCACCAGCGAGACCGCCACGGCGGCAGCAACGCCCAAGGTGGAGAAAAGTCCTGCGGGTAAGTGTCGGTTTTTCATAGCGGATTCTTTCTGGATTCGATGGTGCGGACCGGGGCTACCGGACCGTGCCCACCATCAGAGCAGAGTCGAATCCGTTCCGCAGGTGCCTCGACACCCGAGGAAACCGCGCGTAATCCGGCGACGGAAACAGCCATGGACGCACCCCCGGTACCCGATCGGACGCAGCGCGAAGCAGTCCGTAACAGGGCAAGACTCACGCGGTCATTTGCGCCCATCCTGGGACACACCCGTGCCACACCGGCCCGGCACTGTGAAGTCTTGGTGACGCCCGGCGACGGCGCGTGAAGGGGCCGGCGCCGCGCCACTGTCGTGCATGGGACGAAAGATTGCTGGAGATGTGGCCGAATGTTGCGCGCCGGCGCGGTACCGGCGGTCAGGGCCCAGCACGACCAGGCGCACAACAGGACGAATAAAGGCGTGTCCGCCGCTGCTCTTAAGCAGCGGCGAACACGCCTTGAGCATCGGGCCGAGCCGCTGCTTACATTCCGGGGATCTGCTGCGCCTCGTGAACCTCGATTTCGCAGCCGCCGGGCATGTTCAGGTGCGGGTGCACCTTGGCCAGTTCCACGGCCGCCTCAAGGCTGTCGGCCTCGATGATGCTGTATCCGGCGACTTCACGCTGGCTTGGCGCAGTGGCTCCGCCCGCGGAAACGCGGACACCGTTGGCCAGCGGCGTTCCGAAGTCGATCAGGCCGTTGCCGACCTTGGCGGCCCAGTTGTTCCACTGTTCCATGGCGGCTGCCATGTCATCCGGCGCGGGCGGCGCGGCCTCGGCGGGGGTCATCGGGGCGTGATAGAGGAAGACGAACTTGGTCATGTTGCTCCTGCTTTCCTGGCGGTCTTGACGGGCTTAGGTTGGAAAACTTCAGACGGCGACGGTCCGGCCGGTGAACGCGATCAGGCGCTCCAGGCTGCTCGCAGTCTCCGCGACCGGCTGGACAGCGGCGAAGCTGCCGCTGGCGCGGACCTGGTCCGAGATGGTCACCAAGGCCAGGGCCTCAACGTGATCCGTGACGACGTCGGAAACTACAAGTTCCTGGCCGGTGGCCTTCGCGAAGTCCCACGCGTGGACGAGCAGCTCGAGGTTGACGATCCCGGCGACGACTGTCGCGGGCAGCTCGGCGAAGCCCATGTCGATGGTGCCTTCGAAGCCGCGGCGGCTGAACGCCTCCAGGGTGGCCTGCGCGAGTCCGGCGATTCGAACTTCCGGGCCTGCCCCGGCGTTGTCGCTTACGTCCGCGCCCAGCGCCCCGCCGATCTGCTTCAGCGAACCGGCCAGGTGCTCCAGCAACTCGTGGGCCGTGAAATTTTCGCAGGGAGTGGCTTTCTCACGGTCCTCCGGGGTGAGCTTGCGCAGCACGCCCAGGAGCACGGCGAGCGAAGCCTCGGCCGAGCTGAGGTGATCGATCGGGTCCGGGGCAGCCGACCATGCGTCCGGACCGGCGCCGTCCGGGGAGGAGGTCTCGGCGATCAGGCGGCCCAGGTAGTGGTTCCAGCCTTCGGCATGTGCTGCGGCCTGTTCGGCGTTGAGGCCGGCATGGACCAGGCGGAGCGTGGTGCCCCCGGCGTCGGGCTCCAGCGTGATGGTCACGGTGGACGCGCCCGGCGCCAGGTCCATTCCGGACTCCCAGCCCCAGGTGAAGACGATGCGCTTGCCCGGCTCGATCTCCTGGAATGTGCCGGCGGCGTGGTGGCCGGGAGTGACGGTCCAGCGGTATTCGCCGCCTATCCGAAGGTCAACGCGGGCCGCCACCGTTTGCCAGCGGCGCAGACGTTCCGGCTCGGTGATGAGCGCAAAGGCCTCGTCGGCGCTGACGGGCAGGTGAATGGTTTTATCGAACGTCATGAGAGTGGTCCCTTGTCTTGAGGCGAAGCATCGGAAGTGGTCGTGTGATGTTGAGGGGGCCGGTGACGCTGGGCGGCAAGTGCGGCCGCATCTGATGCCAGCAGGTCCAGTTCGTAGGTCCAGAACTGTTCGACAAGGTCACGCAGCCGGCCCATGCCGCCTGGGTCGAGTCGGTAGTACCTGTTCCGGCCCTCTTTGCGGGCAGATACCAGGCCGGCCTGCTCCAGGAGCAGCAGGTGCTGGGACACCGCGGAGCGGCTGACCGTGAAATGGGCGGCCAGCTCCCCGACAGCCTGTTCGTGGCTGGCGAGAAGATGCAGCAGGCGTCGCCGGTTCGGCTCCGCAGCAATCTCCAAGGCATCCAACACAACTAATACGTTAGTGATCACTAACGTATTCCGCAAGTGCCCAGCAGTCAGAGGGATCAGGGAACGCAGGCCGGCACCCTTGCGGATCGCGGCCCGGGCATGGCGCAGCTGTTATCGGAGCGGTTTGTCAGGGCGCTATGGCGCGTGCCGGGTTACCGCGTCCCGGGTTAAAGAGATGCCGGTAACCGGGACGGGGAATCCCCGGGCGCAGCGGCTAGAGGCCCCGGTGGTGCTCGATGAGCCATCGCGCCATCTGCTGGGCGCGCTTGGAGGCCAGCGCGTCCCCTTCGGTGGCGGAAATGATGGAGCCTTTCATCAGGATGTGCCAGGACCGGGCAAATTCCTCGGGGCGGTCCAGCCCGGCTTCTTCGGCCAGCGCCTGGATATGCCCGCGGATGCGGCTGAGGTAATCGATGCTCGCCTTGCCCAGCGGGTGCCCGGCGCCCATTTCCAGCAGCACATTGATAAACGAGCACGCCTCGAAATCCTCGCGCTGGAACCAGTCACCGAACACGTCAAAGACGGCGAGCAGCCTCTCCTCGGGGGTGTTGCCCCGCCGGCTGGCCTCGGCCACGATCAGGTCCACGGTCCACACCTGGTCGCGGAGTTCCAGGAAGGCCAGCACCAGGGCGTCCTTGGACGGAAAGTGCCGGTAGAAGGTTGCCTTGGATACCCCTGAACTGCTGATCAGCTCATTGACCCCTACGTCGCGGATGCCGCGGCGGGAGAATAACTCGTAAGCAGTGGCGAGGATACGGTCCACCGGCTCGTCGCGTCCGGCCATGGCTGTGGCGGGCAGCAGCGTAGGACCCTCGGCGTCGTTGACAGTCATGATAAAAAAATTTTACACCGGACCGAGGCGTACAGACCGGTCTGCCTCGGAGTGTGCTATCAGTCTCCGCCGGATTCCACCGGCGCTGTCGGCCAGCACGACGCCGGCGGGCCGGCCGAGGACCCGCCCGGCGCCTTACCCCCACCTAGGGATGCAGAACCCGGTCGCCATCGCGGCGTTGTGAGAAACGACCGTCCAGTGCGTGGACGAAGCTGCGGAGGGTCGCGGATTCGTGCGTGCTGTTGGCCAGCCGGACGATGGCCGAAGCCGTGTGGGCCAACTTGATGTTGTGGTGCTGGCTGTAGGCGGAAAGCCGTTCGAAGGCGTCGTCGGAACCGATGTGGAGTATTCCCATCAGGATGCCCTTGGCCTGTTCGATAAGGCCTCGGGTGCCGATGGCTCCGGCGACGGCCTCGCGGGCGGACCGGTCCGTTTCAAGTTGAACTGTTCTGGTGAGGTCCAGGATGAACCCGTCGACGAACAGCAGCTTCCCGTCACTGTCCAGCACGCCCTCCCCCGCCGTCAGGACGCGGCGTTCACGCCGGCGTGCGTCGAAGAGACGATGATAATTGGCGAAAAAACCTCCGCCACGGCACACATCCTCAAAGATTTCCCTGCACGGCTTCCGGTCGTCAGGATGCACGTGCTGCATAAGAACACCCACCGTGGGCACCACCTCGCCGCGGTGATAGCCGTGGATCTGGTACATCTGCTCGGACCACTGCAGCTCCCCCGAGGCAGCATCGTAGCGAAACGTCCCGGCGAGGCAGCCCTCGGTGGCCAGCGCGCTGGAATAGGCCTGCAACGCCTTCAACTCCGTCATGGCCGGGCCTGCCTGCCCGGCCCGCCGGCGGCGGCGGCGGCGGACGCCCTGTCCCGGGACACGGTCAGCACGAACTGAGCCCAACCTGCGCAGTCCGCGTCTCCAATGCCTGCCGCCACCGCACGATCAGCTGCTGGTTCCGGGTCCCTGCGAGTCGGCCCAAGAAGCGCGCTGCGGACGGGATGCGGAGGCGCGGCGGCCCTTCAGGAGACCTGGGCGCCCAGCCGCGGGCCGGTCTCGCCCGGGCGCGCTGGCCCTTCACGTGCGCTTCGTGAACTCCGCGCCTCTGAGCGCTGGGTTCCACGGGAATGCCCTCGGCTACGGACTGGAGCAGCGCGTCATCTCGCGGTGCCGAAATTTCCGAGACCAGCCCCATGCCGGCATACTCCCGTACTGCTGCGATCCCGGCCACCGCCGCCGGCAGGTCTGGAAAGGGCCTGGAGAGGGCCATGACGGTCCCGTCCGGGGCCGTAAGTCGAAATCGGTAGGACGTGTCGGAATCGGTGAACAGTTCGAACATGCCTGTCATAGAACCCTCCTGGAAGCCGGGACCCGATTGTTCCCGGCGACGCCGTTGTCACCGGGAACAGCCTGAATCCACCCGAACGATGCCAGTCACTCGTACCGGCCGGATCGAATTGATGAATTCATGAAAGTCTGAACTATGCAACTCACCTGCGCAAGAGGTACCACCCTGTCCGGCGGCGGCGACGACACTGCAGCGGTCCGGCGCTACGATATGTAAGCGGGCTGACCAATTGATGGGTGTGCAAGACAGACTTTTCTGTCTTGCACGTGCTAGTTTTCCTGTCGCCGGGGTCTGCACAGACGCACGGTTCAGAATAGTTGAATGTGAAGGAGGGAGGCACCGATGCCGGATGATCTTCCTGCAAGTCCGGTCCAGACCGATGTGAAGGCAGAACTGTTCAAGGCCATGGGCCACCCTGCCCGAATCCAGTTGCTGGAAATGCTCGCCGACGGACCAGTTGCCGTAAGCCGACTGCGCGACAACACGGGCCTTGAGCCGTCGAACCTCTCCCAACATTTGAGCATTCTCCGCCGCCAGCGCCTGATTGTCCCCTCACGGCGCGAGGGCAGGTTGTTCTATGAACTGACCAGCCCTGAGGTTAATGTGCTGCTCGCGGCCGCCCGATCCCTGCTCGGATCTCTCCTGGTCACCACCCGGATGACCCTGAGCCCCATGGCTGAAGAGCCTGAAGAAGCAATCCGCTAAATGCCGGCGCACGCCGGACTGTATGGACAACATCGATCGACCGGCCTGAACGCGTCCGGACTAAAACCAGCAGGGGTAGCAATGGCTCACGCCGAGAACGAGACCACCATCAACCGATCACCGGAGGACGTCTATGCGTTCCTCGCGGATGGGCTGAATAACCGCGCATGGCGCTCCGGGGTTCAGGACATAGCACTGAAGAGTGGAACACCCGGGGACCTCGGTGCCGTGTACAGCCAGACCCTCTCGGGCCCCGGCGGCCGGCCGATCGTCGGGGACTATGAAATCACCGCGGCGGACCCCGGAAAGCTCCTGGGCTTCCAGGTGGTGGCCGGTCCGGCCCGTCCGGCCGGTGCGTACCGGCTCAGTGAAGCGCCGGGCGGAACGACCGTTCGTTTCAGCCTGGACCTGGAGCCCAAGGGACTCATGAAGCTCGTGGGCCCGGTGATTGTCCGCACCATGAATGCCGAGGTCGCTCAGTTGACCAATCTCAAGAACGTTCTCGAATCCGCCTAGATGAGGGCGCAGGGCGTTCATTCTTGAGTGTGACCCGTCCCAGCTAAGGCCATCAAGTGGCAAGCAGCAACCTTCATAGGTAACGGTGAAGAAAGGACCATCCTCATGGCTCGGATTTTCATCACAGGCTCCACCGACGGACTTGGCCTCGCCACCGCCCGGACGCTCCTGAACGGCGGCGACGAGGTCCTGCTGCACGCCCGCTCCAGGGAACGCGCCGCCACCCTCGAAGAACTCGCGCCGCTTGCCATCGGCATCGTGATCGGTGACCTCAGCAGGGCCTCCGAAACCCGGGAACTGGCCGCGCAGGTGAACGCTCACGGGCGGATGGACGCCGTCATCCATAACGCGGGCGTCTACCTCTCGCCGGGGCGCGTCGCGACCCCGGAGGGACACTCCCGCACCCTGGCCATCAACGTTCTGGCCCCTTACATTCTCACCGCGCTGATCGAGCGGCCGCACCGCCTGATCTACCTCGGCAGCGGGATGCACCGCGCGGCCGGCGGAAACCTTCAGGACATCGATTGGACCCGACGGCGCTGGGACGCCAGCGCCGCCTACTCCGAGAGCAAGCTCTACGTTTCCGCGCTCTCCGCTGCCGTCGCCCGGCAGTGGACCAACGTGCTCAGCAACTCCGTTGACCCCGGCTGGGTGCCCACCAAGATGGGCGGCGCCGGCGCCCCCGACGACCTCGCCCTGGGCCAGGACACCCAGGGCTGGCTCGCCGTCAGCCCTGACCCGGTCGCCCAGGTCTCCGGAATGTACTGGCACCACCGCCGGCCGCGGAAACCGGCCCCGGAGGTCACCGACGCTGATTTCCAGGACAATCTCACCGACAAACTGGCCGAACTCACCGGCATCACGCTCTTCTGAAGCGAACCATCGACCCGGCCCGACCGGCACGCAAGGGTAGGTAGTCCCTGCCGGCAGGTCAGGTGGCGGAAAGTATCCCCCAGCCCGTCCCTATCGTGAGCTCCACTTGTCGGCTTAGGCTGGTCGCATTCTATGAACGCAGTTGAGCATCGAACACCGCCGGCATCTGGAAGGCCGGCAGCTGGTTCGAGGGGGCCGGAAGGGGGCCGGGATGACGCCGGCGGACAGGACATGGACACCCGAGGACCAGGGCTGGCTCCGGGAAAACCTGCGTGAGGCCATCGACCACCTGGTGGAGATGGGGTACACGGTGCGCGGGGGGCAAGGCGAAGATCCGGAACTGATTCACCCCGGCGGCTCGGCCGTCCAGACGTGGCGGGAAGACTACCCCTACGAGCAACGGATGTCCCGCGAAGAGTACGAGCTGGAGAAATACCGACTGCAGGTTGAACTGCTGAAGTTCCAGTACTGGGGCCAGGACCAGGAGCTCAGGCACGTGATCGTCTTCGAGGGCCGGGATGCGGCCGGCAAGGGCGGAACAATCAAGCGCTTCACCGAGCACCTGAATCCCCGCTCGGCCCGGGCAGTGGCATTGAGTAAACCCTCTGACCGTGAACTGGGCCAGTGGTATTTCCAGCGCTACATCCAGCACCTGCCGACGGCCGGGGAGATCGTGATGTTCGACCGCTCCTGGTACAACCGGGCAAATGTGGAGCGGGTCATGGGCTTCTGCACGGAGCAGGAGTTCGACACCTTTATGGTTCAGGCCCCGCTCTTCGAGCGGATGCTGGTGGATTCCGGGATCCACCTGACCAAGTTCTGGTTCTCGGTGACCCGCCACGAGCAGCGCACCCGTTTTGCGATCCGGCAGATCGACCCGGTGCGGCGCTGGAAACTCTCGCCCATCGATCTCGCCTCCCTGGACCGGTGGGAGGAGTACACGGCCGCCAAGGAGGAGACGTTCCTGCGAACCGACACGGACCATGCGCCGTGGATCACCATCAAGTTCAACGACAAGAAGCGGGGTCGGATCAACGCCATGCGCTACTTCCTCAACCAGTTCGACTACGAGGACAAGGACACGTCAGTGGTCCACAGCCCCGACCGGCTGATCGTGCGCCGCGGCCGCGAAGCCGCCGGCGACTAGCGGCTGGCTCGCGGTCGGCGTATTCGCTGTCGCACGGCTGCGTCGCGCTCACGGTGGGATCCCAGCAGAAGATGGCACCATGGGGACATGACTCCTGCACACGGTTCTTCCGGCCTTTTCCGGCGGCCCCAGCCCATCAAACCCAAGGCGGGCCAGGAATCGGTGTGGGACTATCCGCGGCCGCCGAGGGTCGAGCCCCGATCCGAACGGGATATCGTGCGGCTTGGCGGGCAGGTGATTGCCGACACCACCGATGCGGTGCGCGTCCTGGAGAAAAGTCACCCGCCTGTCTACTACTTGCCATTGGACTCATTTCCTGCCGGTGTACTCGTCCCGGTAGGGGGCACCAGCTTCTGCGAGTTCAAGGGAGAAGCGCACTACTTCGACGTCGTTGCCGGCGGAGTCGTCGTTCCCCGTGGCGGGTGGACCTACCCCGAACCCACCCGGGGTTTCGGGGCGCTTAGCTCCCGAGTGGCCCTCTACCCGGCTCACATGGACTCCTGCCAAGTCGACGGCGAGCAGGTGACCTTCCAGGAAGGTGACTTCTACGGCGGTTGGATCACCACGCAGATCGTTGGTCCTTTCAAGGGCGGCCCGGGCACGGCCGGGTGGTGAGCACATCGCGCTTACGCCGGCAAGACTTGCTGGCGGTGCGTGTGGCGACTCAGCCGGTGCTCGCTCTGGCGGCTTGAAGCCCGTTGTGCCCCGCCTTGCCGGCGTGATAGCTTTCCGGTGATCGTGATCAATCTTCAGGAGGTGAGACCCATGAACGCAGTTTCCGTAATGGGCGCTCCCCCGAAGTCCACGGTCGCGCGACTGAAGTAGTCGTCTCCGGGAGTGCCGCAAGGCAAATTCGCGAAAGGCGACTCCCATGAACACAACATCTTCTTCAACTCCGCGCATCCGTTCGACGACCGCATCCGGTGCCGTTGCAGTGACGCGGACACCACAGCCCGGAAATTGGCCCGTTCCCGGCCAACAGAACGGCGCCGCACGACGGACCGGCAACACACACACGCGGGCCTTGGTGCTCGCCGGCGCCGGAGCGGCAGGCAATGCGTGGGAACTCGGTCTCATCGCCGGCCTGTCCGATGCCGGCATCGATGTCACCGAGGCCGATCTCATCATCGGGACATCGGCAGGATCGACAGTGGCTGCCCAGATCACCAGCGGGACACGGCCGGCCGAACTGTACGCCGCCATCCTCGCCGAGGTGCCTCGGCCACAAGCCGGCCACTCCGGACCGGACAGGGGACGCGCTCCGAATTTCTCGGGGCAGACCTATCTGGAGTGGTCCAACGGAATCATTGGTTCTGCTGCGGATGCCACCGACATGCGCCGCAGGATGGGCGCCGCGGCACTCGAGATGGAAGCTTCGGACGGCTCTGCCCAGATGCGCTGGCGCGACATCGTCGCGGCCCGGCTTCCCAGCCGGCACTGGCCGCAACAGCCCGTGCTGATCGCGGCTGTTGATGCGGATACCGGGGAACCGGTCGTGTTCGACCGCCACAGCGGAATCGATCTGGTGGACGCCGTCGCCGCCAGCACCAGCAACGGCTACCGCATCGGCGGGAGCCCGTACATCAACGGCGGCTATCGACGCAGTGAGAACGCCGACCTGGCGGCGGGATACGGGCTTGTGCTGGTGCTGTCACCCTTCGGCGGCAGGTCGCGGATGCCGCTCGAGTGGGGCATGGATCTCGCCACCCAAGTCGACGAACTGCGCGCCGGGGGCAGCAGGGTCCAAACTATCTTCCCGGATAGCGCCGCGGAGCACATGTTCGGCGCCAATGCGATGGATCTGTCCTTGCGTCCGCCTGCGGCTCGAGCTGGTTACAGCCAGGGCAGAGCCCTCGCGGAGCTGGTCGCCGAAATCTGGCGGTGACGGCCGAAACCTGTCGGTGTTCGACTGTTACGGCGCGAGAGTCCAGGGGTCGCCGTGCGAGGCGCGGTGCCATGCCTGCCGCGGGCCACCCGATTCGTGCGCGACATCTGTCAGCCAGATCGTGCTGTCCGGGGCCCATCCGGCGATGACCGTCGCCGTTTCGGCGTCGACCTGTAGTGGGCGCGTCGCGCCGTCGAGGTAACCCAGGACGGAGAGGTGCGCGGCGTCCCACTCCCCTGCCACTTGTTCCCAATCCGGGATGACCCACCGGCCGTCGCGTCCAGTCAGGCGGAACCAGTCGTGTCGCCGGGATGCAGTGACCTCCATTGGGAACCTGCGGCACAGCGTTATCCAGTCTTTTGCTGTGCCGATCTCAAGTGTCCGGCCCGCTCCCTGAACTGGAACCGTGGTCGCCTGCTCCCAGCCCAGGGAATCTTCCACGAGGCTCAGTGCGGCCGGGACCTGCCCGACGGTGTGGACTAGCCCGTGCGGTATCGACCACCAGGTTCCTGACCAGTTGGCGCGAGGGTCGCCCGGGCGTTCGCGCGCGGCCCGCAATTCACCGGCTCGTTCGTCTCGGCCCCACCCAGCCAGTGTTTGTCGCGGATTCTTCGGCAGCAGTGCCTGGCCGTCTGTCGATCGCCAGTCGATGGCCCACTGCTCCGCCCGGCGAGGCTGCCAGAACCACTGGATGTCGGGCAGCGCCATGACCTGTTCCGCGACGGGCGACAGGGCCGCCGTCACACCCGGGAGATCCGCGAGCACGTCCTCTCCATCGGGTGCCTGCCAGTACCTTGCAGCGTCCACGGACCGCTCGAGGGCCGCCTGGACCAGGTCGCTGTCAAGGTCGGTAAAATCCAGTGAGGCGAGCCTGGCAGCCAGCTGTTCTGGTGACGCGGCAAAGGCCGGCGTCGCGGTCTCCCCGGAGGCAGCAGCGCTCAGCAGGATCCGCGAGGTCCCCGGTCCACTATCAAGTTCGTATCCCAACCAGAAGGCCGCCGTTTTGACCTCCGGATCCAGCTGCATCGCCAGTTCGAGGCACAGACGGCGCCCCCGGGGCCCCCGCAGAAATACGTCCACACTTGGCGTCATCAGATCATCCTCCCACCACAGCGCAGCTTTATCTGGAGCGGTCTCAGGTGCCGTCGATGATGGCGGGTATCGTCGCAACGCGTTTTACCATAGCGTGATGGAGACCACGGTTAGCGGAGTTTCTGTGCATTACGCCGAGTACGGCAGTGGCACGCCGGTTCTCGCTCTGCACGGCGCCGGTGTGGATCATCGCGAGATCGCCGGTGCCCTTGAACCGATTTTCGACGACGTGCCTGGCTACCGGCGCCTGTATCCGGACCTGCCCGGGATGGGCCGGACCCCGGCGCCTGAGACGATCACGAGCAATGACGACGTCGTGGACATTCTGCTCGGCCTTATCGCCAGCACTATTGGTGATGAACCGTTTCTTATCGTGGGTCAGTCCTACGGCGGCTACCTGGCCCGTGCGATTGCGAGTCTGCGACCTGATCAGGCCGTCGGGCTGGCGCTAATCTGCCCTGTTGGCCAACAGACGCGCGACGTGCCTCAGCACGAGGTCCTTGTTTCGTCGGTCGATCTGACCGGTGCACTCGGCTCGGATCTCGAGGCTACTTACCGCAGCTACTTCGTTGTGCAGACGCCTGAAACGCTGCGTCGGTTCCAGGCGTATGTGGCTCCCGCAACGTCCCTGGCTGACGAGTCGAGCCTGATGCGGATCTTTTCGCACTGGGAGTTGCGGGATCGGCCGGAAGCCGCGAAAGCCTATCCTCATCCGGTGTTGGTCGTTGCCGGGCGACAGGATGCCACCGCCGGGCACACAGGACCGTCGGAGCTGATCCTGCACTACCCACGCGCTACGTTGGCCGTACTCGACCGCGCCGGCCACGCCTTGATCCATGAGCAACCCAACCTCGTGCGAGCCCTTGCCGCCGACTGGCTCATGCGCGTGCGTGAGGCGTCAGACGACAAAAGCTAGCGGGCAGTGGCGCCCGCATGCGGACGGAATCCCTGTGTCATGGCTCCGCCGAAGAAGGGCAAGGCGATGCGTCCGCGGCGTCCAACCGGCGTCATGCAATGCCCGGTAAGCAGCAAACCATCGCGACGGATTGCAGTCGGGCGGCCAGCGAAAGGACAATGGTGCCCATGACCGCCGTGACCCTCCTGGCCTTTGCCGGGCTGTGCCTGCTGCTTTCCGTTACCCCCGGCCCGGATACCTTCCTGGTGCTGAGGATCTCGCTGCAAAGTGCCGGGGCCGGCCTGGCGGCGGCGCTGGGCTCAGCTCTGGCATCCCTGGTCTGGGCCGCGCTGGTGGGAGTGGGGCTCGCCGCCGTGCTGGAGGACTCGGCGGAAGTGTTCCGTTGGCTGAAGATCGCAGGCGGGTTGTACTTGCTGTATCTGGGAATCTCGTCGCTGATCCGGGCGCGCCGCACAACTGCATCCCCGGCGGCCGGGCACGCTCCCCGCCGGAGCTACAGCCGAAGGACCGGCTTCGGCGCCGGCGCGTTCTCCACACTGCTCAACCCCAAGGTCGGCCTGTTCTACCTCGCCGTCGTGCCGCAGTTCATTCCACACGGCGGCAACACGCTGGATACAGCCATGGTGCTCGGTGCCATCGAAAGCGCCATTGGATTCCTCTACCTGGCGGCTGTAGCCGTCGCGGCAGCGAAGGCGATGGCCTGGCTGCAGCGCCCCCGGGTGAGCAGTTGGCTCGAACGCGGCAGCAGCGGCATCATCGCCGCGCTCGGCCTGGGTGTACTGGCATCCAGCACCAGCTCGTAGCGGCGCGCCGGACCTCGACGGACAGGTGCAGTTCCCTATCCGGTAGAACGCCAACCCGCTCAAGAGCCGAGCTGGCTATCCGTCTTCCTCCTCTGGACATTCAGTTGGCTCATTGACTCCGCGAATTTCACGAAAACGGCGGCCGGTCCTGAAGAGGACCGGCCGCCGCCGAATGAAGATCAGGGTTGCGTCAGGCCTTGGCCTTGCGCTTCACCCAGCCCCATACAGCCGTAGCCACCAGGAGCACCAGTCCGATGATGGCCAACCAGAGCAGACCCTTCACAGCGAAGCCAAGGATCGAAAGAATAAGCCAAATGATAAGCAGTGTGATTATTAGTCCCATACGGAAAGCCTAAGCCACCCAGGTGGCTGCTTCCGAACGATCAGTGATCGTGGCGGAAGATGGCCACGGCTTCGCGGACCGCGTAGTAGACGATGACCATACCGGCCACGGGGTCGGCCCACCACCAACCGGCAAAGGTGTCCAGCAAGATACCGGCCAGCACGGCGGCCGCCAGAAGACCGTCGATAAACGTCACCTTGCCCTCTGCTATCAGAACGGGATTGCCCAGCGCCATGCCCGTGCGGGCCTTTCCGGCTGAGAGGGCGAACATGACCACTGCCGTGACAGCCGTCCAGATAATTCCGGCGGGGCTCGGCCGTGCGTGGTGCCCGGCCGCCAAGGCAAGTCCGGACTGGATGAGCAGATAGAGGGCCAGGGCAACGAACGCCCCGGCGATCAGCCTCAACGCAAACCGTTGACGCCGTTCCCCGGTCCCGGAGAGTTCCCAGATCACCACGGTGCTGGCACCGATCTCGATCAGGCTGTCCAGGCCGAAGCCGGCCAGCGCCACCGATCCGGCCGTGATGGAAGTGACGGCAAGAACTGCCACTCCGACGACGTTCCAGCCCAACGTGATGCCCTCAAGGATGAACCCGCGACGTCTCAGGCGCGCCATCTCAGGGCGCTTCAAAATTTCAGGCAGCATCTGTGCTCTCTTTCCCGGCGCCCCCGGCGTTTCCGGCGATGGGTGCCGGCAGGCCGGCCAGCCGTTGGATGACGGCAAGCCCGGCCGGGGTGCCCGGCCAATGCCGCCGCAAAGACTCCGGACCCGCGGAGCGGATCACGGAACGAAGGACCAGGGCCATGATGATCACGTCATCGGCATAGCCAATCAGCGGGAGGAAGTCCGGGACAAGATCCAGCGGCAAGAGCAGATATCCCAGCAAAAGCAACAGCTTGATCCGGGCGCCGCGGGATACCGCCGGGTCGGCCGCCAAACGCCTCAGCACGCGCAACACATCCGGCAGCAGCCGCAACGCGTCCCGCATACCCACCGTCTCCGGATGGGACCTCGCATAGACCCACAACCCCAGCAGAAGAACCGCGTAGACGCCAACGAGCCCGGCCAGGATACCCAGCGCCGTCTGCCACCACTGCACGGCCCCTACTCCCCGGCCTCAGGCAGGCCATGGCCTGCCGGGGCATGCAGAGTCGCGTAGACCTTCTCGGCGTACTCGTCGAATACAGCGGAGCACTCGCGCAACCGCTCGTCGGCGGCCTGCGCTTCCGGCAGTTCCAGAACGTCACGGCTTTTCAGATCACGGTACCAGCGCCGCAAGCGGTCCAGGCTCTGCTCTTCCTCTTCCAGCTCCGCCAGAGTGAACTTGCCGCTTCGGGTTTCCTTGGCGATTTCGGCCTCGAACGCCCCGCAATCGCCGGAGAATTCCTTCCACTCATCCAACCTGAGCTCCTCGAATGCCGAGCGCAGGCCTTCCACTCCCGCATCGCCGCTGCCCGGCGTGGGCAGGACAAGGACGCTGCCGGTTCCGCGGCCGGCCAGCTCCACGACCCTCGGCACGGCTTCCGAGAAGAACGGCGTGTCCGGAACGGTCCACACCCCTGAGGCCACTGGCGCAGCACCGATCCTCCGGAGCTCCCGCCACACACCGACCCTCGTCCGTGAGGCCTCACCAGTCAACCGGACAACAAGAACCAACCAATCCATGCGCCAATCATATACTGCTACAACAAGGTAAGTAACAGCTGTTACATCACCCACTGCCCTGGACGGCACAGATACCCGAGGGCCTCGGCCGGTACGTTCGGTCGGTCCGATGGAATCCCTTAGCCCTATCGGCCCGGTCTGAAAATACGGTAGCTCCGGGTGCCTTGGGATGGGACTTTCTGCCTGGCCCGAAGTGCAGGCCGCTTAGGCGGGTTCTGGATACCGACGGCGGAAACGATGCCCCCGAGGATGAGCAACACCGCCGTCACGGTCACCACCCGGTGAAATCCGTCGAGATCAAGTTTGCCGCCCATGACGAGGCCCACCAGCGCGATGCCGATCAGACCGGCAACCCTGCTGACGGCGTTATTCGCTGCCGAGCCGATGCCGGCCTGCTGTTCCGAGACCGAACCGAGAATGGCGGCGGTGAGCGGTGCGACTGTCGCCGATAGCCCGACTGCGAACAGGAGGATCCCGGGCATCAGCTGGGTCCAGTAGTTGACCGGGATTTCCGACGCGAGCATTAGGAGGTAGCCGCCCCCGGCGAGGGCAGGTCCGAATGCCATGAACCACCGCGGGCCGAACCGCCCGGCCAGTGAGCCAAACCATGACGCCAGGAGGATGTTGACGAGGCTGACGGGAAGCAAGGCCAGAGCGGCCGACGTCGCCGGAAAACCGGCAACCTGCTGCAGGAAAAGCACGATGATGAACCCGCCGATCGACAGCGCGGCGTAGACGAAGGCCGTAGCCACGTTGCCTACGGCAAAGTTTCGGACGGAGAAGAGGCTGAGCGGCAGGAGCGGGTACTTCGCGGTCTTTTCCCGCCAAATGAACCCGGCGAGGCACAGGATGCCGAGGGCGAGGGGCATCAGAATGAGCGGATTCCCCCAGCCGTAGTTGCCTTGTTCGATCAGCGCGTAGACCGGCCCCGCCAACCCGAGCACACAGAGCACGGCACCCGGGTAGTCGATGCGCACGCCCTCCTTGCGAACGTCCTTGACCCGCAACACGGCTAGCAGGTACAAGGTCACGGCAATGGGCAGGACGTTGATTCCGAAGATCCAACGCCAGCCCACCGAATCAACGAGCACTCCGCCGAGCAGGGGTCCCGCGATGAAAGCCACGGTTGTACCGGCAGTCCACTGGCCGATTGCCTTCGCCCGGGGCGCTTCGTCGAAGTTTGATGTGATCAGAGCCAGGGAACTGGGCACCAGCAGGGCGCCTGCGACGCCTTGAAGCGCCCTGGCCAGGACCAGCCAGTCCGCTGTCGGTGCCAGCGCACACATCACTGATGTCGCGCCGAACCCGATCAGGCCTGCCCGGAGAACGACAACCCGGCCCAGCAAATCAGAGAGCGAACCGGCGACAAGGACCAGTGACCCCAGGGTGATCAGGTAGGCATCGACAACCCATTGCTGCGTTGTCAGTCCGCCGCCCAGTTCACGGGAAATGGCTGGCAGCGCTACGTTGATGACGCTGCCGTCGAGAAACGACACAAAGGACGCGAGAATCGCGATCCACAGCACGAGCCTCTGCGTACGCGCCGACGGTAGGGAACTCATCCTTCAAGCTACACCCGCCCCGGCGGTTGCCGGACTCACCTATGGAAGGACGTTCAGCCCGTCGCTCTGGCGACAGACGACGCCGTCGGCTCCGTTTACGTACTCGGCGTATCCTGGCGGCTCCGCGTACGCGTAGGACTAGAAGGCCCCTCCTCCCCACGTCTGGCCACAACCGTCCGACCAATGATTCAACCGCGGAGTGAGCGCCAGACCGATGCGGCACCGGAGTATATTTTTATGTCTGGTCTCTGTCCCGCCGTTGCCCTATCGTTGGGGCACCGATTACATTCGACCGGCGGAGTTCCGCTTCGGAGGTACATGATGGGAATCATCTCGTCTGGTTTTCATGGAAAACGGCGCACCGGCAATCCAGCGTTACCACCCGGCCAATACGAGACGCCAAGCTTTCCCGTACTGACGGCGGGCCCTGCACCTTATATCGCCCGGGCTGACTGGGAATTCTTTATTACAACGGAAACTGGGCAGCGCCGCGCCTGGTCCTGGGATGAGCTCTTGGCGCTACCGCAGATTGATATCCGGACCGATATTCATTGCGTGACCAGCTGGTCCAAGCTGGGCACCTCGTGGCGCGGGGTGTCCCTGGACACCTTGTTCGCGGATGTGGAAACAACCTCCGAGTTCACTACCGCTCACTCCTACGGCGGCTATTCGACCAATGTCCCGTTGCAGGACCTGCTGGACGGCCAGGCATGGGTGGCGTGGCAATTCGACGGTGAACCACTGGAACGGGCCCACGGTGGCCCCGCCCGCCTGCTGATACCCCACTTGTACTTTTGGAAGAGTGCGAAGTGGATCAATGGCATCGAGCTGATGCCGCACGATGTTCCCGGCTTCTGGGAATCGAACGGGTACCACATCTACGGCGACCCGTGGCGCGAGGAGCGTTACTCATGAGGCAGGACAGATGAGCACCCTGTGGCGCGTCGCCGAGGTGATTCGTGGCGTTCCAGAAACGGAATCCTCCAGAACCATCGGCCTGCGCGTGGACGGGCTGAACGGCAACCTTGCCGGCCAGCACATCGATATCCGGCTCACGGCGGACGACGGATACACGGCAGTGCGGTCCTACTCAGTTGCCACAGCCGGCATGGACGAACTCCTGGAGATCACGGTCGACGAACTGGCCAACGGAGAGGTCTCCCCCTACCTGGTCAGAGACCTGATGGTCGGGGACCAGTTGGAGATCCGGGGGCCTGTCGGCGGCTGGTTCGTCTGGCTTCCGACCGACCCCAACCCGGTTCAGCTGATCGCCGGGGGATCCGGCATTGTCCCGCTCATGTCCATGATCCGCGCCCACGAGGCATCCGGGAATCCTTCACAGTTCCGGTTGCTGTACTCACTGAAATCGCCCGAGGCAGGGTTCTATCGGGAGGAGCTGCTCACCTTGAACCAGGGATCTCCCAAGCTGACGGTCGACTATGTCTACACACGCAAAGTTCCGGAGGGCTGGCCAATGGCCCCGAAGCGACTCACCGCTGAAACACTGTTGGCAAGCATCCTGCCGGCGGACATGGCACCCGACATCTTCATCTGCGGTCAGACGATGTTTGTCGAAACGGTCACAGAGTGGATGGTGCAGGCGGGCTACCCGGCCTCCTCGATCAAGACCGAACGCTTTGGCGGAACGGGAGGAATACGGTGACTGGCAACAACGGCTCCGCTTCCCCTGGTGCTGAGGACCCGCGCCTCGAGGACCAGGACATTGCCGGGACCGCAGGCAATCCGATACCTCATCTTGACGGGAACGCGGCAGCGGGACCCTTGTGGGAACTGTTCCGCATCGACATCATTGCAGCGATCGGTCGATGCAAGAATTGTGGCGCTGTCAGGGTCTTCGGGGAAGCAGCGGTCTATGCCGATGCCCCGGGAATGGTTGTGCGCTGCAGTTCCTGCGGGGGCGTCCTGCTGCGTCTCGTAGAGACTCCGACCAAATTCTGGCTCGATGTCAGCGGACTCAGCTACCTGCAGATCGACCGGGAGACCTAACGCGCTGCTCTGCTATCCGCACCCCGCCGTGCTCAAGACCGCAGGGGGCGTGAAGAGGTAGTCTGCGACGATGCTGAACACCCTCAACGCTTCATCATGGGCGCCAGTGGATCTGGAACAACGACACTCGGCCGGGCGATCGCCAACCAGTGGTCAGTGCCTTTCCTCTAGTTATTTGATCAACGTGTCGCCAGTGCACGGTTAGGCTTGCAGTCATGGCGATCATCCACCAGGCAGAACTGCAGCCGACGAAACTTGAACTTCTCGCAGAGTGGCTGCCCTGCCAGCCGTGGTTCACGCAACCCGGCACGGCAGCGCTGCACAAAGTAGGCTCCTACCGGTTCGACGACCCCGCCGGCGAGGTCGGCATAGAAACCATCATCGTGTCGGTGGGCAACTCCACTTTTCAAGTCCCACTCACGTACAGGGCCCAGCCCTTGGCCGGAGCGGAATCCTGGTTGGTCGGAACCATGCAGCACTCGGTTCTCGGCCCGAGGTGGGTTTACGATGCCTGCGCCGATCCAATCTACGTGGCAGCGCTGGCGGCGAGCATCATGCTGGGCCGGCCGCAGGCAGAGCAATACCTCCAAAAGGGGGAAAATCTGGAACTTCTGGCCCAGACGGTCTTCGTGCGAAGCACCGGACCGAAACTCGAGGCAGTCCCTGACGTCTCTTCAGCGGCACCGCGCGCCACCGACGCCGGCACCGCCATCGAGACTGCTGACCTTCACTTGCTTGTTATCCGGCGGCTGGACCTGGATGAGCAACCGGTCGGCCCGCTCGCTCTGACCGGCACCTGGGAAGGTCAGAAGGACAACGTCAAACTCGCCGCCTTAGTGATGCCTGACAGTTCCGCGGGTTAGGGGCGCCCCACTCCGTCCGTGTTCCGGGGTTGGGTATTGCCTTCCTGCCGTTCAGGCTGGATCCCGTGCTGTTCCCGCAGTTCGCGCCCGCGGCGAATGTCCTCTTCTTCGCGGGCCTGGAGCTTGTCGCTCTGTTTCGTGTCCCGTGGCGGCAATTGGATGGTCTCTTCGGCCTCAATGCCGGCCTGGAGTTGGCGTCCACGCTCCATCTCGGCGTCGAACTCGGCACCGAACAGCAACGACATGTTCAGGATCCAGAGCCACAGCAGCGAGATGATGACGCCGCCGATCGCACCATAGGTCTTCTCGTAGCTATTGAAGTTGGCCACATAGAAAGCGAAGGCCAGGGACGCCAGCAGGAAGATGACCAAGGCGATAGCGGAACCCAGGCTCATCCAGCGGAACTTGGGCTGCTTCACGTTCGGCGTAGCGTAGTAAAGGATGGCGATCGCCAGAATCACGAGCAACAGAATCACCGGCCACTTGAGAATGTTCCACGCCGTCAGGACGGCCCCGCCCAAGCCGATCGCATTGCCGACGGCCTCGGCCACCGGCCCGCTCAGCACCAGCATGGCCGAAAGCACAAGAACGATCAGCACGGTGGCAATGGTGACGGCGAGCATCGTGCCCCGAAGTTTGATGAACGGCCGCCCCTCGTCGATTTCGTAGATTCGGTTCATGGCCCGGCCAAAGGCTCCGACATAGCCGGAGGCGGACCAGAGGGCGGTGAGGATGCCGAGTACCAGGGTGAGTCCGGCAGCGGAGGAACTGCTGAGCTGCTCGACTGGTTGTTTGATCGCCTGCACAGTTTCAGCAGGCGCGAAACCCTGGACGACCTCCAGAAGCGCGGACGTGGTCTTCTCTGCCTGCCCGAAAATGCCCAGCAAAGACACGAGTGCCAACAGCGCCGGGAAAATTGAGAGAACCGAATAATAGGTCAGGGCTGCGGCGAGATCCGGGCACTGGTCCTTGGTGAACTCACGCAGGGTCTTCTTGGCGATGTACTTCCACGAGGGCTTAGTGACGTCGGCCGGACTGTCCGGTTTACGGGAGTCGTCCGGGGCAGGTGCCGTGCGGGCCTTGGCGGTGCTGCTCTCGTCCGTTTCGGCGTCGGTCATGGATTCATTTTCTGCCTTGGTTGGGTTCTTGGCCATGGAAATTCCTTCGGGGGGTTAAGGGAAATGACCGGCCGCCCAGCGCATCAGCGAGGGCAGCCGGCCGTATTCAGACGCGGCCTCAGGCCTGCTGAACGTTGTCCTTGGCTTCTGCAGTCCGATCCTTGACGTCCTCCACAGCGGCCTGCCCGTCTGCCTTGAGGTGATCGGTTGCGTCCGCGGCAGTGGCCTTGACGTTCTCCATGGCTTCCTGGGCGGGCGCCTTGAGGCCTTCGGCCACGTGCTTGGCGGCGTCCGTCAGTTCCGTGGTGAGTGGCTCGGCCGCCGATTTGAGGGCATCAGCGGCTTCACGCTCCTTCTGGCTGGCCGGGATCAGGGAGGAAACGAGCAGGCCGGCACCGAAGGCGATCAGGCCGGCAGCCAGTGGGTTCCCCTGTGTGCTGTTCTTCAGCTGGCCCGGCGCGCCCGCAACTGCGGAGCCGGCGTCGCTCACATGCGAGCCGACGCTTCCGGTGGTGGAGTGGACGTGGTCGGCGGTGTGGTCTGCGGCTCCCATGACTTTATCCTTCACTCCGAAGACGGCGTCTTTGACGTTCTCTTTGACTCTGTCCGTCTGCCGCTGGACGATATGCGACGGCGTGACTTTGTCAGCGACGGCGTCCACGTTTGTGCCCAGGCGGGCACGGGTTGCTTCAATATCTGCTCGGATGACATCCGGGTTTTCACTCATCGTGTTTCCTCGCTGAATCTAGGAGTTGGGTTTTAGGGTGGGCGGGATTTCCTGGAGGGTTTCAGCCGTCCTCGGCATGCCCTTGATCGCGTTCAGTTCCTTGCGGCCCATGGCTGCCAGAACGGCGGCCACAACTGCCCAGATGACGGCGACAACAACGCCGGACCAGCCCAGTCCCATTACGATCCCCAGCGCCCACCAGAGCGCCAAAGACAGGAACAGGAGCACGAAATGGCCAGCGACGCCGGCGCCGGCGAGCATGCCGGTGCCTTTGCCTGCCCGGGTGGCGGACTGCTTAAGTTCGACCTTGGCCAGTTCCACTTCCTGTCGCATCAGGGTGGACATGTCCCGTGTGACCTCACCGAGGAGGTCACCCAGGGAAGTCGATTCAGCCTTTGCCTGCGCGGCTGTGGGGGGCATTTCGCTGCTCATCGACGGCCACCGTCAAAGGGGTCATCGCGCAGCGGATCAGCCTGCTGCAAGGGCTCACCGGCCACGGACTCTGAGGACCGGCGGCCCTGCCCGGCGTCGCGGAGCGGATCGGGGGTTCCCAAATCGGAGTCCAGCGGATTCGGCGGGTAGGTGTCGGCTAGGCCCGCCGTCGTGGTTTGCGGAGCGGGCATCTGTACCGGCGGCGGCGGAACCGCTACCCCGGTATCGGGGATCCGGCCGCCATTGGACGTGCCCGTAGCGGTAGCGCCCGTCGCTTCGGGGGCGCCGGCGCTCAAGCTGCGGCTGAGACGCCCGGCCAGAACACCGGCTCCGGCCGCGAGCAGGAGGAAGGTTCCCGGGCGCTGGCGGGCAAAGGACTTAACCTCGGTCAGCAGCGAACCCGGATCCCGGCCATCGAGCCAGGACGCAACAGCGGAGGACCGCTCGGCAGCTTGGCGGACAAGGTCGGTGGCCACGCCGGGCTGGTCGGAGGCGGCAGCCATGGAATGCAGTTCGCCGGCGACGGACCGCAGACCTTCGGCGACCTTCTGCTGCTGGGTTCCTGCCTGCTCGGTGAGATCGGACTTGGCCTGGTGAAGCAGGTCCCGGGCATTGGTCTTGACCTCGGCGGCAACGTTGACTGCCTCCGTCTTAGCCGTCTCGGCGACGTTCTGGGCAGCATCTGCCGCGTGCCGCGTTACGTCCGCAGCTTCGTCCTTGGCCGCTTCCTGTTTAGAGTCAGCGCGTCCCGTGCCTTGTGGGGGCACAACTCCAACGCCGGCGTACCGGTCCGGGGAAGCTTCGGGTGCTGCCTGGGCCCATGGGTTCTGTGTCATCGTTGCTCTCTTTCAGGAATGGTCCGCTTGGGATCGTGACTAGCGCTACCGGATGAAATTAGTAAGCACGGTTACTAACTAAATACTAAGCACACTTGCTATATGTCGCGCAAGGCCTCGATCGAAAATCGGACGGGCCGCCTCCCGCCCGCCTGGTGACGCGCGGCGCGCACTGCAAGCCGCGCGTGAAAAATAGTAAGCATACTTGCCAAAAAGGAGTCCGGCATGCATATGGTGGGGGTCCAGCGTCGGCGCTTTGTGCCGCCGTCGCAGGTAGCGTGACTTTCGTTGCCACCCAATCAGGAAGGTCGTCTTCGTGATCCTCGCCCGCGAGCCCCACGCCCGGGACGTTTACCGGCTTCTAACCGCAGCGGCCCGTTTAGTGCAACGCCTCCACGACGATGCCCTGGCGCCACTGGGATTGACGCGTGCCGCCGTCATCGCACTGGAAGCCGTGGCTCCCCGCCCCATGTACCAGGAACAGCTCGCCGCAAGAGTTCATGTCCAAAGCCAAACGCTCGGCCGCGTCCTTGCCCGGCTCGAGGACGCGGGTCTGGTCACCAGGACGCGCAACCCGGACGATCGGCGCCAATTTCAGGTCGAGATTACCGACGCCGGCACAGCCGCACTGCAAGCAGCCTCCCAGGCTGAGCGCGCAGCCGTTCCTGCCGACTTCGACGGGTGGGAGGCCCTGTCTGAGCAACTCGCCCGGTTTGTGGATTTCTTCCAGGCTCCACGGCCCGGCACCCAAGGCTCCACGACCGGGAACTCCAGGCTCGACGTGCCCTCCCCTGCCCAAGACGGCCTCCGGCGCCAATGAACTAGCCGCCCGCGGCTGGGTGCCTCTGGGCCTCCCCCGCCCGGCGCCCACGGGCAGTCGGCGCTTCCATTGCAGTTCGGACCGGCAAGGGGCGAGCAAGACAGAAGGCCCATGAGCCGGGTATTGCGCGTTACTATGCATGCTGATTAAATCGCCGTTACGGCCGCATTCCACGACCGGTCTACCGAAAGGAAGTACAAAGATGGGAATTCTCGCTTTTCTCATTCTCGGCCTTATCGCTGGAGCTATCGCCAAGGCGGTCCTTCCCGGCCGTCAAGGAGGCGGCTGGCTGATTACACTCGTTGTTGGCGTCGTGGGCGCAATCCTCGGAGGTTGGATCGGCTCGTTGATCTTCGGCGGAGGGCTCGCTGACTTCTTTGACCTGCGGACCTGGCTCCTCTCCATCCTCGGGGCCGTTATTGTGCTCCTGATCTATGGGGCTCTTGCCGGTCGGAGGACCAGGGCGTAGCAGCCTCGATCCTCCGGATGCAGGGCTGCCACTGAGGACGCCCTGCGACTTCTGTTAGACGGCTGCGGGCCGCTGCTGAAACACCCCGGGAGGAACCACCCGGCGTTTCTCGGCCCGCGCCGCCGAGTCCAACGGCATGACGGTTGACCTCATGCCGGGCGCCCGCCCGCAACGCTTCGTCGAGAACAAGCTTTGAAAGCCTCCGGGCGCAGCCCCGGCGGCCGGTTCCGCTGTCGTAAGTAGTAATCGCCAAAGCGGCAGAAGTCATTGCTCCGCGCGCATCCGACACCATGCGACCAGAGATGCTAAACAGCAAGGAGATAGACATGGACAACCTATTCCGCCGCACAGGCATCGACGTGCCCGAACCAGTCCGGCGCTTCCTGCAAGGCGAGACGGACACCTGGCTCAGGGTCGAGGAATACCGGGACGGAAACACCTTGGTGGTCAGAACCGATATCCCCGGCATCGACCCGGACAAGGACATCGATATCACCGTCACCGAGGGCAACTTGAATATCGCTGCCCGGCGCACCGAGCCCGCGCACAAGGATCAACCGGGTTACCGAAGCGAAGTGCGGTACGGCGAATATTCGCGAAGCGTCCCGCTGCCCCGCGGCGCGGACCCCGACACCGTCGAGGCCAGCTACATCGACGGTGTCTTGGAAATCCGCGCCCAGATCCCGGAGCAGTCCGGACCGTCCGCCACGAAAGTCCATGTCTCCCGCGGTGGAAACCAGTCACCGGAAGCACCAGAGAACTTCGTGACCTGAACGGCATTTTCGGCACTTGACTCGCCCGGCACCGACCAGCGACCACGGGCTCCTTCTGGCATGGCGTAGGGGGCCATCGGTATTCTTTCCGGTGCCCTGCGTCGCCACGGCCTCCGCAGCCCCCGCCTCCGAAAATTGCCACAGAGCGGAAACCATCTCATGACTATCAAGATCAACGACGCGGCGCTGCGTCATGCTCGGCAGCTCATCAAGGACTCGAGGTTTGCCCGGGATACCCGTGACGATTGGAGCGAGCACGCGCCCGACGCTGAGACAGAAAATGCATTCATCGACAAGCACGGGTACAAGGAGTACGGCACGTGGCATCTGGGCGAAGACGCCGAGAAGACGCACGACACGAAGGGGCGCTACAGCTTTCCCTTCGGTGATTTCCGCCGGCTGCATCGCTGCGCGATTCTCGCCATCGAGAGCCGGGCCGCCCAGAATAACCACGACGACGTCGCCGCCGCAGCGAAGTCCCTACTCGACGAACTGGACCAAGACTAGACCTGGGCCAGCACAATTCTCTTTCCGCCATCGCCTCGCGCAAGGCCCCACCTGTACGGCCCGGAATGCCCGCCGCGGGTGTCCTCACCGGGCCGTCTCCTGGGCGCCCGGGCTTCCCCCGTGTGCCCTCCGGCGGAGCCCAACCACCGGGAGATCACCTATTCATAAGGGGGCTTCCTAATCTAACCGGGCTCGTGATATAACACGAAAAACGGCGCAGGAGAACTCCCTGCGCAACGGGACCGGTCCCAGCCTCCTGATCGAATGGCGGCGCATTCCATTGGACATTTCCCACCGGCTCCAAGCCGGACTGGCGGTGGCGACAACGTTCATCCCCAGTCTGCGCTCCCTTTCGACTTCAGGCCCCCGCTCGCGAAGGTCTCGCGCAGGACCCCAACCTTGCCAGAACTGCGGGTCGGCCTCGGAAAACCTCAGCTGAGCGCACTGCCGACTAATCATCGCCCCCTCCCGTGGTTCGCATTGCCGCGTACGCTTCCCAAGCACCGGACAGCACCAAAGCGACCTGTCCGGTACCGGTCGGGCGACCCATCAAGGGCTCCCGATCGGACCCACTATTTCAACCTAAGAGATCCAAGGAGACGTCATGCTCACCACCGAACAAATTAACCGTCTGCTCAGCCAAGGCGCAAATGTCCTGTCGGGAGACGGAGAAAAGATCGGCTCCATCGGCCAGGTGTTCGTAGACAACGAAGCCGGCCAGCCCAGCTGGGTAACCGTCCGTACGGGCCTGTTCGGGATGTCCGAATCATTTGTTCCCCTCGAGGGTGCTCGGCTGGAGGGCAATGACATCGTCGTCCCGTACAACAAAAATCAGGTCAAGGACGCGCCAAGGATCGACGCCGATCGGCCTCTGGAGCCTGCCGAGGAAGACCGGCTCTACCAGCATTACCGGATGGACAGCGGACGCGCCTACACCGACGCGGATACAGCTGACGAAGCATCCGCCACACGACAGGACGCCTCCAGAACGGACCGCGCCGAGACCCGCGACGCCACCAGCCCAGCGGGATACGGCACAGCGTCACCCACCACCGACGCCGCAACGCCACCCACGACACGGCAGGAAACCCCCGAAACCGACCGCGCCGAAACCCGCGACGCCGCCGGCACAGCCGGATACGGCACCACCACGCCGGCCACCGACACCGCCCCTACCCCAGCCACACCACAGGACACCGATAAGGACCGCGCCGAAACCCGCGACGCCACGGGCCGGGGGCGCCTGCGCAAATACGTCACGACGGAAACCGTCACCAGGACGGTGCCAGTGCAGCGCGAAGAGGTTCGTATCGAGCGGGAACCGATTGCCGAGGAAGACCGCGACGAGGTCTCGAACCGTCCGGCCAGCGACGACGAGGTAATCCTTCACGAAGAGCGAGTCATAGTGACCAAGGAGACCGTCCCGGTTGAACGGGTCCGCATCGTTACTGAAACGGTCGCAGATGAAGTCACCATCCGTGAGAAGGTCCACAAGGAACACTTTGACGGCGAGGACAGCGAGGGATCAGAGGGCTCCGAGGGAACCGACGCCAGCCGCGGCTGAACATGCGGATTGTTTTAGATGCCCGGGGCAAGGGCTGCGACCCATAGCCCCGGGCATTTTGTTGTCGGAACGGGGGTGCGAGCGATTGGTGGCCCCCCGGCCACACCCCTCGGCCGGTTGGATTAACTGGATCCCCTGCCCACCGGTACGGCTATGGCCTCTCGCCTGCGGCAGTGCCAGTATGTTGGGAATCAGGCTGAACCACGGAGCCTGGCTCCGGGCGGAAAGGACTCGAGGTCATGACCTACATCAACAACTTCGGCGATGTGGGGCGCGGCGACGTCGCCGTGGCAGGCGGCAAGGGCGTCGGACTGGGCGGCCTCAGCCAGGGAGGGCTCCCGGTCCCGCCGGGGTTCGTGCTGAACACCGCAGCCTACGCGGACTATGTGACTGCCAACCATCTCGAGGCCGGCATCCATGAACTTGCCGTACTGTCGCCACACGCGGCACCACAGGACTACGAGGAAGCCTCGAACCGGATCCGCGCCCTTTTCACCAGCGGCACCATGCCGCACGCCATCGCGGCGGAGCTCGGCGCCGCCTACGGCAGGCTCGGCGACGGAGGCACAGCCGTGGCGGTGCGCTCCTCCGCCACGGCCGAGGACCTCGCCTCAGCCAGCTTCGCCGGGCAACAGGAAACCTACCTCAACGTCCGGGGGACGGAGGCTGTGGCCGCGGCCGTGACCGAGTGCTGGGCCTCCCTGTGGACGGCGCGTGCCATGGCCTACCGCGCCCGTGAAGGCATCGACCCGGACACGGTGCGCCTCGCCGTCGTGGTCCAACAGATGGTCGACGCCGAGGCCGCCGGGGTGATGTTCACCGCCAATCCGGCCAACGGGCGCCGCGACCAGACGGTGATCAGTGCCGCGTGGGGCCTGGGCGAGTCCGTTGTCAGCGGATCGGTCACCACGGACGACGTCGTCGTGGAAGCGGGGACGGGCCGTGTGCTGTCGCGCCGGACAGCTGACAAGGAGGTCATGACCGTCTACGCGGAGCGCGGCACCCTGGAGCAGCCGGTGACGGCGACGCGCCGCCGGCAGGCCGTATTGGACGACCCGGCGGCGGCTGAGCTGGCCGGCTACGGAACACGGATCGCGGAGCATTTCGGGACGCCGCAGGACATCGAGTGGGCACGCGCCGGTGGCGAGTTCTTCATCCTGCAATCCCGGCCCATCACCGCTCTGCCCGAACCGGCAGCCGACATCCCGGACACCTGGCCGGTGCCCTACCGGCACGGGCTCTACTTCCGGGCAAGCATCGTTGAACAGCTGCCCGATCCGCTCTCACCGCTGTTCGCCGACCTCATTGACGGCTCGGTGTCACGGTCGCTGAGGGCCCTGATGGCCGGCGCCGTCGGCAAGGAGGTCATCCGCGAGGACGACGTCGGGCTGCCCACTATCAACGGCTACGCCTATTACTACTACCGCAACTCGGGAATGTGGCGGGTGATGGGCAAGTCGCTGACGGCGATGCGTGCGCTGGCCCGTGGCAAGGCGCATATGGGAGTGGCCGGCTGGCGGGAATTTTCGCATCCCCGCTACGAGCAGGTGATCAAGGACTGGTCCGCGAAGCCCGTCGGGGATCTCTCCGGAGAGGAACTGCTGGCGGGTGTTCAGACGCTGCTTGACGCCGGCACGGTGTACTACACGGCCGTGCAGTCCATCATTCCGATCGCCGCAACAAGCGAAATCTCCTTCCGGGCCTACTACGACAAGTTCGTTCGGCGCGACGGCGATCCCCCCGCCCAGACCTTCCTCCTTGGTTACGACAGCGAACCCATCCGCGCAGAGAAGTCGCTATACGACCTCGCAGCCTGGGCCCGGGACGTCCCGGGGCTGGCCCCGGCGATCCTCAACGCCCCCACCGCTGCGCTGGCCGGGCCGCAACGCACCGGGTCCACGCCTGCCGGAGTGGACCCGGCACCCTGGCAGCAATGGCAGGCCCGCTTCCAGGAGCACCTCGGCCGGTTCGGCCATGCGGTCTATAACCTGGACTTCGTCAGTCCGGTGCCTGCTGACGATCCCTCGCCGCTGCTGGAGACCGTGAAGTTTTACCTGCGGGGACATGGCAATGACCCATACGAGCGCCAGCGGCTCTCGGCCGCCCGCCGCGAAGATGAAACCAGCCAAATCATCGCCCGGCTCGGGCCGCGGCGCCGGGCCGCATTCCTCCGGCTGCTTCGGTGGGCGCAAAATGCGGCTCCGATCCGCGAGGACGCCCTTGCCGACGTCGGACTGGCGTGGCCGCTGCTGCGGCGGATGCTGTTCGAGCTCGGACGACGGCTCGTCGGCTCCGCTGTCATCGCCGAGCCCGCCGACGTGTTCTGGCTGCGCCACCGAGAGTTGCGCAGCGCCGTCGAGTTCGGCCTTGCCGGGTCGGGCACACCGGCAGCCGTGGCAATTACCGGGGCAGACCGGCCCGTCCGCGCCGGCGCCGTCGAGGGGCGCAAGATGCTGTGGCGGGGCCAGGCCAAGGCCGCTGCCCCGCAGCTGTTGCCGGAGAGCCGGTGGATGGAGCGGGCCTTCGGCTCAATGATGCCGGCAGGCCCACAGGACCAGCTCGGCGACGCCATCAAGGGCGTCGGCGCCAGCGCCGGCCGGGTCACCGCCCCGGCCCGCGTCCTGAGGGGCCCGCAGGATTTCGGTCTGATGGAGCCCGGGGACGTCCTGGTAGCCCGCATCACCACCCCGGCCTGGACCTCGCTGTTCGCGATGGCCTCCGCCGTGGTGACCGACGTCGGCGGGCCGTTGAGCCACAGCTCGATCGTGGCCCGCGAGTACGGCATCCCGGCCGTGCTTGGCACCGGTGTGGCCACCCAGCGGCTCACCAGCGGCCAACGGATCCGCGTTGACGGCGACGCCGGCACCGTCACGGTCGCAGACTGACCGCGTTCTCAGGACAGTTCCCCGAGTTCCGCCGACCACGGAGGCCAGCCAGAATTTCAGCAGAACTGACGGCAACAGCGCGGGGTTCTGCACTCTCCGCCCCGGGGCGCGCGAGCTGGTCACCATGGCCCGGCGGTGGGCATCGGCGGTAGATTGTGGGCATGGGACAGGCTTCCTCGGGCCGCCGGGATTTATTCGCTGATCGGATCTTGGGCGTGGCGGAGTTCAGTCACGCGCATTGGTTTTTCGGCAATCTATATGAGGTCCTCGTCAAAATCCCGCACCGCGTCGCGGCGGCGGAAGCAAGCCGTGAACTGCCCCGCTCGCCCTTTGGGGCGGGAAGCCCGGGCCGTTATTACGCACCGATTGCACCGATCAATGCGCCGGCGGCAATCGGTGCCCTCGTGGCAGGCTGGAATCATGCCGACAACAGGCCATGGCTGCTAGTCGCTGCGGCCAGCTCGACGACGGGTGCGGCCGCGACCGCCTATCTGCTCCGGTCCATCAACCCCGACCTGTTCTTCAGCCCGCAACCGCTCAGTGAGACGCGCCGCAACCCCCTGCTGAAGCGGTGGTACAGGGTCCACGCCCTCAGGCTCGCCGCCAGCGCAGTTGCCCTGGCCGCCATCCACGAGGCCCGAACACTCCGGCTCCGAAACCGCGGATAATAGCCAGGCGCCGCAACCTGAAGGAGATCTTCATGGGCAAGCTGACAGTGACGGCTTTTTCCACTCTGGACAACGTCGCCGAGGAGCCCCAGCTCTGGTCGGGCCCGTTCTTCAGCGACGCCACCGTGGCCTACAACGAACAAGTTCTGGCCGGGGCGGATTCGATGCTGCTCGGCCGGGTCACCTATGACGGCTTCGCCGCCTCCTGGCCGTCGCGGTCGGGCGACTTCACCGCCGACACTTTCAACGCGATGCCGAAGTATGTCGTGTCGACCACACTGGACCACGCCGGCTGGAACAACAGCACGATTATCGCCGACGACATACCCGGCCAGGTCCGCGAGCTTCGCGAGCGGGAGAACGTGCTCGTGTGGGGAAGCCCGACGCTGACCAAGACGCTCATGGAGGAGAACCTCGTGGACGAGTACGTCCTGCTGGTCTCCCCCATCGTGCTCGGGCGTGGCAAGAAAATGCTGCCGGAGGACGGAACCCGGCACACATTGCGGATCGTCGAACTTGAACTCCTCGAAGGCGGGATGCTGGCCCTCCGAATGGCGCCGGCAGGGTCCTAAGGAGAGCACATCAGAGGATGCGCCTAGCTATCGCGCTTGGGTGCCGCCCGGACATGGGTGCGCTGACCTTGTTTGCCGATAAGGCTGAGGAATTCGACCGGACCGGCGCTGGTTGCGCCGAACCAGTGCGGGGTTCGGGTGTCGAACTCCACGGCTTCGCCGGGCCTCAGGATCAGGTCATGTTCACCGAGGACCAGGCGCAAGGTGCCATTGAGGACATAGGCCCAGTCGTAGCCTTCGTGGGTACGCAGCTGAGGCTCCTGCCCATCCCTGCCCTTGGGGAGGATGAACTTGTAGGCCTGAATGCCGCCCGGGCGGCGCGTGAGAGGCAAGATCGTCGACCCGTCCGGACCGGCGACGGGACGCAGATTGAGCCGGGGGTCGCCGGTCGGCGGCGCATCGACGAGTTCGTCGAGGGTTACCCCGTGCACGCGGGCCAGCGGGAGCAGCTGCTCGAGAGTGGGCCGCCGCAGGCCTGCTTCGAGTCTGGAGAGTGTGCTGGCGGAGATGCCTGTCTGCTCGGCGAGGTCTGCGAGGGTGACGTCCCGGCGGAGTCGCAGGCGCTTGAGGCGCGGCCCGACGGCGCTGAGTGTGTGGTCGAGATCGTCATTCATGAGGCTATTTTGCCATTCGGCAATACCGCTTGCACATCCACCTGCCGGCCCGGGAGCATGGAATCTGAAGGCACATCAGATCGCAAGGGGTTCCACATGGCCGGGACGGCAAAGACATCGCCAGGGGAAGCAGCGGGCGGACGCGACGGTGACGCGATGACGCACAGCTTCGACAAGGACTACTGGCAACAGCACTGGGAGCATGCCCACGATCCCGCCCAGGCAGATTCGGGAGGGGCTGCCCCGAACCCGCATCTCATCCGCGAAACCAGCGGAATCGCACCGGGAACGGCGCTGGATGCCGGGTGCGGGACAGGGGCAGAGGCGACCTGGCTCGCCGCGCACGGCTGGCAGGTCACCGGCGCCGACATCTCCGGCGCTGCCCTCGCCCAAGCGGCCGAGCGTGCCGAAGGGCAGTCTGTGTCCGGCGCGGTGACCTGGGTCGAGGCGGACCTGACGTCATGGGCACCGGGTGATCGGTTCGACCTTGTGACCACCCACTACGCTCACCCGGCGATGCCGCAACTTGCCTTCTACGAACGCATTTCGGATTGGGTAGCCCCCGGCGGCACGCTGTTGATCGTCGGGCACCTGCACGCTCCCGCCTCCCCGGGGCACGGGCACCGCCCTCCCCCGGAAGCGACTGTCACCCTCGCGGACATCACCGGGGGTCTCAACGCTGCCGTATGGAGCATCACGAGTGCCGAGGAGATCACGCGGACACTCCCCGGACCCGGTGACCGTGCGTTGCCGCTGCACGACGTCGTCGTGCGTGCCACCCGGCGCGGGTGACCTCACAGTTTCCGCCGCGCTGCACCCCCGGTGTTGCTCAGTCCGGCCGGCTGGCATCTACCGGGTAGGTCATGAACGCCGGCGTCTCGTACGGATGAACGGACAACGCGGCATTGACGACGGCGTTACGCCGGGAGCGGGGGAAAATGGCCTCGATCCGGGTTTCCGGCACCTCCTCGGGGGAACCGACGACGCCGACGGACGGGTTCGCGCCGGGCAACGGGGTAAAACGCCCGGTGCCGTCGAGGCTGAACGAGCAGTGGGAGTAATTGCCCAGCCTGCCCGCCCCGGCGTCGCCAATGGCCTGCCGGACCGCGGGCGCAGAGTTGGTGGGGACGTAAATGACCAGACAATCCATGGGCTCCATGGCAGAAAGTCTGCCACCGGGTGCCTCTCAGCGCCGAGGGTTCCAGCTAATCAGAATGTGGATGCTCCGGACCCGCCGAGCGGGTCCTCGCGCTCGATCTGGGCGACCTTCGGATCGTTCTCGTCGGCGCCGTAATCGGAGTTGCGCACGGTGTCCATGAACAAATGGCAAGGCCATGCAACACTGGTCGGATGCCGGCGTTCAGCATCCTCACATCCAACGAGTTTTCCGATGCCGAGGTTCTCTCGTTGTACGAATCTGTGGGGTGGGCCGCCTATACCCGGGATCCGGAACTGCTCGCCAGAGCGATCCGAAGTTCCTCGTTTGTCGTGACGGCCCGGACTGCGGATGGTGAGCTTGTTGGCCTCGCGAGGGTTGTGTCCGACGATGCGACCATCTGCTATCTGCAGGACATCCTTGTACGGCCGCCTTTCCAAGGCACGGGCGTAGGCCGGGCTCTGGTCGAGCACGTCACGGCACGATACGCGCATGTCCGGCAAACAGTACTCATCACTGACAATGAACCGGGGCAACGCGCCTTCTACGAAGCCATGGGTTTTACGGAGGGGTCGAACTTCGCTCCGGAACCCGTGCGTGTCTTCGCTCTATTTCGGTAGTCCCGGAGTTTCAGTTCGAAATGACTGGTATGTTCCAGGACCTTTCGTAATGAGCCGCTGCGAACTCCCCAGTGACCCTGCCCGGTGGGGCAGGACCGCGAGAGGTGCCTGTAAGAATGGGGCATGCCCCCGCCTAGCTTTCCGATCAGACGGTTGGCCGAAGACCCGGCCCACGTCCTCGACCGCCGTCGGTGGCCAGGCAACCTGCTCCCTGTCGCACAGGTTCTGGACCAAGGGCTCGACCTGACCCCGGCCACAATCTTCGTAGGCGAAAATGGGTCGGGAAAATCCACTCTCGTGGAAGCCATCGCACTGGCTTATGGCTTGTCTCCAGAAGGCGGATCTACAGGCGCCCGCCACAGCACCCGATCCACGGAGTCCATACTTGCCGATCACCTGCAGCTTGTCCGCACCGCCGGCGCCACAAGACGCGGCTACTTCCTGCGCGCGGAAACCATGCACGGCTTCTTCACCTACCTCGAGAAGAACCCGAGCACCGCGGGTCCGGACATCTCGTTCCACGACATGTCACACGGTGAATCGTTCCTGGAACTGGCCGTGGATCGTTTCCGGGGACCCGGATTGTGGGTGCTCGATGAACCGGAATCAGCGCTGTCCTTCGCGGGATGCCTCAGCCTCCTTGCGGTCTTGAAAGATCTCCTCGCCGAAGGCTCCTCGCAAGTCATCATGTCCACGCACTCCCCAGTTCTTGCAGCGCTTCCAGGCGCGCAGATTCTCGAAGTCGGCCCGTGGGGACTTCGGCAGCAGGAATGGTCGGACCTCGATCTGGTTTCCAACTGGCGATCATTCATGGACTCCCCCGAAAGATACCTGAGACACCTATAAGGCCGGCCCGGTCGGGGTTGAACTAACGGCGTCCCCGAACGGAAAATGCCAGACAACGCCACAGGGGAAAAACGAACCGCCGACCGCGGTCAACGCTCATGTCATGTGTCGAGCTTTCCAGACTTCCTTTGGGCGAGGCGCTGGAGTTGCCGTGCGTGAACGCCGCTCACCCAGTCCCACCCGGGAGCGGCCGATGGGCCGACCCGCGGGTCGCTGGGCTCATGGGCGTCACGCAAGGCGTGCACGTACGCCCGATCCTGGTCGATCCGTGCGTGTACCTGTTCAGCTCCGCCGACGGACCCGTGTCCGGGGACAAGGACATCGACGTCGCCCGCCACGCCCTCGAGCAGCCGCAGCGCGGCGAGGTAGTCCTCGATCGGGTCTTCGGTGTCGTTCAAGTCGAGCATCGGGATCAAAACATCAGAAAGCATGTCGCCGGCGACGAGAACCCCACGTTCCTCAATCAACAGCGCCGCGTGGCCCGGGGCATGTGCTCGATGCTCGAGAATGCGGACTTGGGGCCCATCCCAAGGAATCTGCACCGTCCCGACGGGCAGGCCGGTAATAAGGCCGAGGAGGTCCAGCGGTACCTGTTCGGGGATGCCGGCCGCCTTCGCGACCGCGTCCACTCCGCCCGACAGCCGATCCCGGGCGGTAGCCGCGCAGCGCGCGGTGCCGTAACGGGGAACCGCGCCGAGCCCGGCGTGCCAAAGCAGGTGGTCCCAATGAGGATGCGTCGAGAAGCCTGCCACAACGGTCTGGCCCGAATCGGACAGATCCTTCGCGAGGCAGTCCATTTCGTAGCCGTGCACCCCGGCGTCGATGAGCAACACGCCAGCCCGGCCCTTTACGACGACGGCGTTACTCTCGCAGAACTCGCTCTCGTGGATCAGCACACCCTCCGCGACCTGCCTCAACACGAGCTGGCCTCGTTTACATCGCGGACGGCGTGGTTGTCCCCCGGAACTTGCTCGACCCGCAGCTCGGCGGAGACATTCATCCAATGGTCGATGCGGCCCATCATCTCCTCTTCCTAACAGTGATAGGTTCTGCAACTCATATATTGAGGACTAAATACCTGTCAAGGAGGAATCGTGGAACCTCGGTCCCAGTACACCGTCGCCAGCTGGGGCCTCGGCTGGCGCACCAAGACGGTTGACCGTTTTGCTAGGATCGGACCAGTCTTTCGTCCCCTACCTTTCAGTTGGCGGCCGGTGGATCCCGGAAATGCGCGCCAGGGTGCTTCAGAGAAGGCCAGCGGAACTCCCGATCAACTCGCGCAGCGGGTGGGTAAAGATCCTGCTTCCACATCCCAGAGTTGAAGTTGAGGTTCACAGATGGTCATTCAGGATCGCGCGAAGGCCACCCGCGGTGCCATTGTCGTCGGTGCCGCTGCGGTCTTTGAGGAGCACGGCTACGGCAGTGCCAGCCTGACCCAGGTCTCTGAGACAGCCGGGGTGACCAAGGGCGCCCTCTATTTCCACTTTCAGTCCAAGGAAGATCTCGCCAGGGCGGTCATCGAGGAGCAGCATCGGATCGTCGTGGCCGAAAGCGAGAGCATCCTTGCCGGGGATTGGCCAGGCCTGACGGCAATGATCCTGCTGTGCCGCGCTTTCGGTCTTCAGCTCGTGCACGAGCCAGTTGTCAGGGCCGGCATCCGATTGACGTTTGAAGCGACGGCTTTTGGTCCGCCCGTGCGCGGCCCCTACGAGGACTGGATCGCCGTCATGGAGCAGCTTACCGAACGGGCCAAGGCAGAATTGCAGGTCCGGCCCTCCGTCGACGCCGGGACATTTGCCCGATACCTTGTTGCTTCGTTCACCGGGGTTCAGATGGTCTCCGGAGTACTTACCGACCGAGCGGACGTCATGCAACGGATCGAAGAGATGTGGGAGATCGTGCTGCCGGGGATCATGCATGACGATTTCAACGGTGACCCCCATGCTCTCTCCGGACTGGTTTCCGCTGGAAGCCCCAACCCGCCGCGGAATCCCACCCCACCAGCACCGTGACGGGCTCACACGGCCACCGAGTACTGCAGCCCCGGGCAGGTGGCGCCTTGCTTGCCATCCGCGGGACTTTCAGCGAGTCCACCTCCCATAAACCGGATGACCGCCTTGTTTTAGGGTGAGTGGTCATTTATTCTTGTCTCGGATCCATCGGGGACTCCGCTCGGAGAGCGGCTGTGTCGGCGCGCATTTTTTGGGGGGCGCCGGCACGGACCCCTGGCCTGGACTGTCCGCCATGGCGATCCAAACGTGACGGCGGCGGCCGCCGCCGTCACGTTTGAACTTGAACAGGCCTCCGCCTATGGTTGTGGGTGGCGCCCCGATGCATCCCCCAATAGCATCGGGGCGCCCCCATGTGCCGAGGCGTGAAGCGGGACGAGTGAGGCCGTTCGAGAGCCCTTCCCTAGGCCACTACCCACGCCAAAACTGCGCCGCTTACCGTCGAGACGCAATCTCAGAGGGGCAGTTTGAAGCCCACGTGCGACGCTTCGAAGCCAAGACGCTCATAGAACCGGTGTGCTGCGACCCTGGACTCGTCAGACGTGAGCTGAACCAGCCTTGCGCCACGCCGGCGCCCTTCAGCGATCGCCCACGTAATCATCGCCCCTCCAAGGCCGTTGCTCCGGAGGCTAGACCGGACCCGCACTGCCTCGATCTGCAGTCGTGTCGCTCCGCCTCTGGCGAGGCCGGGAATGAATGTCAGTTGCATGGTCGCAACCACTTCATTTTCGGTTGAGACAACTACGAGAAGAAGCTGCGCGGGGTCCGCATCAATTGCCTGGAAAGCAAGATCGTAGGGATGCCGGTGCTCGTCTGCAATCGAGTCGACAGAGGCCCGGAGCTGGTCGGCAGCCAGAAGCCCAACAATCGAAGCCACATCACATGATTGAGCTTTCCTGATGGTGAATGGGCCGCCAGGCAGTTCCAGTTCAGCGAGAGTCATTTCCCCAGTATTCCAGCCATCTCGAATCAGTCAGGCGCCGGCCTCCGTCGACTCGAAACTACGTGGTGAATTCTGGACTGCCGCTGGCCAAAAAGCCGCAGGCTGGAGCCACGCGACATTGCGGCTCCAACTTTCGGGCCACCGTTTCACGAGTCCATTTGGACGTTCGGAATATCGGGCCGGGAGCCCCAAGTGGCAAGGATCAGGCGATAGCGGACGGATTTCCGGGCTGCGTGGCGTTGGTCCGCCGGCGTGAGGCCAGCACGCCAATGATCGCGGTCATGACGACGACAAACGTTGCCAAAACTGACGCGTTGAGGACGAGCGAGAGTTCCATTTGGTGCGGGAGAAGCATGGATTCGTCCCACCCTGCATTGTCGGCGCGATTGATGAAGTCTGCGTCGATCGGATTCCACAGGATGGCCGCGACACTGGTTGCCACCAACGCGCAGAGACTGAGGGCCAGCTGGACGACGGACCATACTGACGGCTTTCCCTTGTGGCTTAACGGGCGTTTGTCCATAGCTTCCCCCTTTAGTGTCTGCAGTGGCCGTTGCGGCCGCCGTGAATGCATTGCCCGTTGCCCACCGCCGGGGCGGCGTCAGCCGGCCCGGTCGCTTCGATAAGCCCTGAGTGCGTCTTCTCTGATCCACTTTCGGGTCAGGAAAGCGTCCAGAACGCAAGAAACGCCGAGGATCGTCCAGGAAGTCCAAACCGGCGCAAGTCCGGCAATCACCAAGACCCCGACAGCAACAACGAAGCCGACGGAGACGTAGCCATAGATCCGGCGTGCACGGGTTGCAAATCGTGCCTCTTGCGTTTCGCGAAAGTAGTTCAGCATCAGTCCCCCAAGGTTCGAATCGGAGCCTACAGCACTGGCTGCACCAAATACCGAAAATGGGTGCGCGCCAGATACGGCTTTGACCCACACCATTTCTGAATCACGGAGTTATCGGGCGTGTCATCGGCACCGCTATTTGGTCTGCTCCTCTCCGCAGCACGTTAAGGATCCTGCACCGGCACGTCGGGTCGTCGAGATGCCTCGAACCGCGTCCCGTCTGGTTCGATGAGTGCATGGATCATTCGCAACTGAAGCTGTCCGCCCCGAAACTCAATGCGGGCGATCGAGTCGCGGTTCTCTCCCCGTCGTTCGCCGCCCCCGGGTTCGCCCCGGCCGTGCATGAGCAGGCGATGCGGCGGCTTACATCGGCTACGGGTTTGATTCCTGTGGAATTCCCGACGACGCGCAAGCTCGGATCCAGCCCCGAGGAACGGGCGGCGGACATCAATGCGGCGTTCGCCGATCCCAGCATCCACGCGATTCTCGCCACGATCGGCGGCGACGACCAGATCACGGTCGTACCTCATCTCGACGAGGCGGCCGTCCGGGCGAATCCAAAGATCTTCGTCGGATACAGCGACAACACCAACCTGCTGAACTGGCTGTGGTCACTCGGGATACGCGGATATTATGGCGGTTCGACCCAGGTCCACCTCGGCGCCGGACCGGGTGCTGACGACGTCCACCTCGCTTCCCTGCGGGCCGCGCTGCTCACTGGAGGCGAGCTCGAGATCACCGATCCCGGGGAGTCGGAGGACTTCGGGCCGGATTGGCTCGAGCCGCGGGCACTCGTCGACTACGGCGACCGCGAACCCACCGAACCCTGGACGTGGACAGGTCCCGAACGCACGGTCTCCGGTTACACCTGGGGTGGCTGCATCGAAGTCCTCGACCAGCTCGCCATCGCCGACAGGCTGCCCGCCGTCGACGCGCTCCGGGGCACAATCCTGATCCTCGAATCCAGCGAACTGCTGGTTCCCGCCGATTGGGTCAAGCGATGGGTTCGAGCGCTCGGCGAGCGTGGTGTCCTGGGGGCGGTCGACGGCGTGATGGTCGCCAGGCCTCCAGTCAGCAGCCACGGGCAGGTTCCGCCTGCCGCCGAACGGGCTCGGCTCCGCACCGCACAACGCGATGTGGTCAGCACCGAAATCGCACGATACAACCCGGACGCCGTCGTGTGCGTCGGGGTCCCCTTCGGACACACCCGGCCGCAGTGGATCCTCCCCTACGGCGGTCGAATCCAACTCGACGGCGAAGCCAGGAGGGTTACAGCCAGCTATGCCTGATCGTGGCAGGCAGTGCCGTGAGCACACGTCGGATCATCATCATTTCCTATGCGGTCGGACGCACGTTCTGATTTGACCGGAAGAGGTTGATGGGGTCGTATGCGGCTTTGACGGCGGCCAGCCGGTCGTAGTTGGCGCCGTAGGCTGCCCTCACCCGCTCCTCCCCTTCCTGGCCAAGATCGTTGACGTACACCCCGCTAGCAGCAAAGGGCTGCATCGCTTCGAAGAAGGCGCGGGCCCAGCCGACGTGTCGCTCCGTTTCTGCCGGATTGGACCACTGGGCCAGGATGAGGAGTTCGCTCTGTGACCGGCGATGGGGAAATGCCGTGGCCGCAGGGGGAACCCGAGCGGCCACACCGTGCAGTTGTTGCATTCCGATGCCGCTCGCCGTTGAAGGCATCTCGGCCGCAAACTGGAGCAGGACATCGATGGCGTCGGCGGTGAGGTCAGTCAAAAAGCTCGATTTCCAATAGTGGTGCCGGCCCGACGGAAAGCCGCCGTCGTGGGCGCTTTGCCAAACGCCAAAGTCGGTGGGCACCACCGCGTCCACATCTGGGCCGAGGTCGCGCAGGGGCCGGAGCGCCAGCTCCGCCTCATCATGCCCGCCGCTCCAGCAGACGCCGACGCCGAAGACAGGGCGTCCTGAGGCGTCACACCCCAGACTGGCCGACATCGAGAGTTCGTCGGGGCACGAAGCGGCGAATCCGGGATAAAAGCCCAGGACCTCCCTTGTCCGTTCGGCCGGGAATGAGAGCGCTCCGGCAAGAACCTGTCCGACCGGATGCAAACGATAGGTGAAAGACGTGACAACACCGAAGTTGCCGCCGCCTCCGCGGATGGCCCAATAGAGGTCTGCGTGTTGGTCGGGGCTCGCCGTCAGCAGCCTGCCATCAGATGTCACGATGTCGGCGGCCAGCACGTTGTCGCAAGCGAGCCCGTGTTTGCCGTTGAGCCAGCCGATGCCACCTCCGAGGGTCAAACCGGCGATGCCGGTAACCGACACGACTCCGAGCGGCGTGGCCAGGCCGTGCGCCTGGGTGGCGACGTCAAGGTCGGCCAGGAGCGCACCCGCTCCGGCCACGGCGACGCGCCGTTCGGCGTCGACCTGAACGTTCTTCATGCCGGAGCAATCCAGCATGAGCCCATGGGCGCCGACGGCGTTCCCTGCCACGTTGTGGCCGCCGCCCTTGATGGAGACAGGGAGATCATTTTCCCGGGCGAAGGTCACGGCACGGCGAATATCCTCGGCGTCGGCAGGGCGGACAATGACGTCCGGCCGGCGGTCAATCATCGCATTGAAGACCTTCCGGGCTTCGTCGTAGCCGGCGTCTCCGGGCCGGAACAGCCGGCCCCGGAGCGCCGAGCCCAGGCCATCGACGGCGGATGGGTCAAGCGACGGTGCGGAGGTCCCGAAAGCCACGCCACGGCACCTTTCTCGTTCGAGATCGTCAAGGACGCGCGCCGGCCGGCGGCGTCGCGCTCATTTGACCGTCAATGAGCCGTGCATGTTGGGGTGGTAGTTGCAGTGAAAGGCGTAGGTCCCCGGTTCGGAAGGTGCCTTGAATGTGGCCGTCCCGCCGTTTTCCTTGACCTCGACATCAAAGAGGGTCGCATTCTGGTCTGCGGTTACCGTGTGCTCTGCGGTGTCCATGTTGATCACCTTCACCTCCGCGCCGGGAGCCACCGCACCCGGTATCTCGTAGGCGAAGTTGCTGATCGTGATTGCGGCGGCGGCGGCGTTTGCCGCCCCGCTTCCCGGCCCCGAAGCGGTGGAGCCGGCCGGGGCAGACGGTTCCATCGACATGCTGGGCGAGGTCCCGGCGGTCGTGGCGGGCGCCGACGCCTGCGTTCCGCCGCCTCCGGCACAGCCGCTCAACCCGATCAGTACCGTCGCCAACACAAGTGCAGTCCGTGTCTTGTTGCTCGTCATGATGTGCCGTCCTCGACGCTGGAGGGGGCTGAGAAATCAGCCCGGCTTCCTTCCATTCTGCATCCGCCACCATCAAAAAGCACCGCTGAAAAGCTCCGACAGAGAGCACGGGCCATCAGGGCTGCGTCCTGGACTCTTGCAGGTAGGCCATGAGTCCGGCCAGTTGCTCAGGGGTCCAGGGCAGACCGGCACTGAGGGCAGTCCTATTGTCCTGCCACATGGAACGGGCAGCGGCTTTGGTCTCTTCGCCTGCGTGGAACATGGATCCGATCTCGTCCCATGCCGTGGCCCATTCCCGGATGGACGGATCGGATGCCGGCGTCCCGTTTTCGACGTGCCTGAGACCCTCCTCGACCAATGCGGCCCACCGGACTTTGGCGGCCTCGATGCTGTCGCTGCCAAGTTCGGCCCTGCGGCCGGCCAGTTCCTGGCGCTGTTCTGGGGTGAAGTAGTCTTCGAGCATAGTGATCATCTCCAAAGTTGCCATGAACTGTTCCGGCGCCGGCATGGCGGCCCCGTCGATGCGTGAAAGCAGGTCGCGTATCCGGTCCTGCACCGCCCGGACCTGCTCGGCGTGCAGGCGCAGGTGCAGCAACTGCCTTTCCAGGAGCGTGCGCAGCGAGCCCATGTCCTCGGCAGGGGTTCCCAGTGCGACGCCGATTTCGGCCAACGGGAGGCCGAGCATCTGCAGCGACCGGATCCGGTAGAGCCGCCGGACGTCTTTCTCGGTGTAGCGGCGGTGGCCGGAAGCCGTCCGCCGGCCTGCCGACAACAACCCAATCTCGTCGTAGTGATGGAGCGCCCTGACCGTTACGCCACACGCTTTGGCAAGCTCGCCGATGCTCCATTGATCCGCGGCACCGCTCGTCTCTGTCATGGGAACAACCGTAGATCCTCACCCCGCGTGAGGATCAAGACCCTACGCCGGCCCCGCGTGCCGGCCGCCGGCCCCGTCCCGTCCCGTCCGGTCAGCCCGTCTTCCCGGCGTCAGCCAGCCTTCCCGACGTCGGCCAGCCGGTTGTTCAGCCGGTCCACCTCGTCGAGGACTTCGGTCGCCGCCCAGGCACGGCTGCGCTTGGACTGGGTGACGGGGGTAATGACCCCGGCGGCGGAGAGCCGCTGCAGTGCGGCGTACACGGAGCTTTCGGCGACGCCGGCAATGTGGGCTGCGCTGTGGGCCTCGAACACGGGCCGCTCCAGCAGCCACGGAATGATCTTCTCGTCCGCGGATCCTCTGCGTGGCCTGGCCAGCTCCAGCCACATCGCCGGCAGCGCATCGAGGGCGGCGACGGATTCGCGGGCAGCATCCGAGGCACGGACAGCGGAACGGGCCAGGTAGAGCACGAACGGATCGGCATCACCGGAGCGGTAGTTATTGACCAGGCTGAAGTAGGTGTCGACGTCGGCGACCATCGCCGACGCGATAGGGGTGACGGTGTTCCTGGTGAGCCCACGACGCCGGGAAATCGCACCGATGAGTGCCCGCCCAATCCGGCCGTTGCCGTCCGTGAACGGGTGGATGGACTCGAAGTGGGCGTGCGCGATTGCCGCCTGCGCCATGATCGGCACGTCGCGGCGGTTGCAGAAGACCATCAGGTCTTCCATCAGGTCCGGCACGAGCTCCGGCGGGGGCGGGACGTGGATGGCGCCGCGTGGTGAATGGTCACTGCCACCGATCCAGTTCTGAACCTCCCTGAACCGGCCGGCGTGTGGGCCGTCCATCGGGTCGTCCTTCATGAGCGTGCGATGGGCGGCCAGCATTGCCTCCAGCCGGATCTCGCCGGTTCGCCCGGCGTCGTCGATCATTCCTTGTACGGCGTCGGCGGCCGCCACCATGGAGCGGGCGTCGTCACTGGCCTTGAGCCCGATCATGGCCCGGGCGTAGTCGTCGCGGTTGGCGTTGACGTGCTCGATTTTGGAGGAGGAGACCGCCTCGCTGCGGAGCAGGAACCCGCTAATGGCGGCCATCCGCGTGCCGGCGGTGACGTCCAGGGACGCGATGGCGACGGCGGCCTCTTCCAGGGCGACGATGGTCTCACGCCCCGGATCGAACCAGCTCCCGGCGATCAAGGGTGGCAGCGAGACCACCACCTCGGTGAATTCCCGGTCTTCGCGCGGCGGCCGCCCGGACGACTTCCAGGGCATCATCTTGCTGCCGTGCGCGGGCCAGCGGGTCATGGATCCTCCGGAAGTCTAAATAGTCACCCTACTATTTAGATTTTAGGGGCTAAACATGAATAACGCGACGCGTGCTTCGGAAAACCTGCCCTGGCGGGGCGCGCTGCCCTCGATCGTCCAGCCCTAGGAGCCGGCTTCCCTCACGTCCGGCCGCGTGGCTTCCTGCAGCACCCAGCGGTTGCCATCCGGGTCGCTGAAGTAGGCGAAGGCGATTCCACCCATGTCCTGGACTTCGCTGATTTCCGCTCCCCGCCGAAGCAGCTCAGCCCGCGTGGACGCCATATCGGGGACCACCAATTGCAGGCCCTCCAGGCTGCCCGGCGGCATGCTGGTCATTCCGGTACCGACGACGATAGAGGCGGCGGAGCCCGGTGGCGTGAGTTGCACGACCCTCATTCCCGGGATGTATTCGACGTCGTGGTCCAGAACGAACCCGAGCCGGTCCGTATAGAACGACTTGGCCTGGTCCACATCACTGACCGGTACTTGCACTACCTCGAGGCGCATCTCCATGCGGCTCACAGTACCCCTGTTTCCAGCTGCGCACAGGCCGTGGATCAAAGGCGCGCCCTACAGGTGATGCCAGATTCTTGTCGGACACCGCGGAGTGGAACGTGCAACCTGCGGCGTACAGGAAGCATCCGATGGAGCGCCCGGGTAGTACCCAGGTACCACTTGTCCCTGTTCAGGAGTGTCCTCGGGGCCGATGTGTGTGGATTGGGCGATCCGTAGCGTGAAAGAACAACGCTGGGGACATGGACGGCACAAGCCCCGCAACTTCACACGGAATCGAGACTCACTCATGGCTCCCCTCTCTGGACGACTCCTTCACGCCGCTCTCTCGGTTGGCCTGTCCCTCTTAGCTGTGACCGCGATGGCTTTCGCGGGCGCGGTGGTGGCGGACGCGCAAAGTCACGTCCGCCCCGCCGCTCAAGAACTGACCAACCTGCCCACGAACCGGCCCTCCTCTTCCGGCGCGATAGTTGTCGCCGTTGTCCTGGGATCGTCAGGCACCGTGGGAAGTGACGTTCTGGCCCCCTACGAAGTGTTTGCCAGTTCCCCGGATTTTTCGGTCTACACAATCGCAGCGCGGGCCGTCCCTGCCGCCGTCGACGGGGGTCCGGCGATTGTGCCCACGTACACGTTCGAGGACATCCGTTCGGGCAGGGCGCGGCAGCCTGACCTGGTGGTGGTCCCGGCCGTCGGCGCCCCGGAGAGCACAAAAGAAGCACCCATGCGGGACTGGATCGCGGAACAAGCGGGGCGCGGCGCCCGCATCCTTGGCGTGTGCAGCGGATCAATGGTCCTGGCCGAAGCCGGTGTGCTGGACGGGCGTAAGGCTACGAGCCACTGGTCCCGCCTGGGTGCGCTCAAGCGGAGCCATCCCGAGGTCCAATGGATGGGAGGCCTGCGATTCGTTCAGGACGGCAGGATCACCACCACGGCCGGTGTGTCTTCCGGCATCCCCGGTGCCCTGAAAGTCTTGGAGGACCTGGCCGGCACGGCCGAAGCCGAGCGAGTCGGCCGGCTGATGAATTACCCGGGTTGGCAGGTGGCGGCGGCAGCCCAGATACCTGACCAGTCCTTCGCCGCCTCGGATATTCCCGTCGGGCTCAACGCCCTCCTCCCCTGGTTCCGGCCGACGATCGCCGTCGGCCTCTTCAACGGGGTGGGTGAAATCGACGTCGCCAGCGCATTCGAGGTCTACAACATGTCATTCGCTGCCCGGACGGTGGCGGTTGCCGCCACGGACACGGTCACCACCAAACACGGGATGATTCTCCTGACCGTCCCGGAACACGAGGCACCTCCGGTGGACAACGTCATTGCCCCTGGCGCGGCTGGGGACGAGGGCATTGATCCGCAATTGCGCGGCTGGGCCGCGTCCCGCGACATTCCCGTGGATGCTTTTGCTGGCGCCGGCGGGGTGCTCGGGTTCGACGGCGCCATCACGTATCTGGCGCAGCACACCGACCGTACAACCGCTGTATCGGCAGCTAAGATGATCGACTACCCGACGGCGCACCTCAACCTTCCGGCCGGAGAAGCTTCTGGCCGGGTTCCCGGACTGATCGCGCTCGGCCTCCTGCTCGCCACCTTGATCGGTTCAATCCCAGCGGTCATTCGAAGCGCCATCCGGCGCCGAAGGGAAGGGCGCGGCTAGCGGGTCCCGTAATTGCCTCGGATTCACGAATATGCTCTCCACAGCCACCACAAGACGGCGTGCATCGCACGGCGCAACACGCGTTGCTGCCCAGGACTCGACAAGGGGATGGATCCAGATGCTGTTGGACCAGCTTTCCGCAATACTCGCCTGCGCACTCTTGGCCGGCCTGGCTGTTTTCCAGGTGGCGCTGATCGCGGGAGCACCGCTGGGGAGAATGGCATGGGGCGGACAACACCGCGTCCTCCCGGCCAAACTCAGAATCGGGAGCGCAGCATCCATACCCCTGTACGCCCTCTTCGCTTATGCGGCGCTGGCCAAGTCCGGCTTTGTCCCGCTGTTGGTCAGCGAATCATTTACTGCGATCACCGTGTGGGTGCTGACGGCATACTTCGTGCTCGGAGTCCTCATGAACGCAATCTCCCGGAGCAAACCCGAACGCTTCGTCATGACCCCCACCACGATGGCCCTGGCAGCCCTCTACCTGGTCCTCGCACTCCACTGATCTCGTGCCAGCAGCTCCAGGAGCGGCAACCTGGCAGTACTGGCCGCACGCCAACAACGCCACCATCGCCATGACCCAAGGACCCTCATGCATTCCACGACCGGTACAGTCCGGAGCATGACCGACGCAGGAACACTGCGCACCCCGCAACACTGCCGGGTGTGGCCTTGACGTCGCCGGTTTCGTCGGACGAAGCGCTTCGGCTGGGCGGATGGCGCCCTGGTCCGCGTATGACAGACGTCCTGGCCGCCGTCGCATACACAGGGCCGGCCCTGGCAGCAGCCGTTGCCGTTCCGACTGCCGACGGCCCAGCGTTGGTTCTGCCATTGATGGCGGCGGTGGTTTCCGGCACCGCACTGCTGTTCCGCCGGCAGGCTCCGATGTCTTCTTTCGCCGCCACAGCCGGCATCATGCTCATCACGTTCTCGGTTCCGGCCAGCTTCGCAGCGGTGGCGACAGCCATGGCGCTCTACGCCGTCGGCGTTTACCGGTCCGCACGGCACGCCGTCCTTGCCCTCCTGGCCATCAGCGCAATTCTCCTTGCCGCAGCGGCCCAGCAACCCCGGTCGATGGTGGACCTTGGCCAAGCCGTCCAGGCGATTGCCGTACTAGTGATCGCGACCCTGCTCGGGCTGAACGTACGCATGCGCCGCAACTACGTGTCCGCCCTGGTGGACCGTGCCGACCGGCTGATGCATGAACGCAAGTATCTGGCCAGCATTGCGGCCGCCGCCGAGCGCAACGCGATCGCCCGGGAGATGCACGACATCGTCGCTCATGGATTGGCGGTGATGATTTCCTTGGCCCATGGTTCGGCGGAAATCGCCCCGACCGACCCTGCCCGCGCCGTCCAAGCCATGCGCCAGGTCGCCGAGACAGGCCGCGTTGCGGTGACGGACATGCGCCGGATGCTCGGAGTCTTGAACGAGGACAACACCGGCGAATTGGCCGGCGCGGCAGCACCATCGCCGGGGGTGGGCGATGTTCCCGCACTGGTGGAGCTTTTCCGCTCTGCGGGGCTTCCCGTGGTTCTGCAGTCAGCCGGAGTCGCTCCCGCTGACCCCGGGATCCAGCTGGCTATATATCGGGTCATCCAGGAAGGGCTCACCAACGCGCTCAAATACGCGCGCGCCGCAACAGCTGTCACGGTTCGCTCGCAGTTCACCGGCCAGGAGATCATGGTCTCGGTGACCGACGACGGCCAGCCCGTGGACGCCCCTGCCGACCGTGCTGGGCACGGCGTGGCGGGAATGCGCCAGCGCGTCGCACTCTACGGCGGTACATTGCGCGCGGGACCCCTGACCAACGGTGGATGGTCCGTGACCGCACGGTTCCCGCTGCCGGAAGGAGCCATTTGGAAGCCGTAGCTGCCCCGTCCACGCGCCCGATCCGGGTGCTGCTTGTCGATGACCAAACACTCGTCCGGGCGGGCTTCCGCATGGTCCTGGAAGCCCAGGACGGCGTGGAAGTCGCCGGTGAAGCCGCTGACGGCAGCAGTGGCGTCGACATGTGTCGAACTCTGGCACCGGACGTCGTGCTGATGGATGTGCGAATGCCCGGCACCGACGGGATTGCCGCGACCCGGCGCATTGTCGAGGAGTGCCCGCACTCACGGGTCATTGTCCTCACGACGTTCGATCTCGACGAGTATGCCTTCGCGGCCCTCCGGGCCGGTGCCAGTGGTTTTCTGCTCAAGGATGTGGGGCCAGCTGAGTTGCTCGCTTCCCTTCGGGCCGTCGCCGGAGGAGACGCCGCCATTTCCTCCCGGGTCAGCCGCCGGATGCTGGACCTCTTCAGCCAAAGGCTTCCCTCCGGTCCCCCGGCCGCGGGCGATGAAGCGGTGGCATCACTGACACAGAGGGAACGGGAAATACTCTCGGCCATTGCGCTGGGACTCACAAACACCGAGATCGGGGAACGCCTGACCGTGGCGGAATCAACAGTCAAAACCCATGTGGGCCGCATCCTCATGAAACTCGGGCTGCGCGACCGTGTGCACGCCGTCATCTTCGCCTACGAACATGGCCTGGCCAGCTACCGGCGGCCGAACTGACCGGTGGTCCGAGGGCGGGAAATGCATATACAGGACGCAGCGGGACGGTCAGGCCTGGCTCAGCGCCTTGGCCTTGATGGCGTCGAATTCGCTCTGGGTCAGGGTGCCGGCGTCGAGGAGTTCCTTGGCCTTGGCGATTTCCTGGGAGGGGGACGCCTTGGCCACGGAGCGGATGTATTCCGTTGTTGCGGCTTCGGACTGCTGGGCACTGCGGGCCTGGCGCTCGGCCATGCTGCGGCCCCGCGCGATCAGGTACACGAGAACCGTGAGGAACGGCACAAAGACCAGGAAGATGATCCACACAGCCTTGAGCCAACCGCTGAGTTCGTGGTCCCGGAAAATATCCGAGATAACTGCAAACAGCGCGAAAAGATACGCGATGAACGCGAATGACCAAAAGAACAGCCAAATGAAGTTCCAGAATTGCTCCACGGGAGCCATCCTTCCGTTCTGAGGAGGCCCTGCTGGCATCCTTAAGCGCCAAACTAGCCCCCCCGGGCCGTGCCCCGTTAGGACCAAAGGGCCCGAATTCGGCGCGGGAGCGCCTCTCTGCGGGGTCACCAGAAGGAACTGTGGAGCAGGCGCGGGATGGCGGAACCGGAAGCGGCGGGCCTAGAAGAAGTGCAGCTCACTGGCCGCGTCCGGCGAGGGGTGCACCACGGGAGCCTGGCCAAGTTCGAGCAGGATGTCGTTAATGCTCAGCTGGCCGTCCAGCTGAGGATCCAGCTGCACCGGAACACCAGCCTCCGGAACGGCGTCGCTACTCATGCCACGATCATATGTGCGGACAGTCCCTGGGCCGGGGGGCCACGCCGACCGGGGTCACGGACAGGGGCACCGGACGCCACGCGGACCAGGGGCGTCATGCGCCGTCGTAGGCCTCCTGCAAGGCGGCGATGTCCAGCTTGCGCATGGCGAGCATTGCCTGCATGGCACGCCGGGCGCCGTCGGGGTCGGGGCCGGCGATCAGTTGTCCCAGCACGGCCGGCACAACCTGCCACGAGACCCCGTACCGGTCCTTGAGCCAGCCGCACTGGCTTTCCTGGCCGCCGTCGGTCAGGGCCGACCAGTACCGGTCCACTTCTTCCTGCGACGCGCAGTCGATCACAAAGGACACCGCCTCATTGAAAGTGAAGGCCGGACCCCCGTTCAATGCCGTGAAGGTCCGCCCGTCAAGCAGGAACTGAACGGTGATGGCCTGGCCGGCAGGCCCGGGACCGCCGTCGCCATACCGCGAGACATCGAGGATTTTGCCGCCGTCGAAGATGGAGACGTAGTACTCGGCGGCTTCCTCGGCCTGGCTGTCGAACCACAGGCAGGTGGTGATCTTTTCGCTCACAGCGCTCCCCTTGCGTTTGCCGCGCCGCCGGCAGACTCCGGCGGCGATCAGCGGCATGGGGCCGAGCCTAGCCCGGAGGTGACTTCACACACAACGGTCCCCGCCCGGAGCCCATCCTGACGGGACTAGGCTTGGATGTATGCCTTCTCCAACCCCCAGACTCCCCCGCCCGTCCGCCCAGGACGCTCCCCATTCCGGCCTCCGGCCCGCGCAGACAGCAGCCCTGGCAGCATGCGCGGATGCACTCCTGATTCTGCTGTTCGCGGCGATCGGGCGCGACGCGCACCAGCGCGGGGAAATTATCACCGGCGTCTTTGCGACGGCGTGGCCGTTCCTGGCAGGCGCGGCACTGGCATGGCTGGCCCTGCGGCTGTGGCATGACCCCCTGCGGGTGTGGCCCGCCGGCGTCGCTGTCTGGCTCGGAACCGTCGGCGTGGGGATGATCCTGCGGGCCCTCACCGGGCAGACGGTGGTGCTGCCCTTCATCATCGTGGCCCTGCTGAGCCTGGCCGTTTTCCTCCTGGGCTACCGCCTTGTGGCCGCGGGCGTTCGGCGGCTGCGTTCACGCAGCCGCCAGGCCTAATGCACTAGGCTTGCAGAAGATGGCAGCGCCCGTGCAAGGGCCGCCGACAGGCCCGCAAACGGCGCAACCGATCCGGAAAGGTTCACACGTGGTCACCGCATTCGTCCTGATCAAGACAAACGCTTCACGCATCCCGGAGACCGCCGAGGAAATCTCCGCCATCGCCGGCATCAGCGAGGTCTATTCCGTAACGGGCGAGTGGGACCTGATCGCCATCGCCCGGGTCGCCAAGCACGAGGACCTGGCGGACGTCATCGCGGACAAGCTCTCGAAGGTTCCCGGCGTCGCGCACACCACAACGCAGATCGCATTCCGCGCTTACTCCCAGCACGACCTCGATGCGGCCTTTGCCCTCGGATTCGAGCAGTAGCGAACAACCGAATTACGAACAGCTCACATGAGACGGGCCCGGCAGAAATCTGCCGGGCCCGTCTCATGTGATCTTTAGGCTGTCTGCGACAGGGCGACCCACCTGTCCAGCACCGCGGCCGCGGCTCCGGATTCAATGGACTGCTCGGCGCGGTTGAACGCGGCGGCCATGCGCTCCGCCAGCGGACCCACGGCGTCGAGGTCGAACGCCACCAGCCCGGCCGCGGCGTTGAGCAGCGCCGCATCGCGGGCCGGCCCCGGCGCACCGCTGAGGACAGCCCGGACGACGGCGGCATTGGCCACCGCGTCCCCGCCGCGCAGTTCCTCCAGCGTGGCCGTCCGGATGCCCAGATCGCGCGGATCAAACATCGCTTCAGTTACCTCACCGTTGCGGATCTCCCACACCCGCGACGGGCCGGTGGTGGTGAGCTCATCCAGGCCGTCATTGCCGCGGAAAACCAGGCCGCGGCTGCCTCGCTTGGCCAGCACTCCGGCCACCAGCGGGGCCATTTGCTCATTGGCGACGCCCACCGCCGACGCCTGGACATGTGCCGGGTTGATCATGGGGCCCAGGAAGTTGAACGCCGTCGGAACGCCGAGTTCGCGGCGGGCGACGGCGGCATGCCGCATGGAGGGGTGGAAAACCTGGGCGAAGCAAAACGTGATTCCCGCCTCTTCGGCGTTGAGTGCCACGCGGGGAATGGGGAGATCAAGCCGGACGCCGAGGGCCTCCAGGACATCGGCGGATCCCGACGAGGACGACGACGCCCGGTTGCCGTGCTTGACCACCCGGGCACCCGCTCCCGCGGCGATAAGGGCGGCCATCGTGGAGATGTTGACAGTGTTCTGCTGGTCGCCGCCCGTGCCCACGATGTCCAGCTTCTCACCGGCAATGTCAATGGGGTTGGCGTTGGCGATCATCGCCTCCACCAGGCCGGCCAGCTCATCCACGGTCTCGCCCTTGGCGCGCAGCGCCACCAGGAAACCCGCCACCTGGGCCGGCGTCGCCTCACCGGACATGATGGAATTCATGGCCCACTCAGTGCTCCCGGCTGTGAGGTCGGCGCCGCTGATGAGTGCGTTGATGAGCCGCGGCCAGGTGTTGCCTGCCGCCTGTGCAGATGCCTGTGAAGTCACCTCCCGATGCTATCGAGGTCGGCCCCGCAAAGACCAATGTGAACCCCGCCGGGAACTTTTCCGCGCGAATTCGCGTCTTTGTAGAAAAAGTCCTCCGAAAACGCGGTTTGCGTTGGGCAGGACGGACTTTTATAGACATAATGTCTATGTGACATCTGCGACCCATGCCCCCAGTACCCCGGCGCACCCGACGCTGAACCGCCCGAACATGGTTTCTGTTGGAACCGTTGTGTGGCTGTCCAGTGAGTTGATGTTCTTCGCCGGTCTCTTCGCCATGTACTTCACACTCCGTTCGACTTCCGGACTGATGTGGGCCGAAGAGACAGCCAAGCTCAACTTCCCGTTTGCGCTCGTTAACACGATCGTCCTCGTGGCAAGTTCCTTTACTTGCCAGATGGGCGTCTTCGCTGCCGAGCGGCTCCAGCCGCGCCGGACCGGCGGACGCTTCAGCTTCACCCAGTGGGGGATGAACGGATGGTTCATCCTGACGTTCCTCATGGGTGCCTTCTTCGTCGCCGGCCAGGCGACGGAGTACGCCATGCTCGTTTCCGAGCATGTCTCGCTGTCCTCCAACGCCTACGGTTCGGCCTTCTACATAACGACGGGCTTCCACGGCCTGCACGTCATCGGCGGTCTGATTGCCTTCCTGCTCATCATGGGCCGCTCCTTCGCCGCGAAGAAGTTCGGACACTTTGAGGCAACTTCAGCGATCGTCACCTCGTACTACTGGCACTTCGTGGACGTCGTCTGGATTGGCCTCTTCCTGGTCATCTACGTCCTCAAGTAGTCAGCTTGACTCTTTTTCTACAAGAGGCAGAATTTCAAGAAGCGGCTCCCGGAGCCACCGCAGGATCGAATAAAGGAACCACCACGTGAAGGCACTCTCGCAGAAGCGACGTCACCCACTGGCAGCAATTGCACTGCTGCTGATGGGCCTCTTGGTCACGGGTGGGCTGTACGCCGTTGCCACCACCGTCAACCAGGCCAAGGCCGATACCACCACCTATAGCGCAAGCGACGTAAAGGAGGGCGGCAAGCTCTTTGCCGCCAACTGCGCCACCTGCCACGGCATGGGTGCCAGCGGTTCGCAGGCCGGACCGTCCCTTGTGGGCGTCGGCGCCGCCGCTGTTGACTTCCAGGTCGGCACCGGCCGCATGCCCATGCAGATGAATGGCCCGCAGGCCTACAAGAAGCCCGCCCAGTTCAACGAGGAACAGACCAAGCAGCTGGCTGCTTATGTTGCCTCCCTCGGCCCCGGCCCGGCCATCCCCGAGGCAGGCGTGCTCGATGAGAAGGGCGACGCCGCCAACGGTGGAGAGCTGTTCCGCACCAACTGCGCCATGTGCCACAACGCCGCCGCTGCAGGCGGCGCACTGACCCGGGGCAAGTTTGCCCCTGCCCTCGCGGGTGTCTCCGGGCAGCACATCTACGAAGCAATGGTCACCGGCCCCCAGAACATGCCGGTTTTCAGTGACGCGAACATCTCCCCCGAGGGGAAGCGCGACATCATCACCTACCTGAAGCAGATTGAGGCCAACGGTTCACCCGGCGGCGCCGATCTTGGTGCTTTGGGACCGGTCTCCGAAGGTCTCTTTGTCTGGATCGCCGGGCTGGGCGTCATCATCGCGTTCACCATTTGGCTGACTTCCCGCACTTCATAAGCGGACCTTGCACCTGTAAGAATTTTCTGCTGACCCGTCAGCAGTTTGAATTGAAACCTAACTCGGCACTCGCCGAGACGAGAGAAGGATGAGGCGAATTATGGGCAACCATAGTGACGGCGGTCCGAACGACTCGGGCACCGTAGCTACGGCTGGTCAGAATGAGGTGGAGAAGTTCCAGGATCCTGGAATTCCCCCGCACCGTTTGCGCCTGGCTGACACGGACCCGAAGGCCGCAAAAAAGGCAGAACGGCAGGTAGCCCTTCTGTTCGGCATCTCGGTCGTTGGCACCTTGATATTCCTGGTGGCGTATTTCGCGATCGATCTGGGGCAAGACTCCGCGATCGCCACGATCCGCCTCCAGAATGCCCTGCTGGGCATCGGCACCGCTTTCGCGATGCTGGGCATCGGCACCGGTATCGTCCACTGGGCCAAGGCCCTTATGCCGGACCACGAGGTCTCGGAAGAGCGCCACGCGATCCGCACTGAGGAAGACCGCCAGGCTGCCGTGCGCATCGTCGATGACATCGTCGAGGAAACCGGCATTAAGCGCCGGCCGCTGATCCGCAACACCCTGCTCGGCGCCGTCGCCCTCGCCCCCCTGCCGGCCCTGGCCATCTTCGGTGACCTCGGTCCCCGTCCGGACGACAAGCTGGCCCACACTCTGTGGGCCCCGGCCCCGGACGGCAGGCTCAAGCGGCTGGCCCGCGACCCGGATGGCACCCCCATCAAGGCCGCGGACGTCACCATGGGCTCCGCGTTCCACGTCATCCCCGAAGGGCTGAACGAACTGAGCGAAGGAAAGCTGAACGAGAAGGCCAAATCGGTCGTTCTGCTCATGCGCCTGGACCCGGCACTGCTCAACCCCTCCCCCGAGCGCGCAGATTGGGCCTACAACGGAATCGTTGCATACTCCAAGATCTGCACCCACGTTGGCTGCCCTGTTGCCCTGTACGAACAGCAGACCCACCACCTTCTGTGCCCGTGCCACCAGTCAACCTTCGACCTGACCCAGCAGTGCAAGGTTATCTTCGGCCCGGCCAGCCGCCCCCTCCCCCAGCTGCCTATCGCAGTCGACGCTGAGGGCTACCTCGTCGCCACGAGCGACTTCCATGAACCCGTTGGACCGACCTACTGGGAGCGTGAGCAGCATGTCCTCAACAACAACGCCTGATGCCCCTGTTTTCGTCGCCAAAACCACAGGCGGCCGCATCACCGACTTCGTCGACCAGCGTGTTGGCGGCTCCGGAATCCTCCGTGAATTCGGCCGGAAGGTCTTCCCGGACCACTGGTCGTTCATGTTCGGCGAAGTGGCGCTGTACTCCTTCGTCATCCTGCTGCTCTCGGGCACGTTCCTGACGTTCTTCTTCGATCCGTCCATGGCGGAGACGCATTATGCGGGCTCGTACACCCCGCTGAAGAACGTTGAAATGTCGGTGGCCTACAGCTCCTCCCTGAACATCTCCTTCGATGTCCGCGGCGGCTTGTTCATGCGCCAGGTACACCACTGGGCTGCCCTGCTGTTCGTCGCATCTGTCTCCGTGCACATGCTCCGCGTGTTCTTCACCGGCGCATTCCGGAAGCCCCGGGAACTGAACTGGGTGGTGGGCAGCGTTCTGCTCATCCTGTCCATGGCCGCAGGCTTCACCGGCTACTCGCTCCCCGATGACCTGCTCTCCGGCAACGGCCTGCGCATCATCGACGGCGTCATCAAGTCCATCCCGGTCATCGGCACCTACACCTCGTTCTTCCTCTTCGGCGGCGAGTTCCCGGGCACCATGATCATCAGCCGGCTGTACATGCTCCACATCCTCCTGGTTCCCGCGCTCATCCTGCTGATGATCGTGATGCACCTCTTCATGGTGGTTGTGCACAAGCACACGCAGTACCCCGGCCCGGGCCGCAACGACGGCAACGTCGTCGGCTACCCCCTGGGACCGGTTTACGCGGCGAAGGCCGGCGGCTTCTTCTTCATCGTGTTCGGTGTCGTTGCCATCATGGCGGCGTTCTTCACCATCAACCCGATCTGGAACTACGGCCCGTACGACCCCTCCCCGGTTTCTGCGGGCACCCAGCCTGACTGGTACATCGGCTTCGTTGACGGTGCCCTCCGCCTGATGCCGGGCACGATCGGCGACTGGAAGGTCGAGCAGATCTGGTTCGGCCACATGTTCACGTTCAACGTGCTGCTGCCGGCACTCGTCCCGGCGGGCATCCTCTTCACGGTCATGTTCGCCTACCCGTGGATTGAACGCTGGATCACCAAGGACAACCGCGAACACCACGTCCTGGACCGCCCCCGCAACGCTCCTACCCGTACGGCAATCGGCATGGCCGGTTTCGTCTGGTACTGCGTGATGTGGGCAGCGGCCGGCTCGGACCTCATCGCCACCCACTTCCACGTGGCCCTGAACGATGTCACCTACTGGCTGCGCGCACTGTTCTTCATCGGCCCGGTCATCGCGTTCGTCGTCACCAAGCGCGTCGCCCTGGCGCTCCAGCGCAAGGACCGCGAGATTGCCCTGCACGGCCGTGAAACCGGCCGCATCGTGCGCCTGCCGCACGGCGAGTTCATCGAGGTCCACGCCCCGCTGGATGAATACAAGCGCTACAAGCTGGTCGGCTTCGAGTCACCGGCCCCGCTGCCCGCGGTGCCGAACGAGCACGGCGTCGTTGACCGCAAGGAAAAGCGCCGCGCGAAACTGTCCCGCTGGTTCTTCGAGGACCGGGTTGCCCCGGCCACCCCGGCAGAGCTGGAGGCCGCTCACGGCCACCACGGCGCCCACGAAGCGATCGAAGCCGCTGAGTCGAAGTCGCTGAGCCACTAGGCGGCACCAAGGAATACAAAGGAAGGCCCGGTCCCTTGGGACCGGGCCTTCCTGCGTCCCCCCGAAGCTGCAGAAACAAGAGGGAACGCGGGGTCACGTCGCGCCCATCAACCCCTTCGGGATGGACGCGACGTGACCCCGCGTTGCTGTGGTTAGGGGCGGTACCCCGAGGCGTAGTTCCGGGTGGGCCGGACGCCAGGGCGCTGCAGGGGCACCCAGAGCTTGTAGCGGTCAGCCCGGTAGTAGGACACGGAGTAGTCCACCATGGCGCGGGCCACGAACGCGTGGCGCTGGATCTTGAGCAGCGGGGTTCCGACCTCGACGTTCAGGAGACGGGCCGTGGACGGCGACGCAGCCGTCGCCTCGATCATGTCCTCGCCCCATTCCATCACCAGCCCGTAGCGTTCGCTCAGCACGTTGTAGAGCGATGTGGGCGGTTCGCCGTCCAGCAGGCCGGGAACCCGGTGGGCCGGGATGAAGTTTTCGTCCACGCTCATCGGTTCGTTGTCGGCCAGCAGGAGGCGCCGGAACCTGACGAGGGGTGTCCCCTCCTCCAACTGCAGCTCACGGGCCAGGAACGCGCTGGCGCCAATTTGTTCGAAGCTCAGGACCTTGGCGGCCGGGACCATGCCGCGGCGCTGCATCTCTTCGCTGTAGGAAGTCAGCTTTACCTGGAGATCCAGTTTGGGTTTGCGCACAAACGTGCCCAGGCCCACGACGCGTTCAATCACTTCCTCACCCACGAGGGCATCGATGGCCTGGCGCACGGTCATCCGGGCGAGGCCGAAGCGCTGGGCGAGGTCGCGTTCGGAGGGCAGCGCGGATCCAGGCGGGCACGCGGCGGCGATGTGCGCGCGGAGGATCTCGCGCAACTGCACGTAGATTGGCACCCCGCTCTGACGGTCGATCTCGCCAATCATCTTGGACGCGTTAGTGGACGCCATGGTTCAGCCTCCGGTTGCGGCCCGGCGCGGGAAATACACTCATATCTCAAGGGTAAGCCCGCGACCCGGCAGGTCTAGACCACGCCGCCGACTCAAGTCGTGCCGGGTCCTCCCCCGCCGCTACCCTTGTAGGTACAGGCCGGAGCCGGGGCAATGCCGCCCGGCCTGACGGACTGCCTGCCGGACGCCCTCCACCTGGGTCACCGTTCGCGTGGCCGGCCCGTGCAGCAGCAACACGTACAGCACAACACCAGCATGAGGGAGTCCCGTTGCCAGTTCGCAAGGCAATCGTCACGGCCGCCATCGGCCTCCACGCCCGGCCCGCGGCAGTATTTGTCCGGGCTGTCACGGCGACCGGCCTCCCGGTGACCATCAGCAAGGACGGCAGGCCAGGCGTCGACGCCCGCTCGCTGCTGGAGGTCATGACCGAGGACTTCGAGTGCGGCTGTGAGGTGGAGCTGGCCGTCGCTGCGGACGCCCTCCCGGCCTCCTGCAGCCCCGCAGAGGCAGAGGGTGCGCTGGAGGAACTCCGGATCCTCTTGGAATCGGCAGCCGCCGCCTGAGGGCCTCCCCGCTCCCATTCGGCGGCCCGCAGTGCGGTGCCGCCCTCCAGGAGGGACGCTGCGCAGGCGGGCTGGACGTGCAGGGACGCGCCGCACCCGGCCGGCAGGAACTCAAGAACCAAGACACAACGACGGCGGGCCCCACCAATGGTGGGGCCCGCCGTCGTGCGTTCTGAACTTTTAGTCCGGGTGGGCGCTAGTGCGCGTGGTCACCGCGGCTGTACTCGTAGACCCAGCCGACCAGTGCGACCACTGCCATCCCGCCGGCGATGAAGACGATCCACCAGCCTACGGCCAGGCCGAGGAACCCTGCGGCGCAGGACAGGCCCAGCATCAGCGGCCACCAGCTCCAGGGGCTGAAGTGTCCCTGCTCGCCGGCGCCTTCGTGGATCTCGGCGTCGTTGCGGTCCTCGGGGCGCATGCCCACGCGGCGGCCGGTGAAGCCGAGGTAAGCGCCGATCATGCCGGCGAGTCCGCCAACCAGCAGGATGGCCAGTGCGCCCACCCATTCAGTCCAGTTGGTCAGGTATCCGTAGATGAATGCAACGGGCACGAAGAAGAAGACGCCGAAGCCAAAGATCCTTGATTCGATTTTCACTTGGCGGTGTCCTTCTGGTCGGCGTTACCGAGAGCCGCTGCTGCCGGAGCAGGCGAATCCGCGGTGTAGGACTGGGAGAGCTCCGGATGGTGCAGGTCCAGGGCAGGACGCTCGGAGCGGATGCGGGGCAGGGAGGTGAAGTTGTGGCGCGGCGGCGGGCAGGACGTGGCCCATTCCAGCGAGGCACCGAAGCCCCACGGGTCGTCAACTTCCACACGCTCGTTGCTGCGCCAGGTGATGTAGACGTTCCAGAAGAACGGAATCAGCGATGCGCCGAGGACGAACGAGGCGATGGTGGAGAACTGGTTCATCCACGTGAAGTTGTCCTGCGGCATGTAGTCGGCGTAACGGCGGGGCATGCCCTCGACGCCGAGCCAGTGCTGGATCAGGAAGGTGCCGTGGAAGCCCAGGAACAGCATCCAGAAGTGGATCTTGCCGAGGCGCTCGTTGAGCATCTTGCCGGTCCACTTGGGCCACCAGAAGTAGAACCCGGCGAACATGGCGAACACGACGGTGCCGAAAACCACGTAGTGGAAGTGCGCCACCACGAAGTAGGAGTCCGAGACGTGGAAGTCCAGCGGCGGCGAGGCCAGGATGATGCCGGTGAGGCCGCCGAAGAGGAACGTCGCCAGGAAGCCGATGCTCCACAGCATGGGAGTCTCGAACGTGATGGAACCGCGCCACATGGTGCCGATCCAGTTGAAGAACTTCACACCGGTCGGAACGGCGATGAGCATCGTCATGAAGGAGAAGAACGGCAGCAGGACCGAGCCGGTGACGTACATGTGGTGGGCCCACACAGTCACGGACAGGGCGGCGATGGAGATGGTCGCGTAGACCAGGCCCTTGTAGCCGAAGATCGGCTTGCGGCTGAAGACCGGGAAGATCTCGGAGACGATGCCGAAGAACGGCAGCGCGATGATGTACACCTCAGGGTGGCCGAAGAACCAGAACAGGTGCTGCCAGAGGACGGCGCCGCCGTTCTCGGGATCGAAGATGTGCGCACCGAAGCGGCGGTCGGCGCCGAGGGCAAACAGCGCGGCGGCCAGCGGCGGGAAGGCCATCAGGACCAGGATGGAGGTCACGAGGGCGTTCCAGGTGAAGATCGGCATCCGCCACATGGTCATGCCCGGGGCGCGCATGCAGATGATGGTGGTGATGAAGTTGACGGCGCCGAGGATGGTGCCGAAGCCGGAGAGCGCCAGGCCGAAGACCCAGAGGTCACCGCCCACGCCGGGGCTGAACGTCGTGTTGGACAGCGGCGCGTACGCGAACCAGCCGAACGACGCGGCACCCTGCGGGGTGATGAACCCGGAGACGGCGATCGTGGAGCCGAAGAGGAAGAACCAGAAGGCCAGCGCGTTCAGTCGCGGGAAGGCGACGTCGGGGGCACCGATCTGCAGCGGCATGATGACGTTGGTGAAGCCGGCGAACAGCGGCGTCGCGAACATCAGGAGCATGACGGTGCCGTGCATGGTGAAGAGCTGGTTGTACTGCTCTTTGGTCTGCAGGATCTGCATGCCGGGCTCGAAGAGCTCGGCACGGATCAGCAGCGCCATGATGCCGCCGAAGCAGAAGAAGATGAACGACGCGATCAGGTACATGTACCCGATCGTTTTGTGGTCGGTCGAGGTGATCCAGTTGACGACGATGCGTCCCTTGGACTTCGGTACTACGGGAGCCTCGAGGATCCCGGCGGATTGAGTGTAAGTTGCCACGTCGCTCCCCTTACTTGGTTTCGGCCGGGGCCGGGTTGCGGTCGTACTCTTCACCGAGCAGGCCGGTGTTCCCGTCCTGGCGCAGCTGGTTCATGTGCGCCTGGAACTCCGACTCGGAGACAACCTTCACGCGGAACAGCATTTCGGAGTGGTACTCGCCACAGAGTTCGGCGCACTTACCGTCGTAGGTGCCCTCCCTGGTGGGCGTCAACCGGATGTAGTTGGTCTTGCCGGGAATCATGTCGCGCTTCTGCAGGAAGGCAGGAACCCAGAAGGAATGGATGACGTCGCGCGCGTTGAGCTCGAGGTCAACCGACTTGTTGACCGGCAGGTACAGGGTGGGCAGCTTGTTCTTGTCCACGTCGTTACCGGTCAGGTGCGCCTGGACGCCCGCTTCGTGAACGTCCTCGGTGACGACGTTGCCCTTCAAGTAGTTGAAGTCCCACGCCCACTGCTTGCCGCGGACGTCGACGACGACGTCGGCCGGCGTTGAGCGGTCATCGATCGACTGCTGGTCGCGGTCGGTGAAGTAGAAGAACACCAGGACCATGAACAGCGGGATCGTCAGGTAGAACACTTCAAGCGGAAGGTTGAAGCTGTTCTGGCGCGGGAAGCCCACGGTGCCCTTGCGGCGCCGGTAAGCGACGATGCACCAGATCATCAGGCCCCAGGTGATGATGCCGACGACCAGCGCGGCAATCCATGAGTTGACCCAGAGGTCCATGATGAGGTCAGTGTGATTGGTGGTGCCACGCTCGGTGGGCAACCAGCCCTTCTGTACCTCTGGTGAACATCCAGTCAAAGCCAACGCGCCGGCTAGTGCCAAGCCAGTGATCGTAGTGATCTGTTTGCGTCGGCTGCCGGTTCGGTTCTGCGAACTCACAGACGGCCCTTCCTACTTGTTGCTGTTGCCCCGCAAATTACGGGCAGGGCAAACGAAAAGTTTTACTACTCGGTGTAGAGCTTACCGCTCCCCGGGAGTTTTCGCCCACATGTCCGCACCGTGCGTCGGGAGCTTTTTGTAGGCGCCGCTCGTTGAGGATCCTGCGGCACTAAGGCCGGGCAAAATGCCCGGCCTTAGTGGAAGGAATTAGTGGAAAGAATCTCCGCAGGCGCAGGACCCGCCGGCATTCGGGTTATCGATCGTGAAGCCCTGCTTGGCGATGGTGTCCTCGAAATCGATGCTGGCACCGCTGAGGTAAGGAACGCTCATCTTGTCGACGACGACTTCGACCCCGTCGTAGTCTCGCACTGCATCCCCGTCGAGCAGCCGCTCGTCGAAGTAGAGCTGGTAAATCAGGCCGGAGCAACCGCCGGGCTGCACGGCAACGCGGAGGCGCAGATCGGTGCGGCCTTCCTGCTCCAGCAGGCTGCGGACCTTTCCAGCCGCGACGTCGGTCAGCATGACCTCGTGCGTGGCCAGCTCGCCGGCCTCGGCGGCAGAGTTGCCGGCGCTGTTTTCATTGGTTGTAGTGCTCATGGCCTACCTTCTTGCAACGGTGGTGGCGGCCCCGCTCGCACGGTGCCCGCCCCTACTTAAACGGTATGGGCTATAGCTACATGCTACTTCGCGCAGCCCTGTAGCTCTAACTTCTGACGTAACCGTGGGAGACGGCTGGATGTTCCCCGGGACCCGCCGGGCGCGGGGGCTAGAGCGCGCCTTCGTTGTTCAGGCGCGCGAGCAGCAGGGCCTCGGCGACAATTGCGTTCCGGAAGTCGCCCAGATGCAGCGATTCGTTGGCGCTGTGGGCTCGGGAATCGGGATCCTCGACGCCGGTGACCAGGATCTGCACGTCCGGGTAGAGCTCGGTGAGGTCCGCGATGAAGGGGATCGATCCGCCGATCCCCATTTCGACGGCGGGCACCCCCCAGGCTTCGCCCAGGGCCCACATGGCCATGGACGCGGCCTTCGAGCTCGTGTCCGTCAGGAATGAGTTGCCGCTCTCCCCCGGGGTGAACACCACCTCAGCGCCGAACGGGGCGTGGGTTTCGACGTGCTGGCGGACAGCCTCCATGGCGGCTGCCGGGTCCTGACCCGGGGCCAGGCGCAGGCTGAACTTGGCCCGGGCCCGCGGCAGCAGGGTGTTGGAAGCTACGTCCACGGCCGGGGCGTCAAAGCCGATGATGGACAGGGCGGGCTTGGTCCACATGCGTGAGGCAATGCTGCCGGTCCCGGCGAGCTTCACGCCGTCGATCACGGAGGCGTCGGCGCGGTACTCCTCCTCGGTGAGGTCGACAACCACGTCATCGCGGCTCACCAGGCCCTTGATCGCGACGCTGCCCTCGTCGTCGTGGAGGGTCGCGATCAGGCGGGCCAGCAGGGTCGGGGCGTCGAGCACGGGGCCGCCGAACATGCCCGAATGCACGGCGTGGTCCAGGACCTTGACCTCGATGGTGCCGTCCACCAGGCCGCGCAGGCTGGTGGTGAGGGCCGGAATGCCGACCTTCCAGTTGCTGGAGTCCGCCACGACGATCACGTCGGCGCGGAGCAGTTCGCGGTGGGTTTCCAGGAACTGCCGGAACGTTGGCGAGCCGGCTTCCTCTTCGCCCTCGAAGAAGAACGTCACGCCCAGGCCCAGTTCGTCACCGAGCACCCGCGTCACCGCAGAGTAGGCGGCGATGTGCGCCAGGATGCCGGCCTTGTCATCGGCGGCACCGCGGCCGAAGAGCCTGCCGTCGCGCTCGACGGCGGTAAAGGGGTCGGTTTCCCACAGTGCCAGGTCGCCAGTGGGCTGGACGTCGTGGTGGGCGTACAGCAGGACTGTCGGCTTGCCCTCCGCGGCCGGGCGGCGGGCGACGACGGCGGGCCCGCCGGGCGTCCCGTCTTCCTTGTCGCAACGGAGGATCCGGACGTCGTCGAAGCCGCTGGCCCGCACGAGGCTGGCGACGGCGTCGGCGCTGCGGTTCAACGGGGCAGGATCAAAGCTCGGCCAGGCGATGCCCGGTATGGCGACAAGGTCCGTCAGCTGGCCGATCGTCTCGTCGAACGATTCGGCAACGGCCTGGCGGAGGGCCTCGGCATCGATGGTGCCCTCGTGGTCCATGGTGGTCTGCGGGTTCCCCGCGGTAGATGAAGTCATGGCCAAAACACTACCCGTGCTCTGAATCACTACAAACAGCGTCACGCCCGGGCCTGCGCCGTGTGGGCTGGGTCTCGGGCCTGTGTCTGCGGGGTATTCTTTAGGGGTGTTTGGACGTAAAAAGGAAGCGCCATCGGCGCAGGACGTAGTTGACCAGCAGGCATCCGAGGCAGCAGCCCGTAGCGCCGTGACCGGCAAGGGCGCACCCACGCCCAAGCGCAGCGCCCAGGAGGCGGCCCGCAAGCGGCCCCTCGTGCCGGAGGACCGCAAGGCTTCCAAGGCGGCCGAGCGCGCCGCCGTCACGGAGCAGCGGCTCAAGATGCGGCAGGCCATGGACACCGGTGACGAGAAGTTCCTGCCGCTGCGGGACAAGGGTCCGCAGAAGCGGTTCGCCCGCGATTTCGTCGATGCCCGCTTCAGCCTTGGCGAGTTCCTCATGTTCGGCGCCCTGCTGTTTGTCATCATCTCCTTGCTCGTGCCGGCCTCCAGCGCACAGATGGTCTACGTCCTGGGCGCATTCTGGGTCATGTTCCTCGCGGTCTTCGTGGACGTCTTCATCCTCTCCCGCAAGCTCAAGAAACGGCTCGGCGAAAAGTTCGGCGACGTCGAGCGCGGCACGGTCTGGTACGGCTCCATGCGCTCCCTGCAGTTCCGCCGCCTGCGCCTGCCCAAGCCCCAGGTCCGGCGCGGCGAGTTCCCCGCCTGACATTTCCCTTCCACGATTCTTCAACCAAGAAGCCCCCGGCAGTCACCTGCCGGGGGCTTCTTGGTTGCGGAGACCGGTCCGGGCCCGATCGCAGCGTAAGGTCTAGCGCCGGCTCGGGTGGGTGGCCAGCAGCCGGTTGATGCGGGCGGCCCAGAAAGGCCCCTCGTAAAGGAACGCCGTGTAGCCCTGGACGAGGGTGGCGCCGGCGTCCAGCCGTTCCTGCACATCCTGTGCCGTTTCGACGCCGCCCACCGAGACCAGGGTCAGCGCCCCGTCGGTGACGGACTTGAGCCGGGCCAGGACCTCCAGGGACCGTTTCTTCAGGGGCGCCCCGGAAAGACCTCCTGCTCCGCACGCCTCGACGTTGTCGGGCCCGGAGGCGAGCCCGGTGCGGGCGATCGTGGTGTTGGTGGCGATGATGCCGTCCAGCTTCAGGTCAAGCGCCAGGCGCGCGACGTCGTCGATGTCCTCATCACTGAGGTCGGGCGCGATCTTGACCAGGAGCGGAACGTGGCGGCCGGCGGCCTTGTCCGCCTCCTCCCCCACTGCGGCCAGCAGCGGACGCAGGGTCTCCACGTCCTGCAGCAGCCGAAGCCCGGGGGTGTTGGGCGAGCTGACGTTCACCACGAGATAATCCGCTGCGGGGGCCAGGCTGCGCGCGCTGATCAGGTAATCGGACACCGCATCCTCGAGCCCGACCACCTTGCTCTTGCCGATGTTCACCCCGATCACCGGCCGGACGCCGGGGTGCTGGCGCTGCAGGGCGGCGCGGGCGGACTTCAGGCGCGGGGCCACCGCCGCGGCGCCGTCGTTGTTGAATCCCATGCGGTTGATGACGGCCCTGTCCTCCACGAGGCGGAACAGCCGCGGCGCCGGGTTCCCGGGCTGGGCCTGGCCGGTGATGGTGCCGACCTCCACATGGCCGAAGCCGAGCTCCGCCAGCGCCTCGATGCCGTGGCCTTCCTTGTCGAAGCCGGCCGCAAGGCCGAACGGGGACGGGAAGGTCAGGCCTAACGCCTGGGTCTGCAGCGACGCCGCGGGGGCGGTGAACTTCTGCAGCAACCGCCCGGCACCGCAGCTGTGGGCGAGGCGGATGGCCTTGAACCCGATCTTATGGGCGCGTTCGGCGTCCATCCATGAGAAGGCCAGCCGGAAAAATGTGGGATATACGCGCATGCCTCTAGTTTTCCGGTTCGGGCCGCGCAGACCAAACCAGCGCGCGCGCCGGCACGGTTGTGACTGCCGTTGTGACTGCCCGTTGTGACTGCGGTTGTGACTGCGGCGCCCCGCGCCCCGGGCCCGGCGGCGGAAGTGCTCCGACGCGAGTTAGCATGAAGCCATGACCAGCAATGAGGGTGTCGGAACGGGCGGCCGTGGGGCTTCGGGTCGCGGGATCGAGGCCGACGTTGTGGTGGTCGGCGCCGGCCTGGCAGGGCTCGTGGCCGCGGCCCAGGCCTATGCGGCCGGCCGCCGGGTGGCGGTGCTCGATCAGGAACCCGAGGCCTCCGTCGGCGGCCAGGCGCACTGGTCTTTCGGCGGCCTCTTCATGGTCAACACTCCGGAACAGCGGCGGCTCGGGGTGCGGGACAGCGAAGAGCTGGCCCTCGCCGACTGGCATGCGTCCGCGGGATTCGACCGGCCGCAGGACGCCCTGGCGAAGGAGTGGGCGGCGGCGTACGTGAACTTCGCCGCCGGTGAGAAGCGTGCCTGGCTCGCCTCGCTGGGCGTCGGGCTGTTTCCCCTGGTGCAGTGGGCCGAACGCGGCGGCTACGGCCCGGACGGCCACGGCAACACTGTCCCGCGCTTCCATGTCGTGTGGGGCACGGGACCGGCGCTGGTGGCCCCCTTCCTTGCCAAACTGCGCGAAGGCGAAGCCGCCGGCCGCGTGTCCTTCCATTTCCGCCACCGCGCCACCGGGCTCGTGAAAACTGCGGGCCGGGTGAGCGGCGTGCGCGGCGAACTGCTCGAAGCCAGTGGCGCAGGCCGGGGTGAAAGCTCTTCCCGACTCCCTGACGGTACTTTCGAGGCTGCGGCCGCGGCCGTGGTGGTGACAAGCGGCGGCATCGGCGGCAACCACGATGTGGTCCGCAAGCAATGGCCGGGCGGCGCGGCGCCGGAGCGGATGTTGAGTGGCGTTCCGGCATCCGTGGACGGGGACTTCCTCCCGGCCGTGGGCCGCGCCGGCGGACACCTCATCAACGGGGACCGGATGTGGCATTACCCGGAGGGTATCCACAACCATGCCCCGGTCTGGCCGCGGCACGGCATCCGGATCCTGCCCGGACCGTCGGCCCTGTGGCTGGACGCGACGGGGCGGATGCTCCCGCCTCCCCTGTTTCCGGGTTTCGATTCGCTCGGCGCCCTGCGCCACATCCTGGCCACGGGACATGCCCATTCATGGTTCGTCTTGAACCGCAGCATCGCGCTGAAGGAGTTCGCGCTGTCAGGATCCGAGCAGAACCCGGATCTCACGGGCAAGGACGTCCGTCGGCTGGTCTCACGGCTGAAGCCCGGCAGCGATACACCGCTGCAGCGGTTCCTGGACCGCGGGGTCGACTTCCTGCAGGCAGCGGACCCCGCCGGGCTCGCCGGGCAGATGAACGATCTGACGGGCGGGCAGCTCATCGACCCCGCTGCCCTGGAGCAGCTGATCCGCGACCGGGACCGGCAGTTTGCCAGCGGGATGGGCAAGGATCCGCAGCTGGCGGCGATCCGGGCAGCGCGGCGTTTCGCCACCGACAAGATCATGAGGGTCGCCCCGCCGCACCGGCTTCTGGATCCGCGGCACGGTCCCCTGCTCGCCGTCCGGCTCTCGGTCCTGACGCGCAAGAGCCTTGGCGGGGTGCAGACCGACCTGCAGTCGCGGGTCCTGGATGCCGCCGGGCAGCCCGTGCCCGGGCTGTTCGCGGCCGGTGAAGCCGCAGGGTTTGGCGGCGGCGGAATCCACGGCTATCGGTCCCTCGAGGGAACGTTCCTGGGCGGATGCCTCTTCTCCGGACGTTCCGCGGGCCGGGCCGCTGCGTCCGCGGCCTAGTCCGAGCAGGCACTCAGCAACACAGGAGGAAAGTCGATGCAGTGGCGGACCGACATTCTCGGGGACGATTTCCAGGCGTGCACCTTTGAGGCCGTCAGCCCTGACGGTGTGCTGCGCACTGCCACCCTGGTCCGCCATACCCCGCTCCCGCCGGCACCATCGGCGCTGCCGGCCCGGGCGGTGCTGTTCCTGCACGGCTGGAGTGACTACTTCTTCAATGAGGAGCTCGCGGAATTCTGGGCGGGGCAGGGGTTTGAGTTTTTCGCCCTCGACATGCACAACCATGGCCGCAGCCTGCGTCCGGGCACCCACGGCGGCTACGTCGCGGACCTGGACAACTACGACGCCGAGATCACTGCAGCGCTCGGGATCATCGGCTCGCTCAGGCCGGACGGTGCGGCGCCGCAGGTGACGCTGATGGGACACTCCACCGGCGGCCTGATCGCGGCGCTGTGGGCCGACAGGCATCCGGGGATGGTGTCACAACTGGTCCTGGACAGCCCATGGCTGGAAGTCCACGGCAGCCCCGCCCTGCGCCGCGCCGCGCGGACCATGGTGGAGCCGTTCGCCCGGTTCTGGCCGGAGTCTGTGATCCGGCTGCCCGAGCGGGCCTTCTACTGGCGCAGCATCAGCAGCGCCGCGGAAGGCGAATGGGCCCTGGACGATGCCTACCGTCCGCCGCACGCCTTTCCGGTCCGCGCCGGCTGGCTCAGCGCCGTGCTCGCCGGGCAGTCCAAGGTGGCGCGTGGCCTGAACATCGACGTGCCCATCCTGGTGCTCATCTCGGGCGCCAGCGCCAACGGGATGTTCTGGAAGGAGTCCATGCGCCGCACGGACGCGGTCCTGGACGTGAACACAATCGCCCTCCGCGCGCTCAGCCTGGGCCGCACCGTGACGCTGGAGCGGATTGACGGCGCCCTGCATGACGTCTTCCTCTCCGCCCCGCGGGTCCGCGCGGACGCCTATGCCCGGCTGTCCCGGTGGATCAGGGCGTACGTCTACGACTGACGCGGATCAGCTGACCTGGCCGCCCGCGGCGGGAGCGGCGTCGATGGCTCCACCGTAGCGGCGATCCCGCTGTGCATAGATCTCGACGGCGTCCCACAGCGTCCGCCGGTCCACGTCCGGCCACAGGGTGTCCATGAACACGAACTCGGCATAGGCCGACTGCCAGAGCATGAAGTTGGACAGCCGCTGTTCCCCGGAACTGCGCAGGAACAGGTCCACGTCCGGCAGGTCCGGCTCGTCGAGGAACTTCTGGATGGTCCGCTCGGTGATGGCCCCCGGCTTCAGCCGGCCCTGGGCCACTTCCTCCGCAATCGCGGAGACGGCGTCGGCGATCTCGGCCCGTCCGCCATAGTTGACGCACATGTTCAGGGTGCAGGTGCTGTTGCCCCGGGTGTAGTCCTCGGCCTCTTCGAGTTCGCGGATCACCGAGCCCCACAGCTTCGGGCGCCGCCCGGACCAGCGGATCCGGACCCCCCATTCATCGAGCTGGTTCCGCTGCCGGCGCAAGACATCCTTGTTGAAGCCCATCAGGAAGCGCACCTCCTCAGGGGACCGCCGCCAGTTCTCGGTGGAGAAGGCGTACACACTGACGTATTCGATCCCCAGCTCGATCGCGCCGGCCATGACGTCCAGCAGGGCAGGCTCCCCTGCCTTGTGGCCCTCGATCCGGGGCAGGCCCCGCTGGTTCGCCCAGCGCCCGTTGCCGTCCATGACGATCGCCACATGCCGCGGGATGAACTCCGCGGGAATCGCGGGCGGAACAGCGCCGGACTGGTGCGGATAGGGAGCCACCACCGGGGTGGTCCGCCGCCGGCCGTTGGACTGTTTCGCCTGGCTTTTATCCAGGTTCTTTCCCAGGCTTCTTCCCAATGCCACTTTTACGTTCGCTCCACATGTTTGAGGGATTTCAGGACTCGTTCCAGGTGCCACTGGAGGTAGCTGGCTACCAGGCCGGCCGCTTCCCGGCGGTGGACGGAGGCGGAGGCATCCGCCGTCGTCCAGTTTCCGGTGAGCAGGGCACCCATGAGGAGCACCGTCTCCGGGGCCGGCGCGGGCGATCCCGGCGGCCGGCACCCGTGGCAGACCATGCCGCCGAGAGGCGCGGAAAAGGCGGTGTGCGGCCCGGACGCACCGCACCGGGCGCAGTCGGTGAAGCTGGGCGCCCAGCCGCCGGTCGCGAGGGCGCGGAGCAGGTAGGAATCCAGGATGAGTTCGGGGGCGTGGTCGCCCCGGCTCAGGGACGCGAGGGCCCCCACCAGCAGGTTGTACTGGGCGGTGCCGGCTTCACCGTCGACGTCGGTGAGCTTCTCCGCCGTCTCGGTCATGGCGGCCGCCACCGTGTACCGGCCATAGTCCGCGGCGATGTTCCCGCCGTAAGCGCCCTTGGCCACGGCCTGCGTGACGACGTCCAGGGTCCGCCCGGAAATCAGCTGGAGATCGGCCACCATGAACGGTTCCAGCCTGGCGCCGAACCGGCTGCTGGTGCGCCGGACCCCCTTGGCCACCGCCCGCACCTGGCCGTGGTGCTTGGTCAGCAGGGTGATGATCCGGTCGGCCTCGCCCAGCTTATGGGTGCGCAGCACGACGGCGTCATCACGGTAGGCACGCGCAGCAAAGGATTGTTGGACCACAGTTAATCTTCGCACTGTCTTTACGGAATCACGGCATGGGCAGCGCCGCCGAGGCAGAACGGTAAAAGACTGAGATAAAAGACTGAGGCAAAATACTGCGCCGCCGGAGTGTTCCGGCGGCGCAGTCATGCATTGGTTCGACAGTGCCTGCCCATCCGCGGACGGATCAGGCGCGGACGGATCAGGCAGGGACGAATCAAGCAGCGACGGATCAGGCGCGGGCGTCCCGGATGGCGCGGTTCACGGCCGAGATGACGGCCTTGAGGGCTGACGTGCTCGTGTTGGCATCGATCCCCACGCCCCAGAGCACGCGCTCCCCCACGGCGCATTCGACATACGCGGCGGCCAGGGCACTGCCGCCCTCGGAGAGTGCGTGTTCGCTGTAGTCCAGGACCCGGACGTCCACGCCGTCCTCGCGCAGGATGCTCAGCAGGGCCGCGATGGGGCCGTTCCCGGTCCCGGTCCGGCGGACCTGGGTCCCGTCGATCTTCAGGGCGGCGGTCAGCGTCATGTCGCCGTCTTCGTCCGTCTCCGTGCTGATCGAACCGAGGGCGTAGCGGCCCCACTGCGTGTCGGCAGAGCCCGAGGGCAGGTATTCGTCCTGGAAGACCTGCCACAGCTGGGGTCCGCTGACTTCTCCGCCGACCGTGTCGGTCCGTTTCTGGATGACGCCGGAGAACTCGATCTGGGCGCGGCGCGGCAGGTCCAGGCTGCGCTCGTTCTTGAGCAGGTAGGCGACGCCGCCCTTGCCGGACTGCGAGTTGACCCGGATGACCGCCTCGTAGCTCCGGCCGAGGTCCTTCGGGTCCACCGGCAGGTACGGGACCTGCCAGGTGTAGTCGGCCACGTCCTTGCCCGCCGCGGCCGCGTCCTTTTCGAGGGCCTCCAGGCCCTTCTTGATCGCGTCCTGGTGCGAGCCGGAGAACGCCGTGAAGACGAGGTCTCCGCCGTACGGGGACCGCTCGGCCACCGGCAGCTGGTTGCAGTACTCCACCGTGCGGCGGATTTCGTCGATGTCGGAGAAGTCGATCATCGGGTCGATGCCCTGGACGAACATGTTCAGGCCCAGGGTCACCAGGTCCACGTTGCCGGTCCGCTCGCCGTTGCCGAAGAGGCAGCCCTCGATCCGGTCTGCCCCGGCCAGGTAGCCCAGCTCGGCGGCGGCGACGCCGGTGCCGCGGTCGTTATGCGGGTGCAGGGACAGGATGATGCCTTCGCGCGGGTGCAGATTCCGGCTCATCCACTCGATGGAGTCGGCGTAGACATTGGGGGTGGCCATTTCCACCGTGGCGGGCAGGTTGATGATGACCTGACGGTCCGCCGAGGCCTCGAAGACGTCGGCGATCGCGTTGCAGACCCGGATGGCGTACTCCAGCTCGGTGCCGGTGAAGGACTCGGGCGAGTATTCGTAGGTGATGTGCGTATCGGCGAGGGTTTCCTCGTACTTCTTGCACAGCCGAGCACCCTGCAGGGCGATGTCGAGGATGCCGTCCTCGTCCTGGTTGAAGACCACGCGGCGCTGCAGGACGGACGTGGAGTTGTAGAGGTGGACGATTGCCTGCTTCGCCCCGACCAGGGACTCATAGGTCCGCTCGATCAGGTGTTCGCGTGCCTGCGTCAGCACCTGGATCGTGACGTCGTCCGGGATGTGGTTGCCCTCGATCAGCTGCCGGACGAAGTCGAAGTCCGTCTGCGATGCCGAGGGGAACCCGACCTCGATCTCCTTGTAGCCCATCCGGACCAGCAGGTCGAACATCTTCAGCTTGCGGGCCGGGCTCATGGGATCGATGAGGGCCTGATTGCCGTCGCGCAGGTCCACGGCGCACCAGCGCGGGGCCTTGGTGATGACTTTGTCCGGCCAGGTGCGGTCCGGCAGTTCAACGGTGATCTGGTCCTGGAACGGGATGTAGCGGTGGACCGGCATTCCTGAGGGCTTCTGTGCGTTTCGCATTACAATCGGGGCCTTTTCTGTGATTCTTGGTGAAAGGGTGGCCGGGCAACACAAACTCCGCAGCGAGGGTGGGCCTTGCGCTAGATCGCGTCTGAGGCCTCGCCGCGGCAGCTAAGAAGGAGCAGTTCTGCGCGCACCTTTTCACAGTAACACGGGTGCGTAAGATGAAGGAGCCAGACCACCGTAACGTCCACCATGCAGACCGTGCGCCGGCAAACACTCCGGGCCGGACTGCCTCTCAAAGGAGCATCCGTGCCACTTTCGGGGATCGATCTGTCCACCATCGACGCCAGCGTCCGCCCGCAGGATGACCTGTACCAGCATGTGAATGGCGGCTGGCTCAACACTACGGTCATCCCGGACGACCGGCCGCTGGAGGGCACCTTCACCGCCTTGCGCGACGCGTCGGAGCTCGCGGTGAAGGAGATCATCGAGCAGGCCGCCGCACGCGGTGCGAAGGCGACCGGCATCGAGCGCAAGATCGGGGACCTGTACAACAGCTTCATGGACGAAGCGGCGGTCGAGGCCAAGGGCCTGGACCCGCTCCGGGCGCGGCTGGCGCAGGTGTTCGCGACGACGTCGGTGCCCGAACTCGTGGCGCTGGCCGGACGGCTGTTCCGCGCCGATGTGTCCGGGCTCTTTTATATTTACCCCGCCCCGGATGCCGGAAACCCGGACCGGGTCCTGCTCTACACGGGCCAGGGCGGCCTCGGCCTGCCGGATGAGTCTTATTACCGGGAAGCGAAGTTCGCCCCGATGGTCCAGGCCTACCGTGCACACGTGGGGGCCATGCTGGGCCTCGCGGAGGTTGCCGACCCTGAGGGGGCAGCCGGACGCGTGGTGGCGCTGGAAACTGCGCTGGCTTCGCACCACTGGGACAACGTGACATTGCGGAATCCGCAAAAAACGTACAACTTGAAGTCCGCCGCAGAAGCCGCGGAGCTGTTCCCTCTGCTGGCGGACTGGTTCGACGCGGCCGGCATCGAGCCGGAGAAGCGTGCCGAGCTGGTGGTGAGCACCCCCGACTTCTTCTCCGGCGCGGCCTCGCTGCTGGATTCCGAACCGCTGGCGACCTGGCAGGAATGGCTCGCCATGCGCGTGGTCAGCGCGGCCGCCCCGTACCTGTCTTCCGGGTTCGTGGACGCGAACTTCGCGTTCTATGGCACCACCCTGAGCGGTACGCCGCGGATCAAGGACCGCTGGAAGCGCGGCGTCGCGGTGGTCGAGGCGGCCCTGGGTGAGGCGGTCGGGCAGATCTACGTGGCCGGACACTTCCCGGAGGGGCACAAGGCGCGCATGCAGACCCTCGTGGCCAACTTGATCGAGGCGTACCGCGAGTCCATCACCGGGCTGACCTGGATGGGCGAGGCAACCAAGCTCGAGGCCCTGAAAAAGCTGGACTCCTTCCGCGCCAAGATCGGCTTCCCGGACAAGTGGATCGACTACTCCGCGGTGGAGATCGACCCCGCCGATCTGCTGGGGAATGTGGAGCGCGCGCACAGCGCCGACGTCGACCGCCACCTCGACGAGGTCGGCAAGCCCGTGGACCGCGAGAAGTGGCTGATGACGCCTCAGACGGTCAACGCCTACTACCATCCGCTCCTGAACGAGATCGTGTTCCCTGCGGCCATGCTGCAGCCCCCGTTCTTCACTGCCGACGCCGATGACGCCGTCAACTACGGCGGCATCGGTGCCGTGATCGGCCATGAAATCGGCCACGGCTTCGATGACCAGGGCTCGCAGTACGACGGCAGCGGCCTGCTGCGCAACTGGTGGACGGAGGATGACCGCACCGCGTTCGAGGCGCTGGCCGCCCGGCTCGTGGCGCAGTTCGATGCCCTTTCCCCCACGGCAGCCCCCGGCCACACGGTCAACGGCAAGCTGACCTTGGGCGAGAACATCGGCGACCTGGGCGGGCTCACCATCGGCTACAAGGCCTACCTGATCAGCCTCGACGGGCAGGAACCGCCGGTGCTCGATGGCCTGACCGGGGTGCAGCGTTTCTTCGCGTCCTGGGCCGCGGGGTGGCGGCAGGTCATCCGGACCGAAGAGGCCATCCGCCGGCTGGCGACGGATCCGCACTCCCCAAATGAGTTCCGCACGAACGCCATCGCCAAGAACCTCGACGCCTTCCATGCGGCATTCGGCGTCACGGACCAGGACGGCATGTGGATGGCACCGCAGGAGCGCGTCAGCATCTGGTGACCCGGGGCCCGGTCACTGGCACCGACCCAGCCGGGAGGGCTTTGCTTACACGCTTGCGTGAATACATCGACAGCTGTACTTTCGGTTGATGGAGACTCTTACGCATGCCCCGGTGCTGGCACGGTTCGGTTATGCCGTGTCAGACCCGACACGGGCAGAAATCCTGCTTGCCCTCACGGCTGCGCCGTCCTATCCCTCGGAGCTGGCGGATTCCCTCGGGGTATCCCGGCAGAGCATGTCGAACCACCTGACGTGCCTGCGGGGATGCGGGCTGGTCGTTGCCGTTCCGGAGGGGCGAAGGACCCGCTATGAGCTCGCCGATCAGCGCCTCGGCCATGCCCTGAAAGATCTTCTGGGCGTCGTGCTGGCGGTGGACCCGGCCTGCTGCGCACCCGACGGGACGTGCACGCTGTGATGGCTTCCCTCCAACTGTCGCCGGGCCCGGCCCGCCGCGCCGTCCTCAGCCGCCGGATCCGCTTGTTCGCGGCGGCCACCATCAGCTATAACCTCATCGAGGCCGTTGTGGCTTTGTGGGCCGGGGGTACGGCGGACTCGTCGGCGCTCCTCGGCTTTGGCCTGGATTCCATCATTGAGGTCGCGTCGGCGCTGGCCCTGTCGTGGCAGTTTTCCACCAAGGACCCTGAACGGCGTGAACACCTCACCTTGCGGATTATCGCTGTCTCATTCTTCGCACTGGCGGCCTTTGTCTCCGCCGAGGCAATCAGGTCACTTCTCGGCGCCGGCGAGGCACAGCACTCGACCCCGGGCATCGTGATTGCCGCACTGAGCCTGGTGATCATGCCGGTCCTGTCCTGGCTCCAGCGCCGGGCCGGCCGGGAGCTCGGATCACGCACGGCGGTGGCTGACTCCAAGCAGACCCTGCTCTGCACGTATTTGTCGGCAGTCCTGCTCGCGGGTTTGGTGCTGAACAGCACCCTTGGCTGGTGGTGGGCCGACGCCGGCGCTGCGCTGGTCATCGCCGCGATCGCCCTCCGGGAGGGCATCAACGCCTGGCGCGGCGACATCTGCTGCACGGTCCCCCACACGGCGGCAGACACCCTTCCGACGGCCACGGAGCCGGCCTGCTGTGACGGATGCGGTGCCGATTCAGCACCTCCAAAGGCGCTCTTCCTACCTGAGGTGGGGGTGGGACAGTCCGCCGCCGATGAGCAGCATGCGTAGTCGGTAGTGCTTCCGGTTGCGGAAGCCGCGGTGTCAGCAGCACTCATCTGGCACAGCGGTTCAAGGAGCTCGTCGCCGCTGCCGGCCGCTTGATTTCTTACTGGAGCGACAGCTCGCGGCACGCTAATGTGGGGGCACCCCAAAGCAGAGGAGTGCCCCGTGGGCAAGGTGGTCATGTACAGCTCGGTGTCGGTGGACGGCTTCATCGCGGACGAGAATGACCAGCCCGGACCGCTGTTCGACTGGTTGTCCAACGGTGACGTCCCGTTGGACGAGAGCGGCGAGGTGAAGGTGTCCCAGGCCTCCTACGACTACACCCGGCCGTACTGGGACCAGATCGGGGCGACCCTCGTCGGCCGCCACGTCTTCGACCTGACGGACGGCTGGGACGGGAAACCCCCGAGCGGGATCGATCACGTGGTCGTCGTGACGCACCGGCCGCAGCCCGAGGGCTGGGACCCCGAGGCGCCGTTTCACTTCGTCGACGGCGTCGAGGCAGCCATGGCCAAGGCGCAAGAGCTTGCGGGTGACCGCATCGTCGAGGTCGCCGCTGGTGATGTCGGTGGCCAGATGCTTGCCGCGGGCCTGGTCGACGAGGTGCGCATGGACGTCGTACCCGTCGTGTTCGGGTCCGGCAAGCGCTACTTCGGGTCGGTCCACGCACAGCACCTGCTGGAGGATCCCGACGTGGTGATTCAGGGCAACCGGGTGCTTCACCTGCGCTATCGGGTGCGCCGTTGAGGTCCTCGCCGTGTGCCACGACCCAGCAGGACGTGGAAGGGCCTCCAAAGGCCGCCGTCCAACATCCATGACAAAAGAAGGCCCCCGTTCAGGAAAATCTGAACGGGGGCCTTCCTGGCTGCCGGGTCAGCGGGTGATCAGTGCCGGGTTGGCCTGCTGGCAAACGGTGTCGCCGGCTGTCTGGTTGACGATGTCCTTGGGCAGCTGCGGGGCAGCGGCGGCGGCGGTCGGCGTCCCGTTCGCGAAGTCACTGCCCAGGTAGACCTGGACACCGGCAACTCCGGCGGCCGGGAGCACCCGGTCCGGCGCCACACCGAGCAGGGCCGCGACGTCCCCGGCCACGTCAGCGTAATCCGCACCGTAGTAGACCGCCGTCGCAGCGACGGGCGGAGCAGTCAACTGGCCCACATGGGTGAAGCCGGCGCCCTTGATGGCCTGCATGATCTCCTGGGTCCGGGCCGGAACACCCGAGCCGTTGGCCACAGTGACGGGCTGCAGGGTCTTGTCATAGGCCGGGGCGGTGGGGCTGGGCGTCGGCGTGGCGCTGGCGCTCGGGGAAGCGCTCGGCTTCGCGGTCGGATCCGTCAGGTCCACGTCGTTGCGCATGGCGGCGAACAGCTGGGATGCCGCGGGCTCGGCCAGCTGCAGCCGGTTGATGTCCGTTTCGGCCGGGACTGTCGGCGTGGCCACGAAGGCTACCTTGCCGACGTCGATGTTCTTGAGCCGGTTGCCCACGGTCAGCAGCGTCGGCACCGAGGCCAGGCCGTCGTCGATGGTCAGGTTTTTGGTGATCGCGTCCGCGATGCCGAGCATCCGGGCCGGGTTGGTGAGGGTGCCGTCGTCCTTGATTTTCCGGGTCAGCGCGGACAGAAAGCCCTGCTGGGCCTTGATCCGGCCGAGGTCGCCGCCGTCGCCGAAGGCGTGCCGGGTGCGCACGAACGACAATGCCTGCTCGCCCTGGACAGTGGAGGTGCCCTTGGGCAGGCGCAGCTTCGAGTCGGGGTCATACACGGCGTCGCTGACACACACTGACACGCCGCCCACGGCGTTGGAGAGTTCCTTGACGGCGTTGAAGTCGGCCATCATGAAGTGGTCGATCTCCAGGCCAGTGAGCTTGTTGACGGTGTCCACGGCGCAGCCGATGCCGGCCTCGGACATCGCCGAGTTAATCATGACGCCGGTCTGGGCCGGGTACTCCTTATTGGTTTTCGGATCCTTGCACTTGGGGATGTCGACCAGCAGGTCGCGGGGGAAGCTGACGACGTTGACCCGCTTGTTGTCCGCGGAGATGTCCATCAGCATCATCACGTCCGAGTGCCCATATCCGGTCGCGTCATCGCTGGTGCCGTACTGCGAGTTCTTCCCGTCGCGCGTGTCCGAGCCGAGGATCAGGATCTGCATCCGGTCCGTCGAATCGTTCACGGCACCCTCGGTCTTGATGCTGCCGGCGCTCAGTGGGGCCTTGGTGAGGTTGCCCTGGAGCCGGATGGTCCAGTAGGCGCCAAAAGCGATCACGCCGACCAAGAGCACGGCCACCACCCCCGTGAAGACTTTCAGCCAGGTGGGGGTCCGGCGGGCGGAGCCGAGGTGGCGGGCCGGACCAACGGCGGGATCGGCCGTGTGCCGGGCAGCGGCTGTTGACCGGGCCGGCGGGGCGGATCCGTCGGCACGGTTGTCACGGGGTCGAACCACTTGTTGAGCCTTCCTAAACGAACGGGGAGTCAGCCCATTTTAGAGTCCGAATCTGAGAAAACGCCGATGGCCCTCTCTTGGGAGCGGCGGGAAGGGCCAACGGTCAAAATAGCGGCCCAAGAACAGCGCGTCTCAGAAGCCCAGTTTGACGAGCTGCTTCGGGTCGCGCTGCCAGTCCTTGGCGACCTTGACGTGCAGGTCAAGGTAGATCCGGGCACCGAGCAGCGCCTCGATCGCCTTGCGCGCGTTGGTGCCGACCTCGCGGAGCCGGGCGCCGCCCTTGCCGATGATGATGGCCTTCTGGGAGGGCCGCTCGACGTACAGGTTGACGCGGACGTCCAGGAACGGGCGGTCCTCGGGCCGGCCTTCCCGCGGAACGATTTCATCGACGACGACGGCCAGGGAGTGCGGCAATTCGTCGCGGACGCCTTCGAGGGCTGCTTCCCGGATGAGTTCGGCGATCATCACCGCTTCCGGCTCGTCCGTCAGGTGACCGTCCGGATACAGCGGCGGCGACGCCGGCATGTGACCGATCAGGACGTCGGCAAGGGTGTCGACCTGGAAACCGTCCGTGGCGGAGACCGGGACGATGTCCTTCCAGCCGTCCTCGCCAAGGACCTCGCGGCCCAGGGAGGCGACGGCGAGCAACTGCTCGGTGAGGGCCTGCCGGTCGACGGTGTCGGCCTTGGTCACGATCGCGATGATGGGCTTGTTGGGGATGGCGGCGAGCTGGGCGGCAATGAACTTGTCCCCCGGGCCGATTTTCTCGTTGGCCGGCAGGCAGAAGCCGATCGCGTCGACCTCGGCGAGGGTATCGGCGACCAGTTCGTTCAGCCGCTTCCCCAGCAGCGTGCGCGGGCGGTGCAGGCCCGGGGTGTCAACGAGGATCAACTGGGCGTCGTCCCGGTGCACGATGCCACGGATTGTGTGGCGCGTGGTCTGGGGCTTGGCCGAGGTGATCGCGACTTTTTGGCCGACCAGGGCGTTGGTGAGGGTGGACTTGCCCGCATTGGGCCGTCCGACCAGCACCGAGAAACCGGCGCGGTAGCCGCCGTAGGCTGCGTCGCCGTCGGACTTATTCTGCTTGCTCACGTGAGACTCCCTGTTGGATTGGTGCGGCCTCGTCGAGAAGGTCTTCAAGGTCAGTTTGTTCTTTTGCTACGGCGGCCGCAATGATGTGGCTGACGCGGTTCCGCCGGCCCTCCAGCCTGTCGGCGCGGAGGGACAGTCCGTGGACCTGGACGGTGCTGCCGACAATCGGCACCCGCCCGAGGGCCTTGGCCAGCAGGCCGCCCACGGTGTCTACTTCGTCGTCGTCGAGCTCGAGGTCGAAGAGTTCGCCGAGGTCATCGATGCTCATGCGGGCGCTGACCCGGTAGCTTCCGTCCCCCAGTGCCACGGCCTCGGCGCTCTCGGTGTCGTATTCGTCCACGATTTCGCCGACGATCTCCTCGATGAGGTCCTCGAGCGTGACCAGCCCCGCCGTTCCGCCGTATTCGTCGATGACGATCGCAACGTGCGTGGATTCCTTCTGGAGTTCGCGGAGCAGGTCGCTGACGAGCTTCGAGTCCGGCACGTAGCGGACCTCGCGGGCCACCTCGTCCACCACCGGCGGTTCCTCGTGCGGGCCGAGGTTGTGGAGCGAGGCGGCAACGTCCTTCAGGTACACAATGCCCAGGATCTGGTCCGTGTTTTCGCCGATGACCGGAATCCGCGAGTACCCGGAGCGCAGGAACAGCGACATCGCCCGGTGCAGGCTGGATCCGGAGTCGATCGTGAGGATGTCGGTCCTAGGCACCATAACGGAGCGGACCAGGGTGTCCCCGAAGTCGAAGACCGACTGGATCAGCTCGGCCTCGTTGTCCTCGATCACGTCGGACTCGGTGGCCCGGTCCACGAGTTCGCGGAATTCTTCCTCGCTGAAGAACGCCTCGCTGTCGGCCGGCGCGCCGGGCGCTACGACGCTGCCGAGCCGCACCAGCCAGCCCGGAATCGGGCCGAGCACGGCGTAGAGGGACCGGACGAGCGGGGCGCTGAACCGGACCAGGGCGGCGGAGTGGACCCGGCCGAGCTGCCGAGGGGACACCCCCACGATCACGAAGCCGAGCAGCGCCATGATGCCGGTGGCCGCCAGCCCGGCCAGCCAGACGTTGTCCAGCATGCTGTAAAGGAGCACGGTCACGGCGACGGCGGCGGCCATCTCGAACCAGACCCGCCAGAACCGCAGGGCGCGCATGTGCCCCACGGGCTGGGCCAGGATGCGTTTGAGCGAGGTGCCTCTGCTGTTCAGGACCGCCTGCTCGGCGTCGTGCCGGGGCAGGAAGTTGAACGCGGACTCGGCAGCGGTCAGCACTGCGGCAAAGCTAAGGAACACCAGCGCCATGCCGGCAAGGATCAGTGGGGTCACTGAACCGTCTCGGACGGGGCCGCTTTGCCGGTGAAGGCGGTCAGGAGTTCGCGCTGCAGCCCGAACATCTCTTCCTTCTCTTCCGGCTCGGCGTGGTCATAACCCAGCAGGTGAAGGATGCCGTGCGTGGTCAGCAGCAGCATCTCGTCCTGGGTGGAGTGGCCGGCGTTGCGGGCCTGGACCTCGGCTACCTGGGGGCAGATGGCGATGTCGCCGAGCATGCCCTGCGGCGTCGGCTTGTCCGGCGTGCCCGGGGTCAGCTCGTCCATGGGGACGGAGAGGACGTCGGTGGAGCCTGGCTCGTCCATCAGTTCGAGGTGCAGCTTTTCCATGGCCGGTTCGTCCACGAGCAGGATGGACAGCTCCGCCTGCGGGTGGATGTAAAGGCTTTCGAAGATGAAACGCGACAGCGCCACGAGCCCGGCCTCGTCCACGACGACGCCGGATTCGTTGTTGACCTCAATGCTCATGCGTGTTCTCCCCGCGTTTCCCGGGCAACGGAGTGCTTGACCCGGTTCCTTTGGACTTCGTCCCAGATGCTGTAGGCGTTGACGATATCCCCCACCAGGCGGTGCCGGACGACGTCGGAGGCATCCAGGATCGAGAAGTTGACGTCCTCGATCCCCTGCAGGATCTCCTCGACAATCCTGAGCCCCGAGCGGGTGCCGAAGGGCAGGTCCACCTGGGTGATGTCGCCGGTGACCACCATCTTGGAGCCGAAGCCCAGACGGGTCAGGAACATCTTCATCTGTTCGGGCGTGGTGTTCTGCGCCTCATCGAGGATGATGAAGGCATCGTTAAGCGTGCGGCCCCGCATGTAGGCCAGCGGGGCGACCTCGATGGTGCCGGCGGCCATGAGACGGGGAATGGATTCGGGGTCCATCATGTCGTGCAGGGCGTCGTACAGGGGCCGCAGATAGGGGTCGATCTTGTCACTCAGGGTGCCCGGCAGGAAGCCGAGCCGCTCCCCCGCCTCGACGGCGGGACGGGTCAGGATGATGCGGCTGACTTCCTTCTGCTGCAGGGCCTGGACGGCCTTGGCCATTGCCAGGTAGGTCTTGCCGGTACCGGCCGGACCGATCCCGAAGATCACGGTGTTGGCGTCGATCGCGTCCACATAGTTCTTCTGGTTCAGCGTCTTGGGCCGGATGGTCTTCCCGCGGGTGGAGAGGATGTTGGTGGTCAGCACTTCCACGGGGTTCTGCAGCGACTGGCTGCGCAGCAGGGAGACGAGCTGCTGCAGCACGGCCGGGGTGATGACGGTGCCTCGGGCCACCAGCCCGCGCACCTCGTTGAGCAGCCGCATGATGCGCGGCACGTCGGCGGCAGGACCGCTGATCGCGAGCTCGTTGCCCCGGACGTGGAAATCGACGGCGGGGAACTGGTTTTCGATGAACCTTAAGGCTTCGTCATGGCTGCCCAGCGACTGGACCATCTGCTCTGAGTCGTCGAACAAGACCACCTCCGTCCGCAGCCCTGGTAGGGAGTGGGGAAATTCCCCTGCGGTGCGTTCTCGGGCGCTGAACCGGGCCTTGCCGTTCGCTGCTTCAGTCATGGTGTTGGCCCGCGGGCCTCTGGTCCCCTCCAGTATGAATATGGTCTGTCGCCGTGATCCGTGCCGACGGCGGTTCGCACCGCCCGCGGCCAGGGTCTACGGGTGCTTCCATCTTACGCCAGCGCGGCGCGGCCGACGCCGGAGGGCAGCCGGCGCCGGCTGTTACGGGTAGGCGTTTCCGAAGACGACCCACCCCTCCAGCCAGTGGGCGCCTGTTGCCGGGCACGGCTGTTCCGCTTTGCCGGGTTCCCGCTCCGGCTTCGGCTCCCGCTCCGGCTTCGGTTCCGCCTTCGGTTCCGACACGGTCAGGCCGCGCTCTCCAGCGCGCCGGCGCGGGACCCGACGCCGGCGTAGCGTCCCTTGTAGAAGAGCAGGGGCTCAGCGTCGGGGCGGGCGCCCAGGGCGCGGACGGCGCCGACGACGATCGTGTGGTCGCCGCCGTCGTACTCCTGGTGGAGTTCGCAATCCACCCAGGCCAGGGCGTTATCCAGGACGGGGTTGCCCAGCGGCGAGGGCGAATGGCCGACGCCGGCGAACTTGTCCGTCCCCGAGTGCGCGAACTGCCCCGCCAGATGCTGGTGCTCTGCGGCCAGGATGTTCACGGTAAACCGTCCCGCCGCACGCAGCAGCGGCCAGGTGCTCGATGTCCGTGCGGGGCTGAAAGTGACCAGGGCCGGCTCCAGGGACAGGGAGGCGAAGGACTGGCATGTGAAACCGGCCGGCCCGTGCTGGGTTGCTGCGGTGATCACCGTCAGGCCGGTGGCGAAGTGTCCGAGAATGTAGCGGAGTGCCTTCGGGCTGGGGTCAGAATGTTCCGTCATGGCGGGTCCTTTCGAGCGCTGGTAGCCCCAATCAACCACCGTAGACGCGGGTTCCCAAGCCCGGCCGCAACGCACAGTCGCGCAACGACACAACGCGTCACGGACCCGTTGCATGACGTAAGAATTCGGCACCGGGAGTTCCCCGGCCATGGCCGTTAGGCTCGGTTGATGGCAAACCAGGAAAATTTGATGGACGTCAGATCCGCGTACGACACAGTGGCCGAGACCTATTCAGCGGTTATCCCGGATACCAGTTTCGAGGCCCCGCTGGATATGGCCATGATGGACCACTTCATCGCCCACATGCGCGGCACGGCGGACCGGACGGTGATCGACGTCGGATGCGGTGCCGGACGAATGAGCAGTTATCTCGGCCAGGCGGGGCTGAACGTCAGCGGAGTCGACCTGTCGCCCGAAATGGTCCGGATCGCGCAACAACTGCATCCCGGGCTGTCGTTCGAGCTGGGAGAGCTGACGGACCTGCCCCAAGCGGACGCAGCTGCGGACGGCGTCCTCGCCTGGTATTCGATCATCCACTCTCCCCCGACGGCGCTGCCGGCGATCGCGCGCGAGTTCTGGAGGGCGCTCCGCCCTGGCGGTTCGGCGCTCGTCGCCTTCCACGCCGGCAGCGGCCACCGCACGATTGACCGTGCCTACGGACACGACGTCCAGCTCCGGGCGGAACTGCACGCACCCGAAGAGGTGGCGCTCCGGTTCACCGAACAAGGCTTTGTGATGCGCGCCCAGTTGGTGCGTTCACCGAGGGCCAAGGAAAAACATCCACAGGCCGCCATCCTCGTCGACAAACCCTTCGTGTCTTCAACACTTAGTCCCTCATAGCGGACGTTGGCGTGTTCGCAGGGTCGAACCAGCGGTGAACTGCTCTTCACGGGAGTAGTCGAGATAGTGCTTGAGGGACGGATCGCCGGTTCCCGGCATGGCTCCGGCCGCTGCCGCCTTCACCAGCCAGTCCACCTGATGCGGGATGGTCTGAGCGTATGTCCCAACAGGTTCATAGGCGAGGTTAAGGGAGGCCTTGGTGCTCAGTACCAGCGGAGGCCGGAAATCCCACGGATGGTCACCGAGGCCCGTGGGTGCGCTGTCATCCAGAAGCACCTCTTCCCAGTGGTGGCCCAGGTAGCGGGCAATTGCTGCGGCGATCTGCCGGGCATTCGGCGCATCTGGATCGGCGCTGTTGAGGATTCGTGCCGCGGGCACGGCGGCAACCCGTTCCACGAGGGCCGCCGTGTTCACCGCTGCCGTCGTGTGGTCCGCGCCCTGCCCAGCATGGGCCAGGAACACGGCCCGGCGCCGGTCGAGCACCCGTTTGACGAACATCCATTCCCGGGGCAGGGCCGCGCCCTCACCATGTACCTTGGACGCCCGGATCACCGTCACGGGATGGCCGCTGCCCAGGAGGGTGTTCTCTGCAGCCACCTTGTTGGCGCCATAGCCTTCCCGGGATTGGTAGTCCCCGGTTCCCGGCCGCATGGTCGGATTGTTCTCGAGGATCGGCGCATCAAAGCGGGGCGCTACCTCGGAATTGACGTGGTTGCCGGCGGCGTCAACGTACACAGCCTTGCTCGAGAGCATGACGGCAGAGGTCACCGCGGCCAGGTGCGGCAGGAGTTGCCGGGCGTCGGCCTCGGTGTAGCACACCGCGTCCACGAGGAGATCGGCACCACCGGCCATCACCCCGGCCAGTGCGGCGTCGTCACGACGTTCGGCGGCGATAAATCGGGCACCGGCGGCAGCCAGGTCAGCCGGCATCTTGGTCCGGTCCCGGCCCGTCACGTCCACGGCCCAGCCGGCACGGATCAGCCGCCACGCAATCGCGCGGCCGAGAACGCCAGTGCCTCCAAGGATCACAGCCCGTTTCATTTGTCCGACTCTAACGGACGGGTGCATTAGGCGGAGGCGATGCCGGGACCAAGAAGCCTCGGGTATTTCCACTCCTTGGAGAGCGCGGGAACCGCGGCGGCCGTGCGGGGAAGCCGGACGACGAGCCGGTCACCGAGCGTGAGCATGACGTTGTCCGTCCCGCTGGATGACACCGGCTTCAGCGGGAGCCCGGCCCACCCCGGAAACTGATCCGCGATCATGAGGCCGACCTGGTTTGTGTCGATGTCAGGCTCAGCGTCGTGCAGCTTCTTCGAGGTCGCCCTGCGGACCTTCAGTGGGAGGCGGGCGCCCCGCCAAAGTAGGGTACTTCCATGTTCATCATTCGCGAAGGGCGCCCAGACGATGTGCCCGGCCTTGCGACGCTAAGGGCCACGTGGGCGGCGGAACAGGACCCCGCGCCCATGGACGATCCCACCTTCGACGCCGTCTTCATGGAGTGGATGAATGCCAGTCCCCGAAAGTTCTTTGTGGCCGACTACGGTGGCGAACTCGTCGGGATGCTCAACCTGATGATTTTCGAGCGGATGCCCAAACCCGGAACAGAATCGTCCCGGTGGGTCTATCTGGGCAACGCCTACGTGCTCCCGGAGTTTCGGAACGCAGGAATCGGCGGCCGGCTCGTGGAGGCATCGATCCAGTTCGCGCAAGGCATCAAGGCCGTACGGATGGTGCTTTCCCCCTCCGATGCATCACGCGGCTTTTACGCACGGCTTGGTTTCGAACCGGCCGCGGAATTGAACATTCTCAGGTTTTGACCCACGGCCCGCCAGGCCGCTGCGCCGGCTCCGGCATGATGGACACATGGAATTGCAGACTGATCGTCTCCTGCTGCGCGAGTACACCCTGGATGATTTCGCAGCGGTACATTCATTCGCTTCCGACTTGAGGATCGCCGAATACGTGGACTGGGGACCGAATACAACCGGCGAAACGCTGGAATTCCTTAAAATGTGCTCGGCGGCGCAACGCGGTTCGAACCGGACAAACTTCACTCTTGCTGTCACTTTTCCCAGGGGCGAACCCTTTGGTTCTGTCGGACTCGGCATTGATCGTGGCCGGGGCGAGCTGGGGTACGTGATTGATGCTGACCACTGGGGGCACGGATATGCCACTGAGGCCGCAGCCGCCCTCCTCAGGTTCGGCCAAGGAACTCTCAAACTGCAGGACATTACCGCAACCTGCAGACCTGAAAACACCGCTTCTGCGAGGGTGCTGGAAAAGATCGGATTGGTCCCGGTAGGAGTGCGGAGGGCGGACAAACTCATTCGTGGACAGTGGCAGGATTCGCTCGTCTTTTCGTCGGTCAGCACCACCTGATAACGCACGAAACGAAGGGTGACCTCAGCCGACGTTTAGCGTGGCCCCTGCCCGGCTAAATGTCGGAGCGGACCATCCGTATTTCAGGTAGTTCCTCCCACTCGGGTGAAAGCAACTTACGCGTCCCATCGGGCTGAAAACCGTTCTTGACGTAAAAGGCCTGAGCGCGCACGTTGGCCTCAAGGACCCACAGGTAGGCGGGTAAATCGCGGAGGGCGGCCTTCAACAGGGCGACACCGAGCCCAGTGCCATGGGTGCGCCTCAGAGTGTAAATGGAGTAAAGCTCAAGTTCGCCGGGCAGGTCATCGTCACGCCCCGTGCCTGCGTCGGCAAATCCAACTATTTCATTGCTCTCGTCCATGGCGATGATTCGCGGCTGGGCACTGTCCAGATACGGTCGGCGTTTTTCCACGCGCACCGGCATGCTGGCACGGCGCGCATCGAAGAACGCTGGGGACAAAAGGTGCCCGTAGCATTCCTCATGGGCCAGGGTGTGCATCCTAACCACGGCATCAGCGTCCTCGACCGCGGCCTGGCGGATCTGATATTCCATCGTCCCAGCCTAACTTCGACTTGAGGGCTTCCCAGGGTCATTTTGCAGCCGGCCGGCAGAACGCCGCACCGGTGAGGAAGCGACGCCGTCACCAGCCGCCGCGTGTCGGCGTATGTCCCTTTCGGGCATCGTCGGGCATTGCCATTTCGGCCCGCAGGCCCAGGAGCCGGATCGGACGGTCTGCTTCGATTCCGGCTGCGAGGTCCAACGCCTGCGCGAGGATTTCGTCCCGGTCGAATGTCTCGGGAAGCTTCCTCGCGTGGGTCTTGGTGACGAACGGCGCGTACCGGACCTTGAGGGTCAGCCCAACCACGGGCCGACCTTCGGCCACAACATCCTCCAGGACGCGCGCTGTCAGCTCCCTCACGGCGTCGTCGACCTGGGCGGGTTCAGTCAGGTCGCGCTGGAAGGTGGTCTCCCGGCTATGCCCGCGGGCAACCCACGGGGTGTCGTCCACGACGCTGGCGCCGTCCCCGCGTCCGAGCTCCGCGTACCAAGGTCCCATCCTGGGGCCGAACTCCGGGACCAGGTCCCGGGGGTCGGACGCGGCTAGCTCGGCCACTGTGTTGATGCCGAGTTTGGCCAGTCTGCCCGACACCTTGGTTCCGACGCCCCAGAGCTCCTTGGTGGGCCGACTGCCCATGACGTCGAGCCAGTTCGCGGCAGTGAGACGGAAGACGCCGGCCGGTTTGCCGAAACCGGTGGCGACCTTGGCTCGTACCAGGGTGTCGCCGATGCCCACGCTGCAGTGCAGCTGCGTTCGCTCCAGGACAGCGGCCTGCACCTGCCGGGCGTAGGCTTCCGGATTCTCTGTCTCGGTGCCTACAAAAGCTTCATCCCACCCCAGCACCTGCACGGTGGCGCCGGGCTGCGCGCGCAGGGTAGCCATGACCGTTTCGGACGCCGCAAGGTAAGCCTCCTGATCGACGGGCAGGATCACAGCATCGGGCACTTTCCGGGCCGCAATGCGTAGGGGCATTCCGGAACCCACGCCGAACGCCCTCGCTTCGTAGGATGCCGTCGACACCACGGCGCGTTCCGTGGGGTCGCCCCGACCGCCGACAATGATCGGCTTGCCAGCAAGCTCCGGCCGCCGGAGCACTTCGACCGCCGCGATGAACTGGTCGAGATCGACGTGCAGCACCCATGGGATTCCGCTCACGCCACCAGTGTGCCCTAAACATCCCTTGCAAGCATCGGCTCTCCACCAAGCCTGGCCGGACTCGCCGTCGTCGACGTGCCCTCCCGTGACGAAGCATTGGAGCGGGCCGCCAAGATCGCCGCCGCTTGCCGCTGTGCGCGGGAGGTCCGCGGGTTCGTGCCTGACCCCACGGGATAATTTGTGTGCTGGATGCCCCCGTGATCGACTGATGCGATGACCCACCGCATTGCCGTCGGCGTACTCTTCGGGCCACGATGCGTTCTGATGTGCCGCCGGGTCCCGACATCGAAATGGTACCCGGGTATGTGGGACTTCCCGGGCGGCCACATCGAGGACGGCGAATCAGCCGGCGAGGCGCTGGCCAGGGAGCTCCTCGAAGAAATCGCAGTCAACGTCGTCCCGCCTACGAACGCTCCCACGTTTAGGGTCCAGGACAACGAGGGCTCACCTGAGGGTTGGCGCTCTCGGGGTGGGTCCTGGAAATGTGGACCGGCGATCCTGCCAACTTGGCCAGGGATGAGCACTCCGAAATACGCTGGTTCAGCCCTAACGATGCCCTCGGACTGGACCTCGCGCACGCCCATTACACCGAAGTACTTCAACACCTTTGAAGTTTAAGAAACGGCGGCGCCTGAAGAGGACAGACTTACACGCATTCTGATAAAGGCCGGCCCGCGGATGGGTTCTGATAGGTGTCGGCCTTCGGAGCACCTTGGCATATGGAACCAGACCGTCCGGCTCGAGGAAACGCGTGCCGGGTGCGCATCGGGGGTATAGTCGGCGCATGCAACTTTCGCGTCGATTTATATGCCCCCGGCCGGTCCCCGGCCGCGAGGGCTCTGAGGCGCGCGCCTAGGTCCTGGCGCCGGGTTTGAGTCGGGGGAAGTCAACCCACCACTCGAAATCCGAAAACAAGGACCTGCAATGCCCTCATATCTCAGTCCCTCCGAGCTCCACGACGCTTTGACCATCCGCGATCTTTCAGATCCGGACGGCGGGCCCCATGCAATGCAGCCGCTGTTGCAGGGCATCCTCGACGCGCTCAGCCGCGAATGGAGAGTGCCACAACGAATCGTCCGCCACAGCCCGCTGGTGAGCGTGGCCGACAATTACGACCGCTTGGGGTTCAAGGAATCAGATGTGACGCGGGATCAAAGGTATTCCCGCTATCTCAGCCCGACGGCCATGCTCCGAAGCCACACGTCGGCTTCCATCCCGCAGCTGCTGCGTGCACTGCACGCGGACCAATCCATGGACGAGCTCTGGGCGGTCCCAGGTCTGGTCTACCGGCGCGATTGCATCGACCGCACCCATGTGGGAACTCCCCACCAGGTCGACCTATGGCGCGTCAGCTCACGGGGGCAACTCGACGCCGGCAACCTGCAGGAAATGGTCGGATCGCTGGTGCAGGCGGTGCTTCCAGGAGCACCCTGGCGTGCAGTTCCGGCAGATCACCCCTACACCGAAGAAGGCTTGCAGGTCGATGTCCTCGCGGACGGGGAATGGCTCGAACTCGCCGAGTGCGGGCTCATCGCGCCGCATCTGTTCTCCGGGGCCGGCCTGGATCCCACCAAGTGGTCGGGACTGGCTCTGGGCATGGGATTGGACCGCGCCCTCATGCTCCGCAAGGGCATCCCCGACATCAGGCTGCTTCGGTCCACAGACCAGAAGATGGACCAGCAGATGCTGGACCTGTCCCGGTGGAATCCAGTTTCCCAGATGCACTCCATCCGCCGGGACATCTCCATCGTCATTCCCGCTGACCTGGATACCGAAGTGCTTGGAGACCGGGTGCGAACAGCGTTGGGCGCAAAGGCCGACGATCTGGAAAGTGTCGAACTCCTGGCCCTGACGCCCTGCGCTGACCTCCCCGCAGCGGCGAGGAAACGACTCCGCCTCAGCGATGGGCAGGCCAATGCACTGATACGCCTGGTGCTGCGTCCCCTCGCCCGGACCATGACAGACCCGGAGGCGAATCGGATCCGGGACGACGTCTACCTGGCCCTGCACGAGGGGCCCGTCAAGGAACTCATCGCAGGATAGTGCCTGCCGTGCCAGTTCACCATCGGGCTGCTGGCACGGCAGGCATGGAGACGCGGCCGGACCATGTCAGTGCCAGGAACCACAAGCGGACGCCATTAGGTATCAACTTTGTATCGGCCTCATATCGTTCCCGTTGCAGTTCCGGCGCCAGGGCCCAAACCCGGCTGCCGCGCCGCGCCCGTGTGCCATGCTGGAATCCGGCTGTCCCGGGATCGCCGGGCCGGTCTCCGGCCGGTGAGGGATGGGGCGGCCGTCGACGGCCGACGACGGCTACAAACGGATCATCACCGCGGAACGCGGGGCGTACGACGAAGGGACAGCAGCATCAGGAAGCGTGGAGTTCAGCAGCCATCGGCGGGGCGCGTCCGCCGCGTCGCGCTGGCGTTGGCGCTGCCTGCCGTGCTCGTCCTGTCCGGCTGCGTGGCGACGCCGCAGAGCGGCATCACGAATTCCAGCAGCCCATCAGAGCTCATTCCCGCCCCGGCGTCGGGCGCCCCCACCACGAGCGCACCGCTGGAGACTGCCCAGACGTCGAACAAGGCTCCGGTGTATTGGATCGGCCGTGGCAATGACAACGCGTTTCTCTACCGCGAGTTCCGCGACGTTCCGGATCAGGACAATCCCGTCACCCGCGCCCTGCGGGTCATGATGTCGCAGAAGCCACTGGACCCGGATTTTTTCACGCCCTGGCAAAATCCGAAGAAGCTGGCGACGTCGATTTCCGGCAAGAACGTCATCACGGTGGATGTCTCCGCTGATGCCTTCAACAGCAACGTGGATGCGGCCATGGCCGAGCGCGCCATCCAGCAGCTCGTCTACACGGCGACAGCTGCCGCGGCCAGCGCCGGCCTCATCGATGCCGGACAGCAGGTCCAGGTGGTTGTGCTGGTGGACGGTCACACCGACTACGTCGCCTTCAACCATGTCCGCCTGGGCGAGCCGACCTCCCGCAGCGCCGGGATGGTGGCACCAGTGTGGATCATTGATCCGCAGGAGGGCACGTCCGTGGCCGACGGTTCGGTCAAGATCAGCGGCCGCAGCACCGTCCAGGGCGGGAAGCTCCGCTGGGCGATCCTCAAGGTCGACGGCGACGGCGACAACGCCAAGACCGCGTATCTCAACGGCAGCGCCACCGCCTCCGCCGATGCAGCCCGGCCCGGGCTGTTCACCTTGTCCGTGAACCTCGGCCCGGGCAATTACGAGGTCCGGGTGTCCCAGGTGGACGCATCCGACAGCGCCAAGGAAGTATTCCAGGACACCCGCGGGTTCACGGTCAAGTAGCCGTCACCTCAACAAGGCATCACGTCACCTGCGGCGGCGGCTGCCGCAGGTCACCAGCGGCCGAGGATGTCACTGGCCAGCACAGTGGCGGCGGGCCCGGCCGTGGACGAACGCAGCACATGGTGCCCCAAAAGGGCCGTAACTGCGCCGGCGTCGCAAAGCCGGGTCACCTCCCGCGGGCTGATGCCGCCTTCCGGACCCACGATCAGCAGGACCTCACGGGATCCGGCATCATCTGCCACAACATCGCCGGGCCCAACACTTTCCAGCCAGGCCTCGAGTACCTGCCGCAGCGGGCGCACGGCGTCTTCGTGCAGGATGACGGCGAGGTCTGCCGCCGTTACGGCCGCCTGCAACCCGGCGCCGTCGACGGCGGCCCGGACCTCGGGAATCCATGCCCGGCGCGCCTGTTTGGCGGCTGCCGTCACCACCGACTGCCACTTGGCATGCGCCTTCGCGGCCCGCTCAGCCTTCCACCGCACAATGGACCGCTCGGCCTGCCAGGGAATGACGGCGTCGATGCCCAACTCGGTCGCGGTCTCGGCCGCCAGTTCATCGCGGTCGCCCTTCGCCAGGGCCTGGACCAGGACCAGCCGTGTTCCTGGCCGTGGTTCCTCAGCCAGGTCCACGCATTCGACGCTCAGCTCCCCGGCAGCGACGGCTGTCACGGTGCCGGTCAGGCGCTTGCCTGCGCCGTCCGCGATGTCGACCGCTTCGCCGACGCCGATCCGTTTGACGGTGACGGCGTGGCGGGCCTCGGTTCCCTCGAGGACGAAGGCCGAGCCGGGGACCTGCTGGTCCAGGGTGCCTGGGGCGGTGAAGAAGACCGGGTTACTCACCGCTACAGGTTACCGAGCCGGTCCCGCAGTTTGGCGAAGACGCCGCCGCTGGCCGCAAGCTTTCCTTCCGTGAGGTGCTCGCCACGGTGCTTGGCCAGCTGGCGGAGAAGTTCCTCCTGGACGTGATCGAGCTTGACCGGTGTTTCCACCTGCAGGTGCACCTTCAGATCGCCGCGGCCGTGGCCGCGCAGGTGCGTGACGCCAAGACCGCGAAGGGTGATGATCTCGCCGGACTGGGTGCCGGCCTTGACGTCGATCTCCTGCTGTCCGTCGAAGGTGTCGAGGGATATTTCGGTGCCGAGGGCGGCCGCCGTCATGGGAATGTTGAGGCTCGCGTGCAGGTCATCGCCCTCGCGCACGTAAGTGGCGTCGTTGTTGACCCTGATCTCCACGTACAGGTCCCCGGCGGGGCCGCCGGCAGGGCCGGCCTCGCCCTGGCCGGACAGCTGGATGCGGGTGCCGGTGGCCACGCCGGCCGGGACCTTGACGGTCAGCGAGCGGCGGCTGCGGATCCGGCCCTGGCCGCTGCATTCGTTGCACGGGTCCTTGATGACGGTGCCGAAGCCCTCGCAAGACCCGCAGGGGGCGGACGTCATGACCTGGCCCAGGATGGACCGCACGGCGCGCTGGACCTGACCGCTGCCGCCACAGATGTCGCAGCGGACCGGGTGGGTGCCCTCCCGGCAGCAGGATCCCTCGCAGGTGGGGCAGATGACGGCCGTGTCGACCTCGAGCTTTTTGTTCACGCCGAACACCGCATCGCGGAGGTCGATCCGGACGCTGATCAGCGCGTCCTGGCCGCGGCGGACCCGGGACGCCGGGCCGCCCTGGCCGCCACCGGCGCCGAAGAAGGTCTCGAAGATGTCCTGGAAGGCGAAGCCCTGGCCCGAGTAGCTGCCGCCGCCGAACCCGTTGTCGGTGCCGTTCTCGTTGCCGGTGGTGTCATAGACCCGGCGCTTCTGCGGATCGGAGAGGACCTCGTAGGCGTGCGTGACGGCCTTGAACCTGTCCGAGGCGTCCTCCCCGGGGTTCACGTCCGGGTGCAGGGTCCGGGCCAGTTTCCGGTAGGCCTTCTTGATCTCCTCCCCCGATGCGTCGCGGGAGACTCCAAGAACGTCGTAGTGGCTGCTCAAAGTGTGTATCTCTTCCTTGTTGTACTGCCTGTGGGGTACTGCCTGTGGGGCACTGCCTGTGGGGCAAGAAGTCGTATTCGGTCCCGGACCCGTCAGGGCCCCAGGATCCTCGAAAGGTAGCGGGCCACCGCTCGGACGGCGGCCATGGTGGTGGGATAGTCCATCCGGGTGGGCCCAAGCACTCCGACCTTGGCCGTGGCGTCCGGCCCGTAGGCGGTGGCCACGACCGAGGCCTCGGCGAGACCGTCGTAGGGGTTTTCCCGGCCGATGCTGACGGTCACGCCGCGCGGGTCTTCGGCCATTTCGCTGAGCAGGCGGAGCATGACCACCTGTTCCTCGAGGGCCTCCAGCACGGGGCCGATGCTGAGCGGGAAGTCCACATTGGAGCGGGCCAGGTTGGCGGTGCCGGCCATGACCATGCGCTCTTCACGGCTGCTCGTGGCCAGGGCCTCAAGGCCGCGGGCCAGCGCCTGGGCTGCTCCGCGCCGCGCGGGCGGGCCACCGGCAACGACGGCGGGCAGCAGCTGCGGCATCAGGCTCAGCGGCGTACCGGAGAGGCTGGCCAGAAAGCTGCTCCGCAATTCCGACAGCGCGTCGTCGGGAATGTCCTGCCCGACGTCGATCACGCGCTGCTCCACCTTGCCGGTGTCAGCGATCAGAACAGCCAGCACTTTCCTGGGCGCCAGCAGCACGAACTCAATGTGCCGCACCCGGGCGCGGCTGAGCAGCGGATACTGCACGACGGCGACCTGGTTGGTCAGGTGCGAGAGGAGCCTCACGGTCCGGTCAAGGATGTCGTCAAGGTCCTCGGATCCTTCCAGCAGCGCCTGAATGGCCCGGCGCTCGGCCTGGGACAACGGCTTCACCGCTGAGATCTGGTCGACGAACAACCGGTAGCCCTTGTCAGTGGGGATCCGGCCTGCACTCGTGTGCGGTGCCGTGATCAGGCCCTCGTCTTCCAGCGCCGCCATGTCATTTCGGATCGTGGCGCTCGAGACGCCGAGATGGTGCCGTTCAACGAGCGCTTTGGAACCAACGGGCTCACGCGAATGGACGTAGTCCTCCACGATGGCGCGCAGCACTTCGAGTTTGCGCGGTTCGCTCACGCTCCACCTCCAATCGACTGTCCCGCAGCCGGTGCCACCCCCCGCGTCCGGTCCGGGTACACCAGTGGTGCACGGACGGCCCGCCACAGGACAAGGGTTAGCACTCGACATGCCTAAGTGCTAACCAGTCTAATATGAGTCGCCGCGTTGTTAGCATTGGATTCGCTCCAGGCGTGGCCCGCGGGAACGCGATTCCCGTCACGCCGGCGCCGAGACCGTGGCAGATGCTGCCGTTGCCGCGCCGTCGCGGTCCGGTTCCGGCCCCCGGAGAGTTCCACCGACCGCCGTACATTCCGAGTGCAAAGTAAGCGTGAAGAGATGTCGTACCAGAACTGGGGACCCCAGGACCTGTCCGCCCCCGCCAAGACCCAGCTGCCGGAAGTCCCGGTGGAACGCGGGATGGTCCTCGAGGAGGTCCAGTCCGGCTGGGTGGGCGCCGTAACCCGCGTGGAGAAGTCCGGCGGCATGCACGTGGTGGCGCTGGAGGACCGGCGGGGCAAGTCGCGGTCCTTCCGCCTCGGCTTCGGCTTCCTCTTGGACGGCCAGCCCATCCGCCTGATGCCGCCGGCCCCGAAGAAGACGGCACCGGCCGCCGGTGCCGGCCGCACGGCGTCGGGCTCGGTACGGGTGGCGGGGCAGCGCGCACAGGTGGCCAAGGCCAGCCGCATCTGGGTGGAAGGAAAGCACGACGCCGAGCTGGTGGAGAAGGTCTGGGGCGATGACCTCCGGGTGGAGGGCATCGTCGTCGAGCCCCTGCACGGCATTGACGACCTCGCGGCCGCCGTGGCGGACTTCGGCCCGGGCCCCGGCCGGCGCCTCGGCGTGCTCGTAGACCACTTGGTGGCAGACTCCAAGGAGTCGCGGATCGCCGACGCCGTCATGGCCTCACCGGGCGCCGCAGGCAACGTCCTGATTGTGGGGCACCCCTACGTGGACGTGTGGCAGGCCATCCGGCCCTCGGTCCTGGGGATCGAGCAGTGGCCCGTGATCCCCCGCGGCACGGACTGGAAGACCGGGATCCTCATGGCTTTCGGGTGGCCCCACTCCACGAAGGAGGACATCGGCCTCGGCTGGCAGAAACTCCTGGGGGCTGTCCGCAGCTACGCTGATCTGGAGGCGTCGCTGCTTGGCCGCGTGGAAGAGGTCATTGACTTCCTCACCGTGCCCTAGTCCGCCGCGGCGGCCGCCCCTGATCTCCATTTCCTTGCCCGAGCAAGTATTCTTGAAACGGCGGCCGCGCTTCCAGCGCGGTCCCGGCTATTTCAGGCACAACCCAGGCAGCAACGCATCACCGCAATCCGAAGGGCTACACCGTGGCAGATAACGCACGCGAACACACGGGCAATCAGGCTGGCCATGGCCAGCCCCCGTACCATGGCGTTCCGGCAAACGCGCTGCCGCTGACGGCCAGCGAGGACCGCCAGTGGGCCACGCTCGCGCACTTCGGCGGCATCCTGGGCTGCGTGCCGTCGCTGCTGATCTACCTCATCTTCAAGGACCGCGGCCCGTTCACGGCACAGGAATCCAAGGAAGCCCTCAATTTCACGCTGCCGCCGACCCTGGCCGCGGTGCTGGCCAATCTGCTGGTCTTCATCCCGGTGGTGGGCAACCTCTTCGCCGTGCTCGCCACGGTGATCTGGATCGCCGTGACGTGCTTCTCGGTGGCCGCCGGCATCCACGTCAACCGCGGCCAGCCGCACCGCTACGAGTTCAACCTGCGCTGGATCAAATAGCCGGCCCGGACCCAAGCAAGAGAGCCGGCCGCCGCCCGTCAGGGCAACGGCCGGCTCTCTTTTGTGCGGCAGGGTGTTGTGGCCGCTGATGCGGGCAGCCAAGTCGTGGAAGTTTTGCCGGCAGACTAGTCCGGCAGGATCCTGCGGACGACGGCGTCGGCCAGCAGCCGGCCCTTAAGAGTGAGAATGAGCCTGCCTTTGAAAGCCGCCGCGGGATCCACGAGGCCGTCCGCGATCAGCCCCGCCACAGCGTGCCTGCCGGTGTCCCCCAGGCCGCCGAGGCTTGGGATGTCGAGCCCGGAATTGAGCCGGGCCTCGAGCATGACCCGTTCCACGTTGCGGGTTTCAGAGTCCAGCGTTTCGCGTCCGGCGGCGGGTGAGGCGCCGGCGCCGAGGCGGTTGGCGTAGGCGGTGGGGTGCTTGACGTTCCACCAGCGGACGCCGCCCACGTGCGAGTGCGCCCCCGGCCCGATGCCCCACCAGTCGTCCCCGCGCCAGTAAGCGAGGTTGTGCCGGCAGGCCTGTTCGGGGGTGCGGGACCAGTTGCTGACCTCGTACCAGTTGAGCCCGGCGGCGGAAATCAGTTCGTCGGCGAGTTCGTATTTGGCGGCGTGGTCGTCGTCGTCGATTTCCGGCACTTCGCCACGGCGGATCTGCGCGGCAAGCTTTGTGCCGTCTTCAACGATCAGGGCATAGGCGCTGATGTGGTCGGGGGCGTAGGACAGTGCGGTCTCGAGCGAGTAGCGCCAGTCCTCCAACGACTCCCCCGGCGTCCCGTAAATGAGGTCGAGGCTGACCGAGAGCCCGGCATTACGCGCCCACTGCACCACCTCGGGCACCCGGCTGGGCGTGTGGGTGCGGTCCAGGACCTTCAGGACGTGCGGCACAGCCGACTGCATGCCGAACGAAACGCGGGTGAACCCGGCGTCGGCCAGCAGCTGCAGGGATGCGGGCGTGACGGAATCGGGGTTCGCCTCGGTGGTCACCTCGGCGCCGGGCCGCAGTCCCCAGGCGTCGATCGCGGCGCTGAGGATGCGCGCCAGATCCTCCGCCGGCAGCAGGGTGGGGGTGCCGCCGCCGAAGAAGACCGTGCTGAGGGGGCGGCCGGGCAGGCCGCTGCCCTTCAGGGCCGCGGCGGCGAACTCCACTTCCGCGATCGCGGTGGCGGCGTAGGCGTCCTGGGAGGCCCCGCCGCCCAGCTCGGTGGCGGTGTAGGTGTTGAAGTCGCAGTACCCGCAGCGGACCGCGCAGAACGGGATGTGCACGTACAGCCCGAATGCTCGCTGATCGGCGCCCTCGCCCGCCTGGACGGGCAGCAGCCCGTCCGCCGGCGCCGGGTCGCCGAGGGGAAGAACGCTAGGCACGGGCCCGGCCTGCCGATACTGCAGCAACAATCATTACCTGCACCGTTACTTCTTGGCCTTGTCCTTGGACTCGTCCGTTGTCAGCGCGGCGATGAAAGCCTCCTGCGGCACCTCGACGCGGCCCACCATCTTCATGCGCTTCTTGCCTTCCTTCTGCTTTTCCAGCAGCTTACGCTTTCGGGTGATGTCACCGCCGTAGCACTTGGCAAGGACGTCCTTGCGGATGGCGCGGATGCTTTCGCGGGCGATGATCCTGGACCCGATGGCGGCCTGGATGGGCACCTCGAACTGCTGGCGCGGGATGAGTTCGCGCAGCTTGCCGGTCATCATCACGCCGTAGGCGTAGGCCTTGTCGCGGTGGGTGATGGCGGAGAACGCATCAACCTGTTCGCCCTGGAGCATGATGTCCACCTTGACCAGGTCGGCCACCTGCTCGCCGTCGGCCTTCCAGTCCAGTGACCCGTAGCCGCGGGTCTTGGATTTGAGGATGTCGAAGAAATCGAAGACGATTTCGGCCAGCGGCAGGCGGTAGCGGATTTCCACCCGGTCCTCGGAGAGGTAGTCCATGCCGCCCATGACGCCGCGCCGGCTTTGGCAAAGCTCCATGATGGCGCCGACAAACTCGTTCGGCGCAAGGATGGTGGCGGACACCATCGGCTCACGGACCTCAGCGATCTTGCCGGTGGGGTATTCGCTGGGGTTGGTGACGTGGACGACCTTCTTGTCCTCCAGCGTGACCTCGTATTCCACGTTGGGCGCGGTGGAAATGAGGTCCAGGTTGTATTCGCGTTCGAGCCGCTCGCGGGTGATTTCCAGGTGCAGCAGGCCCAGGAATCCCACGCGGAAGCCGAAGCCCAGCGCGGCGGACGTTTCGGGCTCGTACACCAGTGCGGCGTCGTTGAGCATCAGCTTCTCCAGCGCATCGCGGAGCACGGGATAGTCCGTGCCATCGAGCGGATACAGACCGGAGAAGACCATCGGCTTGGCGTCCGCGTAGCCGGGGAGGGACTCGGTGGCGGGCTTGGCCAGGTTGGTGACGGTGTCGCCCACCTTGGACAGGCGGACGTCCTTCACACCGGTGATGAGGTAGCCGACCTCGCCGACGCCAAGGCCCTTGGAGGGGGTGGGTTCCGGGGAGCTCACACCAATCTCAAGGAGCTCGTGCGTGGCACGGGTGGACATCATCTGGATGCGTTCACGCGGGTGCAGCATGCCGTCGACGACGCGGACGTAGGTGACCACACCGCGGTAGGTGTCGTAGACCGAGTCGAAGATCATGGCCCGGGCGGGGGCGTTCGGGTCGCCCACCGGTGCCGGCAGGTCGCGGACGATCTTGTCCAGCAGGACCTCGACGCCCATACCGGTCTTGCCGGAGACGCGGAGCACGTCGTCGGGGTCGCCGCCGATTAGGTTGGCGAGTTCCGCCGCGTATTTCTCGGGCTGGGCTGCAGGGAGGTCGATCTTGTTCAGGACCGGGATGATGGTGAGGTTGTTTTCCATCGCCAGGTAGAGGTTGGCGAGAGTCTGGGCCTCGATGCCCTGGGCCGCGTCCACCAGCAGGATCGCGCCTTCGCAGGCCGCGAGCGAGCGGGAGACCTCGTACGTAAAGTCGACGTGCCCGGGGGTGTCGATCATATTCAGCGCGTAGCTGGTGCCGTCGAGTTCCCAGGGCATGCGGACGGCCTGGGATTTGATGGTGATGCCGCGTTCGCGCTCAATGTCCATGCGGTCCAGGTACTGGGCCTTCATGTCACGGGACTGGACAACACCGGTGAACTGGAGCATCCGGTCGGCCAGTGTGGATTTGCCGTGGTCAATGTGCGCAATGATGCAGAAGTTCCGGATGATGGCCGGATCTGTTGCGGCGGGCACCGGGGCGGTGCGGGCCATGGGAGACACGCAGGGTCCTTACTGTTGGCATTACGGTTGGCTTTTCCACGGCTCGGTGCGGATGCTCGTATGCCATCCTGCGACGTGGCGCATTTCTGTCCCTATAGTCTCCCACGTCCGGGCCAGTGGCAGTGCATCCCTGCGTTGCGTTGCGGACTCTCCTGGGTCCGGTGGACTCTCGGCGGGATTCCGCCCGCGGATCTGGCCTCGGTTCGGCTGGGGTTGGCCCGCGGATCTGGCTGTGTGCTGCGCCGCGACTGGGTCCGCCCCTGCCTGGCCGCCAGCCGACTGCGGCCACCCTCTGCCCCACCTCTCCCCCGCTCATTCCCTGCCCCTTTCTCTGCAGGGGTTGCCGGTATGGTTTCCCCATGGCTTGGAACTTACGATCGATCAGCGGCGCGGTCCGCGATGCCCTGCGCTTCCTGGATAAACTTGGCGGCTCCGCACCGGGAACCACCCGCGGGCCGGCGGCAAAACCCGCCCGAAAGCCTGCGGCGAAGCGGCGGCCGGGCCAGGCGCGTCCCGGCACCCCGGCCCGCTCCACAGGCGGCGCCCCGGCCGCCGGACTGACCGGAACATATCCCGGCGACTTCCGGGGGCGGGCCGCCGTCCGCTACGCCCCCGCACCCAACGGCCTGCCCGAGCCCGGCGAAATCGTCTGGACCTGGGTGCCCTACGAAGAGGACTACTCCCAGGGCAAGGACCGCCCGGTGCTGCTGGTGGGCACCAGCGGCCGGTATTTGTTGGGCCTGATGCTGACGAGCAAGGACCACGACGGCGACTCCCGCCGGTCGGATGACTACGTGGACATCGGCACGGGACCCTGGGACCGCCAGTGGCGGCCCAGCGAAGCGAAGCTGGACCGGGTTCTGCAGATCAACGCGAAGGACATCCGGCGCGAAGGAGCGATCCTGGACGCAGGCCGCTTCAACCACATCGCGGCCGCGCTGCGGCAGCGGCACGGCTGGAGCTGACCCGGCGGACACCGTGCGCGGCGGCGGATCGCCACCCGCACTCGTGCCTGTACGTTGATCTCTGCTATTATTTACAGCTGTGTGTCCGTGCAGGTCGACGGCCACAGATGGTTGGTCGCCATAGGTATCCCCACGCCGCTCAGTCAATGGCCAATCTGAAAGCCCTCTAGACCATTTTCCGCATTGAAAAAGAGAGTTCACACGTGGCTAATATCAAGTCCCAGAAGAAGCGCATCCTGACCAACGAAAAGGCTCGCCTGCGCAACAACGCAGTCAAGTCTGAGCTGAAGACGGCCATCCGCGCCGTCAACACCGCCGTTGAGTCCACCGACAAGGATGCTGCGGCTGTTGCACTGCTTTCTGCCAGCCGCAAGCTGGACAAGGCCGTCAGCAAGGGTGTTCTCCACAAGAACAACGCTGCAAACCGCAAGTCGGCCATCTCCAAGAAGGTCAACGCGCTCTAAGGTTTCCAGTTCACTTGAACTGATGATTGTGGCCGGCACCCCCTGGGGTGCCGGCCACATCCAGTTAAACCGGTTCCGCAAGGGGCCGACTCCGCACCCGTTCTCGTACTACTCCGGTACCCCGCCGGCTGCCCGCTGCCGGGTCCGCGCCAGCAGGGCCGACACGCCGCACCTGGTCCGGCCGGACTCGCAGGGCCAACACGCCGGGCCCCGGTCCGGCCGGACCCGCAGGGCCGACACGCCGGGCCCCGGTCCGGCCGGACTCGCAGGGCCGACACGCCGGGCCCCTGGGTTCGAACGCGGGTGTCAGGAACTCCTGGCCGAGGTGGCAATCACCGTTACCGCATGTTCCACGGCATAGACAGGATCCCGGGAGAGGCCCTTGACCTGGGCGTCGGCCTCGGCGGTGACCTGGATCGAGCGGACCAGCCCCTCGGGCGTCCAGCGCCGGACTTCCCGCTGGGCCTGTTCGACGAGCCAGGGCTGCATACCCAGTTGCTTGGCGATCTGCGAGGACGACCCCTGCGCGCCGGCCACCTTGGCCAGGGAACGCAACTTCGACGCCAGGGCAGCCACGATCGGCACCGGGTCCGCGCCGGTGGCCAGGGCGTGGCGAAGTGTGGAGAGGGCCAGCGGGCCGTTGCCGGCCATCGCGGCGTCGGCGACCTTGAAACCCGTTGCCTCGACCCGGCCGCCGTAGTACTTGTCCACCATGGCCGCGTCCACGCCGGTGGTGGCGTCAGCGATCAGCTGGCTGCAGGCGGCGGCGAGTTCCGCGAGCTGCGCGCCAACCGCATTGACCAGGGCGTGCACGGCGTCGGGGTCGATACGCCGGGAGGCCGCCCGGAACTCGGCCGTGACGAAGGCGATCTTCTCGGCGTCTTTCTTGAGCGGCTGGCAGTCGACAACGGGCCAGCCCGCGGCCTTGATGGCGTCCAGCAGCTTCTTGCCGCGGACTCCCCCGCCGTGGCGGAGCACCAGGAAGGCCTCCGGTTCGGGCTGGACCACATACTTCAGGGCATCGGCGAGGAAGGCATCGTTCATCGCCTCGAGCCCGTCGACCTCGATGAGCTTTTGTTCGCCGAACAGTGAAGGGCTGACGTTCATGGCCAGGGACCCGGCCGTGTAGCTGCCGGCATTGAGCCGCGTAATTTCGACGTCGGGCGCCACCGCGCGGACCTGCGCGCGGATACGGTCCATGGCCCGGGCACCTATGTAGTCTTCCGGACCGCCCACCAGGACGACGGCAGCAGGTGTCACATCGCGCCAGGTGGCGGTGTTCGACGCCGAGGTCCTGGGCCGTTGGGTCTGGGCAGCAGCCACTCTCGATTCCTCCCGGAAGTTGGTTTGCGGACTCTAAGCGTCCCACGCCCGGACCGGTGCTCCAAGCCGCGGCTGACGGCCCGCCGGACGGCTGACCGTGCCGCCGCATGCGAGCGTCCGTCGAGGACGGCGACCACCCGTGCGTGTGCCGCGAGGACGCCACGGGCGGCCGCGGCAGGGTGCAGGGCGAGCCACGCCGCCGCCAGCACAGCCGCGGAAAAGATTCCCATGGTGGCTGCACCAAAGACTCCTTCCGGCCACGGCAGGGCGGCGCCCGGGAGTGCCGCGAAGAACCGGGCGACCCCCGCCACCGCACCTGCGAAGGCAGCAGCGGCGGCCATGAGGAGGCCCGCTGCGGCCGGGAGAGCGGGCAGGAGCACCACGGCGGCCGTGCCGAGGAGTGTAACTGGCGCCACGAGCGCTGCGGCGGCCACATTCGCGGGCAGGGTGTAGGCGCCGAACTGCGGCTGCAACAACACGATCGCCGGGGCGCAGAAGAGCTGGGCAGACAGGGGTACGGCGACGCCGGCTGCCGCCCAGCGCGGAACCGAAGGCGGCAGCCAGTCCATGATGCGGCGTCCGGCGACCACGATTCCCAGCGTGGCCAGGACCGAGAGCAGGAATCCGAAGCTGGCAGCCAGGACCGGCTGCGCCAGCAGCAGGCCGATGACGGCAACACAGAGCAGGCTGAGTCCGCGCCCCGCCCGGCCAAGAGCTACGGACGCGAGGCCGATGCTGCCCATGAGTGCGGCCCGCAGCACACTCGGATCCGGTCCCACCATGAGGACGAACAGCGCCAGCCCCGCGAGGCTGGCCGCGGCGGCGGCCGCGCGCGGAAGGCGGAGCGTGCGGGCGGCGAGCAGCAGCGTCCCGAGGATCAGGCTGCAGTTGGCCCCGCTGACGGCGGTCAGGTGCGTCATCCCGACGGTCTTCATGGCGGCTTCCAACTCGGGGTCCAGGGCGCTGGTGTCGCCGGTGACCATGCCGGGCAGCAGCCCGCCGGCGTCGCCCCCGAACCTTGCCGCCGCGGCGGTGAAGGCGCGGCGAAGCTCCCCGGGACCCTGCTGCCAGGGCCCGGGTCCCCGCAGCAGGGTTGGCGCCGACGTCGCTGCCAGGAGTCCGGCCTCCGGCTCCCCTGGCGCGGCGGGACGGAGTTTGCCTGGGGCGCGCAGGTGCTGGCCCGGAACGGCGTCTCCCCAGGTGGCCCCGCCCATGACGACGATCCGTGCGTCCCCGGCGACCCTGTGGCCGCCGAAGGTCATCGCCGTCAGGATCACGGGAACTGCCCAGCGGTCCGGCAGGCCACCGGCACCGGGAATCCTGAGCGGCCGTGGGGCGCCTGCAATTTCCAGTTCCGCGACGACGGCCGCGCGGGCGGCCACAGCTTCTGCGATGGCGCCGTCGTGCCGCCGGGAGGCCTCGACGGCGGCGTGTGAGCCTGCCGCGGAGGACAACAGCAGCGCCGCTGCCACTGTGGCGCGAGTGCTGCGCGGAACCGCCTGCCCGGCGCTGCGGCCGCGCCCGTGGCCACCCCGCCCAATCCTGGCGCCCCGCTCCCTCGCCGGGCGGAGCCCAGAACGGCCGAGGATGACGCGACCGGCCAGGAAGAGCATGCCTCCGGCCGCCGCCAGCGCCGTGCAGAGACCGGCCAGCCCTGCAGGGGACAGCCAGTTTCCGGCAACGGCGGTCCCCCAGACAAGAAGTGCCGGGAGCACCAGACGAAGGTCCGTCCGTCGTGTCCGTTCGATCGGGCGCCGACGCGCGGCGGTGTCTCGCGCGGGTTTACCGGATCCGCGGATCCGGCCGGAGGCCACCGGATCCTCGTGCTCCGCACGCGCCGGGGAATCGACGGCCGCATCGACGTAGCGCTGCCAGCGACTCTGCGGGACCGCCACAGAACCCAGCGGGCCGGTCCGGTCCACGCCACGCCGTGCAGTGCCAGGCTGTGCAGTGTCAGGCTTTTCCATCTCAGGATTTGCCACGTCAGATACCCACCAACGGGAGCAGGGCCTCGAGCAACTTCGGACCGATCCCGTCGACGGCGTCGAGCTCCTGCACTGTCTTGAACCGCCCGTGCTGCTGGCGCCAATCCACGATCCGCTGCGCCAGCACCGGCCCGACGCGCGGGAGGGTCCCGAGTTCCTCAAGGCCGGCGGTGTTGAGGTTGACCTTCCCGCCCCCGCCGACTGGCCCCGTGCCGCCCGGACCGGAACCGGGCGCAGGTGAGCCGTCCGTGGGCGTATCGGCCTCATCGGGTTCGCCGCGGATGGGCACCAGGACCTTCTGCCCATCCTCAAGCACGGCGGCCAGGTTGAGTCGGTCCGGATCCCCGAGAACCGTGGGCCCGCCCGCCGCTGCAATCGCCTCATGCAGCCGGCTTCCCGCCGGCAGTTGAACCACCCCCGGGCTGGCCACGGCACCGGCAACGTGGACCTCGATCCTTTCGGGCGCCGCGGTGGCCTCATCTCCCGGCGGCGCGGTTGACCCGTCATCCGCCGGATCGGGTGCTTCCTCGGCGGCGGGGGCGGAGTCGCTGAGAGCCACCACCTGCGCGCCGCCGGTTCCGGCCTGCCACCAGAAGCAGCCGCCCAGCACCACGGCAAGGACGCCCAGCAGGGCAGCGGCCTTAACCCCTGTCCTGGCCCGAAATCGCATAGCCAGCGTCGGCCTTCTTCCCCGGCGGTACCCGCGGGTTTCATCAGCATGGTGTGAAGGGTCGCCACCGACGCATCGTCCAGCAGCGAGGACGCCATCAGCCCGGACCGGGACAGGGCTGCCGGGCGCCGGAACTTGCAACTCCAGCAGCCCCGCTGAGTCGCCCGGTTCCCGGCCCGGAGCCGGGGATTCGCCCGGCTCCGCAGTATCTTCCGCACCCCGGGCAGCCCAGCGCGTCGCTGCCAGGCGATCACGGGCAACCCTGACGCCTGTGGCGGATTCAGTTCCCGGGTTGCGGCGTGGCATGGAACGACTCTAGGCAGCCCTCACCCCCGCTGATACCGGGGACCGGGCGTATGTGGATATACCTGAGTAATACGCGTAGATCCGCGGCATCAGGCAAGTATTCCCTACGCTGGTGCCCGCCCGGACCCGGTGGTAACGTCTGCATCCAATCGAGAAGACTTTGCCGGCTGGGGGCAACCCTGATCGCCTGGAGGTAAATTTCAGGCGTCGAAAGCTGGTGTGCAATGAAGTGGTTGTTTGGGCCCGCGGCGGTGCTGGCGCTTGGCGGCACCATGCTGCCAGCCCCGCCGGTCGTGGCAGACACAACGCAAGCCACCTCAACCCAGGTGGTCAATTTTTCTCTGGAAAGCAGTTTCTGCCCCCAGTACGGTCTGTACGGCATAGCGCATGTTTCGGTCGACGGCACGGCCGGAATGACTGCCGACCAGAATTTCATCTGGACCACCCAAACAGCCGCCACCTCGATCCATGCAGTTCCGCCGCAGGGCGCCGTCGCCAATGTCACGATTGTCTACCACTGCAACGTACAGGTGCTCTGGTGGCTGGAGCCCGGAAGTGCCCGCCGGGTGCAGGCCGCCCTGTGGGTCAACGGCTCAGGCCAGCAGCCCAGCTACACTATCGGGCCGAATCAGCCAGACCCCGGGCCAACCCCGCCGCCAACGACTCCGCCTCCCACAGCCCCGCCGGCCTCCCTAACGCCAACGACTCCACCAACGTCAGTGTCGGTACCCGCGCCCACGACGCCAACCGTCATACCTACCACCGAGCCAACGTCCGCGCCAGTCACCGTGCCGACGGTCCCGGAAACGCCCGCCGCACCAACGTCCGAGCCGGCCGCGCCACCGACGGTCCCGGAAACGCCCGCCGCGCCAACGTCCGAGCCGGCCGCCCCACCGACGGTCCCGGAAACGCCCGCCCCGCCAACGTCCGAGCCGGCCGCCCCACCGACGGTCCCGGAAACGCCCGCCCCGCCAACGTCCGAGCCGGCCGCCCCACCGACGGTCCCGGAAACGCCCGCCCCGCCAACGTCCGAGCCGGCCGCCCCACCAACCACCGCCCCACCAACCACCGTGTCAGGGACAACGCCAGAGACAGCGCCAACGGAACCAGCCACACTCGCGCGTACAGCATCGCCCACGCCCGGACGGACATCGCCCGTGCCTACCCCCTGAAACGCAGCTACAGTCGGGGGGTTCACTTCTGATAGGTGATGTATGCCTCGTACTGCACCCGCCATTTATCCGCCGCCTTGGGATCCGGGACCGTGGTGGTGAGGAATTGAACGCTGGTCACTTGGCCTTTGAGGTATTTCAGCCACTTGGTCACCTCTTCGGCAACGTCGCGATCGAACTGGACTACGTGGTGCACCTGCATTGCCATGGCGGCCTCCGGATTCGCTGGTTCGCTGGGTTCGGTGGAGTGACTTTACCGCCGCCGCCCGTTCACGGCCAGAGTCCGGCGTCCGCGCAGATGGAGCACATGGACCCGCCGCGCTAGTCGCCGGTTTCCGTCGCTTCGGCCGCCGCCCTGCCAGGGTGCGCTTCCCCGCTGTCCGGGCTGGCGATGTCCCCGGCGAAGGCATCGGGCTTCGCTGCCGCAGGGGTGCTGCCCTCCCCCACGATCACGGCGAGCACACCGAGCCCGGCGTGTGCCGCCAGGACTGCCGGGAGAGCGCTGATCTGGGCCGGCGGACATGCCGGTAATGCCACGGCCAGGCGCCGGGCAAGGTCTTCGGCCTCGGCCTGGTTGCCAAAGTGGTGCACAGCCAGCCGCGCCTGCCCGGCAGGGCGGCCGGAGGCGTCCGCGGCCACGATTTCTTCCAGGCGTGCGATGGCCTTCGCCGCTGACCGGACCTTTTCCAGCGGGATGATCCGGCCGTCTTCCACCGCCAGGATGGGTTTGATGGAGAACATGGTCCCCCAGAGCGAGGCCGCCGCCCCGATCCGGCCGCCCCGGCGCAACTGTTCCAGGGTCGGGACATAGAAGTACACTTTGGTACGGTCCAGCCGGTCCTGTGCGAAGGCCAAGACGTCGGCCGCGCTCCTGCCGTCGGCGGCCGCGACCACCGCGCCCTGCACGCCCATCCCCTGGGCCATTCCGACCGTCCGGGAGTCGAGGACCTCTACCGGCATGCCGACCCGTTGGGCTGCCAGGCGGGCGGCGTCGGCTGTCCCGGACAGCCCCGCGGAGATGTGAATGGAGACCACGGACTGGAAGCCACGCTCGCTGGCCTCCCGGTAGGCGTGTTCAAACTGCCCCGGTGACGGACGCGAGGTCTTGACGGGCTTGCCGCTGGCCAGGGCCACGGCGATGGTCTCCGCAATGTCGTCCTCACCCTCGCCGTAGATTTCGGCGCCGACCATCACGGGCATCGGGACCACGGTGAGCCGGCCGTCAGCAGCGAAAGCCCGGACCCAGTCCGCGGGCAGCGCGGCGGCAGAGTCCGTGACCACCGCAACCTGCACGACGGCGGCGGGAGCCGCTTCGGGGATGCTGTCCCGGGAACCCTGCCGCAGGCGAACAAGCCGCTCGCGCAGCCATGGCCAGCCTGACGGCTCGCGGTGTGGCACGAAGGACCTCCTGCTTTGGGGACGCGTGGACTTACTTCTCCGGCGGGGGCACTTGTGCCCGTCCCATTGTCTGCGCTGGTTGTCTGCACTGGCCGCCGGGATCAGCCGGCGGCCAGTGTCAGGCTGGTACGTCCGGCTAGGCCGGGACGATGTTGACCAGTTTAGGCGCCCGTACGATCACCGTGCGCAGGGCACGGCCATCGAGGGCGCGCTGGACATTTTCCGATGCCAGCGCCAGTTCGCGCAGGTCCTCCTCGGAGATGTCCGGGGAAACCTCCAGCCGGTCCCGCACCTTGCCCTGCACCTGGACGACGGCGGTGACCGTGTCCTCCACGAGGAGTGCGTCGTCGTGCGTGGGCCAGCCGGCGTTGGCGACCGATGCCGGGTGCCCCAGGACGTTCCACAGATCCTCGGCGGTATACGGTGCAAACAGGCTCAGGATTACGGCTACGGCCTCGACGGCCTCGCGGACTGCTGGGTCCGCACCGCCGGCACCGCTGGCTGCATCTATGGTCTTGCGGGTCGCGTTGACCAGTTCCATCAGCTTTGCGACAACCACGTTGAACTTGTTGTTGTCCAGCAGGGCCTGCGCATCGGCGATCGTGCGGTGGGTGACGGTGCGCAGGGCACGGTCACCGGTGGCGGCATCGACGCCGGGTGCGCTTGTGACGTCCTGGCCGAGGCGCCAGGCCCGGGCCAGGAACTTCGCGGAGCCCGACGGCGATACGTCCGCCCAGTCGACGTCGTCCTCCGGCGGGGAGGCGAAGATCATGGTCAGGCGGACAGCGTCCACACCGAACTTGTCCAACTGCTCGCCGAGGTCGACGCCGTTGCCCAGGGACTTGCTCATGGCCTTGCCGCCGTTGAGCACCTGCCCCTGGTTCAGCAGTGCGCTGAACGGCTCGTCCGCCTCGATCATGCCGAGGTCGTGGATGACCTTGGTGAAGAACCGCGCATAGAGCAGGTGGAGGATGGCGTGCTCCACGCCGCCCACGTACTGTCCGACCGGCATCCAGTCGTTGATCTTCTCCGGATCGAACGGACCGCCGGTGTACTGCGGAGAGACGAAGCGCAGGAAGTACCAGGAGGAATCCACGAAGGTGTCCATCGTGTCCGTGTCCCGCTTGGCCGGTCCCTGGCAGTTGGGGCACTCGACATTGACCCAGCTTTCGACCGCGGCGAGCGGTGACGTGCCCTTCGGGGACAGGTCCTCGCCGCGCAGGTCCGCCGGCAGGGTCACGGGCAGCTGATCATCCGGGACCGGGACCTCCCCGCAGGCCGGGCAGTGGATGATGGGGATCGGTGTGCCCCAGAACCGCTGCCGGCTGAGCAGCCAGTCACGCAGCCGGAAGTTCACGAACTTCTCGCCGGTGCCCAACTCGCGCAGGATTTCGATGGCCGCCGGGATGGCCTCGGCCTTGGGCAGCCCGTCGAGGCCGCCGGAGTTGATCAGGGTCCCCTCGCCGGTGGTGGCGATGCCCGTGGCAGCCGGGTCTTCCTCGCCCGTGTCCAGGACTGCCCGGACGGGCAGGTCAAAGGTCTTGGCGAAGTCGAGGTCGCGCTGGTCGTGGGCCGGGACGGCCATGATGGCGCCTGTGCCATAGTCGGCCAGGACATAGTCGGCGGCCCAGACGGGCAGCTTTTCGCCGTTGAGCGGGTTGGTCGCGTAGCGCCCGGTGAAGACGCCGGTCTTTTCGCGCTCGGTGGACTGGCGCTCGATTTCGGAGAGCGCCTTGACCTGTTCCCGGTAGGCGTCCAGGGCGGCGGCGTGCTCGTCGGTGACCAGTTCGACTGCGAGCGGCGCGTCGGCGGCGACGACGAAGAACGTGGCGCCGTAGAGGGTGTCCGGGCGCGTCGTGAAGACGGTGACGTCCTTGGCGGCCTTGCCGCCGTCGGCCTCGATCACGAAGTTGACGTGGGCACCCTCGGAACGGCCGATCCAGTTTTTCTGCATCGCCAGGACGCGTTCGGGCCAGTGCCCGCGCAGTTCGTCCATGTCATCGAGCAGGCGGTCAGCGTAGTCGGTGATCTTGAAGTACCACTGGTTCAGGGACTTCTTGGTCACGGGAGTGCCACACCGCTCGCAGGCGCCGTTGACCACCTGTTCGTTGGCCAGCACGGTCTGATCCTTGGGGCACCAGTTGACCGGCGAATTCTTGCGGTAGGCCAGTCCACGTTCGTAGAACCGCGTGAACAGCCACTGGGTCCAGCGGTAGTACTCCGGGTCCGAGGTGTGCAGCCGGCGGGACCAGTCCGCGGAGATTGCGTAGCGCTTGAACGACGCCGCCTGGGTGTCGATGTTGGCGTACGTCCACTCACTGGGGTGCGCGTTGCGTTTGATCGCCGCGTTTTCCGCGGGCAGGCCGAAGGAGTCCCAGCCGATCGGGTGCAGCACGTCGTAGCCCTGCTGGCGCAGGTAGCGCGCCACAACGTCGCCCATCGCGAACGCCTCGGCGTGGCCCATGTGAAGGTCACCGGACGGATACGGGAACATGTCCAGCACGTAGCGGCGTTCCTTTGAGCCGTCGTCGAGCGGCGTGAAGACCTTCAGGTCTTCCCAGACCTGCGGCCATTTGGCTTCCATTGCCGCGAAGCTGTAGGCACCTTCCTCAGGCCCCTCCGCCACGGCTGCTGGCGATCCGGTCTGTGTTTCCGGCTGAACGCTCACTGCTGGCCTCTTCTGTTCTGTGCGGCCTGTTACCCAGGCCTGTCTACCTTCAGGCCTGCCTGCCGCCAGGCCTGTTCACCATCAAGTCTGCACTGTCACGGCCGGCTGCCCGGTCCTGACTCCATACTGTCCGTACGTGGTACTCCTGCTGTAACTTCGTGCGTTGCGGACCGGAATTTACCCCGGACACACAAAAGCCCCTCGACATGGAGGGGCCGCCGCTCGGCAATCCGGGGACTCTTCGGAAACGAGGTCTCGCCGGGATGCCGGGCGGCTAGCTAAGCAGGAGCACGGCGCGCATAGGACCACTTTAGCCCCTCGGGCTGGTTCGTGCTGAACCGACGGGCCGGTTGCGGCCCGGTAGTCGCAGTCGACTCGCGCTCCGGCGGCCTGTGCGGGCTGCTATGTCCGCAATTGTTACAAACGACATACCTATGGAATAGCGGTACTTACTGCCAATTGCCCGACGTATCGGGCAAGTAACTACGACAGAAATTCGGGTAGCTCGGCGCGGAAAACAAGTAGAAAAACAACGAACACCCGGGTGGCCGGCCACGGGCGCCCGGGCCCTTCCGCGAAGTTTCTTCGGAGAGCGCATTGTGAGCCTCCAAGCTGGGAGAAACCCGTGAAAAACCGTGAAGCAGGCCTAAAATTTTGATCTTGCCAAACGATTCAAATGGGAACACTATTCGATAAAGATCAGCAAGAAATGGGATCTCTTGGGGGGATTCGCAAATGGTCTCGGGTTGAGGAGCCTGTCATGTATCAATTGCGCAATTCTTCCGTGCACTTGCCGAAATCCCCCGCCGGCCGCACCTGCGACGCCGGCTCCCTGGAACAGGGCTAGCCATGTTCGGCTGGATCACCCGTTTCAGTATGCAGTTCCGCATCCTGGTTCTCGCCATGGCGGCCGGACTCATTGCCTTCGGGGTAGTGAACGTCCCCCACGTCGCCATCGACAGCATGCCCGAGTTCGCCCCGGCCCACGTCGAGATCCAGACCGAGGCCCTGGGCCTCTCAGCTGCCGAAGTTGAACAGCTCATCACTGCCCCGATGGAAGCCGACCTCCTTAACGGGGTGGCGTGGCTCGATGAAATCCGGTCCAAATCAGTTCCCGGCCTGTCCTCGATCGAGCTCGTGTTCGAGCCGGGCACCGACCTTCTGCGCGCGCGCCAGCTCGTGGCCGAACGCATGACCCAGGCCCACGCGCTGCCGAACGTCTCGGCGCCGCCGCTGATCATGCAGCCGTTGTCGTCCACCAGCCGCGTCCTTATGGTCCGGATGAGCTCCAAAGAGCTTTCCGGGATCGAAATGTCGGTCCTGGCCCGGTGGAAGATCAAGCCGCGGCTGATCGGCATTCCCGGGGTCGCCAACGTTTCCATTTGGGGACAGCGCGAACAGCAGCTCCAAGTAGAGGTGACCCCCACGCAGCTGCGTGACAAGGGCATCACGCTCGAACAGGTCATCAAGACCACCGGCAACGCAGTCTGGGTGTCGCCGCTGAGCTTCCTTGAGGCGTCCACCCCCGGCACGGGCGGGTTCGTGGAGTCGCCGAGCCAACGCCTGGGCATCCAGCACGTGCTGCCCATCCGAACACCGGAGGACCTGGCCAAGGTCAGTGTCGAAGACGCCGGATCTCCCATGCTCCTGGGTGACATTGCCCAGGTGAAGGAGGACCACCAGCCGCTGATCGGCGATGCCGTCGTCGGCCAGGATGCGGGCCTCCTGCTGGTCGTGGAGAAGTTCCCCGGAGCCAGCACGCTGCAGGTCACCAAGGACCTCGAGGCTGCGCTGAACGATATGCAGCCCGGGCTTTCCGGAATCCAGATGGATACGTCCGTCTTCCGGCCCGCCTCCTTCCTGCAGGATGCCGTGGACGGACTCGGCCTGGCGCTGCTCGTGAGCCTCCTGATCGCCGTGCTGCTCTTCTGGGCCCTGTTCCGCTCCTGGCGGGTGGCCGTGATCGCCCTCGTGGCGATCAGCACCACCGTCATGGCGGCGGGAGTGGTGCTCTACTTGCTCGACTCCACACTGAATATCTCGATCCTCGCCGGCATCTTGCTGGGCGTCTCTGTGATTGTCGGAGACATCGTGGAGGATGTGCAGGCGCAGCGGCGCCGGCCGTTGCGGACCACCGGGACCGAGACAGATGCCACCATCAGGTTCCGCATGGTCCAGCTTGTCCGCAGCGTCCGCACACCGCTGTTCCACGGGTCGCTCATCATGACCCTCGCGCTCGTACCGACGCTGTTCGTCACGGGAGTCGGCGGTGCGTTCTTCCAGCCCCTCTTCTGGTCCCTGGCGTTGGCGCTTGCCGTGTCAATGCTGGTGGGTTTGTCCGTGACACCGGTCCTGGCATATCTCCTGCTTCCCGGTGAGAAAGCCCGGCGGGCGGACTCGCCCGGTGTTGTCCGGGCCAGGTCCACGTACGACAGGGCACTCGAGGGGGCACGTTCCCGCCGTGCCCTCGGCATTGTCGCTGTCGCCGTCGTTGGACTGCTGGGGCTCGCCGCGGCATCGCAGCTGGTCGGGAACCGGGCGGTCGTGCCGACGATTCCGGACCGGACACTCCTGGTGCAGTGGGACTCGATGGCAGGCACGTCCAACGACGAGGTGCGTCGGGTGGCGTCCAAGGCGTCCGACGAACTGCGGACCCTGCCTGGTGTCTCGGGAGTTGGCGGCCACATCGGCCGCGCCATTTCCTCCGACCAGGTTGTCGGGAACAGTTCGGCGGAACTCTGGGTGTCCATCACACCGGATGCCGACTTCAGCGAAACGGAGCAGGCGGTCCGTGACGTCGTCCAGGGCTACCCCGGCATCGCCCACAACGTGGTGAACTACTCCCAGCAGCAGATCGGCCAGGAGCGCAGCAGCATGGATCCCGGATTCGCTGTCCGCGTCTACGGAACAGACTTGCCCGTCCTGCGCGAGAAGGCAGAAGAGGTCCGCAAGGCCATCGAAAAGGTCGACGGCGTGAAGAACCCGACGATCAACGCCAGCGCCATGACGCCCATCGTCGAAGTCGAGGTCAACCTCGAGGCGGCGCAGAAGGTCGGCATCAAACCCGGCGACGCACGCCGCGCCGCCGCCGCCCTGATGCAAGGCATCGTCGTCGGCAACCTCTTCGAACAGCAGAAGGTCTTTGAAGTGGTGGTGCGCGGCGCGGTGGACGTCCGGGATGACCTGACCAGCATCCGTGAGCTCCTGCTGGACACGCCAAGCGGCGGCCAGGTCCAGCTGGGCCAAATCGCCGACATCCGGCTCGTTCCCAATGAAGTCGTGATTCTGCACGATGACACCTCACGCCGGATCGATGTGGTGGCCGAGGTCAGCGGACGTCCGCTCGCGGATATCCAGCGCGACATCGACGCGGCGATCGAGCAGATCCAGTTCCCGCTGGAATACCACGCCGAAATCCCCACGAAGTACAGTGAACAGCTCGCCGGGGACGCCATGGTTCTGTGGATCGGCGCGGCTGCCCTTCTGGGAATCCTGCTCCTTCTCCAGACAGCGGTGCGGAGCTGGAAGCTGGCGCTTGCCATCTTCCTGTCCCTGCCGGCCGCGCTGGCCGGGGCCGCCGTGGCAGCGTGGATCGCGGGAGGCGCCATCACTGTGCTGGCGCTCACGGCCTTTGCCGCGGTGCTGGCCGTTGCCGCCCGCAACGCGGCGCTGCTCTCCGCCCGGACGGATGAGCTGTGGCGGGCCGCCCCACACGAGTCCCCTGACAAGGTCATCATGATGGCGGCCCGGGACCGGGTCTCGCCCATTCTGAAGGCAGCCCTGATCACGGTGGCGATCCTGATCCCGCCGGGACTCTTCGGCGGCGCCGTCGGCGGGTCCTTCCTGGGCCCGATGGCCCTGATCATCGTCTGCGGACTCATCACGACAACTCTCATCGGGATCTTCGTACTCCCCCTGCTCGCACTCTGGTTCGGGCCCGGTTCCGCCCCGGAAGAGTGGGCCGAAGTGTACGAGGCCGAAGTTCCCGTCCAGCCCGTTACGCAGGAAAAGGTGGAAGCAAAATGACCAGCCAACAGCCCTCGCGGCGCCTGCCCCTGGCGGCCGCTGTATGCGCAGCACTTTTGTTCGCGTTGCCCGCATGTGCCCAGACGACGGCGGCGGCTCCCGCCGCCGTCTCGGCCAACGAACCCGCCAAGGTGGAGAAGAATGCCGCAACAGGCATCGCGAAACTGACGTTGACGGAGAAGGGAATCGAACGCCTCGACCTGAAGACCGACACCGTCAAGGCCGGAAAGGGTAAGGACATCCTCGTGCCCTACTCAGCCCTGCTCTACGACGCCAGCGGAAAAACCTGGGTGTACACCAACCCGGCCCCGCGGGTCTACCAGCGGCAGCCGGTCACGGTAGCCAAGGTGGAGGACGGAGTGGTCACGGCCTCGGCCGGCCCCGCGGTCGGCACCGCAATCGTAACCGTCGGCGCGGCTGAACTCTTCGGCGCTGAATTCGATACGGCGCACTGACATGCGCCGGATTGTCGCTGCAAGCCTGAGGTTCCGGTCGATCATCATTGCGATGGCGGCCGCCCTCATGATCGTGGGCGGCGCGCAACTCAGCAGCGCTTCGGTGGATGTTTTCCCGGAGTTCGCACCGCCCCGCGTCGAGGTTCAGACGGCATGTCTGGGTCTCACTGCCTCCGAAGTCGAGGAACTCGTAACGGTTCCGATGGAGCAGGCCTTCAACGGCATAGACGGCCTGGACCAGATGCGGTCGAAGTCTGTGTCGCAGCTGTCCGCCATCGTGATGGAGTTCAAACCCGGGACCGATCTGCTCACCGCCCGGCAGCTGGTGTCGGAGCGGATGGCAACGGTCATACCGACCCTGCCGACCTGGGCGGCGCCGCCAATAATGCTCCAGCCGCTGTCCTCCACCAGCCGTGTCATGAAGATCGGGCTCTCCTCCGAGACCCGCTCCCTGATCGAAATGTCCATGGTTTCCTACTGGAACATCCGGGCACACCTGCTGCGGGTGCCTGGCGTGGCGAACGTTGCGATCTGGGGCGAACGGCTTCAGATGCTCCAGGTCCAGGTTGATCCGACCAAGCTGGCAGCCAACAACGTGACGCTGGAAAACGTCATGAACTCCACGTCCGACGCCTTGGACGCCGGCCTGCTCAAGTACTCCCCCGGTGCCTTGATCGGCACCGGAGGGGCGCTGGAAACACCCAGCCAGAGCATGTCCATCAGGCACGTACAACCCATCACGTCTCCGGCGGACGTTGCCCAGGTGCCACTGGAGGAACGCGAGGGACTGCCTCCCCTGAAGCTCGCCGACGTGGCAACCGTCGTGGAGGACCACCAGCAACTGATCGGTGACGCGGTCATCAATGGCGGCCCCGGACTGATGCTGATCGTCGAAAAGCTGCCGTGGGGCAACACCCTCGAAGTCACCCGCGGGGTCGAGGAAGCGCTCAAGGAACTGCAGCCCGGCCTGACCGGAATCGCAGTCGACACCACCCTGTTCCGGCCCGCCTCGTTCATCGAGGAGTCGCTCGGCAACCTGAGCCTCGCGCTGCTGCTGGGCTGCTTCCTGGTCGTCCTGGTGCTGAGCGTCTTCCTGTTCCAATGGCGGACAGCCCTGGTGAGCGTGACGGCGATCCCGTTGTCGCTGATGGCAGCGGCTCTGGTGCTGTATTGGACCGGAGGCACGATTAATACGATGGTGCTTGCGGGGCTGGTGATTGCCGTCGGGGTCGTGGTGGACGATGCCATCATCGACGTCGAGAACATCGTCAGGCGGCTCCGGCACCACCGCGCCAGCGGCGGGACCGAAAGCACCGCCCGCGTGGTCGTCAACGCCTCCCTGGAAGTCCGCGGCCCCATCGTCTACGCCACCCTGATTATCGTTGCCGCCACGGTACCGATCTTCTTCCTGGACGGCCTGACGGGCGCCTTCTTCCGGCCCCTGGCGACCGCCTACACCCTGGCGGTTTTGGCGTCCATGCTGGTGGCCCTCACGGTCACGCCGGCCATGGCGTACATCTTCCTGCGCAATGCCAAGCTGGAAGACCGCGATCCGCCGGTGGTCCGGGTCCTCAAGCGCTGGTACGGCGCCGCCCTGCGTCCCATTGTGAAACGCCCGCTCCCGGGCTACCTCGCGGTGGGGGCACTCGGCGTCGTCGGAATCATAGCGGCCCCGCTCCTGGGCCAGTCACTGTTGCCCTCGTTCAAGGAACGTGACTTCCTCATGCACTGGGTCACGCAACCCGGCACCTCCAACGCCGAGGAAGTGCGCGTCAGCCAACTGGCCTGCCAGGAGCTGATGACCATTGCCGGCGTCAACAACTGCGGGTCCCACATCGGCCAGGCCTTCGCCGCCGATGAGGTGGTGGGGGTCAACTTTGGCGAGAACTGGATCAGCGTTGACCCCTCGGTCGACTACGACAAGACCCTGGCCTCCATCCAGCAGGTCGTGGACGGGTATCCCGGCATCCACCGGGACGTCCAGACCTACCTCAAGGAACGTGTCCGCGAGGTGCTCACCGGTACGGGCTACTCGATCGTGGTCCGCGTGTACGGCGATGACCTGGACACGCTGAAGAAGCAGGCGGACAAGGTCAAGACTGCCCTGGCCGGCATCGAGGGTGCCATCGGAGCCAAAGTCGCACTCCAGGTCAACGTTCCGCAGGTGGACGTCGAGGTGAACCTGGACGCCGCCAACCGCTACGGCCTGAAGCCCGGTGACGTCCGCCGTGCCGCAGCCACCCTGGTATCCGGCGAAGAGGTCGGCGACGTCTACCGGGACGGCAAGGCCTATGACGTCCAGGTCTGGAGTCCTCCGGCGATCCGGACCAGCGTCACAAGTATCGAGAACCTCCCGCTGGACACTCCCAGCGGGCAGAAGATCCGGGTGGCCGATGTCGCCAAGATCACGGTAAAGCCCACTCCCAACGTCATTGAGCGTTCGGAAGGGTCCCGCCGCCTCGATGTCAGCGCCAACGTCAAGGAAGGCGATCTGGCCAAAGTCGTCGAGAAGCTCGAATCCGATCTCAAGTCCGTGGAGTTCCCCACCGGATACAGCGCCGAGATCCTGGGCGAATACGCGGAGCGGCAGGCCGCCTCGCAGCGGCTTCTCCTCTTCGCGATGGGCGCCCTGGTTGTGGTGTTCCTCCTGCTCCAGGCGGCATTCCGGAGCTGGCGGCTTGCCGTTCTGGGCATCCTGACGCTGCCGGTGGCACTGGTGGGCGGGGTGATCGCCGCGCACATGAGCGGCGGAATCCTGTCCCTCGGGTCGCTGGTCGGGTTCCTGACAGTGATGGGCATCGCCGCCCGCAACGGCATCCTGCTCATCAACCACTGCCAGCACCTGGAACAGTTCGAAGGCGTGCCGTTCGGCCGGGACCTGGTCCTGCGGGGCGCAGCCGAACGCCTGTCACCAATCCTGATGACCACGCTCGCCACCGCACTCGCCCTGGTCCCGCTGGTGGTGATGGGCAACCGCCCCGGCCATGAGATCGAGCACCCCATGGCCGTGGTGATCCTGGGCGGGCTGGTGACATCGACACTGGTCAACCTGTTCATCGTTCCATCGCTCTACCTGCGGTTCGCCAAGAAGGGTCCGGCACGTCATGACCGTCAGCCCCGCGAGCCGGAACCTGTATCAGCCGTATAGCAACAACTACCAACAATGAGAGGCCAGTCAGATGACTCCACTATCTAAGAGATTTACCGCTTACGGCTCCGCGGTCTTGCTGGTGGTGGCGTCGCTGACGGCGGCGACGGCGGCCGCGGCGACGGCAGCCACCGCGCCGGCGGCCGCCCGTTCGCAGGAACTGTGCGGCCCCGGCTCGGCAATCAAATTCAACCGCAGCGCCTTCCCGTCCAGGCCGGAGATTGACAACAAGTGGTTCCCCCTCGAACCCGGCATGCAGTACACCACCACCGGCAAAGTAGTCTCCCCGGACGGGACAACCACCCGCAAGGTTGTCAGCACGGTCACGGGGCTGACCAAGGTGATCGACGGGGTGAAGACCATCGCGATATGGGACCGGGACTACTCCGACGGTGAGCTCGCGGAATCGGAACTTGCCTTCTTCGCCGAGACACGGAAGGGCGACGTGTGGCTCTTCGGCGAATATCCGGAGGAGTACGAGAACGGGAAGCTTGTGGGTGCGCCAAGTACGTTCATCAGCGGCATCGACAAGGCCCAGGCGGGCATCGCCATGCAGAGCCACCCGCGCCTGAAGACCCCCGCCTACCCCCAGGCCTACGCACCCAGCGTGGACTTCCTGGACTGCGGTGATGTGTTCGCGAAGGACCAACGCGTCTGCGTCGCCACTGGTTGCTACAGCGATGTGCTGGTCATCGATGAGTTCAACCCGCTGGACCCGCCAAGCGCCGGCCACCAGCGAAAGTTCTATTCCAAGCACACGGGTCTGATCAAGGTCACGGCCGTGGGCGGAGAGGACCAGGAGTTCCTGAATCTCGTCAAGATCAAGAAGCTCAGCCGCTCCGAGCTGAAGAGCGTCAACGAGCAGGCACTGCAGATCGACCGCCGGGGCTACACGGTCAGCAAGGACGTCTACGCGAAGACGCCGCGCGCTGAGGTGGCACGTGGCTACGATGGCCACCACTACCACTAACGGCCCTGCCGCTCCCGGGCAATAGACAAAGGAGCCCCGGCCGGGATCTTCCCGGCCGGGGCTCCTTGTGCGCGCCTACTTCACGTCGTCGTCAACCCAGTCCATCGACTTGGTGACGGCCTTCTTCCAGAGACGCATCTGGCGTTCCCGCTCGGCCTGGTCCATTTGCGGCTCCCACCGCTTGTCCTCGGCCCAGTTGGCCGAGCACTCGCCCAGGTCCTTCCAGAATCCGACCGCCAGGCCGGCCGCGTAGGCTGCGCCCAACGCCGTCGTCTCGACCACCTTCGGACGGATGACCGGCACGCCGAGGATGTCCGCCTGGAACTGCATCAGGGCGTCGTTGGCGACCATGCCGCCGTCGACCTTCAGCTCCGTCAGCGGTACGCCGGAGTCGGCGTTGACGGCGTCCAGCACCTCACGGGTCTGGAAGGCGGTGGCCTCCAGCGCCGCGCGGGCGATATGGGCCTTGGTAACATAGCGGGTCAGGCCCACAATGGCGCCGCGGGCGTCCGAGCGCCAGTACGGTGCGAAGAGGCCGGAGAATGCCGGCACAATGTACACACCGCCGTTGTCCTCCACCGAGGCCGCGAGGGTCTCGACCTCCGGGGCGCTGCTGATCATGCCGAGGTTGTCCCGCAGCCACTGGATCAAGGAACCGGTGACGGCAATGGAGCCCTCCAGCGCGTAGTGCGGCGCCGCGTCGCCGAGCTTGTAGCCGACGGTGGTCAGCAGCCCGTTCTTGGAATGGATAATTTCCTCGGCCGTGTTGAAGATCAGGAAGCAGCCCGTGCCGTAGGTGTTCTTGGCTTCCCCGGCATCGAACGCCGCCTGCCCGAACGTGGCCGCCTGCTGGTCGCCCAGGATCCCGGCCACAGGAACCTCGCGAAGCAGCTGGGAGGTGTGCACCGTGCCATAGACCTCGGAGGAGGACTTGATGGCCGGCATCATGGAGGCCGGGACGCCGAACGCGTCCAGAATCTCCTGGTCCCACGACAGCGTCTCAAGATCCATGAACATGGTCCGTGAGGCGTTGGTCACGTCGGTGACGTGCACTCCGCCGTCGGTCCCGCCGGTCAGGTTCCAGAGCACCCAGCAGTCGGTGTTGCCGAAGACGAGGTCGCCGGCCTCCGCCTTGGCCCGGGCGCCCTCGACGTTGTCCAGGATCCACTTGATCTTGGTGCCCGAGAAGTAGGTCGCCAGCGGCAGGCCCACCTTCTGCTTGAAGCGTTCTACGCCGCCGTCCTTCGCGAGTTCGTCCACGATCGGCTGGGTGCGGGTGTCCTGCCACACGATGGCGTTGTAGATCGCCTCGCCGGTGGTCTTGTCCCACACCACCGCTGTTTCGCGCTGGTTGGTGATGCCGACGGCGGCGATGTCGTGCCGGGTCAGGTTCGCCTTGGACAGGGCCGAGCCGATCACCTCGCGGGTGTTGTTCCAGATTTCAGCGGGGTTGTGCTCCACCCAGCCGGGCTGGGGGAAGATCTGCTCGTGCTCCATCTGGCCGGAGGAGACGATGCTGCCGCTGTGGTCGAACACGATGGCTCGGGTGCTCGTGGTCCCCTGGTCGATTGCAACTACGTACTGGTTCATAGTGACGTCCTTGTCTGTTTGGCGTGGCAGTTGTACTGACGGTTGAACGGGCAGTTAGTGAGGGATGACGGGGATGATGATCGGCACGACTGCTGCCACGAGGCCGCCGAGGCCGCCGCCAATGAGCGGACCGACCACCGGGATCCAGGAGTAGCTCCAGTCGCTGGAGCCCTTGCCCTTGATGGGGAGCAAGGCGTGCGCGATGCGGGGGCCCAGGTCACGGGCGGGGTTGATGGCGTAGCCGGTGGGGCCGCCGAGCGAAACACCGATACCGACGACCAGCAGGGCCACCGACAGCGGGCCGAGCCCGGAAGGCGTCCCGCCGAAGGTCAGGATAACGAACACGAGGACAAAGGTGCCGATGATCTCGGTGATCAGGTTCCACTGGTTGGAGCGGATCGCCGGGCCCGTGGAGAAGACGGCCAGCTGACTGGCGGGCTCCTGCTCGAGATCAAAGTGCTGCTTGTGGGCCAGCCACATCACGACCGCGCCGAGGAAGGCACCGGTCAGTTCACCGCCGAAGTACGTCAGGGTCGAGGCGAAGTCAACCGGAACACCGGGGGCGTACAACTTCTTGCCGTTGACCAGCAGGCCAAAAGTCACGGCCGGGTTCAGGTGCGCACCTGAGATAGAAGCAACATAGACACCGGAGAAGACGGCAAGGCCCCACCCCCAGGTGACCATGAGGAACCCGCCGTTGTTGCCCTTGGTGCCTTTGAGCGCAACGTTGGCCACAACGCCGCAACCCAGCAGGGTCAGCATGGCGGTACCGAATAATTCGGATAGGAAAACTATTCCAAGAGACATCTTTGACTCCTCTATTTTCTGTTGTCGGCCTCCGCGAGTTTGGAAGCCGTGGGGCCGGCAGCATGTTCGTGCTGCCGGCCGGCCACTGCGCCGGCCGCCAGGGCGGACCGCGCAGTGCTTGCACCCGGGCTTCCCTGCCCGGGCACGCAAGCAATATCAGGCGACCAGGCTGTGGACCCGGACACCGTGGAACCGCTGTAGCACCTCCTGTGCGTGGCTGATCTCTGAGGCCCGGCGTGCCGCGTCCCAGCCGAGCGGTCCGGAAAGGATGTCCGCGACTTCGTTGAGCAGTTCCCCTGTCACCAGGCCGCGAAAAGCCAGGGACGTGCGGCGGATGAGGACGTCCACGAGGTGCCCGATCTGCTCATGGGCGGCCATGAACTCCAGTTCCCGGGTGCTCAGCTCGCGGGTGGAATGCAGCAGCCGGTCCGGCTCGCCGGCCGCGGCCCCGTCCAGGAAGCGGATGACTTCTTCGGCACGGGTCCCGTAGCGGGTCAGCAGCCCGGTGACGCGGGCGGCGTCGCGGCCGGCCGACATGTGGGCCTTGATCCAGCGCTGGACGCCGTCCTCGCTGTCCGGGAAGCCGGCGCCGCCGCCGATGGCGAGCTTCGCCGTCGAAACCTTCCGTTCCATACCGAGTTCGGCCAGGACGTCGTTGCTCAGGTGCTCGGCGAGGGCCCGGAACGTGGTCCACTTGCCGCCGACGAGGCTGAGGACGGCGCCGCCCGCCGCCGCACGGCGTTCGATCCGGTAGTCCCTGCTGACGAAGCCGGGCTGGGTCGCGTCGTGCTTCGGAAGCGGCCGAACACCGGAGAACGAGTAGACAATCTGGTCCCGGCCCACCGGGATGTCCGGGAACACGTGGCCGATCAGGTCAAAGAAGTAGTCGATTTCCGCTTCGGTGCACACGGCGTCCTGGGCCATGTCGGCGTCGACGTCGGTGGTGCCGACCAGGACGCGGTCCCCCATCGGGTAGATCAGTACGATCCGGCCGTCGGTGTGCTCGAAGAAGATTTCGCGGCCGTTGCACGCCGCGAGCAGCTCCGGATGGTCCAGCACGATGTGCGAACCCTTGGTTCCGCCCATGAACGACGACGCCGCCCCCATGGCCTCGTTGGTCAGGTCGACCCAGGCGCCGGTGGTGTTCACGACAACGTCGGCAGTGAAGTCGAACACCTCACCGGTCAGTTCATCGCGCAGCTGGACAGTGGTTCCGGGGGTGCTGGGGGTTCCGGGGGTTCCGGAGCCGCCCAGCGAGACCAGGGAGACGTAGTTGCTGGCGCGGGCGTGGCCGTCCGCGCCGCCGGCCTTCTCGCCGTCCTGGAGCACGTCGAGGGTGAGGCGCTCGGGGTTGTGGACGGAGGCGTCGAAGTACGTGGCCGCGTACTTGATCCCGGGGTGCAGGCGGGGCAGCTCGGCGAGGGCGCGTTTGCGTCCGCGGAACTGGTGGCGCGGAACCGTGCCGCCGTCGCGGGAGAAGAAGTCGTACATGCTCAGGCCGAGCTTGATCAGGAACGCCCCGCGTTCGGTGTGCTTGCCCTGCTTGTGGGTCAGGAAGCGCATGGGGGCGGCCAGGACCCCGGAGAAGGTGCTGAAGATCGGGATCGTGGTCTGCAGCGGCTTGACGTAGTGCGGCGCGATCCGCAGAAGCCTGTTGCGCTCGGTCACCGACTCCTGGACCAGGCGGAACTCGCCGTTTTCGAGGTACCGGATACCGCCGTGGATCATGTGGGAAGAGGCGCCGCTGGCACCCTGGCAGTAATCGCCGCGCTCAACGAGCGCCACATCCACGCCCTGCAGCGCCAGGTCACGGAACGTTCCGACCCCGTTGATTCCGCCTCCGATGATCAGAACCTGCGCGTGCCGCCGCGTCCGCAGCTTCTGCACCGAGGCGCGATCGTTCGCCGGTGTGCCGACTGAGTCCTTCTGTCCCAAAATTGCTCCCTTGGGTTTGATTCTGTGCGGCACGCCCGTGGCGCGGCGCCGTTCAACACTATTCTTTGGACTAATGGAAAATGGAGTCAAGCACTATGCACAAACGTGCAGATGGGAAATGTCATGATGCAATCACGCCAGTCCGACGCCCTCCGCGCGGCCCAGCTGTATTACCTGCAGGACCTGACCATGGACGCCATCGCCCGCGAGCTCCGGACGTCCCGGTCCACGGTTTCCCGGCTGTTGTCCGCGGCGCGCGATTCGGGTCTCGTGCAGATCCAGATCCGCAGCCCGCTGGACACCGGGCCCGAACTCGAGGGCATGATCCGCGCCGAATACAAGGTGGATGTCCATGTCGTTCCGGTGGTGGACACCCTCAATGAGGCGGAAACACTGGACCGTGTGGCCATGCAGGCTGCCCGGACGATCGGACCGCTGGTGGACTCCAACGCCATCATCGGCGTCGCATGGGGCTCCACCCTGAGCGCCGTGAGCCGGCACCTGACGCGCAAGATCACCCACGACAGCGTGATCGTCCAGCTCAACGGCGCCGGGAACATGCAGACCACCGGCATCACCTATGCCTCGGACATCATGAGGCGGTTCGGGAGCGCCTACGGAGCACGGGTGGAACAGTTTCCCGTGCCGGCCTTCTTCGACCACGCCGCGACCAAAAGGGCAATGTGGAATGAGCGGAGTGTTCAGCGGATCCTGGAGCTGCAGGCCCGGATGAGCATCGCGATCTTTGGTGTCGGATCGGTCGACGCCGACTACCCCAGCCACGTCTACGCCGGCGGCTACCTCGATGAAGACGACCTGAACGTCCTGGCGAACTCCGATGTGGTGGGCGATGTTGCCACGGTGTTTTTCCGCGCCGACGGGTCCTCGGACGGCATCACGCTCAACGCGCGCTCCACCGGCCCGGACCTGGCCCAGCTCCGCCAGGTCCGGCGCCGCATCTGCGTGGTGTCCGGTGCTTCCAAAATCAACGGGCTCAGGGGCGCGCTGGCGGCAGGACTGGCCACCGACCTGATCCTGGACGAGGCCAGCGCCCGCAGGCTCGTCCGGTTCGACGGACTGGGCTGAGCGGTTGCGGGCACCGTGACCGGCGCGGCCGGCGGCAACGGCGGTCCGGCACTCGCCAGCGCCAGTGGGTAAAGTCTTTGTCATGAGACTCTCCCCCCGGCTGACCCTGAACAACGGCGTATTGATCGACCGGCTGGGGTTCGGGCTGTACAAGGTCCCCCCGGCCGACGCCGCCAGCCTGGTGACCATGGCGGTCGAGACCGGCTACCGGCACTTCGACACCGCCGCCATGTACGGCAACGAGACGGGCGTCGGCAAGGGAATCGGTGCCCTGTCCGGATTTGAGGGCACCGGCGGCGGGCCTGGGGAAACCGCACCCTACGTTTCCCGCGAGGACCTCTTCATCACCACCAAGGTCTGGAATGACGACCACGGCTACGACGCCACCATGCGTGCGTTCGACACCTCGATCTCCAACCTCGGCCTGGAATACATCGACCTCTACCTGATCCATTGGCCGTGCGCGCGCCGTGGCCTGTTCCCGGAAACGTACCGGGCCCTGGAGACGCTGTACCGCGAGGGCAAGGTCCGCGCAATCGGCGTCTCCAACTTCCAGCCGCAGCACCTGGACCGGCTCCTGGAAACGGCGGAGGTGGTGCCCGCCGTGAACCAGATCGAACTTCATCCCTGGCTGCAGCAGGATGAACTGCGGGAAAAGCACGAGCTGCTGGGTATCCGCACCGAGGCGTGGAGTCCTTTGGGCCGCGGCCAGGTCCTGAAGGACCCCGTGATCCTGGCCCTGGCGGCCGAACACGACCGCACGCCGGCACAGATCATCCTGCGCTGGCACCTGCAGCTGGGCAATATCGCCATCCCCAAGGCCAGCTCGTCCGGGCGGATCCGTGAAAACTTCGAGGTCTTCGACTTTGAGCTCTCCCCGCTGGATATGACGGAGGTCGGCGGCCTCGAACGCGGCTTCCGGACCGGCTCCCACCCCGACAACGTCGCATAGGATTCGAACCAATGGAACAAGTGGATACCGGGTCCTCACGCACGCCCCTCTTCAGCGGCGGACTCGACGCCCGCACCCGGGCCGCGTCCGTTGAGGTTGACGGTGCCCGGATCGCGTACTGGGTCTACGAACCCGCCGAGGTCACCCCCGAAACGCGCACCATCCTGGTGGTGCACGGGTTCCGCGGCGACCACCACGGCCTGCTCCGGGTAGCCGACCAGCTGACGGACATGCGCCTGATCATGCCGGACCTGCCGGGCTTCGGCAGCTCGGCCGCCTTCGCGGGAACCGGGCACAGCGTTGCCGGCTACAGCCAGTTCCTGGGCGGTTTCATGGCTGCTCTGGGACTGGGCGCGGACACGGTCCTGCTGGGGCATTCGTTCGGTTCGATCATTGCCAGCCATTTCGTGGCGGCCAACCCCGGTGCCGTGGCCGAGCTGATCCTTGTCAATCCCATCGCGGCGCCCGCCCTCGAAGGGCCCAAGGGCCTGATGACGAAGCTCGCGGTGCTCTACTACGAGGCCGCCGCACGCCTTCCCCAGCGGCTCGGGCTGGCCCTGCTGCGCAGCCAGGCGATCGTGCGGGTGATGAGCGTGACCATGGCCAAGACCGGGGACAAGGACATCCGCCGGTTCGTGCACGCCCAGCACAGCGCCTATTTTTCCTCCTTCGCAGACCGGGAGAGCCTGCTCCAGGCCTTCAAGGCCTCGGTGGGCAGCAACGTCACCGAGGTGGCCGGCGACCTGACGCTGCCGGTGCTGCTGATCGCGGGCGAGAAGGACGAGATCGCCATGCTGGCGGACCAGCACAAACTCGCGGCGCGGCTCCCGGACGGGAGGCTGGAGGTCATTCCCGGCGTCGGGCACCTGATCCACTACGAAACCCCCGAGCCCGCTGCCCGCTACATCAGACGCTTCCTAAAGGACCACGCCGCGTGAAAATTCTCATTGATGCCCGCTTCACCCGGCTGGACCACCACGACGGCATCAGCCGCTACGGCGCCAGCCTGATCGCGGCGGCCGCCAGGATCGCCGACGTCTCGATGCTGATCAGCGACACCCGCCAGCTCGCGCTCCTGCCCGATGTTCCCTACACCCTGATCAACAGCCCGCTGTCCCCGGCCGAACTCTTCGTGGCGGCCAAGGTCAACAAGCTGGGCGCCGACGTGGTGGTATGCCCCATGCAGACCATGGGCAGCTGGGGCCGGAAGTACGCCCTGGTGCTGACCCTGCACGACCTCATCTACTACGAGCACCCCACCCCTCCCGGATTCCTGCCGGCCCCCGTCAGGGTCCTGTGGCGCCTATACCACAAAGCTTTCTGGCCCCAGCGGCTCCTGCTGAACCGGGCGGACATCGTGGCGACGATCAGCTCCACCACGGCGGCCCTGATGGCGAAGTACCGGCTCACCCGGCGTCCTGTCAGGATTGTCGGCAACGCCCCCCAGCACGGCCACACCCCGCGCGATCCCGGGGCGGGGGCCGACAAAACGCTGCTCTACATGGGTTCCTTCATGCCCTATAAGAACGTGGAGACCATGGTCCGCGGCATGGCGGAACTCCCGGACATGACCCTGCATCTGCTCAGCCGCATCACGCCCGAGCGGCGGGCCGAGCTCGAGGCCCTGGCTCCGGAGGGCGCAAGCATCGTCTTCCACAACGGGGTGACCGACGCCGAGTATGAGGCCCTCCTGGCACGCACCACCGCCTTGGTCAGCCTGTCCCGGGCCGAGGGCTACGGACTGCCGCTCGTCGAGGCCATGTCCCACGGCACGCCGGTGATTGCCAGCGACATCCCGATCTTCCGGGAGGTCGGTGACGATGCCGTCAGCTACGTGCATCCGGACTCCCCGGCGGAGTTTGCCGAGGCGGTGCGCACGCTCGAGGACCCCGCCCTGTGGAAGGCCCGGTCCCGCCGTTCAGTGGAGCGGGCCGCAGACTTCAGCTGGGATGAGTCGGCGCGGCGGCTCGTGGCCGTCGCCGAAGAGGCCGTCGCGCTCCGGAACCGGCCCCGCGGCCGGAGATAGCCGGAACGGCTGTAAGTGGCCGGCGCGGAGATCCGCTCCGCGCCGCACCCAAAGCGAGGCCGGGATGACGCTGGCGCCACGGTCCCGACCACCCATTTGCCGCGGAGGGCCGCAATACGGAGCCTCATTCCGGCCATCTGCGGCGAATGGCCGCCGGCCTGCGGGCCTGTTGCGGCATGCGCGCCCTTTGAATAGAGGGACCGCCGTGCCGGTGGGGCCATGTGATCCGCGGGGACGCAATGGAGGGTCCTAGAGGACGTCGACGCCGTCCAGGCGCAGTTGCACCGGGTCGTCGCTGCGCTTGGCTGCGGCCGCCGCCTTGACGGCCCGCATGACGGCCGTGGCAGCCGCGGCCTGGGCGTAGGGGATGAACAGCAGGGTCCGGACCTCCTGGCCGGAGTCCCGGGGCACAGCATTCCGGGGCACAGCATCCCGGGGCACAGTATCCCGCGTCGCAGCATCCTGCGGCGGCGTGCGGCCTGCCCCCGCGGCCGCCGGCAGAATGACCGGCGCGGGCCCGGCCGTCCGGAGGACGGTTCCCTGCGCCGCCAGCCGCTGCTGGATGGCATCCGTGAAATGGCCGACGGCGGTCCTGCCGCCGGTGACGGAAGCGACCCGCACGGCGGGCGGCAGCTGCAGCTCCTGCCGCAGTGCCAGTTCCCGGCTGGCGTACCCGGCGGGATCCCAGCGCAGCAGGGCGCCAACCCCGGCGGCGTCGTCGGCCGTGATGACCACCAGGCCGCCCTCCGAAGCGGGCCGCACCAGGGCCGCGGCGTTGAACCAGCGGCGGACCGCGTCCTCCCCCGCCCTCAGGTTTTCCCGGCGCAGCAGCGAATCGCCGTCGAGCAGCAGGGCCGCGGCGTACCCGCCGAAGGCCACGGGTTCGGCGCCGACGGTGGCCACCACCAGGGCCGCGGTCTCCGCAACGGTGGCCTTGATCTGGTCCCCGGAGGAGGTGATGACCGGTTTTCCCGGAAACGCCCGGCCCAGCTCCTCCGCGGTGCGGAGGGCTCCCGTGGCGCCGCGCCTTAGCCTGGCGCCGTTGCACGTGCCGCAGCGCCAGGCCGGGGCCGGGGCCGAGCACCAGCGGCATTGCGGCACGGCGCTGCTCCCGCCCGGACCGGCGATCGCCAGCGGGCCGCTGCAGGCGGTGCAGCGGGCCGGTTCCCGGCAGGTGTCGCACACCAGCGAGGGGGCGTAGCCGGCGCGGGCCACCTGGACCAGGACCGGACCCCGTTCCAGGCCTTCCTTGGCGGCCCGCCAGGCCGCGCCGGGGAGCCGGGCGATCCGGGCGAGCGGGTCATGCTCGAGTTCGTAGCTGTCGGCCGTGTTCAGGACCCGCGGGACTGTCCGCCGCGCGACGGCCCGGTCCGCTTCCACGGCCTGGGCCCAGCCGGAGGCGACCAGCCGCTCCGTTTCGGTGCTGCGCGAATGGGCCGCGAGCAGGCACGCGGCCCCCTCCTGGCCCGCCCGGAGCAGGAGGACTTCGCGGGTGTGCGCGTACGGGGAGCGCTGTTCGATGTGGAGGTCGTCGCCGTCGTCCCAGCAGATGACGAGCCCGAGGTTCGGCACCGGCGCGTAGGCCGCGGACCGCGTGCCCACGGCGACCCCGGCGGCGCCGCTGAGCACGCGCAGGAAGCTGCGGTAGCGCGGCGTCTGGCCGTCGTCCGCGGTGAGCCGGGCGACGTCGCCGGCGGGAAGCAGTTCCAGCAAGGCAGATTCCACGCGGTCAAGGTCCCGGTAGTCGGGCACCACGACGACGGCGCCGCGGCCGGAGATCCGCACTGCGGCCACGGCTTCGGCGATCATCCGCGGCCAGCCGGCGGGCCCGTACCCCTGCAGGGCGGTCAGGACGGCCCGGGGCGACTCCCCCGCGGCGAGGTGGGCGAGGAATGCCGCACCGTTGCGGTACCGGGTCCAGATGCTGCCGGCGGCCGGCGACGGAAGCGACACGTCGGTCGCCAGACCGAACGTCTCAGTGCCGAACAGCGCGGGATCGAGCCGGCCGTCCGGGGCGAATTCCTTTTCCAGCTTGGCCATGCGCGGCGGCACGGCCACGCGCAGGACATCGCTGACCGTTCCGGCGTAGCGCGAGGCGATCCGGCCGGCGAGCTCGGCCACTGCGGGGGTCAGGACCGGGACGGCGGAGAGCACCTTGTGCAGCGGCACCAGGGGGTGGCCGGCGTCGGATCCGGCGGTGCGCTCCAGCAGGTATCCGGCCAGTTCCTGCCCGTTGAATTTGACCTTGACCCGGACTCCGGGCATGGCGTCGGCGTCGAGGGCGGCGGGGACGCTGTAGTCGAAAGGCCTGTCCAGGTGGGGCAGCGAGGACTCGATGAGCACCCGCGCCACTGGCAGGTGGGCCGCAAGGGCCGGCCCGGACGCTTCCGCGGCGGAGGCTGGAAAACCCTGGAGCAGGCACAGCTGCTGGGGTTCACCGGGCGCGCCGCCGGCAGGAATGGGACTCACGGCTCGCACCTCCCCTGAGGATCGTTCGACACATGCACTGTTTCCGAAATGCACAGTTTCCGAAATGCACTGTTTCCGAAATGCACTGTATTCCCAAATGCACTGTAGCCAGGCCACCGGAGGGCGGCCTGGCTACAGTGCATCACGCAGGACTGACAAACTCACTGTGAAAACAAACCGACAAGACAGCATCGGACGGTTTGGCCGGCCTTAGGCGTTGAAGAACGCTTTCAGCTCGTCCACCCGGTCCAGGCGTTCCCAGGTGAAGTCCGGGTCTTCGCGGCCGAAGTGTCCGTGGGCGGCGGTCTTGGCGTAGATCGGGCGCTTGAGGTCGAGGGCGTCGATGATGGCCCGCGGGCGCAGGTCGAAGATCTCGGCGATCGCGGCGCTGATGCGGGCCGGGTCCACGGTTTCGGTTCCGAATGTCTCAACGTAGGTTCCCACGGGGCGGGCCTGGCCGATCGCGTAGGCGATCTGGATTTCGGCGCGCTTGGCGAGGCCGGCGGCCACCACGTTCTTGGCGACCCAGCGCATGGCGTAGGCGGCCGAACGGTCCACCTTCGACGGGTCCTTGCCGGAGAACGCGCCGCCGCCGTGGCGGGCCATGCCGCCGTAGGTGTCGACGATGATCTTGCGGCCGGTGAGGCCGGCGTCGCCTACCGGGCCGCCAATCACAAAGGCGCCTGCGGGGTTGAGGATGTTGCGGGTCCGTGAGGTGTCCAGGTTGGACAGTGCCATGACCGGCCCCACCACGTGCTCGGCGAGGTCGGCCCGGAGCTGGTCCAGGCTGGTGCCTTCGGCGTGCTGGCTGGAGATGACGACAGTTTCGACTGAGACCGGGCGGTCGCCGTCGTAGCCCACGGTGACCTGGGTCTTGCCGTCCGGGCGCAGGTAGGCGAGTTCGCCGTTCTTGCGGACCTCGGTCAGGCGCTCGGAGAGCCGGTGCGCGAGCCAGATCGGCACGGGCATGTAGGACGGCGTTTCGTCGCTGGCGTAGCCGAACATGAGTCCCTGGTCGCCGGCTCCCTGGAGGTCGTAGTCGTCCTCCTGGCGGCCCTCACGCGCTTCGAGGGAGTTGAACACGCCGCCGGCGATGTCGTTGGACTGCTGGCCGATGGATACCGAGACGCCGCACCGGGCGCCGTCGAAGCCGTTGGCCGAAGAATCGTACCCGATGCCCAGGATGGTCTCCCGGACAATCTGCGGAATCTCGACATAGGCATCGGTGGTGACCTCGCCCGCGACGTGGACCAGCCCGGTGGTGGCCAGCGTCTCCACGGCTACCCGGGACTCGGGGTCTTTGTCGAGCAGTGCGTCGAGGATCGCATCGCTGATCTGGTCACAGATCTTGTCGGGGTGGCCCTCCGTCACCGACTCGGACGTGAAGAGCCGGAGCGCGGCGGGCGTGGACCCGTGGAAGGCGGGGATGTGCAGCGGTAAAGTCACTCAACTACCTTACTGGTTGGATAACGGACGTCCGGCGGCGTGTGTCCCCGTGCTAAGGAGATGTTGGTTACGCCGGGCTACGCCGGCGGTACAGCCCGGCTCAGCTCGGCGCTGATCCGGTCGATCACGGCAGCCGCGACGTCGGATTTGGAACCCGACGCCTCTTGGGGTTCGGAGCCGTCACGGGAAAGGATGACTACTGTGTTCGTGTCCTCGCCAAAGACCAAGTCCCGGCCCACCTGGTTGACGACCAGCAGGTCGCAGGCTTTCCGGTGCAGCTTGGCCCGGGCATAGTCCAGGACATCGCCGCCGGCATCGCCCGTCTCGGCGGCGAAGCCGACGATCAGCTGATTCCGGGACGCGGCGTCGCGGACCTCGACGAGTTCGCGCAGGATGTCGGGGTTGCGCACCAGGTTGATCACGGGATCGGCGACGTCGTCGCGCTTCTTGATCTTGGTCCCGGCGACGTCCGCCGGCCGGAAGTCCGCGACCGCGGCGGCCATGATGACGACGTCGGAGTCGGCGGCCGCGTGCAGCGCCGCCTCCCGCAGTTCCAGGGCCGTTTCGACCTGGACGATTTCGACGCCGGCGGGCGCCGGGACTTCCATGTGGGCGGCCAGCAGGCGGACGCGGGCTCCGGCCTCGCGGGCCGCGGCGGCCAAGGCCACGCCCTGCTTGCCGGAGGAGCGGTTGCCGAGGAACCGCACGGGGTCCAGCGGTTCCCGGGTGCCGCCGGCACTGATGGTCACCGTCAGTCCGGCCAACGGCGTAACCGCCGGCTGCACCGTTGCAGGCGCGGCGGCCAGGGCAGTGGCCACGTCCGGGTCAACGGCCGGCATCGCCGCGGAAGTTGCGGAAGCGTTGGCGGCGGCCGCTTCGGCGCCGGCGAGGGCCATGGCGGCGGTGAAGATCGCCTCCGGCTCGGGCAGGCGGCCGGGACCGGAGTCGGCGCCGGTCAGCCGCCCGCTCGCGGGTTCCAGCACGGTGACGCCGCGGCTGCGCAACGTTTCGACGTTGGCCTGGGTCGCGGGGTGTTGCCACATTTCGGTGTGCATGGCCGGGGCCATGAGCACCGGGCAGTCGCCGGCCATCAGCAGGGTGTTGGTGAGGAGGTCATCGGCCTGGCCGGTGGCCGCGCGGGCCAGGAGATCGGCCGTGGCCGGGGCCACGACGATCAGTTCGGCCTCGTGGCCGAGCCGGACATGGTTGACCGTGTGGACGGCGTCGAACACGCTGTTGCTCACCGGGTGCCCGGACAGGGCCTCCCACGTCGCGACGCCGACGAAGCGGGTGGCCGCCTCGGTGGGGATGACCGTGACGTCATGCCCGGCTTCAGTAAAAAGCCGGAGGAGCGATGCCACCTTGTAGGCGGCAATCCCTCCCCCGACTCCGAGGACTATGCGCACGTGATCTCCGTCAGCAGGCAGTCTGTTTACTTGGCTCTTCCCGCGGGGGGAATTACTCTGCGGTTTCGATCGGCGTGGAGACGAGCTTGCCTTCGTTGATCTCGCGCAGGGCGATCGACAGGGACTTCTCGTTCAGCTTGGTGTCGACCAGCGGGCCAACGTACTCAAACAGGCCCTCATGCAGCTGGGCGTAGTACGCGTTGATCTGGCGTGCGCGCTTGGCACCAAAAATCACCAGTCCGTACTTCGAGTCGGCGGCCTTCAGCAGCTCGTCGATCGGCGGGTTGATGATGCCTTCAAGGTTCGTGGACACGAATTCTCCAAATTCTAACGGGCCGGTACGTCCCGGCGCCTAGCGCGGGTTCGGGGTCAGCCCCATGAGTGAAACAAGCTCGTCCGCTGCCCGACGAACGTCATCATTGATGACGGTGTGGTCGAACTCCGGTTCAGCGGCAAGTTCTAGTTTAGCGGTTTCCAGCCTCTGCTGCTGTTCTTCGGCGCTTTCCGTGCCGCGGCCGACCAGCCGGCGGACCATTTCGTCCCAGCTCGGGGGCGCCAGGAACACAAACTGGGCATCCGGGACGGCCTGCTTGACCTGCCGGGCGCCCTGCAGATCGATCTCCAGCAGCACCGAGCGGCCCTCGGCAATGGCGGCGTCAACCGTGCTGCGCAGCGTGCCGTAGCGGTTCCGGCCGTGGACGACGGCCCACTCGAGCAATTCGCCGTTTTCGACCAGGGAATCGAATTCCTCGGCCGATTTGAAGAAGTAGTGGATCCCGTCCTGCTCCCCCGGCCGCGGCGGGCGCGTGGTGGCCGACACGGAGAGCCAGACTCCGGGGTAGTTGTCCCGGATGTAGGTGGACACGGTGCCTTTGCCAACAGCCGTCGGGCCGGCGAGGACTGTCAGTCCCGGTTTCTTGCTCACATATTCCTTTGGGCGGTGGTGGGCAGCTCGGCGGACCGGGCTACTTGTCGTCAATAAAATCTACCAGCGCCCGGCGCTGGTGGATTCCCAGGCCGCGGACCCGTCGGGATTGTGCGATGCCGAGCTGGTCCATGATGGCCGCCGCCCGGACCCGGCCGATCCCGGGCAGGGCCTCGAGCAGCTCCACGATTCTCATGCGGGCAATGGCGTCGTCGGATTCGGCGGCACTGATGACATTGGCGATGGTCAGCTCGCCCGTCTTGAGCCGCTCCTTTGCCTCGGCCCTGGTGGCCCTTGCGGCAGCGGCCTTGCGAAGGGCGTCGGAACGCTCCTGAGGAGTGAGTGGTCTCAAACTCACGGAAGGCCTCCCTGCATGGCGGGACGGGGCACTCATGCCCTTGCCCCGAACCTACCGTCAGGCGGCGGCAGAAATCAATGGAAATCTGCGCGCCGGCCAGTTCGGGAACGGGAAAAGCACAATTCCGAACGGGACGGCCCCCGGCCCGGGTCCGGCAGCTCCGGTCCCGGGCCGGCGAGGCGGCTGCCGCTAAGCCGCGAGGAGTTCGTCGAGGGTGCGCCGCGCGGCATCCCGGAGGGACTGCAGCTGCGGTCCGGCGCCGAGAATCTCCCGGCTCGAGGTCCCCAGGACCTGGGGATAGGCCGCACCGAACGTGCGGCGCAGGTCCGCGGCCGTGGCGCCCTGAGCGCCCAGCCCCGGGGCCAGGATCGGCCCGCGGACCGCCGCCAGATCGATATCCAGTGCGGAAAGGGCCGAGCCCACCGTGGCACCGACCACCAGGCCCACGGAACCGAGCGAACCGTCATAGCGCTGGTTCTCCACCGCGGCCGCTTCCGTGATCCGCCGCGCGACGGAATCGCCCCCGCCGACGTGCTGGACCGAGGCGCCCTCCGGGTTCGAAGTCAGCGCGAGGACGAACACCCCGCGGCCGGTCCCGGCCGCCAGGTCCAGGGCGGGCCGGAGCGACTCAAAGCCCAGGTACGGGCTCAACGTCACCGAATCCGCGGCCAGGGCCGAGCCGTCCCGCAGCCAGGCATCCGCGTAGGCGGCCATGGTGGAGCCGATGTCGCCGCGTTTGGCGTCCGCGATGGTCAGCACGGACGCTTCCGCCGCCGCGGCCAGGGTGCGTTCGAGCACGGCGATTCCAGCCGATCCGTGGCGCTCGTACAGGGCCACCTGCGGTTTCACCGCGGCAGCGAGGGAGCCCACTGCCTCCAGCACGGTCAGCGAGAAGCGTTCCAGCCCGGCGGCGTCGTCAGTGAGCCCCCAGCGCTGCAGCAGCGCCGGGTGCGGGTCGATGCCGACGCACAGCGGGCCGCGGTCCGCCATGGCCCGCCCCAGCCGGGAGCCGAAGGTCTCCCGGCCGGCCGCCGGGGCGGTGGATGCCTCAGGCATCCTGGAGCGCCTTCAGGTTCGCGGCGTGTTCCTGCAGGCTCGTGACCGACCATTCGTAGGTGCGCAGCGCCTCGATGGCCTGGACGGCCGCGTTGAACTCGGCCACGGTGGTGATGCACGGGATCCCGATCGAGGTCGCGGCGGCACGGAGTTCGTAGCCGTCGCTGCGGGCCTCGCCGCCGGAGGGTGTGTTGAATACCATGTCGATCTCGCCGGCGATGATGAGGTCGGCGATGGTGCCTTCGCCTTCGGCGCTGGAACCTTCGGCGACCTTCCGGACCGGGGTGGCCTGGATCCCGTTGCGGCGGAGCACGTCGGCTGTGCCGCCGGTGGAGACGATCTCGAAGCCGAGGTCCGAGAGCCGCTTGACGCCCATGATGACCGAGCGCTTGTCCCGGTTGGCCACCGAGACGAAGATCTTGCCCTCGGTGGGCAGGGCGTTGTTCGCGGCCGCCTGGCTCTTGGCGAAGGCCGTGTCGAAGTGCTTGTCGATGCCCATGACCTCGCCCGTGGAGCGCATTTCCGGGCCGAGCAGGGAGTCCACCACCTTGCCCTCCGGGGTGCGGAAGCGGCTGAACGGCAGCACGGCTTCCTTGACCGAGACCGGCGCGTCCAGCGGCAGGGTGGAGCCGTCGCCGCTCTCCGGCAGCATCTTGTAGGCGCTGCGGAGCTGGTTGATGGTGACGCCGGTGCCGATCAGGGCCGCGGCTTTCGCCATCTGGACACCCGTGGCCTTGGAGACGAACGGGACGGTGCGGGACGCGCGCGGGTTGGCTTCGAGGACGTAGAGCACGTCGGAGGCCAGGGCGAACTGGATGTTGATCAGGCCGCGGACGCCCACGCCCTCGGCGATCGCCAAGGTGGCGGTCCGCACCCGTTCCAGCACGTTGCCGCCCAGGGTGATGGGCGGCAGGACGCAGGCCGAGTCGCCTGAGTGGATGCCGGCCTCCTCGATGTGTTCCATGATGCCGCCGAGGTACATCTCCGTGCCGTCGTAGAGGGCATCGACGTCGATCTCGACGGCGTCCTCGAGGAAGCGGTCGATCAGCACCGGGTGGTCGGGGGTGATCTCGGTGGCGTTGGCGATGTAGCGGGAGAGGTTGGGCTCGTCGTAGACGATCTCCATGCCGCGTCCGCCGAGGACGTAGGAGGGCCGGACCAGGACCGGGTAGCCGATCTCGTCGGCGATCTTCTTGGCGTCCTCGAAGGACACGGCGGTGCCGTTCTTCGGCGAGACGAGCCCGGCCTTGTCGAGGACGCGGGAGAAGGCGCCGCGGTGTTCGGCCAGGTCGATGGCCTCCGGCGAGGTGCCGAGGATCGGCACGCCGGCGTCGGCGAGCTGCTGGGCGAGCTTGAGCGGGGTCTGGCCGCCGAGCTGGACGAAGACGCCCATGACCCCGCCGGTGCGCTCCTCGGCCGCGATGACCTCGAGGACGTCCTCCAGGGTGAGCGGCTCGAAGTAGAGCCGGGTGGAGACGTCGTAGTCGGTGGAGACGGTTTCCGGGTTGCAGTTGACCATCACGGTCTCGTAGCCGGCCTTGCGCAGCGCCATCGAGGCGTGCACGCAGGAGTAGTCGAACTCGATGCCCTGGCCGATCCGGTTGGGGCCGGACCCGAGGATGATGATGGACGGCTTGGCGTGCAGCGCAACCTCGTCCTCCTCGTCATAGGAGGAGTAGTGGTACGGGGTGTAGGCGGCGAACTCGGCCGCGCAGGTGTCCACGGTCTTGTAGACGGGACGGATGCCCAGGGCCTGCCGGACCCCGCGGACTACGTCCTCGGAGTTGTGGGTCAGCGCACCGATCTGTTCGTCGGAGAAGCCGTGGCGCTTGGCGCGGGTCAGCATCTCCGGCGTCAGCGCCGCGGCCTGGCGGATTTCGAGCGAGATCTCGTTCAGCAGCTGGAGCTGGTCCAGGTACCAGGGGTCGATCTTGGTCGCCTCGAAGAGCTGTTCCACGGTGGCGCCGCCGAGCATGGCGCGCTGCACCTGGTGCAGGCGCTCGGTGGTGGGACGCTTGGCCTTCTCGATCAGCTCCGCGACTTCCCATTCCGGGACGTGGCTGAAGTCCAGCTGGGAGCCCTTCTGCTCCAGGGAGCGCAAGGCCTTCTGCAGCGCCTCGGTGAAGTTCCGGCCCATGGCCATGGCCTCGCCCACCGACTTCATGGTGGTGGTCAGGGTGGGGTCCGCCGCCGGGAACTTCTCGAACGCGAAGCGCGGGACCTTCACCACCACGTAGTCCAGGGTCGGTTCGAAGGACGCCGGGGTCTTCTGGGTGATGTCGTTCGGGATCTCGTCCAGGGTGTAGCCGAGGGACAGCTTGGTGGCAATCTTCGCGATCGCGAAGCCGGTGGCCTTGGACGCGAGGGCGGAGGAACGGGAGACGCGGGGGTTCATTTCGATCACGACGACGCGGCCGGTGTCCGGCTCGACGGCGAACTGGATGTTGCAGCCGCCGGTGTCGACGCCGACTTCGCGGATGACGGCGATGGAGATGTCGCGCAGCCGCTGGTATTCGCGGTCGGTGAGGGTCAGGGCGGGGGCGACGGTGATGGAGTCGCCGGTGTGGACGCCCACGGGGTCGAAGTTCTCGATGGAGCAGACCACCACGACGTTGTCGTTCTTGTCGCGCATCATCTCGAGCTCGTACTCCTTCCAGCCGAGGATGCTCTCTTCGAGCAGCACCTCGGACGTGGGGCTGTACTGCAGGCCCTGGCCGACAATCCGGCGCAGGTCCCCCTCGTCGTAGGCCAGCCCGGAGCCCAGGCCGCCCATGGTGAAGGAGGGCCGGACGACCATCGGGTAACCGAGGTCACCGGCCGCGGCGAGAGCCTCGTCCATGGTGTGGATGATGTGGCTGCGGGCCGACTCGGCGCCGCATCGCTCGACGACGCCCTTGAACTTCTCGCGGTCCTCGCCCAGCTCAATCGCGGCGATATTGGCGCCGATCAGCTCGACGTTGTACTTCTCCAGGACGCCGTTCTTGTCCAGCGCGATGGCCGTGTTGAGGGCCGTCTGGCCGCCGAGGGTCGGCAGGAGCGCGTCGGGGCGCTCCTTGGCGATGATTTTCTCCACCACTTCGGGGGTGATCGGTTCGATGTAGGTCGCGTCAGCGAACTCGGGGTCCGTCATGATGGTGGCCGGGTTGGAGTTGACGAGGATGACCCGCAGGCCTTCCTCCTTGAGGACGCGCAGCGCCTGGGTGCCGGAGTAATCGAATTCGGCCGCCTGGCCGATCACGATCGGGCCGGACCCGATGACCATGACGCTCTTGAGGTCAGTTCTCTTGGGCATTACTTCGTGTCCCCAGTCTTGGAATCGGTGGCAGTCTTTGTGCCGGTCTCTGTCTTTGAAGAAGCGTCCGCCATCAGCTCGATGAAGCGGTCGAAGAGGTAGGCGGCGTCGTGCGGGCCGGCGGCCGCTTCGGGGTGGTACTGCACGGAGAAGGCCGGAATGTCGAGGCAGGACAGCCCCTCGACGACGTCGTCGTTGAGGCTCACGTGGCTGACCTCGACCCGGCCGAAGCGCTCCTCGGGGGCCTGGGTGGCGCCGTTGAGCGGGGCGTCGACGGCGAAGCCGTGGTTCTGCGAAGTGATTTCGACCTTGCCGGTGCGGCGGTCCATCACGGGCTGGTTCAGGCCGCGGTGGCCGTAGCGGAGCTTGTAGGTGCCGAACCCGAGGGCCCGGCCGAGGATCTGGTTGCCGAAGCAGATGCCGAAGTACGGGATCTTCTCATCGAGCACGGAGCGCAGCAGCGCCACTTGGTTGTCCGCGGTGGCGGGGTCGCCGGGGCCGTTGGACATGAAGAAGCCGTCCGGGTTGACAGCCTGGACGTCGGCGAGGGTTGCCGTGGCGGGCAGCACGTGCACCCGGACCCCGCGCTCGGCGAACCGTACGGGGGTCATGCGCTTGATGCCCAAATCGATGGCGGCAATGCTGAACCGCGGCTCGCCGTCCCAGCCGAAGTCCTTGGGCTCCACCGTGTAGGCGGCGTCCACGCTGACTTCCTCGGCGAGCCGTGAGCCTTCCATCGGCGCGCTGGCCAGGACAGCGTCGACGAGTTCCTTGTCCGTGGCGCGGGCGGCGTCGCCGGAGAAGATGCCGGCGCGCATGGTCTTGTGTTCGCGCAGGTGGCGGGTGATGGCGCGGGTGTCGACGCCCTGGATGCCGACGATCCCCTGCTCGACGAGCTCGTCGTCGAGGGATCGCTCGGAGCGCCAGTTGGAGGGCCGGCGCGCGGCGTCGCGGACGATGTAGCCGGCCACCCAGATGCGGCGGGACTCGGCGTCGTCGGTGTTGACGCCGGTGTTGCCAATGTGCGGCGCGGTCTGGACCACGAGCTGGCGGGCGTAGGAGGGGTCGGTGATGGTCTCCTGGTAGCCGGTCATGCCGGTCGCGAAGACTGCCTCGCCGAGGGCCGTTCCGGTGGCGCCGTAGCTGGTGCCGCGGAAAATCCGGCCGTCCTCGAGCACGAGGACCGCGGGGGTGGATGCTGCTGCGGGTGCAGTGGGGTTAGCTGGCACTGATTCTTCTGTCACTGTTTTTTCTGACACTGCTGTTTCTGTCACTGTTTTCTCTGACACTGCTGTTTCTGTCACTTCGTTGGATTCCGTCACGTCGTTACTTTCCACTATCGGCTTCTGCCTGAGGGGCTGCGGAGATCAAATCTTGGAGGGTGGTGAGGAGCACGGCTTTGTCCTCGGCACGGCGCGTCCGGTAACCGGTGTCGAGTTCGTGGGAACCGAGCATCCAGCTGAGCACCAGCAGGCCGTCCTTTTCCACGAACTTTCCGGCCATGCCGCTTTCCTGCCGCACACCGGTCAGGCATCCGGCCGGGATGAACACCGGGCCGGCGCCCGCGCGCTCGAACAGCACGCCTTCGGGGTGCACGGAGAGCTTGGCGTTGGTGCGGATGCCCAGATTGTGCACGGCGATCCGGTCCAGCCAGTCGCCGGCGGTGGTGGAGGCGACGTACTGGCCGTCGGCGGCGGCCAGCGGGGCGCCGAGTTCGGCGGGAACCTCGGGGAGGGGCTCGACGTCGGACTGGCGGCGCAGGCGGTTACGCCAGCCGACGGCGATGAGGGCAAGCGCGACGCCAATCAGGACGAGCGTGAAGAGCAGGGAGAGGTCCTTGACACTCACGGGCGGCGGCCCGCCGGTCCTGCGTCGAGCGCTTCGGCCGGCCACCGGTACGGGGTGTTGAGTTTTCCGTCGAGAACGGTCGGGTGGCCCTTGAAGAACGTCGCCACTACCTTCCCCGGCAGTTCCCGGCCGGCAAACGGAGAGTTACGGCCCATGGTTGCCATCTTAGAAGGGTCCACGGTCCAGCGCGCAGCCGGGTCCACGAGTATGACGTTGGCAGGCTCCCCGGCCTCGAGCGGGCGGCCCTGGTCCTGGACCCGGCCGATGGCGGCCGGCGCCGTGGAGGTCACGCGGGCAAAATCCTCCCAGCCCATCAGGCCTGTTTCGATCATGGTGTGCTGGACCACGGAGAGCGCGGTTTCCAGCCCGGTCATGCCCATGGCCGCCTGCGCCCACTCGCATTCCTTGTGTTCGCTCGGGTGCGGGGCGTGGTCGGTGCCGACGACGTCGATCGTGCCATCGGCCAGGGCGGCCCGGAGGGCCTGGACATCGGCGTCCGTGCGCAGCGGCGGGTTGACCTTGTAGACGGGGTCGTAGCTGCGGGCGAGCTCATCCGTGAGCCAGAGGTGGTGCGGGGTGACCTCGGCCGTGACGTTGACGCCGCGGGACTTGGCCCAGCGGATGATCTCCACGGACCCGGCCGTGGAGACGTGGCAGACGTGCAGGCGGGACCCGACGTGCTGGGCCAGCAGCACGTCCCGGGCGATGATGCTCTCTTCGGCGACGGCCGGCCAGCCGGCCAGGCCGAGGACGGCGGAGACCTCGCCCTCGTTCATCTGGGCGCCGGCGGTGAGTCGGGGTTCCTGCGCGTGCTGGGCCACGACGCCGTCGAATGCCTTGACGTATTCGAGCGCGCGGCGCATCAGCACCGGATCGTGGACGCAGATGCCGTCGTCGGAGAACACGCGGACGTGGGCGCGGGAGTCGGCCATGGCGCCGAGCTCGGCGAGCTGCTCCCCCGCGAGGCCCACGGTGACTGCTCCCACCGGACGGACGTCCACCCAGCCGGCGGTCCGGCCAAGGGTGAGGACTTGCTCCACGACGCCGGCGGTGTCCGCCACCGGGGTGCTGTTGGCCATGGCGTGCACGGCCGTGTAGCCGCCCAGGGCGGCGGCGCGGGTGCCGGTTTCGACGGTTTCGGCGTCTTCGCGGCCGGGTTCGCGCAGGTGGGTGTGGATGTCCACCATGCCCGGGAGCGCGACGAGGCCCGCGGCGTCGATTACTGTTGCGTCCCGCACCCCGGCGCCTTCGGCGTCCAGCTGACGGCCGCGGGCGGCGATCACGCCGTCCCGGATCAGCAGGTCCTCGGCTGCTCCGCCCAGGATCGAGGCCCCCCGGATGAGGTAGGCGCCGCTGTTGTCTGCGTTCTGGTGCTGATCGGCCATCAGTGGCTCTCCTGGTGGGAATAAGTGAGGTTCGGAATGGCGGCGTGCGCCGCGGACGCGGCCGCAGAGGCAGAAGCTATGGCAGAAACTGGTGCGGCGGCCGGCTCGCGGTTCTCCCCGGACAGGAGCAGGTACAGTGCCGCCATCCGGACAGAGACGCCGTTGCGCACCTGCGCCAGCACGGTGGAGCGGGGTGAGTCGGCCGCGGCCGCGGAGATTTCCAGCCCGCGGTTCATGGGACCGGGGTGCATGATGATGGTGTCCTTGAGCCCCAGGCTGTCGAGGGCACGGAGCCGGTTGTCGTCGAAGCCCCAGCGCCGCGAGTATTCGCGGGTGGTGGGGAAGAAGGAGGCATTCATCCGTTCGCCCTGGACGCGGAGCATCATCATGGCGTCCACGCCTTGCGCGAGGGTCTCGTCGAGGTCGAAGCTGACGGCGCACGGCCATTTTTCGACGCCGATGGGGAGCAGTGTGGGCGGCGCGACGAGGGTGACCTCGGCGCCGAGGGTGCGCAGCAGCCAGACGTTGGAGCGGGCAACGCGCGAGTGCAGGACGTCACCGGCGATGGCGACGCGCATGCCTTTGAGGTCGGCGCCGGCCGACGGCGTGCCGGCCAGCTTCGACCAGTGCCGGCGCATCGTGAACGCGTCCAGCAACGCCTGGGTGGGGTGTTCGTGGGTGCCGTCGCCGGCGTTGATGACGGCGGCGTCGATCCAGTCGGTCGCGGCGAGCCGGTGCGGGGCGCCGGAGGCCCAGTGCCGGATGACGACGGCGTCGGCGCCCATCGCGGCGAGGGTCTGGGCGGTGTCCTTCAGCGACTCGCCCTTGGAGACGGACGAGCCCTTCGCTGCGAAGTTGATGACGTCGGCGGAGAGCCGCTTGGCGGCGGCTTCGAAGGAGATCCGGGTGCGGGTGGAGTCCTCGAAGAAGAGGTTGACCACGGTGCGCCCCCGCAGAGCGGGGAGTTTTTTGACCTCGCGCTCCCCCACCGCAGCCATTTCCTCGGCGGTGTCCAGGATGCGGATGGCGTTGTGCAGGCTCAGGTCTTCGGTGGAGAGCAGGTGCCTCATGCGGTGGCCTCGATGACGACCTCATCGACGGGGACGCCGTCGGGGGCGCCGACTGTTGCCCCGCCTCCGGCAGAATCGGTTTCCTCGAGCCGGACCCGGACCTTCTCCGATGAGGAGGTAGGCAGGTTCTTGCCGACATGGTCGGCGCGGATGGGCAGTTCCCGGTGGCCGCGGTCGATCAGCACGGCGAGGCGGACAATCCGCGGCCGGCCGAGGTCGATGATGGCGTCCAGAGCTGCCCGGATGGTGCGCCCGGAATAGAGGACGTCGTCGATCAGCACCACAACTTTGTTGTCGATGCCCGTGCGCGGCAGCTGGGTGGGGTACGGCGGCCTGGTGGGCTGGTGCGAGAGGTCGTCGCGGAACATCGTGACGTCGAGTTGGCCGACAATGGCGGCGGCGTCCACGGTGGGATCCGCGGCGGCGATCTTGGCGGCGAGGCGGACGGCGAGGGGATAGCCCCGGCGCGGGATGCCCAGCAGGACGAGGTCCTGGGAGCCCTTGTTGGCCTCAAGAATTTCATGGGCGATACGAGTGAGCGCGCGGTCGATGTCAGCCTGGTTGAGGACAACCCGGGTGAGCACCACCTGCGCCGGACCCGGTGCTGAAGGCACGGAAGTCAAAGCTCGTCTCCCCTTTCCCCGCCTCACGGGACGGAATTAAAAAAGGATTATTTGCCCTTTCAAATTACCACAACGGCACTGCTGCCGCGTCGCCGCCGGAATGCGTTTAACCTCACACGGACATAGGCTCGGTTCCATGACGATGAACGGACCGCGGCCGGGGCATGAGCACCCTGGCGGCCCGCGCCAGGGGCCGCTGCCCCGGCAGGCCAACCCGACGTGGCTGGGGCGTGTCCAGCCCGCGAACTACCAGTGGGCCCCTGCCAACGACGGCGGCCAGTTGCAGCCGGCACTGCCTCCCGCCGGGCCGGCGGGAGGCAGCCCGGGCTGGAAGAACGGCCGCGGTTCCGGCGTTTTTGGCCTGGTGATGGCCGGCGGATTCCTGGCGTTCCTCTGCCTCTTCCTGGTGGTGCCCTTCCTGCTGGAAAGGACCGGAATCACCGGCTTTGCCGTTGGTTTCGTGGCCTCGCTGGTTCCCCTGGGGACCGTATTGCTGACGGTGCGCTTCATCGACCGCTGGGAACCTGAGCCGAAACCCCTGCTGCTTTTCGCGTTTGCCTGGGGAGCCGTCGTCTCGATCGCGGTGACGATGCTGATCCAGCCCTATTTCTCACTGGTGGCCGGGCCCGCCTCGGGACTGGACTATACGACGTTCGCCGTGACGGTCCAGGCGCCGGTGGTGGAGGAATTCGCCAAGTCCCTGGGGCTGCTGTTGCTCGTGCTCTTTGCCCCGAAACACTTCAACGGACCGGTCGACGGTGTGGTGTTCGCCTTCACGATCGCGGCGGGCTTCGCGTTTACCGAGAACATCCTCTACTTCGGCCGCGCCATCGCCGAATCCAGCGATCCCGGCACGGACCTCGCGGTGGTTTTCTTTCTCCGCGGGGTCCTCTCACCCTTCGCCCACGCCATTTTCACGGGTACGACCGGTCTGGTGATGGGCTTCGCCGCCGGCCGCGGGAACACCGGGCTGTCCGTGCTGGCGTTCTTCGCCGGCCTCGTCCCCGCGATGCTGTTGCACAGCGCCTGGAACAGCATGGGCCGGGACTTCCTGGGCCGGTACGTGATGGTGCAGGTGCCGATCTTCCTGCTGGCGGTGCTGGTGATCGTGCTGCTGCGGGTGGCTGAGCGCAGGCTCACCCGTCAGCGGCTGACGGAATACGCGGCCGCGGGCTGGTTTACCGCGGCCGAGGTAGACATGCTGGCCACCGCCGCCGGCCGCCGTTCCGCGCTGCGCTGGGCCAGGTCCACGGGGCGGGGCGTGCAGATGAAGGCGCTGCTCGATGCCGCCACCCAGCTCGCCCTCACCCGGCAACGGATTCTCAGCGGCCGGGACGTGCCGGCACACCAGCGCGATGAGCAGCACCAGCTCGCCGGGATCGCCGCGCTTCGGTCCGCCGTCGTCGGTTAGGGGCCGGGGCAACCCAGTGGGGCCAGCCCAGCGTGGGCAACCGGGGAAAAGAAAGAACCCCGGCCAGGATGTCCTGGCCGGGGTTCTTCGGGGCGCTGAGAGCTTACGCCAGCAGCGAGGGCTTGAGCTGCTGCAGCCGGCCCAGCAGGCCGTTGATGAACGACGGCGACTCGTCCGTGGAGAGCGTCTTGGCCAAGGCCACGGCCTCGCTGACCGCCACGCCGTCCGGGACGTCGTCGTTGTAGAGCAGTTCCCACGTGCCGATCCGCAGGATGATGCGGTCCACGGAGGGCATGCGCTCCAGGGTCCAGCCCTGCGAATAGGTCTCCAGGAATTCGTCGATGGCCACCTGGTGCGAGACCACGCCTTCGACGATTTCGAGGGTGTAGGGGTTGACGATCTGGTCTGTCTGCTCGCGGCGGGACTTCAGCACGTCGAACGCGGAGGCTGAGCGCTGCTCGGCCTCAAAGAGCACATCGAGGGCCCGGTTCCGGGCCTTACCGCGCGCACTCACTAGTCGTTGACCCGGCCGAGGTAGCTGCCGTCGCGGGTGTCGACCTTGACCTTGGTGTTGTTCTCGACGAACAGCGGCACCTGGATCTCGTACCCGGTTTCGAGGGTGGCGGGCTTGGTGCCGGCCGAGGAGCGGTCGCCCTGCAGGCCCGGCTCGGTGTAGGTGATCTCGAGGACGACGCTCGGGGGCAGCTCGATGTAGAGCGGGTTGCCTTCGTGGATGGCGATGTTGACCATCTGGTTCTCGAGCATGAAGTTGGTGGCGTCGCCGACGGTGGCGGCCGAGACGGTGAGCTGGTCGAAGTCCGAGGTGTCCATGAAGACGAAGTCGGCGCCGTCCTGGTACAGGTACTGGTAGTCGCGGCGGTCCACCGTGGCGGTCTCAATCTTCAGTCCGGCGTTGAAGGTCTTGTCGACGACCTTGCCGGACATCACGTTGCGCATCTTGGTGCGCACGAACGCGCCACCCTTGCCGGGCTTGACGTGCTGGAACTCGATGATGTTCCAAAGCTGGCCCTCGAGCTTAAGGACGGTTCCGTTCTTGATGTCGTTAGTGGTTGCCACTGTATCCTCTTAGTTTCTCTCTGGTTCCATCAGGCCGGTGCTATCGGCCGGACGATCTATGCCGGGCCGGCATGCCAAGCGGGCCGCCAGCGCGTATTTGTCAAAAATCCAAGATCTATTCTACCGGTTCCGGCGGACAGCTGCCTGACGCAGGCTCAGGACTGCTGTTCCAGGACGTCCCTGGCGCGCTGCAACGCAACGGTGGAGGCATAGATGAGGGCCGCGTCGGCGGACCCGGCGACGCGCAGATCCAGCGCCTTGGCGAAGGATTCGACGGCGGCGCCAATGTTTCCGCCGGCGAAGTAGGACCGGCCGAGGTGCTGGCGGACGGCGGCCTCCTCCAGGGTGCCCTGGGTCTCGGCGAGGAGTTGGCGGAACACCTCCACCGCCCGGTCGAACCGGTTCGAGACCCGGAGCACGTCCGCCTCGAAGATCCGCAGCCGGAGCGAGCCGGGGTCCTTGTAGCGGGCCTCGGCGAGGAGCTCGGCGGCTTCGGCCGCGTGCCCTTCTACGAGCCGGACCAGGATCAGGTCCCCGGGGTCTGTCGAGGCCGCCAGGGCCTCGGCCATGACCTCGTCATTGACGATCTGGGGCATCAGGGACTGCGGGTTGATCCGGATCCCGGGAAATCCCGCGTCCGGCCACTCGCTCGTGCCGCCCTTGACCATGTGCATCAGGAGGCAATCTCCTGGTAGGCGGCAAACAGCAGGGACGTGTCCGGGACATCGAGGATGCCGGGCCGGCCAACGCCGTCGAGCACCACGAAGCGCAGCAGGTCACCGCGGGATTTCTTGTCCCGGCGCATGCCGTCCAGGAGGGCCTGCCAGCGGTCGCGGCGGTACGTGATGGGAAGCCCGAGGCTTTCCAGGATGCTCCGGTGCCTGTCGGCGTCGGCGTCGCTGAGCCGGCCGACGCTGCGGGCGAGCTCGGCGGCGAACATCATGCCCACGGAGACGGCGGCGCCGTGCCGCCAGGAGTAGCGCTCGGCGAGTTCGATCGCGTGGCCCAGGGTGTGGCCGTAGTTCAGGATCTCGCGCTGGCCGGTTTCCTTCAGGTCCTCGGACACCACCCGGGCCTTGACGCTGATGGCGCGTTCGATCAGTTCGCGCAGGATGTCCGAGCGCGGATCGGAAACCGCGGACGGGTCCTTCTCGATCAGGTCAAGGATGGCCGGGTCGGCGATGAAGCCGCACTTGATGACCTCGGCCATGCCGGAGATGATCTCGTTCTTCGGCAGCGTCTCCAGCGTGTCGAGGTCCGCGAGGACACCGGCCGGCGGGTGGAACGCGCCCACCAGGTTCTTGCCCTCGGCGGTGTTGATGCCGGTCTTGCCGCCGACCGAGGCGTCCACCATGCCCAGCAGGCTCGTCGGCATGTGGATGACCTTCACGCCGCGCAGCCAGGTCGCAGCGACAAAGCCGGCCAGGTCGGTGACGGCGCCGCCGCCGACGGCGACGATGGCATCGGAGCGGGTGAAGTCGTTCTGCCCCAGCACCTGCCAGCAGAACGAGGCGACCTCGATGTGTTTGCCCTCTTCGGCGTCGGGGATTTCTGCGGTCAGCGCGGTGAACCCGGCGGCGGCCAGCTCTTCCCGGACGGTGTCCCCGGTCAACCGCAGCGCACGGGGGTGGATGACCAGGACGCGCTTGACGCGCTCACCCAGCAGGCCCGGCAGGCTTGCCAGGAGGCCGCGGCCCACTACGACGTCGTAGTTCTCACCCGGCGTTTGTCCGGTGACTTTGATGACGGTTGATTCGGTACTCACTATTCAACTTCCTTTGTCGACGCCGGAGTGGGCACTGCCGCGGCCTTAGCCGCGGCGCGCTCCCCCAGCGCATCTTCCAGCCGGTGAGCCAGCTCCGGAACGCTGCCGCGCCGGACATCGAGGACGAGGTCGGCGAGCCGTTCGTAGACCGGCTGCCGGGTGGCGAACAAGGTCCGCCACCGGCCCATGGCGTCGCCGGCCAGGAGCGGCCGGCCCGAATTTCTGGCGATGCGTTCCGCCACAGTCTCGGCGTCGCATTCGAGGTAAACAACGGTACAGCGGCCCAGAAGCTGCTGCGTACCGGAATCAAGGACGGCCCCGCCGCCGAGCGAAATGACGGCGGTGCCGCCCCGAGACTCTTCGATGGCCTGGGCCACGGCCCGGGCCTCCATCTCGCGGAAGGCGTGCTCGCCACGGCTGGCGAAGATCTCGGCGATCGTCCCGTGCTGGGCCACCACGAGGGCGTCGGTGTCCATGAAGGCGCACCCCAAGTGCTCGGCGAGCTGCTGTCCGATCGCCGATTTGCCCACGGCCATCGGTCCGATCAGGACCACCGGGCCAACGTTATTTGCCGCGGGCGCCGCCGCGGCGGAGGGCCCGTCGGTTTTCCCGGCCGGCACTAGTGGCCGATCGAGTCCAGGGACGCCGGAATGCTGTCCAGGTAACCCTTGATGTTGCGCGCGGTCTCCTGCACGGAGTCACCGCCGAATTTTTCCGCGACCGCTTCGGCGATCACGAGGGCCACCATGGCCTCGGCCACCACGCCGGCGGCCGGCACGGCACAGACGTCGGAGCGCTGGTGGTGGGCCTTGGCGGCCTCCCCCGTGCTCACGTCGACCGTCCTGAGCGCGCGGGGTACGGTGGCGATCGGTTTCATGGCGGCACGGACGCGCAGGACATCGCCGATGCTCATGCCGCCCTCGATCCCGCCTGCGCGGTTGGAGGTACGGATGATCTTGCCGTCCGCGTCCTTGACGATCTCGTCGTGGGCGGCGGAGCCGCGGCGCGCGGCGGTAAGGAAGCCGTCGCCGACTTCAACGCCCTTGATGGCCTGGATGCCCATGAGGGCGGCCGCCAGACGCGAGTCGAGGCGCCGGTCCCAGTGCACGTAGCTGCCGAGTCCCGGCGGGAGGCCGTAGGCAAGCACTTCGACGACGCCGCCGAGGGTTTCGCCTTCCTTGTGCGCGATGTCGACCTCGGCCACCATGGCGTCCGAGGTTTCGCGGTCGAAGCAGCGCAGCGGGTCGGCATCCAGGGCGATCACGTTCCCCGGCACGGGCAGCGGCCGGCCCTCCGGCACGGCTACGCTGGCGATGGATACGGTGTGGGAGACGAGCTCGATGCCGAGCTGCTTGAGGAAGGCCGCGGCGACCGTGCCTAGCGCCACCCTCGTGGCCGTCTCGCGGGCGCTGGCGCGCTCCAGGACCGGGCGGGCCTCGTCGAAGCCGTATTTCTGCATGCCGGTGAAGTCTGCGTGGCCGGGCCGCGGGCGCGTCAGCGGGGCGTTCCGGGCCTGGTCGGCCAGGACTTCGGGCTCCACGGGATCGGAGGACATGATCTGTTCCCACTTGGGCCATTCGGTGTTGCCGACCTGGATGGCGACGGGGCCGCCCTGGGTCAGGCCGTGGCGGACTCCGCCGAGGATCGTGACCACGTCCTGCTCGAATTTCATCCGGGCGCCGCGGCCATAGCCGAGCCGGCGGCGGGCCAGCGCCTCGCTGATGTGGGCGCTGGTGAGTACCACACCGGCGGGCACGCCTTCAATTATTCCGACCAGTGCCGGGCCATGGGATTCTCCGGCAGTCAACCAACGCAACATACATTCCATCCTGCCATGTCGGGCGGTTAGAACACCCGTCGGGGCGCCCCGACTGCGTCACACATCACATCTGTGACACCGGCAGGGAGGGCCCCGCCCAGCCCGGTGAAGTGCCGTACCTGCTCCACGGCCTGGTAGATCAGCATTTCCAGTCCGGGGACCACCGTGCCGCCGGCTTCCTGCCAGACCGCGGCGATCCGGCTGGGCCATGGATCATAGGCGACGTCCAGGAGGATGCCCGGGCTGCCATGCGGAGGCAGTTCTCCTGGACGTTTCGCCGCCAGTTCTTCGGCCAGTTCCGCGGCCAGTGCGTCTGCCGCGCGGGGCGGCAGCGTGGAGATGACGACGTCGGCCGCGGCGACGGCGGCTGCCGCCCCGGCGAGTGGAAGCACCCGGATGGGGACGCCGACGGCGGCGGAGGCCGCGTGGGCCTCTGCCGCACGGCTGACATCGCGGACGAACACTTCGGCGGACATCGACCCCAATTCCTTGAGCGCCGCGATGGCTGCTGCCGCGGTCCCGCCCCCGCCGAGGATCACGGCGGTGGGCGCCGAGGCTGCCCCCGCGTGCCGGAGCGCGTTGACGATTCCGGTGACGTCGGTGTTGTACGCGACCAATCGCGTGTGGCCGGCACTGCCGTCGTCGGATTCGAACGCAACCGTGTTGACGACCCCGAGGGCGCGCCCCACGCCCCGGACCTCGTCCACTTCCGCCACCATGGCCGATTTGAGCGGCATGGTGACCGAGAGGCCGCGCCAGGAACCGTCAGCGCGCGCCTCGTCCCTGACCTGCCTCATAAAATCGGGCAGGGCGGCCTCGGTCACGTCAATGGCGGAGTAGGCGATATCCACGCCGAGGTGGGCGTACGCGGCCCGGTGCAGCGCGGGCGACTTCGAATGGCTGATGGGATGCCCGAGGACGGCCGCCCGCAGCGTCATACGCAGCGTCCCGGGTTGGCCTCGCACCAGGCGTTGTACTGCGCCACGTAGCCGTTGTGTTCCGCCAGGGTCTTGGAGAACTTGGTCTCCTTGGTGTCCAGGTTGATGGTGACCCAGTAGAGGAAGCTGTTGGACTTGGGCTTGGCGGCGGCGTCAATGGCCGTCTTGCCGGGGGAACCGATGGGTCCGGCGGGCAGCCCCTGGTTGGCGTAGGTGTTGTAAGGGTTCGACTTGTCAGCCTTCTGGGCCTCGTCGATGTGGAAGCTGCGGATGCCCAGGCCGTAGGTGACGGTGGCATCGGACTGGATGAGCCCGTTGGTCTCGGTGTTGTTGGGCTTGAGGCGGTTGTAGATGGCGCCGGCGACGTCACCATATTCGGCCTGGCCGCCTTCGGCCTGGACGATGCTGGCCACCGTCACGACGTCGTACTGTTTCGCGGGATCGGTAACGCCCTGGGCCTTGAGTTCATCCTGGGTGCTGCCGACGAGCTTCTGCAAAATGTCCTTGGCGGAGGAGCCCAACGGGAAGCGGTACTCTCCCGGCGCCAGGTAGCCCTCGAGGTTCTTGGCTTTGGCCGGGACACCGAACTGTGCGGGCGCATCGCTGAGCGCTTTCAGGTCCTGAACAGGAATCCCGGTGCCCTCGGAAATCGCCTGCAGGGATTCGCCGATCCGCAGCCCGGCGCTGAGCGCAAAGTACATGACCTTGCTCTGGCCCTTGTTGAGCAGGACATCCACGGCATCGGAGTTCTTCATTTCCTGGCGCATCGAGAACGTGCCGGGGTTCAGGGCACCGCCGGAAGCGGTGAACTCCTTGAGGAAGGTGTCCGCGTTGGCCACGACCTTTTTCGACTGAAGTTCGGTGGCCACGGACCGCGTTCCGGCGCCGGGTTCGATCGTGATGGTGACTTCACCGGTTCCGGGGCCGGGGTAGTCGGCCATGGTGTCTCCGCCGAGGAGGGGCTTGAGGAACTGTGCGCCGACGGCGATTGCGACGACGAAGACCGTCAGGGTCAGCACCAGTGCCAGGAAGCGGCGCCTACGGCGGACCTTCTTGGACGGTCCCTTGTCGTAGCGGGCTGCTCCGGCCATCAGCTCCTCGCCCGGGTCGCCGTGGTACTCGGCCTCCGGGTGCGGCTGTGCCTGGGGGTCACCGGAGTTGCCGTAGAGATGGTGGGCCTCGTCGTGGGGGTGCGGAGCGTAGCCATCGTGGACGCCGGCGTCATGGGCAGCCGCATCGTGGCTGGAGCCGTAGCCGAGCCCGCCCGCTGACGCATAGACGACGTCCTCGTGGCCAGCGTCTTCGCGGACGGGCTCCTCGCGGGAAGGTACTTCGCGGACAGGTACATCGCGGACAGGGATCAGCTGCGTGAAGTCTTCGTGCACCGGCTCTTCGTGCACGGGCTCTTCGCGCACGGCTTCTTCGCGCACCGGCTCTTCGTGAACGGGCTCTTCACGCACGGCTTCTTCGTGCACGGTCGGTGCCGCGTCGGGAAGTTCCGGTGCGGACTGCGGCAGGCTGTCCTCTGCCGGTGCCGGCGTTGGTGCCGGTGCCGGCGTCGGAACGTCCGGTCCCGCCTCAAAAGCCTGCGGCGGGATCACGTTGTGGCCCTGGGTGGCCAGAAGCTTTTCCCGGGCCCGGATTTCTTTGCGCGTCAGCGGTCGGCCGGCGCCACCAAGGGCGTCACCGGAGGAGTCATCACTGTTGACCGGGCTCACTGTAGCCTTCCATGTTCTGAAGAGTGCGTCTGTACTGCCGGGCCGGTCTGTGCGCCGCCTCCGGTCGGCCCCGGCGCAGACTCCGCGTACACGCGGTTTCCGACCTCCGTTCCCCTGGCCTTTTGCATATCAATCGCATGTTGCAGAATACCTGCCGCCGCAACCTGATCAACAACTGTACGGTGATTCCTGCTGCTCATGCCAGCTTCGTGCAGGTTGCGGTGGGCGCTCACGGTGCTGAGCCGTTCGTCAACCAGGCGCACGGGCACCTCGGATCCGGCGTCCTGCAGGGCCAGTACCAGCAGCTGTGCGTACTCGGTCGCCATCCTGGCGGAGGCGTGCTCTTCGCCTTTCATGGTGCGCGGCAGTCCCACGAAAATCTCCACGGCGCCCAGTTCCGCGGCCAGGGCGGCCAGGATTCGCACGTCAGTGTTCTTTTTCACGTTCCGCGCCAGAGTGCGCAGCGGCGTCGCCAGGATTCCGTCGGGGTCGCAGACGGCCACGCCCACACGGACGGTGCCGACGTCCACCCCGAGCTTCACGCCCCGGGGATAGACGCCGGCAACAGCAGCTTCAGACACGTGGGATCCGCTATCGCCTGGTAATGGCGTCCACGACAGCGCCGAGGGCAGCACCGACCTTGGCGGCGTCGGTCCCGCCGCCCTGGGCGACGTCGTCCTTGCCGCCACCGCCGCCGCCGAGGATGCCTGCGGCGAGGCGCACCAGGGCACCGGCCTTGACTCCGGCTGCCCGGGCGGCTTCGTTGGTGGCAATCAGGATCACGGGACGGTCGTTGCTGACACCGGCCACCGCGACGGCGGCGGGCTCGGACCCGAGACGCGTCCGCAGGTCCAGGGCCAGGCCGCGCAGGTCATCCGCGCCGCTGACCTGGCCGGCGTCGTGCGCGATGACCTTGACGCCGGCGGCATCCTGGGCGGTGCCGACCAGCTGGGCTGCGGCGGCCGTGAGCTGCTCCTTGCGCAGCCGCTCGAGTTCCTTCTCTGCCGTCTTGAGCTTGGTCAGGGTGCTGGAAATCCGGTCCGCGAGCAGCCCGGAGGGAACCTTCAGCATTTCCGTGAGCTCGGTGACGAGCGCCCGCTCCGCGGCCAGGTGCCGGAACGCGTCCATGCCCACGAAGGCTTCGACACGGCGGTTTCCTGAGCCGACCGACTGTTCGCCGAGCAGTGACAGGCTGCCGATCAGCGAGGTGTTCTCGACGTGGGTGCCGCCGCAGAGTTCCCGGGACCAGGCGCCGTCGATTTCCACGACGCGGACCTCGTTGCCGTAGTTCTCGCCGAAGAGTGCCATGGCGCCGAGCGCCTTGGCCTCGGCGAGCCCCATGATCTTGGTTTCCACCTGGAAGTTGTTGCGGATGGCGATGTTGGAGACTTCCTCGATCTCGGACCGGGTGGCGGCGCTCAGGCCCTCACCCCAGGCGAAGTCGAAGCGCAGGTAGCCGGCCTTGTTGAAGGAGCCGCGCTGCAGGGCCTCCGGGCCGAGGATCTGGTGCAGGGCAGCGTGCACAATGTGCGTGCCGGTGTGGGCCTGCTCAGCGGCGTGGCGGCGTTCCCGGTCCACGGCGGCCTGAACCAGCGAGTCGGCACCGATTTCGCCTTCGCGGACGATTGCCTTGTGGACGCTGAGGCCCTTGACGGGGCGCTGGACGTCCAGGACCTCGACGACGAAGCCGTCGCCGGTGATCAGCCCGGTGTCGGCGGCCTGGCCGCCGGCTTCGGCGTAGAACGGCGTCTCGGCCAGGACCAGTTCGATTTCATCGCCGGTCGAGGCCTGGGCGACCTTCCGGCCGCCGGAGAGGATGCCGCGGACCTTGGACTCGCCCTGGAGCTCGGTGTAGCCGGTGAAGACTGTCTCGCCGGCGGACAGCAGCTCCTGGAAGGCGCTGAGGTCAGCGTGCGACCCCTTCTTGCCCTTGGCGTCGGCCTGGGCGCGCTGGCGCTGCTCGAGCATGAGCTTGCGGAACTCGGGCTCGTCGACCTTCAGCCCGGCCTCTTCGGCCATTTCCAGGGTGAGGTCGATCGGGAAGCCGTAGGTGTCATGCAGGGCAAAGGCGTCCGCGCCGGAGAGCGGCTGGTTGGCGGCCTTGGATTCCTTGACGGCGTCCTCGAGGCGGGCGGTGCCGGACGCGATGGTGCGCAGGAACGCCTTCTCTTCGGCGTAGGCAATCCGGCTGATGCGTTCGAAGTCGGTCTCGACGATCGGGTAGACACCCTTCATGGCGTCCCGCGAGGCCGGCAGCAGTTCCGGCAGGCAGGCTTTTTCGACGCCGAGCAGGCGCATGGAGCGGACGGCCCGGCGGATCAGGCGGCGCAGCACGTAGCCGCGGCCCTCGTTGGAGGGGGTCACGCCGTCGGCGATCAGCATGAGGGCCGAGCGGATGTGGTCGGCAACGACGCGCATGCGGACGTCGTCAGTGTGGTGCGGGTCCTCGGCGGACTCCGCGGAGGTGTATTCACGGCCGGAGAGGGCCGCCGCCCGGTCGATCACGGGGCGGACCTGGTCCGTCTCGTACATGTTCTCGACGTCCTGGAGGATCATCGCGAGGCGCTCCATGCCCAAGCCCGTGTCGATGTTCTTCTTGGGCAGCTCTCCGGTGATGTCGAAATCCACCTTGGAGCGGACGTTGTCGATCTGGTACTGCATGAACACGAGGTTCCAGATCTCGACGTAGCGGTTTTCATCGGCGATGGGGCCGCCCTCGACGCCGTAGGACGGGCCGCGGTCGTAATAGATCTCCGAGCAGGGACCGGCGGGGCCGGGCTGGCCGGTGGACCAGTAGTTGTCGGACTTGCCCATGCGCTGGATCCGCTCGGCCGGCATGCCGGTGTTCTTCAGCCACAGCTGCTCGGCCTCGTCGTCCTCTTCATAGACGGTGACCCAGAGCCGCTCCGGCGGCAGTCCGTACCCGCCGTCGTCCACGCTGGTGGTCAGGAGCTCCCACGCGAACTTGATGGCGTCTTCCTTGAAGTAGTCGCCAAAGGAGAAGTTGCCGCACATCTGGAAGAACGTGCCGTGGCGGGCGGTTTTGCCCACTTCCTCGATGTCACCGGTCCGGATGCACTTCTGCACACTGGTGGCCCGCTGGTAGGGGGCCTCCTCACGGGCGGTCAGGTACGGAATGAACGGGACCATGCCGGCCACCGTAAACAGCAGGGACGGGTCGCTGGAGACCAGGGAGGCGGAGGGCACGGCGGTGTGCCCCTTGCTGACAAAAAAGTCGATCCAGCGCTTGGTGATCTCCTGCGACTTCATGAGCTGTTTTCTTACCCTTCAATATTCACTGCGTTATGTGGCCCGCGTCTGTGCTGCGCGGGACAAGCTGAGGACCGGCACTGATCCGGGCCCGTCAATCTGGTACCCGTCACCGGGGGCGTCGGCGCGCCGTCGCCCCCGGTGACGGGCACCTTACTTACTAATTCTCTCCCGGCTAGCGCCGGACCGCATCCCGGCGGGCGACAGTGCCGCCGGCGGCGAGGTCCGTTGCCGTCTCGATCCCGAGGGCCGTGCGGAGTTCCGACTCCCGCTCGCCCATGCCATCGCGGACGGCATCGGCGAAGTCGAGCAGGCCGTCCGCCAGCCGTCCGACGGCCCGGTTTAGGCCTTCGGGGCCGAGGGCGGACTGCGCTTCGGTGACTTTGCGGAAGGCGATAACGCCGATCGCGACGCCGATTCCCATCCAGATGATTCTGTTCATGTCAGGTGCTCCCGGAGGGTTTAGCGGCTGCGGCGGCCGGTGGCGGGCTTTTTGCGGGTGCTGAAGGCGGAGCGCACGCCGTAGCTGAAGGCTGCCACCTTGATCAGCGGCGAGCCCACGGTGGCGGCCATGAGCGAGGACAGCGCCGAGATGTTGGCGGAGGCGTCCGAGACGTTCGAGGAGATGCCGTCAACCTTCTTCAGCTGCTCGTTGGTGGTGGTCACCGTCGCGGTAACCTCGTCCATGAGCGGGGTGGCGCCGTCGCTGATGGAGCGGATGGTGGTCCGCATTTCGTCGAACACTCCCCCGAGCTTCAGGATCGGCACGGCGAGCAGCAGGACCAGCAGTGCAAACACTCCAGCCGCGATCAGGCCGGCAATATCGCCACCAGACATAGACACTCATCTCCTTGAACTGCAGTGGATACCTGCTTGTTGCGTCGGGTTCCGACGGTTTCGCCGACAGTTAAATCCGGCAAGCCGAACCGGCTCCCGGGGAACTCCCCCAAGTACCTTACATACAAAGAAGCCCGCGGCGCTTGCCACGGGCTTCTTTGTAGGTGATGCCTTTTGAATTAGCGTGCGTAGAATTCCACGACGAGCTGCTCTTCGCAGGTCACGGGGATCTCGGAGCGCTTGGGGCGACGCACCAGGCGGGCCTGCAGGGCGTCAAGCTTGACGTCCAGGTAAGCCGGAACGATCGGCAGGACGTCGCGGTGAGCGCCGGCTGCTGCAACCTGGAACGGAGGCATGGTCTCGCTGCGGCTGTGAACGTGGACCAGCTGGCCCTCGCCGACGCGGAAAGACGGGCGGTCAACGCGGATGCCGTCAACGAGGATGTGGCGGTGCACAACCAGCTGGCGGGCCTGGGCGATGGTGCGGGCGAAGCCGGCACGCAGCACGAGGGCGTCGAGACGCATTTCGAGCAGTTCGATCAGGTTTTCACCGGTCAGGCCCTTGGTGCGGCGTGCTTCTTCGAAGGCACGGGTCATCTGGGCTTCGCGGATGCCGTACTGGGCGCGCAGACGCTGCTTTTCGCGCAGACGTACGGCGTAGTCGGAGTCCTGCTTCTTGCGGGCACGGCCATGCTCACCGGGGCCGTACGGGCGGCGCTCCATGTACTTGGCGGCCTTGGGGGTCAGAGCGATGCCGAGTGCACGCGAAAGGCGTGCGGTACGGCGAGCACGAGTGTTGTTAGCCACTTGTGTCCTTCCAATATCTGCGGTGTGTCAGTGTTACTGGCCTCCACGATGGAGAGCATCGGCCAACCGCTGCCTTTTGCTACTGGGCACAGGGCAACCCTCATCGAACCGAAGTTTCCATGGATTGTGCGTCCGTGCCTTGCCAGACAACGATCCAGCCTACCAGATCCGGCCGGCGGACCGAACTCAGATTCTGGCGTGCGCTCCCCGGACACCGCTGCGCCCGAAGGACGCCGCGCCCAGGAATTCCACGGCCACGAACGGTTTCGGGCCCACCACCCATTCGTCGTGTCCCGGCGGAATCGCGTAGGTGTCGTTGGCGTGGATCGTGGAGCGCAGCCTTTCGGCCGTTTCGACTTCCATTTCACCGGAGATGCAGAAGCCGAGATGGTGGTGCAGGCAGACGTCGGTCCGCTCGTAGGGTCTGGTGTTCTCCGACCACCGCCAGCCCGGGCCCAGGATCAGCCGGGCCACCGAGTAGTCGTTCACTGTGCAGAGGTCGAATTCGGCCTTGTCCGGGCACCGTTTCTTGTCCGGCACATCGAAGGACTTCACTGCCATGGCTGTAACGAAGTTGATACTCATGGGACACCTGCCGGGGACGGGACGGGAACGCTCGCGCTGGATGAGCTGGGATGGAGCGAAGCCAGCTGCCGTTCCGGGGTCCGGAACGAGGGAGCCAGCGATGTGACCGCGCTGTCCCCTGCGCCGCACGGACGGTCAGCAGATCCATGCCGCCGTAATTCCACGTTAGACCTCTTGGCCCCTATGTCAACGGCGGATTCCGGCGCCACGGGCCGCCGCCGACCAGCCGCAGGTCACGGGCGTTCACTTGCCGCCCACGTGCCTTTCAGGTGCCGCGGATGATCCTCCGAAGCCGCTCGAGCCGGGTGGCAATGTCGCGTTCGGCCCCGTTGCCGGTGGGTTCGTAGTAGTTGCGCCCGACGAGGTCGTCCGGCGGGTACTGCTGCGTGGCGACGGCGTGCGGGGCATCGTGGGCGTACTTGTAGCCCTTGCCGTGGCCGAGCTGTTTCGAGCCCGGGTAGTGGGCATCGCGAAGGTGGGCGGGGATGCCGTTCCCGAGCCCGGCTCGGACGTCGGCGATCGCCTGGTTAATGCCCATGTACGCGGCGTTGGACTTCGGCGCGGTGGCCAGATGCACCACGGCCTCGGCGAGGATGATGCGGCCTTCCGGCATGCCGATCAGCTGTACGGCCTGGGCCGCCGCGACGGCGGTCTGCAGCGCAGTCGGGTCAGCCATGCCGACGTCCTCGGCCGCCGAGATCACGATCCTGCGGGCCACGAACCGGGGGTCCTCACCCGCCTCCAGCATCCGGGCAAGGTAGTGCAGCGCGGCGTCGACGTCGGAACCCCGGATCGACTTGATGAACGCGCTGGCGACGTCGTAATGCTGGTCCCCGGCCCGGTCGTAGCGGACGGAGGCGACATCCAGGGCGCGCTCCGTGTGCTTGAGCTCGATCTTCACCGGGGCCGCCTCGGGCGCCCCGCTGGCTGTGCCGGCTACGACTGCGTCAGTGTCGTCCGCGTCCCCGAACGCGACACCGGCCGCCGCCTCGAGCGCGGTCAGCGCACGCCGGGCGTCCCCGCCGGAGAGCCGGACGAGGTGTGCCAGGGCCTCGTCGCTGAGTTCCACTTTGCCGCCGAGCCCGCGGTCATCCGTTGCGGCCCGCAGGAGAAGGCCCTCGACGTCGGCGTCGGTGAGCGGTTTCAGGGTCAGCAGCAGCGAGCGGGACAGCAGTGGGGAAACGACGGAGAAGGAGGGGTTTTCGGTGGTCGCGGCGACCAGGACCACCCAGCGGTTCTCGACGCCGGGCAACAGGGCGTCCTGCTGGGCCTTGTTGAAGCGGTGGATCTCATCCAGGAAGAGGACGGTGGTGGTCTTGAACAGGTCGCGCGCGGTCAGGGCTTCGTCCATCACGCGGCGGACGTCCTTGACGCCGGCGGTGATGGCGGAGAGCTCGACGAACTTCCGCCCTGGGCCCTTGGCAATCACATGGGCAAGGGTGGTCTTGCCGGTACCCGGAGGACCCCAGAGGATCAGTGAACTGGGACCCGCGGGGCCGGTGGCGTCCGTGCCGGCGGCGAGCTGGCGCAGCGGCGAGCCTTGGCCGAGTAGGTGCTGCTGGCCCACGACATCATCGAGGGTGCGGGGCCGCATCCGGACGGCGAGGGGGCTCCGCGGGGAGACTCGGCGGCTCTCGCCGGTCTGGTCAGCGTCGCCGTCATCCTCGGTAGCGGCGCCGCCGTCCCGCCCTGCGCCAAAGAGATCATCCACATAGATAGGCTACTTCTAGTTCCCGCTTGCCCAGACACCCTCATAACGGAGACCCGCGCCATGACAACCCCCGACACCCGTGTGGCCTTCGTCTCCGGCGACCGGCTGCCGGGCTGGGTGGACCGCTTCGCCGCGAGCCACGGCGCACTGGTGGAGGAGGAGCTCGACGACGGTCTGCAGCTGCGCGCCGCCGACGGGGCCGTGGCTCTGCTCCGGGCGCCGTGGCCGGCGGACGGCCGTCCTGGGCGCGGCGGCGACGCCGTCGCCCGCCTCGCTTCCGTGGCGTCCCAGTCGCGGGGCATCGGGGCGGTACTGGTCCGCCGCGGCGGTTACTCGGTGGCGGTGGTGAGCGGCGGCGCCGTGCTCGCGTCGAAGACCGGTACACGGCATGTCCAGTCCCGGACGGCTGCGGGCGGCTGGTCGCAGCAGCGCTTTGCCCGGCGCCGGGCGAACCAGGCCGATGCGCTGGTGGAGGCCGTTGCGGAGCATGCCGGGCGGATTTTCGCGGAGCACCCGATCGAGTATCTGGCTCCCGGCGGCGACCGGACCCTTGCGGACCAAGTGCTCGCCGAACCGGTGCTGAAGCAGTACGCGGCACGGCCGAGGCTGGCGTTCCTCTACGTCCCGGATCCGCGCGCCGCGGTACTGAAGAAGGCGGCCACGGACCTGTGCGCGGTGCGGATCCTGGTGACGGATCCGCAGGCGTAGCAGTTGCCCGATTGGCCGCAGCTGCTCTTCGGGCGCCAACGTAAGTGTGACCGGGGGTAGATCACACACAGTGGAACAGGCCGCCGTCCGCGGAAAGACTGTCCGCGCGTGCTGGCCAGCCCGGATCGTCCGTTTCCGTGTCGGCAAATGGGTGCCCGGCGATGAATTGGTGCCAGTCCGGGAACGGGTCCGGAGGCAGTTCAATTTCGGGCTCCGGAACGGGATTCTGGCCGGGATGGCAGTCCGGAAGCGGTTCCGGTTCGCAACGATGTCCTGGATACGCGGGCAAGCCTCGATCCGGGCCCGTGTCGGGGCCGGGTTCCGGGCCGGGTTCGTCCGTGGCCTGGATGTGGGGCAGCCAGTCCTCGGGCCAGTGGGGTGGTTCCCAGTCCTGGTGTTCGCTGGGATAGTGCCGTCCGGACGGTGAGGTCCAGCCCGGCGGGTGGTCCCTGCTGGCCCGGTCCGGTGTCCAGGCGGAGGCGTGTTTAAGCCGGTGGTGTTTCGGGCAGGGCTGGCCCAGGTTCGAGATGCCGGTGGTGCCGCCGTCGGCCCAGGCCAGGAGGTGGTCTGCCTCGTTGTCCAGGGAATGGTTGCCGCAGCCGGGGAACGGGCACCGGCCGTCGCGGAGCCGGAGCCAGTGGCGCTGGGCCGCCGTGAGCCGGTAGCTGGTCCGTCCGATTTCCAGCGGAGCGCCGTCCCGGGGGTCGGTCAGGACGCGGTGGAAGGAACCGGCGCCCTCGGCGATGAGGCGGCGGGCCATCGAGGGCGGGATCGGCCCGTGCCCGTCCAGGACGGCCGGTTCGTCGGTGGCGCCGAGCAGGGACAGGACCGGGACGGTGACCAGGACCTGCGCCCGCGGGACCGGAACAAGCCCGCCCGCCCCCGCACGAGCTTCCGCCCCGGTACCGGTGCCGCCGTCGTCCGATCCAGCACCCGTGCCGGTGCCGGTGGTGAGGAGCCAGGTGGCGGTGATGTCGGCGCGGAGCTGGGTCAGGGTCCGGGGCTCGTCCGGGCCCTGGAGGGCGCGGGCCGCCGCGGTGGCCCGGTCCCAGATCCCCGCGGCGGTGTCGGCCGGGAAATAGGCCGAGAGCCAGGCCATGCCGTCCCGGTCCGGGGTGTACTCGACCCGCCGGTCCGCGGCGCTCGTGGTGTGGCGTTCCTCGATGCCGGCGGGGTGGTGGCGTTCGCGCCAGGCGCGGGCCTTGGCCCTGAACCGGGACGGAACGAGGTCCCCGGCCGGGCAGCCGCGGGCCGGGTTCGGCGCGGCAGGGTCCAGGAAGTGCGCCTCGAGCCCGGCCGCCCCGGCCGCATCCAGGCTGCTGGTTTCGTCCACGAGGATCCGTGCGTGGGCCCAGGAGATCGCCCCGGACTCAAGGGCGGCCAGGGTCAGCGGCAGCGCCGACATCAGGGCCCGGGATTCGGCAAGCAGGGTTGCGGCGGTGCGTTCGCTCACGGTCAGGACACAGGCGACCTCGGCCACCAGTGCCATTTCCTGGACGGCGCGGTCCCGCGGGGACGGCGCCGGCGGCGCCAGGAACCTGGTTGCCTGCGCGTAGTCGGCGGTCAGCCGCACCCTCAACGCGGCCGTCCGGGCCTCCATCCGGGCGACCTCGGCCAGCCCGTCCAGACAGGCATCCGCCCGCCGCCACAGCGGATCGCCGTCTCCCACCGGGTCGGCAGCAGGCGCATCGTCGCTAGCGGCCGATCCGGCCAAGGCAGCCAGCGCGGCAACCGAGGCGGCGACGGCCTCTATCGCCGCACCGCTCTCCGCGCTCAACACTGTCCTGCTCTCCACACTCAGATCATCTCAGGAGGCACCGACAGAAATAGCGACACGGGCTGTCCTCGTGGGTGAGCATTAGCCGGAGGGACATCCCGCGACACCGGAGAGCCCTTAACGGCGGGAGCCGGAATCCTTAGCAGCCGGTCAGGTGCCGCTTCGGCCTGTCCTGACGGTAGAGGTAGCGGCCGGCTTCACGGAACCCTGTTCGCGCGTACAGCTCACGGGCACCTGCGTTGGAGGCCATGACCAGCAGCCAGTACCCCGCCAGGCCGCGGGCCCCGCCCTCGTGCAGCAGCGCCCGGACCACCCGGCCGCCATAGCCCCGACGCCGTGCATCCGGACGCGTTGCCATGCAGTACAGCCCGCCCCACCCGGGCCCGGACGGGCCGGTGTTGGGCAAGGCGAGGCGTGCGACGGCGGCTGGCGCGCCGACGTCGTCCCGCACCAGAGCGTACAGCGAGGGGCACCCTTCGAGAATGCCGCGGGCCACGGCGAGCTCGTCCGCTCCCCCGCGGCCGTCGACGCTCCACCACAGCTCCAGCCATTCCGCCGACGGCCCGGCCGAAATTTCCACGGCAGGTTCGGGGGCGCCGGGCCCGACGCCGGACTCCACGCCGGACTCAGCACCGGGAACATGGACCAGCACCAAGGTTTCGGACTGCCGGGTGAACCCTTCGGCGTCGAGCACCGCGTTGAGCGCCGCGTGGCGTGGGCCGTCAAAAATTTGGAAGATGAGCGGAAGCCGCCGGCTGCGGTACCAAAGCCGCGCGTCACGGACTGCGGCGAGCTGCCGGTGCGGATCCTCGCCGGGATCCCTCGGCCAGACCGAGTTCGCCCGCTGGGTCACCCCTGACGCCGCCCGCAGCACCCACCCGCCGGATTCCTCGCGCTCCGCGGCAGGCCACGCTGCATCCATCAGCGTCTCCAGCCCGGGGATGGATCCAGGAATCATCCCGGGGCGCGGGTCCAGGTTCATCGGGCTACTCCGTCCGGGACGAATGCGGGCAACTAATGACAGACGGCAGGGACTCCCCGGTTGCCCGGGGAGCCCCTGCCGCTGAAGCTCGCAGGCTAGTCCCTGCCGTCCTCAGGCTTCTTGGGCTGCGGCTTGAAGTCGACGCCGGCTTCCTTGCGCTGCTGCGCCGTGATGGGAGCGGGAGCCTGGGTCAGCGGGTCGAAGCCGCCGCCGGACTTCGGGAACGCGATGACGTCGCGGATGGACTCCACACCGGCCAACAGGGCAACCACGCGGTCCCAGCCGAAGGCGATGCCGCCGTGCGGAGGGGCTCCGAACTTGAAGCCCTCCAGCAGGAAGCCGAACTTGGTCTGGGCGTCTTCCTTGTCCAGGCCCATGAGCTCGAAGACGCGTTCCTGGACGTCGCGCTCGTGGATACGGATCGAGCCGCCGCCAATTTCGTTGCCGTTGCAGACGATGTCGTAGGCGTAGGACAGCGCCGATTCGGGATCGGCGTCGAAGGAGTCCATGAACTCGGGCTTGGGCGAGGTGAACGCGTGGTGGACGGCGGTCCACTTGCCTGCGCCGACGGCGACGTCGCCGGAGGCGACCGCAGCGGCGGCCGGCTCGAACATCGGCGCGTCCACGACCCAGCAGAAGGCCCAGTCAGCAGGGTTGATGAGCCCGGTGCGGTGGCCGATCTCGACGCGGGCAGCGCCGAGGAGCGCGCGGGACGGGGTCTTCTCGCCGGCTGCGAAGAAGATGCAGTCACCGGGCTTGGCGCCGACAGCGTCGGCGAGGCCCGCCCGCTCGGTCTCTGTGAGGTTCTTGGCGACGGGACCGGCGAGTTCGCCATCCTCCTTGTATAGGACGTACGCCAGGCCCTTGGCGCCGCGCTGCTTGGCCCACTCCTGCCAGGCGTCGAGGGCCCGACGGGCCTGGGAGGCGCCGCCGGGCATGACGACGGCGCCGACGTAGGGCGCCTTGAAGACACCAAAGTTGGTGTCCTTGAAGAATTCGGTCAGCTCGGTGAGTTCCTGGCCGAAGCGCAGGTCCGGCTTGTCCGAGCCGTAGCGGGCCATGGCGTCGTGGTAGGTGATGCGCTGGATCGGCGTCGGGATCTCAACGTCGATCAGCTTCCACAGGGCCTTGACGATGTTCTCGCCCAGACGGATGATGTCGTCCTGCTCCACGAAGCTGGCCTCGATGTCCAGCTGGGTGAATTCCGGCTGGCGGTCCGCGCGGAAGTCTTCATCGCGGTAGCAACGGGCGATCTGGTAGTACTTTTCGAAGCCGCCCACCTGAAGGAGCTGCTTGAACAGCTGCGGGGACTGCGGCAGCGCGTACCAGGAACCCGGCGCCAGGCGGGCGGGAACCACAAAGTCGCGGGCGCCTTCCGGCGTCGAACGGGTCAGCGTGGGGGTTTCGATCTCCACGTAGCCGTCCTGGTGGAGCAGTTCGCGGGCCACCCGGTTGGCTTCCGAACGCAGGCGCAGGTTACGGGCGGGGCCGGGGCGGCGCAGATCCAGGTAGCGGTGCTTCAGGCGTGCTTCCTCGCCCACTTCAACGTGTTCGTCGATCTGGAACGGCAGCGGATCCGAGGTGTTGAGGATCGTGACCTTCTCGGCCATGACCTCGATCTCGCCGGTGGGAAGCGCCGGGTTCTCGTTGCCGTCGGGACGCTGGGAGACGGTGCCGACGATCTGCAGCACATACTCGTTGCGCAGTCCGTGGAAGACCTCTTCTTCACGGACCACAACCTGGGCGACGCCGGACGCGTCGCGCAGGTCAACGAATGCGACACCACCGTGGTCACGACGCCGGCCGACCCAGCCGGCGAGGGTTACGGTTTGTCCAATGTGCTCGGAGCGAAGTGATCCGAGGTCATGTGTGCGCAGCACAGCACGCCTTTCTGAAGAAGACAGAGGGAAAATCAAAAGCGATAACAAAACAATGACGTTCTAATATGATCGCTACGGGAACGATCCCGTTCGAGTTTACCCGTTGGAAAGGCCCCTTTTGCCATGGCAACCCGGCGCAACGGAACCCAGCCCGGTGACCAGCCCCTCGGTCAGCACCGCGATCAGCCCGGCGGCCGGCCTGGTCCGCAGCGGCCACCCCAGCGGCTGCAGCGCCGCCTCGGCGTGTTCGATTCCACGGCAATCGGCCTGGGTTCGATGCTGGGCGCCGGCGTGTTCGTCGTGTTCTCCCCCGCCGCAGCCCTGGCCGGGCCGCTGCTGACACTTGCCGTGGCCGTGGCCGGCGTCATCGCCTACTGCAATGCCGTCGCGTCGGCGCAGTTGGCGGCGAGGTACCCCGACAGCGGGGGAACTTACGTGTACGGGCGCCGGCAGCTCGGCCAGTGGCCGGGCTTCATTGCGGGCTGGGGTTTCATTACGGGTAAGACGGCGTCCTGCGCGGCGATGGCGCTGACGTTCGGGCACTACGTGGCGCCGGCCTATGCCACGCCGCTGGCGGTCGCCGGCGTCGTCGTCCTCACCGGAGTTAATCTGCTCGGCATCACGCGGACCGCACTGCTGACCAGGATCCTGCTGGCCGTCGTGTTGGCCACTCTCGTCTTCGTCGCCGTGGCCTCCCTGCTCGGTCCGCACCCGGCGGGCGCCCCCGCGGTGTCGGCGGCGCCGGCCTATCCCGCGCCGCCCTCCGGCGGCGGGGGCGTCCTTCCCGCGGCGGGGCTGATGTTCTTCGCCTTCGCGGGTTATGCGCGGATCGCCACCCTCGGCGAGGAGGTCAAGGATCCCGCCCGTACCATCCCGCGGGCCATCCTGGCCGCACTGGCCGGGGCCTTCGTGATCTACCTTGGCCTGGCCGCGCTGCTGCAGTGGCACCTGCCCCCGCAGCAGCTGGCGGGTTCGACGGCGCCGCTGCTGGACGCGGTGGCGGTCTCGCGCCTCGGCGCCGGCGTCCCGTTCGTCCAGGCCGGAGCGGCGGCGGCCTGCCTCGGCGCGCTGCTGGCCCTGATCACCGGGGTCGGCCGGACCACGTTGGCGATGGCGCGGGAACGGGACCTGCCCGCCCCGCTGGCCAGGGTGGGCCGCGCCCGCACCGTCCCGTTAACCGCGGAACTGGCCGTCGCGGCCGCCGTCGTGGTCCTGCTGCTGAGCACCGACGTGATGACCGTGGTCGGATTCTCCAGCTTCGGCGTGCTGGTCTATTACGCCGTGACCAACGCCGCGGCTTTCACGCTGGCCGGCCGCCCCTGGCATGCGCCGCGCTGGCTCAATGTGCTGGGCTTCCTCGGCTGCCTGGTCCTGGCCGTCACCCTGCCGCCGGCCTCCGTGCTGTTCATGGCGGCGGTGCTGGCGGCAGGGGTGGCCGGGCGGTTCCTCGTCCTGCTGGTACGCAGGACGCGGGACACTAACGGGCCCGCCCGGAAGTCCTAGCCCGCGGCGATTACGCGCACGTGCAGGTCCTCCTCGGAGGGCGTCCACGAGTCCGGGTCGGCGTCGTACTGCTCGCCCGTGCGGATGTCTTTGACCTGGTGCTTGCCGTCGTCGTCAGTGAACCAGACAAACGGAATGCCGCGACGGTCGGCGAACTTGATCTGCTTGCCGAATTTCTCGGCCTTCGCGGCGACCTCCGTGGCGATGCCCCGGCTGCGCAGCTGCGCGGCGACATCCTGTGCGGCGGCCCAGCTGTCGTCGTTGTTGAGCGTCACCAGCACGGCGGTCGGCACGGAGCGGGTGGCTTTGGCCAGGTCCTGGCTCAGGATCCGCGACACCAGCCGGGTCACGCCGATCGAGAGGCCGACGCCGGGGAACTTGCGGTTGCCCTTGCTCGCCAGGGCGTCGTAGCGGCCGCCGGAGCAGATCGAGCCCAGCTGCTCGTGCCCCACCAGGACGGTTTCCACCACGGTGCCGGTGTAGTAATCGAGGCCGCGGGCGATGCTGAGATCGGCGACGACCCGTCCCGGCGCGTGCTGGACGGCGGCCGCAATGACCTGCTCCAGCTCGTTCAGGCCTTCCTCCAACAGCTCGTTGGTGACGCCCAGCGCCCGGACCTGCTCCACAAAAGACGTGTCCGTGGTGCGGATGCCCGCGAGCTTCAGGGCAGCCTGCGCCTGATCGTCAGTGGCGCCGAGTTCCACCTTGAGCAACTCGGCCACCTTCGCCGGGCCGACCTTCTCGAGTTTGTCGATGCTGCGCAGGACGCCCGCGGTGTCCGTGAGGCCGATCCCGGTGTAGAAGCCCTCGGCCAGCTTGCGGTTGTTGATCCGCAGCAGGAAGTCGGGGATGGGCAGCGCGTTGAGCGCCTCGGCAATCACCAGCGCGATTTCAACGTCGTACCGGAACGGCAGTTCGCCGTCGCCGACGACGTCGATGTCCGCCTGGGTGAACTCGCGGGCCCGTCCCTCCTGGGGACGTTCGCCGCGCCAGACCTTCTGGATCTGGTAACGGCGGAACGGGAACGCCAGGTAGCCGGCGTTTTCCACGACATACCGGGCGAAGGGCACGGTGAGGTCGAAGTGCAGGGCAAGGGCATGCGGGTCAACCTTGGCCGCGGAGTCCTCATCGTCCTGGAGCCGGCTCAGGCCATAGACCTCTTTATCGATTTCCCCCTTGCGCAGCAACTGGCCCACCGTCTCCACGGCGCGGGTCTCGATCGAGGAGAAACCATGGAGCTCGAAGGTCCGGCGCAGCGTGTCCAGCACATGGAGTTCCACCAGCCGCTCCTCGGGAAGCCACTCGGGGAATCCTGACAGGGAGGCTGTGCGTGCCATGGTGAAATTTCTCCTCTGGTTACCACTGCGGTATCTCGTTGCTAGTGCAGTATCTTCGGGCGCGGGCGTCAGGCGGCATTCTCTCTGTCGAAACGTAACGAAGATAAGCGGCAGACCGGCCAGTCGTGCATAAACTGTGTGCGGCAGTCAGTTTATGCGTTCGGCGCCCGCTTCTTCCAACGGAGCCGGACCCGGCGGGACTGCCGGCAGCTTGCTACTGCCACCGTGACGGCGCCTACGGCCCCGTCATGGTGGCGGCCATACAACCAGGAGGACCTTTGGCGGCCAGTTCACGCAGCGCACGCGAGGCGAAGCGGCGCGTCCAGCAGATGGAGGCCAGGCGCGGCCTGCGCCGGGACCAGGACAAGCGCCGCAAGCGCGACAACGTCTTCGCCATCAGCGCCGGCACGGCCGCAATTGGCCTGGCCTTGGTGCTTCAGCTGACCGCCTTCGCCTCAAACCCGACCGAAGAGGAATTCGCGGCCGCGCAGGAGGGACTGAACAGCCCGTCGGCATCCGCCTCACCCACAGCGGCCCCGACGAACGGCGCGAACATCCCCAAGCCGGAGACTGCCGCGGGCAAGACGTTCACGGGCGAGCTCAAGCTGAACCGCGGCACGCTCGGCGTCGAACTCGACGGCACGAAGGCCCCCCAGGCCGCGGCGGTCTTCAAATCCCTTGCCGACCAAAAGTTCTACGACGGCGTCAGCTGCCACCGGCTGACCACGGCGGAGAACTTCGGCGTACTCCAGTGCGGTTCCAAGGCAGGTGACGGCAGCAGCGACCCGAGCTACAGCTGGGGCCCGCTGGAAAACACCCCGACGGACAACAAGTACCCCGCCGGAACCATCGCAGTGGCCCGGACCGGCGGGAACGCCAACGGTAACGGCACCCAATTCTTCATTGTGTACAAGGACACCGTCATTCCAGCGGATGCCGCCGGGGGCTATACGGTGGTGGGCAAGGTGACCTCTGGACTCGACGTGGTGGGCGGTATTGCCGCTGCCGGACTGAAGCCCGGCGACAACGCCACCGACGGCGCACCTGCGGAACCAGTCACGATAGACTCGTTCTCACTGAAGTAACCAGCCGCGGCCCCCAAGGCCCTGGTCCCGGTATTTCCCTCCAAGCGAAAGACTTCTAGCGGTGACAGACAGTCAGAAATCCGACGAAACATTGGCAACAGCAGCTGCCAACGAAACCGAAACCGAGGCGACCCCCGCCGAGAGTGCAGGCGCTGCCGTAGACTCCGACGGCGAGACTGCGGCACCCGAGGCCCCAGCCGCGACCAGCGAGGAACCCGCCGAGGCACCCGAGGCCACTGTGCCCACCGTTCCGGCAGAACCTGCCGAGCCCACTGTGCCGCCCGTTCCGGCAGAACCTGCCGAGCCCGCGGAGACGGCCGAGCCTGTTGACCAAGCTGAAGCCACCGCCGCCCCGGTTCCGACGCCGGGTCCCGCGCCGGCCGCGCGTCCCGCGCCGAGCCCGGCAGCGTTTGCCGGCCGGCCGAAGGCCAAGCCGTCCGCGGCCGCACCGGCTCCGGCCCCGGCGGCCGTGTCCTCCGCAGCTTCACTGGCCGAAGCGGCCCGCTGGGGCCGTGTTGAAGGGGACGGCCACGTCTTCCTGACCGTTGACGGCACGGAATACCCCGTAGGCCAGTACCCGGGTGTCAGCGAGGACGAGGCCCTGGGCTACTTCGCCCGGAAGTTCGAGGACGTCGTGGCCCAGATCGTCCTGCTGGAACAGCGGGTGAGCTCCAAGGCGCCCACCGCGGACATGCAGAAGACCGTCACGCACCTGCGCGAGCAGCTCGCCGAGCGGAACATGGTGGGCGACATCCGCTCCGCCGAGGCCCGGCTGGACGCTCTGGTGACACAGATCGGCGAGCTGGAAAAGGCTGAGAAGGCCGAGCACGACGCTGTCCGCGCCGCTGAGCTTGCCGCCCGCGAGGCCATCGTGGCCGAGGCCGAGGAAATTGCCGGCCACGATCCCGCGCAGATCCAGTGGAAGACCTCCAGCGCGCGGATGAACGAACTCTTCGAGAGCTGGAAGACCGCCCAGAAGAGCGGCGTCCGGCTCGGCCGCAGCAACGAGGACGCACTGTGGAAGCGGTTCCGCGCCGCCCGCACGGTGTTTGACCGGCACCGCCGCGCGTACTTCTCCCAGCTGGACAGCAACAACTCGGCGGCCAAGGCCGCAAAGGAGAAGCTGATCACCGAGGCCGAGGCCCTTTCCTCCTCGACCGACTGGGGTTTTGCCGCCGGCGAGTACCGCCGCCTGATGGATGAGTGGAAAGCCTCACCCCGCGCCAGCCGCAAGGACGACGACGCGCTGTGGGCCCGCTTCCGCGCCGCCCAGGACGTCTTCTTCACCAACCGCCAGGCAGCCAACGACGAGATCGACCAGGAGTACGGTGCGAACCTGGTGGTAAAGGAAGCGCTCCTGGTGGAAGCCAACGAGCTCCTGCCGATCAAGGATCTCGCGGCAGCCAAGAAGTCGCTGCAGTCCATCCGGGACCGCTGGGAAGAGGCCGGCAAGGTGCCGCGCGCCGACATGGGCCGCATCGAAGCCGGTCTGCGGAAGGTGGAGGACGCTGTCCGCCACGCCGAGGACGAAAACTGGAAGCGTTCCAACCCGGAGACGAAGGCGCGCACCAACAGCGCCCTCACCCAGCTGGAGGCCGCTATTGCCGGCCTCAAGGAAGATCTGGCCAAGGCGGAGAAGGCCGGCGACGAGCGCAAGATCAGGGCCGCCCGGGAAGCCCTCGAGGCACGCCAGGCCTGGCTGGAGCAGCTCGAGCGCTCAGCGAGCGAACTCTCCTAGGCACACGGCACCCCAGTACGAAGTACACCAGCAGGTCAGTCCAGGCCCCGTTTCGGTTATCCACATGACCGGTACGGGGCCTGTTCTATGTCCGGGGAACCGGGAACGATGGCGGAATGGTAATCATGCCCCGCGCTCCCACCGCTCCGCCGGATCCGGGCCGGCACGCCCTGGTGCCGGGAGCTCCGGTGCCGGGGACTCCAAGTCCAGGTCCGGGGCCGGAACACTGCGAGCTCTACTCCCCCGGCGCGCTGTTCTCCTGGCCGGAGCTGCAGGCCATGGCCGCCGACGGCGTGCTGACGCAGCTGTATCAGCGCGGCTACCTGCCGCCCGGATCCCATGCCAGTCCCCAGCTTCGCGCGCGGGCCGCGGCCCTGGTGGTGGCGCCGGCGATCCGGCAGCGGGTCGTGGCTGGCCGGATGACCGCGGCATGGATCTATGGGTGTGCCACGGAACCGGACCGCCTGGCGCTGCTGGTTGACGCCAACCGGCGGATTTCCAGTCTGCGGTCCGTGCGCGGCTGCACCTTCCACGAAGTTCGGCTGGGGCCGTTCGACGTCGTGAGCATGGGAGGCCTGATGGTGTCCAGCCCGCTGCGCACGGCGGTGGACGTGGCGATGCACGTGGACGCGGAGCGGGCCGTGCCGGCCCTCAGGGCGCTGTTGGCTCGTGCCGAGCTGGGCGTCCGCCTGCGGCTGCTCAGGCTCGCCGTGGAGGCGAGTCCGCGCGTTCCGCATAAGCGGGCGGCCCTGGCGAAGCTCGCCGCCCTCGCGGCAGAGCCGGAGGCGCCAGAAGATCCCGTCCAGTAAGCCTGGACCGAGGCCTGAACTGCCGGGTCAGCTGCGGCGGCGGTTTCCGGTGGTGCGGTACACGTCGAAGACGCCGTCGATCCTGCGGACCGCGCTGAGCACGTGGCTAAGGTACTTCGGGTCGCCCATCTCGAAGGCAAACTTGGAGATTGCCACCCGGTCCGTGGACGTGTGCACGCTCGCCGCCAGGATGTTGACGTGGTTTTCCGAGAGCACCCGGGTGACGTCGGAGAGCAACGATTTGCGGTCCAGCGCCTCGACCTGGATCTCCACCAGGAACACGCTGGACTGTGTGGGGGCCCAGTCCACCTCCACGATCCTGTCCGGCTGGTCCATCAGGCCGCTCACGTTGGTGCAGTCGGTCCGGTGCACGGAGACCCCGGAGCCACGGGTGACGAAGCCCAGGATCGGATCCGGCGGGACCGGCGTGCAGCACCGGGCGAGCTTGACCCAGACGTCGTCCACGCCGCGGACAACGACGCCGGAATCGGAGAACCGGGCCTTGCTGACCTGGGTGGGGATGGAGACCTCGGTGAGGGCATCGTCCGGGTGCTCATTCCCGCCCAGGCTCTCCACCAGGCGTTCCATCACGGACTGGGCGGAGGTATGGCCGTCGCCCACGCCGGCGTAGAGCCCGGAGATGTCAGCGTATTTGAAGTCCTCTGCGATCGCAGCGAGGGCGTCGTGGGTCATGAGCCGCTGCAGTGGAAGGTTTTGCTTCCGCATCGCTTTGGTCAGGAGGTCCTTGCCGCGGTCAATCGCTTCCTCGCGGCGTTCCTTGCTGAACCATTGCCTGATCTTGTTCCGGGCCCGGGCACTCTTGACGAAGTGCTGCCAGTCCTGGCTGGGGCCGGCGCCTTCGGCCTTCGAGGTGAAGATCTCGACCCAGTCGCCGTGGTTCAGTTCGCTGTTGAGCGGAACGAGCTTGCCGTTGACGCGTGCGCCGATAGTCCGGTGGCCCACCTCGGTGTGCACGGCGTACGCGAAGTCGACGGGCGTGGACCCGGCGGGGAGTGCCATGACCTCGCCCTTGGGGGTGAAGACGAACACTTCCCGGGCGTTGATTTCAAAGCGCAGGGAGTCAAGGAATTCGCCGGGGTCCGACGTTTCCTGCTGCCAGTCCACGAGGGAACGCAGCCAGCCCATGTCGCCGTCGCGCGGGCTGCCGGGGCCGGCCGCCGTCCGGTTCGGCTGGTCCTTGTACTTCCAGTGCGCGGCGACGCCGTACTCGGCCCGCCGGTGCATCTCGTGGGTGCGGATCTGGATTTCCACCGGCTTGCCGCCGGGACCGATCACCGTGGTGTGCAGCGACTGGTACATGTTGAACTTGGGCATCGCGATGTAGTCCTTGAACCGCCCGGGCAGGGGGTTCCAGCGCGAGTGCATCGCGCCCAGGGCCGCGTAACAGTCCCGGACAGAATCGACCAGGACGCGCACGCCCATGAGGTCGTTGATGTCGTCGAAGTCTTTGTCGCGGACGATCATCTTCTGATAGATCGAGTAGTAGTGCTTTGGCCGCCCGGTGATCGTGGCCTTGATCTTCGCGGCCCTGAGGTCCTCGGTGATCTGGTTGCGGATGACCGCCAGGTTCTTTTCGCGTTCCGGGGTCCGGTCCCCCACCATGCGCACGATTTCCTCGTACACCTTGGGGTAGAGGGCAGCGAAGGACAGATCCTCCAGCTCCCACTTGATGGTATTCATGCCAAGCCGGTGGGCCAGCGGCGCGAAGATTTCCAGCGTTTCCCGGGCCTTGCGGGCCGAGGACTCAGCCGAGACAAAACGCCACGTGCGGGCATTGTGGAGCCGGTCGGCGAGTTTGATCATCAGGACGCGGATGTCCTTGGCCATCGCGACGACCATCTTGCGCACGGTCTCGGACTGGGCCGCCTCACCGAAGCTGACCTTGTCCAGCTTCGTGACGCCGTCCACCAGCATGGCCACTTCCGGACCGAACTCGGTCTTGAGGTCGGCGAGGGTGTAGGACGTGTCTTCGACGGTGTCGTGCAGCAGGGCCGCGGCCAGCGTGGTGCCGCTGAGGCCGAGTTCGGCGAGGATGGTGGCCACCGCGACGGGGTGGGTGATGTACGGGTCGCCGCTCTTGCGCTTCTGGCCCCGGTGGCAGCGCTCGGCGACCACGAAGGCACGCTGGATGAGATCGAAATCCTCTTTGGGGTTGTTGGCGCGCACAGTGCGCAGCAACGGCTCCAAAATCGGCGAGTAGGCCGGAGTGCCACGGCCCGTCAGCCGGGCAAGGCGGGACCTCGTGCGCTCGCGCCGGCCGGGAAAAGTGGGCCGGGCACCGGAGTTGTCCACCGGCACGGGAACATCGGGGCGTCCGGGAACCACCAGGCCAGTCTGTGAACCCTGGCCTTGGCCCTTGTCCGCAGGTGCCTCCGGCACCGGCGTCGAACGTTCTTCCAATGGAGCACCTCTCGCGACCGGTTAATTATTCAAGTGTATTCCCGCAGCAGGATACTTCGATAACCGGCGGGGATACGGCGACGGGCCGGAGGCCGTCGAAAACGACGGTCTCCGGCCCGTTTGTGGCCGCTGGGGACGGTTCAGGCCGTGGCGGGCGACGCCGGCGACTCGGCCTTGGCTGCCGCGTCAGCACGCCTCTGTTCCACCCGTTTGGCCTGCTTGACCAGGTCGGGTTCGCCCTGCCGCAGCGCGGCGTAAAGCGGAGCCGCGATGAAGATCGTGGCGGCAGTGCCCACCAGGATGCCCACGAACAGCGCCAGGGACAGGTCCCGCAGCGTTCCGGCACCGAGCAGCCCGGCCCCGATGAAGAGGATCGCACCGACCGGCAGGATGGCCACCACCATGGTGTTGATGGACCGGACCAGGGTCTGGTTGATGGCGAGGTTGACCTCTTCGGCGAAGGTCCGCCGGGTGGAGGCCTGCATGTCCGAGGTGTTCTCCCGGATCTTGTCGAACACCACCACGGTGTCGTACAGCGAGTAGCTGAGCACCGTGAGGAAGCCGATGATGGCCGACGGCGTTACTTCGAAGTCGCTGAGGCCGTAAACACCGGCGGTCACGAACATCGTGACGGCCATGCCGACAAGTGCCGAGAGCGACATCTTCCAGGTCCGGAAGTAGAGCGCCATCAGGACGGCGGCCAGGCCCACAAAGATTGCCAGGCCCATCAGCGCCTGCTTCGTGACGTCCGCACCCCAGGTGGGGCCGACGAAGGTCGAGGTGACTTCGTTATCGGTCACGCCGTAGGCCTTGGTGAGGCCTTCCTTAATCTGCAGCGTCTCGTCGTCGGAGAGCTTGTCCGTCTGGATGCGCATGGTGGTACCCGCGACGTTAGCCACGCGCGGCACGGATCCCGACACGACGTCCTTGACGGCCTTCTCGCCGAGGGAGGCCTCGGTGGTCGTGACGTTGGAGACCGTGAACTCGGAGCCGCCGCGGAACTCGATGCCGAGGTTGAACCCACCCTTGGCGACCGGGATCAGGATGGAGAGGGCGACGGCGATCCCGGCAATCAGGAACCACAGCTTCCTGTAGCCGACGAAGTCATACGAGCGCTTGCCCGTGTACAGCTCATTGCCGAATGTTGAGAAGTTGACCATTTACTTGCCCTCCTTGGACGCGCTCTTGGAGGTACCGGCGAGCTGTGCCTGTTGTGCCTGATCCTGCTTTTCGGCGAGGCGGCGTTCTGCAATGGTCATCCGGCGTTCTGCCTCGGCGGCGGCGCCGGTGTTCTTCGCGCGCACCACTGCCACGGGCTTGTCCTCCGGGGTACGGACCCGGCCGGCACCGCGGTACAGCGGGACGGCGCCGAGGCGCTTCGGGTCCAGGCCCGAGAACCGGTGGCCTTCGCCGAAGAACTTGGTCCGCGCCAGCAGCTGCAGGGTGGGGTGGGTGAACATGAAGACGACGATGAGGTCGGCGATCGCGGTGAGGCCGAGGGTGAACGCGAAGCCGCGGACGTTGCCCACTGCCACGAAGAACAGCACGACGGCGGCGAGAAGGTTCACGGCCTTGGACGCGAGGATGGTGCGCTTGGCCCGCTTCCAGCCGTTTTCGACGGCCGAGACCAGGCCGCGGCCTTCGCGGAGCTCATCGCGGATGCGTTCGAAGTAGACGATGAACGAGTCGGCTGTCTGGCCGATGGCCACGATCAGGCCCGCGACGCCGGCGAGCGAAAGCCGGTAGTTTTCGGTCCAGCCGAGGATGGCGATGGCCAGGAACGTCAGCACCCCGGCGATCACGAGGGATGCCACGGTCACGAGGCCAAGGGCCCGGTACTGGAACAGCGAGTAGACAAACACCAACAGGAGGCCGATCACGCCGGCGAGCATACCCATGCGGAGCTGCTCACCGCCGAGGGTTGCCGAGATCTGCTGTTCGCTCTGGATTTCGAAGCTGATCGGCAGGGCACCGAAGCGGAGCTGGTCGGAGAGGGCCTTGGCCGACTCCTCGGTGAATCCGCCGGTGATCTGCGGCCGGCCGTCGGTGATGACGGCGAGGGAGCGCGGGGCGGAGATGACCTGGTCGTCCAGGACGATTGCGAACTGGGATTTCGGATCCGAGCCGGTCTGGCCGCCGCCGGCGGCGTAGAACTGGTACAGGCGCTCGGTGATTTCCTTGAACTTGGTGGTGCCCGCGTCATCGAACTGGATGTTGACGGCCCATTCATTGGTCACGGCACCCTGGGCGCCGCGCTGCAGCTGGAACGAGGAGGACTTGATGTTCGAGCCCTTCACCTCCACCGGACCGAGGATGTACTTGATGGCCGGCGACTTGGCCGAGGCCGGCTCGCAGGTCACCAGCGGCTTGGTCGGGTCGGAGCGCTGCTGCTTGTCCTGGGAGGGGTTGTCGCAGTCGAGGGCCTCGAACTGCTTGTAGACCTCGGGGGTAATCCAGTTCTCGTCGCTGCTGTTGGCGGGCGCGGCTGTCGGCTTCGGCAGCTGGGCATCCGGGGTCCTGGAGGCGGCGGGGACCGCTGCGCCGGGGCCGGTCTGGATGACCGGGCGGAAGTTCATGTCGGCGGAAGCCTGGATCAGCGCACGGGTTTCCTTGGCAGGGGTTCCCGGGAGGCTGACGACGACGTTGCGGCCGGACTGCGTGCTGATTTCCGCTTCCGCGACGCCCGAGCCGTCCACGCGCTGGCGAATGATCGCCACGGCCTGGTTGAGCTGGTCTTCGGTGATACCCGAACCGCCCTCAACCTTGGGCGCCAGGATCATCTGGGTGCCACCTTCAAGGTCCAGTGCGAGCTTTGGAGCCCAGCCCGCCTGGCCGGCCATCGTGCCGCCCGCCAGGACAGCCGTCATGGCGGCGATGATTACGCCAAGCCAGACCAGCATCCTGATGGCTGAGTTTTTGGGGCCAGTTCGTGCCATTGTCGATCTTTCTATTATTTACGGCGGATCCGCCGGCGCGGGCTCTGGGCCCCGCCGACGGATGCCCGCAACCGTTGCTTCGCGGGATAGCTCAGGTAGGCAGACTAGCTGTCTTTTTTGCCTTCGTCGTTGAGGCGGCGCAGGGTTTCCTCGGGCGTTTCGGTGCGCGGCGCGTCGTGGACGGGGGCGCTGGCGTCGGTCCCCTCAGCACCCAGCTTCTCGGTGGTCAGCGAGGACGCGTCGTCGGGAACGACCGTGGGCTCCTCGGCGGCGACAACCGGCTCCACAATTTTGGTGACGGCCTGGCGGTGCACCGTGGCCGTGTTGCCCGGGGAAAGCTCAAGCGTGACCTTGTTCTCCGCTTCGTCAATGTCGACGATCCGGCCGAACAGCCCGAAACTCGTCATGACCTCGACGCCCGGGCCGAACTTCGACTGGAGCTGCGCCTGCTGCTGCTGCGTTTTCTTGTTGCGGCGGAACATCATGAAGACGAACACGCCAAGCATCACGAACAGGAGAATTGTCATTAGATCCAAGGGGAAAGTTCCGTTCTGTACTTGCATAGCTGTTTTTCAGCAACGTCCGTTTGCTCCTGACGGCGCGGGCAGGGGTCTGCGCAGCAAACTGGCCGCGAGACCGTCCCCCAGACCGCCGGCGGCTACCTGCTCTCCGCCCACGGAAACAAAACCCGGACGTGCCGAGCGTCATACCAGTCTAAAGGGAAAAGCTGAAAGAACGGTGCTAGCGGCTGTTTCGGATCCACTGAGGATCGGTTTCTTCGCCGAGATCCCCACCGGACCCGCCGATCGGGCTCTCGCCCGGCTCGTCGGCCTGGAACAGTTCCAGCGGGTCCTGGCCGAAGGCGCCGGCCGGAATGGCGAAGCCCAGGTGCGTCCATGCCGGCGCCAGGGCTATCCGGCCGCGCGGCGTCCGGCCCAGGAGTCCTTCGCGCACCAGATAGGGCTCGGCGACCGTTTCCACGGTCTCCGTTTCCTCGCCGACGGCGATCGCGAGCGTGGACAGGCCTACCGGGCCGCCGCCGAACTTGGTGATGAGGGCCTCGAGAACGGCACGGTCCAGCCGGTCCAGGCCCCGCTTGTCCACCTCATACATGTCCAGGGCCGCGGAGGCCGCCCGCGCGTCGATTTGCTCGATGCCGTGCACAAGCGCCCAGTCCCGGACCCGGCGCAGGAGCCGGTTGGCGATGCGCGGCGTGCCCCGGGACCGGCCGGCAATCTCGCTGAATCCGGCGGAGTTGACCTTCAGGTCCAGCAGGCCGGCGGAGCGGCGCAGGACCAGTTCCAGCTCCTCGACGGAGTAAAACTCGAGGTGGCCGGTGAAACCGAACCGGTCCCGCAGCGGGCCGGGAAGGAGGCCGGCCCGCGTGGTGGCGCCGACGAGCGTGAAGGGCGGCAGCTCCAGCGGAATGGCCGTGGCGCCGGCGCCCTTGCCGACGACGATATCGACGCGGAAATCTTCCATCGCCATGTACAGCATTTCCTCGGCCGGCCGGGACATGCGGTGGATTTCATCCAGGAACAGGACCTCGCCCTCAGAGAGTGAGGACAGGATGGCCGCAAGGTCGCCCGCGTGTTGGATGGCCGGGCCGCTGCTGATCCGCAGCGGAACGTTCATTTCGGCGGCGATGATCATGGACAGTGTGGTCTTGCCCAGGCCGGGAGGGCCCGAGAGCAGCACGTGGTCCGCGCTGCGCCCACGCATGCGCGAGGCCTCCAACACGAGGGAGAGCTGCTTGCGGACCCGGTGCTGGCCCACGAAGTCGTGCAGGTTCTTGGGCCGCAGGGCGGCTTCGATGACCCGCTCCTCCGGTTCCTCTCCCCCGGCGACGATCGACGGCTCAGCCACGCGCGCCTACCCGGTTCCCGGCGCGGGCGCCGTCCTGGCCCAGCCAGCGCAGCGTCGCGCGGAGAATCTCCGCCACATTGCCGTTCGCCGCGAGGTCCGGGGAATCGGCAAGGGACTTGTCGATGCTGGCCGTGGCATCCTTTTCGGACCAGCCCAGGCTGGTCATCGCGGCCACCACCTGCGGCTTCCAGACGGATTCGGCGGACACGGCCGCGACAGGCGCGCCGGCGGTGCCGTGCGGCACAAGCTTGCCGGCTAGTTCGAGCACGATCCGGCCGGCCACCTTCGGTCCGATGCCGGGGACCTTCGTGAAGGCCTTGCCGTCGCCGGAGTGGGCGGCCACCCGGATGGCTTCGGGCTCGTGGACGGCCAGCACCGCCAGTGCGAGGCGGGGACCGACTCCGCTGACGCTGAGGAGCACATCAAACACCTCGCGTTCGTCATCGCTGGCGAAGCCGAACAGGGTCAGCGAGTCTTCCCGCACGATCAGGGACGTGAATAGCTTTCCCTCCTCACCCACCCGGAGGCCGCTGAGGGTCTGCGGTGTGGCGTTGACGCTCATGCCGGCGCCGTTGAGGTCGATCACGGCGGAGGACAGGCCAACATGCGCAACGGTTCCACGAAGAAAACTGATCAAGGCCGGGCTCCTGGTCTAACTGGCGTCTACAACTGGGTGATGAAAGAACGTACAGCCGGGCACGCCGGCTATCCGAACATATCTACGAATACCCTACCAAGCCCCGCGGCGTCACAGCCGGACATTCAGCGCGCACGGCGCGCTTTTGCCTCCGCGTCCGCCCACGCCCGCTGCGCCGGAGTGAGGGACTGGCTGCCCGGCCCAGTCGTGGCTACGGCGGCCCCGCTGCCGGCCCGCCAAGCGTGGGTGATGGCCAACGCTAGGGCGTCGGCGGCGTCGGCAGGGCGCGGAGGCGCGTCCAGCCGGAGGATCTTGGTCACCAGCTTGGTGACCGCATCCTTGTTCGAGGTCCCGCTTCCCGTCACGGCTGCCTTGACCTCGGACGGGGTGTGCAGAGCCACCGGGATGCCACGGCGCGCGGCGGCCGCAATGACCACACCGGAGGCCTGCGCCACCCCCATGACCGTGCTGACGTTGAGCTGGGAAAAGACCCGCTCCACGGCGAGGACCTGGGGTTCGTAGCGGTCCAGCCACTCGTCGATGGACGTGGCGATGACCAGCAGCCGCTGGTCCAGGCTCTCCTCGGGTGAGGTGCCCACAACGCCGAAGGCCACCAAAGTGGCCCGCCGGTTCCGCTCGACGTCGACAACGCCGATCCCGCAACGGGTGAGGCCCGGGTCGACCCCCAACACGCGCAGCGTCACGGTTGGGCCGTCAAGACCGGGCCCCAAAAGTCACGTTTGGGTGAGCGGGTCACTCGGCTTCCAGTGCGGCCTGCACTTCGTCGCTGAGGTCGGCGTTGCTGTACACGTTCTGGACGTCGTCGAGCTCTTCCAGGGCGTCCACCAGCTTCATGAACTTCTTGGCGGCATCAAGGTCCAGCGGCACCTGCATGGACGGCACAAACTCGGCCTCGTCGGTGTCGTACTCAATGCCGGCTTCCGTGAGGGCATCGCGGATGGCCTGGAGGTCGGTCGGCTCGGAGTGGATCTCGAAGCTGTCGCCGTTGTCCTTGACTTCCTCGGCCCCGGCATCCAGCACGGCCATCAGGACGTCGTCCTCGGCCAGGCCGTTCTTCGGCAGCGAGACGACGCCCTTGCGGGAGAAGAGGTAGCTGACGGAGCCGGGATCGGCGATCGTGCCGCCGTTGCGGGAGATGGCGAGCCGGACCTCGGAGGCGGCACGGTTCTTGTTGTCCGTGAGGCACTCGATCAGCAGCGCGGAACCCTGCGGGCCGCGGCACTCGTACATGATTTCGGTGTAATCGACGACCTCGCCGGTGAGCCCGGCGCCGCGCTTGATGGCGCGGTCGATATTGTCAGCGGGCACCGACGTCTTTTTCGCCTTGGTGACGGCCAGTTCCAGGCTGGGGTTGCCGGAGAGGTCGGGGCCGCCCATGCGCGCGGCGACTTCGATGTTCTTGATCAGCTTGGCGAACGACTTGGCCCGGCGGCTGTCAAGGATGGCCTTCTTATGCTTGGTCGTCGCCCATTTGGAGTGGCCTGACATGCTTTACGCTTCTCCTCTGATCATTCGAATAAACAGTTCATGCACGCGCTTCTCCCCCGTCACTTCCGGGTGGAAGGAGGTGGCCAGCAGCTTGCCGGAACGCACTGCAACAATTCTAGCCGTCCCGTCCAGGGATTCGGGGTGGCCGGCTTTGGACGGTTCCACCTGAGCAAGGACTTCGACGCCGTCGCCGACGCGCTCCACCCAGGGCCCGCGGATAAAGACGGCGTGGACCGGGGCCACTGCCCCGCCCGCGGCGCTGAACCCTAACCCCATGAAGTCCAGGTCCGTCTCGAAGGACTCGCGCTGCCGGCCGAAGGCGTTGCGGCGCACGGTGATGTCGAGTCCGCCGAACGTCTGCTGCGGGTTTCCGGCCAGGTCCTTCGCCGGGTCCGCGATCTCGTCCGCCAGCAGGATCATCCCGGCGCACGAGCCGTAAACGGGCAGGCCGGCCTGGATGCGTTCGCGCAGCGGATCCCGGAGCCCGAAGATCCGGGAGAGCTTGTCGATCGTGGTCGATTCGCCGCCGGGGATGATGAGCCCGTCCAGGCCGTCGAGTTCGGCGGGACGCCGGATCCCGACGCCGGCGGCGCCGGCGGCTTCCACGGCATGCAGATGCTCCCGGAAATCGCCCTGCAGCGCCAGGACGCCGATCCGGAGCCCCGTTCCCACGCGGGATTCAGGGGAAAAAGAGGGGGTGGTCATCCCCACAGCATAATGCTCTGCGCCTGCACGGCACGCATGGAAGACGCATGCAACGGCACCGGGCGTCCGGGTTCCATGCCGCTGCTGGGATATATTACAGAGCATGCTTTACTTCAGCGTTCCGCTCGGCAAGTTCGTCCGCCGGGTCTCCCGGCTCAGGGGCGGAGGCTCGGCCCTCCCCGGGCTTGTGGTCGAAAAAATCGACCCCGATTTCATGCGGCGGACGCTGTCCACGCTGCCGCTGGGGGTCGCCGTCGTCAGTGGCACGAACGGGAAGACCACCACCACCAAGATGGTCGTGGAACTGCTCGAAAGCCAGGGACTGAAAGTCTTCACCAACCGCACCGGCAGCAACTTCACCCGCGGCGTGGCCGCGGCCCTCCTGGGCGAGGTCGACTGGCGGGGCCGGCTCGATGCCGACGTCGCGGTCCTGGAACTGGATGAGGCGCATGCCGTCCACTTCGTCAACAAGGTCCCGCCGCAGTACAGCCTCCTGCTCAATGTCCTCCGCGACCAGCTGGACCGGTTCGGCGAGATCGACAAGACCGCCGAACTGCTCCAGCACATCGCGTCCAAGACCACCGGGACCGTGGTCCTGAACCGGGAAGACCCGCGCGTCGCCCGGATCGCCCAGACCCTGGACGGGCCGGAGGTGCTCTACTTCGGGCTCGACGATTCGCTGCTGAGCACCTTCCCCAACGACGACGACATGCGCGCCGCCCCGGGCAGCCCGGTGCCGGCCGCCCCCGCCCGGCCCGCCGCCGACGTCGTGTTGCGCCGCGTGGGCGCCGACGACGCCGATTTCGAGTACGACGGCGCGACGGTCACCACGGGGATGAAACTGCGCGGCGTCTACAACATCTTCAATGCCGCCGCCGCGCTGACCCTGGCCCGCGGCGTCTCCGGCGCCCGCGGCACCGGGACCGACCAGGCCGGCCTGCTCACGGCGCTGTCCAAGGTGGCGCCGGCGTTCGGCCGCGGCGAAAGCCTCGTGGTCGATGGCCTGCCGCTGGAACTGGTCCTGGTCAAGAACCCCAGCGGTTTCCGGCTCGGCCTCAAATCGTTCCCCGCCGCCGGGTACGCCACGATGATCGCGATCAACGACAACTACGCCGACGGCCGGGACATGTCCTGGCTGTGGGACGTCGAATTCGACACGCTCCGCGACGGCGGCGTGGACCAGCTCACGGGCTCCCGCGCGTATGACATGGCGCTGCGGCTGCAGTACGACGACGTCGCGATCGGCGCCGTCGACACGGACATTGCGCCGGCACTGGCAGCGTTCATCCGCGGCGGCGAGGGCAAGCCGAAGAGGATCTTCTGCACCTACACGGCCATGCTGGCCATCCGCCGCGAGCTGTCCAAAATCACCACAGTGGAGGTGGTCTCATGACCCCCGCGTCCCCCGAATCCCCCGAAACCCCGCACGAGCTGTCCTTCGGGCACGAACTTCCGCCCGAAGATTCCGCGGCCCCCAGCAAGGGAACCATCCGGGTCCTGCAGCTCTACCCGCGGGACATGAACATTTACGGCGACTGGGGCAACGCCCTGGTCCTCGCGCAGCGCCTGCGCTGGCACGGCTACACGCCGGAACTGCTCGAGTACAACGTTGGTGACCCGTTCCCGGCAGATGTGGACCTGATTGTCGGTGGCGGCGGACAGGACAGCGGACAGCTCGTCATCCAGGACGACCTCCTCTCGCGCGAGTCCACCCTGAAGCAGATGGCCGACGAGGGCACCCCGATGCTCGTGATCTGCGGGCTGTACCAGCTCTTCGGGAAATTCTTCAAGACCCGGCTCGGGTCGGTCCTTCCGGGCATCGGCATCCTGGACGTGGAAACCCACGGCACCGACGAGCGCCTGATCGGCAACGTCACGGTCTCCTCCCCCGAATTCGGCAACATCCTCGGCTACGAAAACCACAGCGGCCAGACCACACTGGGACCGGGCGTCGAACCGCTCGGGACGACGGCCAAAGGTACCGGCAACAACAGCACGGACGGCCAGGAGGGAGCCCGCTACCGCAACATCGTGGCGAGCTACCTGCACGGCTCGCTGCTGCCCAAGAACCCGGCTCTCGCGGATTTCCTGATCCGGACCGCCGTCGAACGCAAATACGGCAGCTTCACCCCGGGCACGCCGGATGACTCCTACGCGGTGCTGGCGCGGGAACACGCCGCCCGCCGGCCCCGCTGACCCAGGTGGCAGGCGCCGAGGGCGGCACGGTCCGGATTGGGCGCGACACCCCGGAACGCGAGGACGTCCTGCGGCTCCTGGGCGAACACCTCGCCGACATGTACGCGACCTCCCCGCCGGAAAGCGTCCACGCCCTTGATCCTGCCGCCCTGGCCGGACCCGGCATCAGCTTCTGGACCGCCCGGCAGGACTCCCGGCTCCTGGGCTGCGCGGCGCTGAAACACCTGGCTCCCGGCGACGCCGAGATCAAGTCAATGCGCACCGCGAATGCAGCCCGCGGGCGCGGCGTTGCGTCGGCGCTGCTCCGCCACCTCCTGGCCGAGGCCCGGCACAGCGGCTACGAACGCTTGTTCCTGGAGACGGGGAGCCAGGAGTTCTTCGCCCCCGCGCGGCGGCTGTACGAGAGGCACGGCTTCACGGACTGCCCGCCGTTTGCCGGCTACGAAGCCGACCCCAACAGCGTCTTCATGTCTCTGCTCCTGGACGCCGGGTAGCTGCCCGGCAGCCTTCCATGGGCCCCGCCTGCCGTCATCGGGTCCGGACGAAGGCCAGGACATCGCGCGGCACCCGCCGGCTCGATCCTGCCCGGATATGGCCCCATCGCTCGTAGACGATCAGGGTGCAGTCTGGAATCAATTGCGCGGTCTCCTCCGCAACCGTCCTCGGGAAGAACGCGTCCCGGCCGCCGCAGAGCAGCAGGACGGGCGGACGAATGAGCGGCAGTACCGCCCGCGCATCGAACGCGAACTCGGCCCGCGCCTCCGTCAGGACGTCCGCGGCGGGGCATCCGGAGGGGTCCAGTACGCGCCGGCCGACGACAGGTCCCAGCAGTTCCCGCAGCCAGCGGGTCCGCGGCCCCGGTAAGAGGTACTCGGCCAGGACCGTCCCGGCGCGGCCTGGGTCTCCGGCAGCGACGGCGGCGGCCATCCGCTCGTCCACGTCTTTGCCCCACGCGCTCAGTTCGGCCGCCGTGACCACCATCGCGATGTGCCCGAAGGACTCGGGATGGCGGGCGGCCAGGTACTGCCCGATCATCCCGCCGAATGACTCGGCCACCACCAGGCCGACCCGGCCGCCGAACTCCTCGGCGATCAGCTGGGCGTAGTCGTCCGCCATGTCGGCGCTGGTGTGCGACGCCGGCATGTTCCGCCGGCGGGTGACAATCCAGATGGCGTACCCGGCCTCCTGATAGGCGGCAAACTCCCGCCGGAACAGTCCGCGCAGCACCCCCTGGGGCACGAAGCTCCCCGGTCCGCCCTGGACGAACAAGAGCGTCTTCGGGCCCCGGCCCCACGTCAGGTATTCCATCCCGTTGCTGAACGTCCCGCTCCGGGATTCCCGATCCCGCCGGTTTGCCCGGGCCATGGCGCCGTCCTACGGTGTTATCGGCGTCGTCGGCTGCGGCTGCCGCAGCAGCTCCGCGAACTCCGCCGGCCGGGATGCCGGCCACCAGTGGCCGCTGTCCACCCGGATCACCGTGAGGTCATCCACCCAGGAATCCAGTCCGTCCACGAGGCCCGGCGACAGGAAGGAATCCTTCAGCGGCACCACCACCTGGACGGGCAGCGTCACGCGGCCGCCGGCCGGCCAGTTCACCGCCGAGAAGAAATTTGCGCGGTAAAGAGCCAAGCCGCGGATGGGATCATCGCCGACGTCGCGCTTGGCCATCTGCCCGTAGCGTTTCGTGAGGAAGAGGCGCCAGGCGGCCTCCGGCAGCTTCGGCACAAGGAACGCGGCGATGTACCAGCTGCGGGCCAATTGTCCGGCCAGCTGCGGCCACGCCCGGGGACGTGCATACCGGCTCCGCACCCAGCGGGCGAAGTGCCGCAGGTCCGGGCCCGAGATGGACGTGTACCGGCCGATCAGGCCCGCGGCCCTGGGGTCCTGGACGGCGGCCCAGCCCTGGATCGAGCCCCAGTCATGGCCCACAAGATGGACGTCCGTGGCGCCGACGGCGGCCAGCACGGCGAACATGTCATCCACGAGCGTCTTCAGGGTGAAGTCCCCGGGGAGGCCGACGACGGCGGACGCGCCCGCGTTCCGGGTGTCGTAGGCGACCACGTGGTGGCTTCGGGCCAGATCACGGATGGCCGGCAGGAAGACCTGATGATCGTCCGGATAGCCGTGTACCAGCAGCAGCGTCGGCACTTCCGGTCCCGGCTCCCTGCCATACTCGAACACTGCAAGCTCAGCCCCGCTGGACGCGACGGTGCTCCGCCGTTCGTTGATCATCTCCATGCTGCCCAAGCTTAGGACCCCGGGGTGAGAATAAGCTCATGGGCGCCCGCCGCCGCGGCGCCCATCGACTCCAGCACGGCCGCGGTGCGCCGGCGCGTGGCTGCGTCCGCCGCCGTTCCGGCGCAACGGCCCTGCGGCGCGTCGGCCGCCACCGAACACCAGCGGTAGGGTCCGCGGACCATCACCGACGGCGCCCAGGCCAGGTCCGAGGCGGCCCAGAACCCGGACGCGTCCTGGCTGAACTGCACCCGGACCAACAGGCCCTCGTTGTTGACCACGAACGACGGCGAGAGCTCGGTGATGCCGTTGCCGAGCCCGTACACAATCCAGGTTCCCTTGTACTTTTCGATCGGCAGCACCGAATGGCTGTGGTGGCCGTAGATCAGGCTGAACAGGCCGCTGTCCACGAGCGCATGGGCGACGTCGCGCTGCTGGGTGTTGGGCTCGGCTGAGTACTCTTCCCCGGCGTGCATGACCCCCAGCACGATGTCCGCGCCCAAAGTCCTGGCCTTGCGTGCTTTGGAAATCATGGCGTCGGGATCGAGCAGGTCGACCTGCCAGGGCTGCTCGGCGCGCAGCCCGTTGAGGCCATATGCGGCATCAATGACGGCGATTTTGGCCGCGGCGGTCTGCAGGATCAGGATGCCCTGGGACTCTGCCTCGGTCCGGTACGAGCCCGTGTGCCGGAGTCCGGCGGCGTCGAGGGCGTCCAGGGTACGGACGAGTCCCGCGGTGCCGCGGTCAACGGTGTGATTGCTGGCGGTCGTGCAGGCCTGATAGCCCACGCCGCGCACGGCGGTGATGATCTGCGGCGGAACGTTGAAGGAGGGATACCCGGAGAATGGTCCGTCCGGGCCTGCCACCGGGGTCTCCAGATGGCAAATCGCCACGTCGCTCTGCTCGATGTAGCGCCGCTGGCCCTCCAGCAGCGGCCCGAAGTCCAGCCCCGCGGCGCCGGCGGCGCGGGCGTCCTCGCGGGCCTGCTGCCAGAGCTGGGGATGGACCAGCATGTCCCCGGTGACGAGGACGGAGGCGCACCGGGCGGCCGCACAGCCTGGCCCCTTCCCGGGCGTCGGCGTCGGCGTCGGCGTCGGGGTCGGAGTCGGAGTCGGGGTCGGAGTCGGAGTCGGGGTGCCCGACGGCGGCTGGGTAACGCCGGACGTTCCCCCGGTACCGCCGGCCGTGGGACCCGGGGGGTTATCCGGCCCGGCGAGGAGTCCGCAGGATGCCAGCATCGACCCGAGAACAACGGCCGTTGCTGCGGTCAGGATCCGGCCCCGCGGCCTCGCCGTCGTGTTCGCCATGCCGCTCATCCTATGGTGGGCGGCATCACAACACACGGAGCCGATCGTTGAGAAGCGGCCGCCTGCATGAAAGAGTCATTTCATGACCAATCCCCTCCTGAGCCCCAGCACCCTGCCCTATGGACTGCCGCCGTTTGCGGACATCGACGACGCGCACTACGCCGAGGCCGTCGAGGCCGGCCTGGCCGAGCACCTTGCCGAAATCCAGGCCATCGTGGACACCCCGGCGGCCCCGACCTTCGAAAACACGGCCCTCGCCATGGAACGCTCCGGGCGGCTCCTGGACCGGGCCGCCGCGTCCTTTTTCACGCTGGTGTCCGCAGACGCCTCGGACACCATCCGCGACCTCGAGACCCGCCTGTCCCCGCTCTTCGCCGCCCACCAGGACGCCGTCTACCTCAACCGCGGGCTCTACGAACGCTTCGCGGCGCTGGACGAAACGGTCCTGGACGCGGAGTCCGCCCGGCTCGTGGAGGAATACCTCAAGGAGTTCCGGGCCTCCGGCATCCAGCTCGACGACGCCGGCCAGGAGCGCCTCAAGGAGGTCAACGCCGAGCTGTCCCGGCTCGGCACCGAGTTCGGCCAGCGCGTCAAGGAGGGCATGAAGTCCGCTGCCCTGCTGCTGGATGACGCCGCCGACCTCGCGGGCCTGCCCGCCGACGACGTCGCCAGCGCCGCCGAGGCCGCCCGGACCGCCGGGCACGAGGGAAAGTTCCTGCTGACCCTGATCCAGCCGAGCAACCAGCCTGCCATGGCCGCGCTGGCGAACCGGGAAATCCGCCGTCGCCTCTACGAGGCCTCCATCGGCCGCGGCAGCGACGGCGGAAGCTTCGATGTGCTCGACCTGGTCAAGGACATGGTCCGGCTCCGCGCCGAGAAGGCCAGCCTTCTCGGGTTCGCGAACTTCGCCGAACTCAGCGTGGACCGGCAGACTGCACCGGACTTCCAGGCCGTCCAGGCAATGATGAGCCGGCTGGCCCCCGCAGCCGTCCGCAATGCCGACGCAGAGGCCGAGGCGCTGGCCGGGGCCGCCGGCCACCCCCTCGAGGCCTGGGACTGGGCGTATTACTCGGCCAAGGTCAAACGGGAGCGGTATGCCGTGGACGAACAGGCCCTGCGCCCCTACTTCGAGCTGGACCGGGTTTTGAATGATGGCGTGTTCTTCGCGGCAAACGCCCTGTACGGCGTCACCTTCCACGAACGCGCCGACCTCGCCGGCTACCACCCGGACGTGCGCGTCTGGGAGGTTAAGAATTCCGACGGCACGGACCTGGGCCTTTTCCTGGGCGACTACTACACACGGGAGACGAAGCGCGGGGGCGCGTGGATGAATTCCCTCGTGGAGCAGTCAGGGCTCTTGAACACCCGACCCGTGGTGATCAACAACCTCAACATCTCCAAGCCGCCGGCCGGCGAGCCCACCCTGCTGACGCTGGACGAGCTCCGCACCACCTTCCACGAGTTCGGCCACGCCCTGCACGGCCTGTTTTCCGCCGTCACCTATCCTCGGTTCTCCGGCACGAACGTGCCGCGGGACTTCGTGGAATACCCTTCGCAGGTCAACGAAATGTGGATCATGTGGCCCGAAGTCCTGGCCAACTATGCCCGGCACCACGCCACCGGCGAACCCCTGCCGCAGGAGACCGTGGACAAGCTCAATGCCGCCCAGCTTTGGGGCGAAGGCTTCGGCACCACGGAATACCTCGGCGCTGCCCTGCTGGACCTGGCGTGGCATGTCCTGGACGGCTCTGACATCCCGGATGACGCCGTCGAGTTTGAAGCGAAGGCGCTGGCCGCGGCCGGCGTGGCGCACAGCCTGATCCCGCCGCGCTACCGGACCGGCTACTTCCAGCACATCTTCGCGGGAGGCTGGTACGCCGCCGGCTACTACTCCTACATCTGGAGCGAGGTCCTGGACGCTGACACCGTGGAATGGTTCAAGGAAAACGGCGGCCTCAGCCGCGCGAACGGCAATTTCTTCCGCGCCGAACTGCTTTCCCGCGGCAACAGCCGGGACCCGCTGGAGTCCTTCCGCGCCTTCCGCGGCCGGGACTCGGATCTCGGGCCGCTGCTGAAGCGCCGCGGCCTCGACTAACCCCCGCAGAACGCAAACGACGCCGGGCGGTCACCTAAGAAGGTGACCGCCCGGCGTCGTCGTTCAATCAGAAGCGCAAGGCGAAGGGCGGCGTGATCCGGCAGCGTGCGTAAAAGGGGCCCCGCGCCCCGGGCAGCCGCTCAGCTGCCAACAGGGCGCGGGGAATAGCACGCAGAGGATCAGCGCCGTCCGGCGCCGCCAAAGGCGCGAACGCTACCAGCCGCGCTCGGCGAGGCGGTGCGGCTGCGGGATCTCGTCGACGTTGATGCCGACCATGGCCTCGCCCAGGCCGCGGGAGGCCTTGGCGATCTCGTCCGGGTCGTCGTAGAACGTGGTGGCCTTCACGACGGCGGCGGCACGCTGGGCCGGGTTGCCGGACTTGAAGATGCCGGAGCCGACGAACACGCCGTCGGCGCCGAGCTGCATCATCATCGCGGCGTCGGCCGGGGTGGCGATGCCGCCGGCGGTGAACAGCACCACCGGGAGCTTGCCGGTCGCGGCAACTTCCTTGACCAGTTCGTACGGGGCCTGCAGCTCCTTGGCCGCGACGTAGAGCTCGTCCTCGGCCATGCCGGCGAGCTTCTTGATCTCGGCACGGATCTGGCGCATGTGCGTGGTGGCGTTGGAGACGTCCCCGGTGCCGGCCTCGCCCTTGGACCGGATCATCGCCGCGCCCTCGTTGATCCGGCGCAGGGCCTCGCCCAGGTTGGTCGCACCGCAGACGAACGGAACGGTGAAGTTCCACTTGTCGATGTGGTTGGTGTAGTCCGCCGGGGTCAGGACCTCGGACTCGTCAATGTAGTCCACGCCGAGGGACTGCAGTACCTGCGCCTCGACGAAGTGCCCGATCCGGGCCTTGGCCATAACGGGCACGGACACGGCCGCAATGATCTTGTCGATCATGTCGGGATCGGACATGCGGGACACGCCGCCCTGGGCGCGGATATCGGCCGGAACGCGTTCCAGCGCCATCACGGCCACGGCACCGGCGTCTTCGGCGATGCGGGCCTGCTCGGCGTTGACGACGTCCATGATGACGCCGCCCTTGAGCATCTCAGCCATGCCGCGCTTGACGCGGCTGCTGCCCGTGACGTTCTTCGCGGACGCGCCGGCTTCGCTGCTTACATCAGGTGTAGACACAAAAACCCCTATGGGTAGATAGATGACCTCGCCGGGGCGCGAACGGCACGTTCATGCCGTGTCCCGCACACACCGGATTACCGGATCCATTGGCCGGTAAAGCTAATACTATCCCCCGGCCGGGGCGCGGCAGAATTCGGGTTACAGCAGTCGAATCTCGCGCGGGGACAGGGATTCGGCGCGGCCGCCGGGGTGCCGCCTGGCGCCGTCAGGCGGGACGTTCCGTGGCGGTACCTTCGGGTTCCGCCAGCGACTGGCGGTGCACTGTCACGATGCGCTGGATCACCGTCACCAGGCTCGCTGTCGCGAGAAGGCACAGCGTCACGAAGAGCACCACAGGGGTCAGGCCCAGTCCGGTGAGCCCCGTGACCACCAGCACGGACACGAGGCGCTCGGCGCGCTCGGCGATGCCCACGTTGGCGTGGAAGCCCAGGGCCTCGGCCTTGGCCCGCGCATAGGAGACCACCATGCCGAGCACCAGGCAGAGAATCGCGGCGACGGCGACGGCCGGGTTGGCGCCGCCGGTGAAGAACCAGACGGCGACGCCGGCGAACAGGGCGCCGTCGGCCACGCGGTCAAGGGTGGAGTCCAGGAAATTGCCCCACCGGCCGCCGCGGTGCTGCATCCGGGCCATGATGCCGTCAATAACGTCGGAGAAAATGAACGCCGTGATGAACACGGTCCCCCAGAAGAGCTGCCCGAGCGGGTAGAACACGAGAGCGCCGATCACGACGCCGAGCGTGCCGACCACGGTCACGGCGTCGGGAGAGACCCCGATCCTCAGCAGCCAGCGGGCAACCGGGGAAAACAGGGCGGTGAAGAAGCCCCGGGCGTGCCTGTTAAGCATCCTTCTCCCCCGCTGTGTCCTGCGGCGCGGGCATTTCCTGCGGCCACGCGTCGGCGACCTGCTGACGGACCTCACCGAGGGTCTGCGTGACCGCCTTTGTCTGGGCAATGATGGGGAAGAAATTTCCATCACCGCCCCAGCGCGGCACCACGTGCTGGTGCAGATGGCCGGCGATGCCCGCCCCGCCGGTGACGCCCTGGTTCATGCCCAGGTTGAAACCGGAAGGGTTGGCGACTTTGCGCAGCACCCGCATGGCCGTCTGGGTCAGTTCGGCGAATTCCGCCGTTTCCTCGACCGTGAGGTCCGTGTAGTCCGGGATGTGCCGGTAGGGGCAGACCAGCAGGTGGCCCGGGTTGTACGGAAAGAGGTTCAGCACCACGTAGCTCGTCCTTCCCCGGTAGACGATCAGGGAGTCCTCATCGCCCCGCTCGGGCGCGGCGCAGAACGGGCAGTCGTCCGGGTTCTTGAACTGATGCTGGCCGCCCTTGATGTACGCCATCCGGTGCGGCGTCCACAGGCGCTGGAAAGCGTCCGGGACCCCGGCCAGGCTGAAGTCGTCCGTCACGGCGTGGTCGCCCGGATACTCCGGCCCGGCCCCTGTGGTTTCCTGCACGCGCTGCCCTTCCGTCTGCCTAGCTGGTCCGGTTTCGGACAGCGTCGACGATCCGCTGTACGGCCTCGGACACGGGCACGCCGTTGTCCTGGCTGCCGTCGCGGAAGCGGAAGGACACGGCACCCGCCTCGGCATCGTCCCCGCCGGCGATCAGCACGAACGGGACCTTGTCCTTGCTGGCCGTGCGGATCTTCTTCGGGAAACGGTCCGAGGAGATGTCCACCTCGGCGCGGATGCCGGCCGCCTTGAGCTGGTCCACGACGTCGAACATGTAGTCGTTGAATGCCTCCGCCACCGGGATGCCCACCACCTGGACCGGTGCCAGCCAGGCGGGGAAGGCACCGGCGTAGTGCTCGGTGAGCACGCCCATGAAGCGCTCCACCGAGCCAAACAGGGCGCGGTGGATCATCACGGGCCGCTGCCGGGTGCCGTCGGCGGCCTGGAACTCGAGTTCGAAGCGTTCGGGCAGGTTGAAGTCCAGCTGGATGGTGGACATCTGCCAGGTGCGGCCGAGCGCGTCCTTGGTCTGGACGGAAATCTTGGGGCCGTAGAATGCCGCTCCGCCCGGATCCGGGATGAGCTCGAGCCCGGAGGCTTCGGCCACCTCGGCGAGGGTGCGGGTGGCTTCGTCCCATGTGGCGTCGTCGCCGACAAACTTGTCCTCGTTCTTGGTGGAGAGCTCGAGGTAGAAGTCGTCCAGGCCATAGTCCTTGAGCAGGCCGAGGACGAAGTTCAGCGTGCTGGTGAGCTCGTCCTTCATCTGCTCGCGGGTGCAGTAGATGTGGGCGTCGTCCTGGGTCATGCCCCGGACGCGGGTCAGGCCGTGCACCACGCCGGACTTCTCGTAACGGTAGACCGAGCCGAACTCGAAGAGCCGCAGCGGCAGTTCGCGGTAGGAGCGGCCGCGGGACCGGAAGATCAGGTTGTGCATGGGGCAGTTCATCGGCTTGAGGTAGTAGTCCTGGCCGGGCTTGCGCACGGTGCCGTCCTCGTTCAGTTCCGCGTCGATGTGCATTGCCGGGAACATGCCCTCGCGGTACCAGTCCAGGTGGCCGGAGACTTCGTAGAGGTGGCCCTTGGTGATGTGCGGGGTGTAGACGAAGTCGTAGCCGGCATCGACGTGGCGCTGGCGGGAGTAGTCCTCCATGGCCTTGCGGATAATGCCGCCCTTGGGGTGGAAGACCGGCAGACCGGAGCCGAGCTCGTCCGGGAAGGAGAACAGGTCCAGTTCCGCGCCGAGCTTGCGGTGGTCGCGGCGCTCGGCCTCGGCAATGCGCTCCTGGTAGGCCTTGAGCGCGTCCTTGGTGGGCCAGGCGGTGCCGTAGATGCGCTGCAGCTGCTGGTTGTTCTGGTTGCCCAGCCAGTAGGCGGCCGAGGAGCGGGTCAGGGCAAAGGCGTTGGAGATCAGCTTGGTGTTCGGCAGGTGCGGGCCGCGGCACAGATCGCACCAGATGCTGTCGCCGCTCTTGCGGTCCACGTTGTCGTAAATGGTGATGTCGCCGGCGCCGACCTCGACGTTGACGCCCTCGCCGGCCTCGGCGGCGTCATTCTTCCTGCCCAGCAGTTCGAGCTTGTAGGGCTCGTCCTTCATCGCTTCGCGGGCCTCGTCCTCGGACACCACGCGGCGAACGAACTTCTGGTTCTGGTTGATGATCTTCTGCATCATCTTTTCGAGCTGGCGGAGGTCTTCCGGGGTGAACGGTTCCGCGACGTCGAAGTCGAAGTAGAAGCCGTCCGTGATGTAGGGGCCGATGCCGAGCTTGGCGTCGGGGCGCAGCTGCTGCACGGCCTGGGCCATGACGTGGGCCGTGGAGTGGCGCAGGACGTTGAGCCCGTCCGGGGAATCAATGGTGACGGCCTCGACATTGGCGTCCTCGGGAAGGGGCTGGTCCAGGTCCTTCAACTCGCCGTTAACGCGGGCCACAACGACGTCGCGGCGCTCAAAGAAGAGTTCCGCGCCGGTGGTCCCGGTAGTCACCTTGGTCTCTTCGCCGTCGACGAGAAGGGTGATCTGCTGGGCATCTGACACGGGTGTCTCCTATTCAAAGTTAAGGCTTCGTAGCTTGTGGCGTACGGGGACCACAGCCAGCCTCGTCCATGCTATCGGTTTCTCCAGAGGCCAACCAACGCGCCACGAGCGAGCCGCACCGCCGGCCGGTCAGCCGCCCAGCCCGGTGATGGCGAGGTTCCTGCTGATCCCGTCCAGGGGGCTGGACAGGGGGCCGGACAGGTAAGGCTCCTTCCGGCCGGCGGCGCCGGGAGCCGATGCCGGAAACGGGAGGGTCTCCGGGCGGCTGAGGTCCCAGGCCATGGAGGCGCTGATGCTGATCCCCCGCGGCCCGGTCCGGCGGGTGGTGCCGCGGATCAGGAGCAGGCGGGTGCCGAACAGCAAGGGTCCGGACTGCTCCTGCGCCTCGTGGAAGAACACCGAATCCACACAGCCCGTGCCGTCGTCGACGCTGATGAACACCACACGCCGGCCGCCCCTCATGGGCGGGGTCTGGGTGGCCACCCGGACCCCGGCCACCAGCACCTCCGTGCCGTTGCGCAGTCCCAGCAGCTTGTCCGCGGTGGTGACGCCCAGCCGGTCCAGCAGCGGGCGGTGGCTGGTCATGAGGTGCTCGCTGACGTCCACAGCCATCAGGTCCAGTTCCGCGCGGACGTTATCCACCATGCTGGGTGCGGGCAGTGCCGCCTTGAGGTTCGTCAACTCCACGTCCCCCAGCGGCAACGCCAGCTGGCCCTCAATGACTTCCACGCCCTTCCGGAGGGGGCGGGCCTGTAGTTTTTGCAGGTGCTGAACCAGATCCGCCCGGTTGGCTTCTCCCCCGGACGCCCGGTGCAGCGAATCGAAGGCGCCCAGCTGGGCCAGTCGCTGGATGCTGGGCCGGCTGAGCCGCGACCTGGCCCGCAGGTCCGCCAGGGAGTCGTAGGGCTGGCCGGCCACAATCCGTTTCAGCTCGGCGCCGGAGAGCCCGAAGATACCGTTCAGGCTCAGCCGGATGCCCAGCCTGCCCCGGTCCGGCCCGGATTGCACCCGCTCCACCCGGTACTCGGCCTGGCTCCGGTTGATGTCGAGGGGAAGGATGGGGATCCCCAGCCGGCGGGCCTCGGCCACGAGCAGGCGTTTGGGGTACATTCCGGGGTCGTGTTCCCACAGCCCGGCGAGGAAGGCCTCCGGGTGGTGTGCCTTGAGCCAGGCCGACTGGTAGGTGGGCACGGCGAAGGCGGCTCCGTGGGCCTTGCAGAACCCGAAGCTGCCAAAGGCCTTCAGCGTGCCCCAGACCTTGTCCACCACCTCGGGACTGTAATTCCGGGCCCGCGCCTCCTTCCGGAAAAACTCCTCCACCCTGGCTTCCAACACGTCGTTGCCCAGCGCACGGCGGAACTCGTCGGCCCTCGCCAGCCCGCACCCGGTCATGACGTCGAAGGTCTTGAGGATTTGTTCGTGGAAGACCGTGACCCCGTGGGTTTCCTGAAGGACAGGTTTGAGGTCCGGGTGCGGGTAGACCTCGGGAGCGAATCCGTGCCGGTGCTCCAGGAAGGGCCGGACCATGTCGGATTTCATCGGACCCGGGCGGAACAGGGAAATGTCGATAATGAGGTCGTTGAACTCCCGGGGGGCCAACTTGCCGATCAGTTCGCGCTGGCCAGGGGACTCGATCTGGAAGCAGCCCAGGGTGTGGGTGCTGCGGATCAGCTCAAAGGTGGGTTCGTCGTCGAGCGGGACCGCATTGAGGTCGATGTGACCGTCCTCGGCGATGTAGTCCGGGCCCGTCCCGTCCGGCCCGGCCGGATGCGCGCCGGCGGCCACCACCTCGGCCTTGGACGGGTGGAGCCGGATCACTTCCCGGACGGCGAAGGCCATGGCGCTCTGCATCCGGACGCCAAGGACATCGAGTTTCAGCATGCCCATGGGGTCCATGTCGTGCTTGTCGAACTGGCTCATGGGCAGGCCCAGGCCGCTGGGCTGCACGGGGGTGCGGTCCAGCAGGGTGGCGTCGCCGAGGATGACGCCGCACGGGTGCATGGAGATGTGGCGGGGCAGCCGGTCCAGCCGCTCCGTGAGGTCCACCAGCAGGTCCAGCTGCTGGTTCTCGGAGAAGCCTCGCTGCTCCACCCGGTCCGCGAATTCCTTCAGCTCGGGTTTCTCCACGAGGGCTTCGCGGAAGTGCCGGGCCGAGAACCGCCACAGCTGCTTGGCGATTTCCCCGACCTCGCTGTCGTCCATGCCCAGGGCCAGGCCGGCATCGCGCACGGCACCGCGAGCGCGGTACCCGTTCTGCATGCTCATCAGCGTGACGCGTTCGGCGCCGAAGCGCTCAAAGATCTTCCGGTAGACGTTGTGCCGTTCGGCGCTTTCGACGTCGATGTCTATATCCGGCAGCGTGGCACGGTCGCGGGAGAGGAAGCGTTCAAAGATGAGGTCGTGCTCGAGCGGGTTCACCTGGCTGATGTCGATCAGGTAGTTGACCAGGCTGGAGGCGCCCGAACCGCGCGCGGCCGCCCGGATGCCCAGGGCCAGGATCATCCGGGAGACCTCTGCGACGGTCAGGAAGTACGAGGCGAAACCCAGCGAGTCGATGATCCGGAGCTCATGCTCCAGCCTGGCCCGCAGCTGCTGTTCCCGCTGCCCGGAAATGCCCGGGAAGCGGCGGCCGATGCCGGCCTCACACCGCAGGGTCAGTTCGGCGAGCGCGTCGCCGTCGATCCCGATCACGGATGCCTCCGGGACCACGGGCTGTTTCCAGCCCATGTCGGCTTCCGGATCCATGCGGCAGCGGTCCGCGAGCGCCTCGGTCTGGGCCAGGAGCCGTTTGAGGTCCGCCGTGCCGTAGCCGGCGGCGTGGATGATCTCCTTGCCCAGCTGCAGCATCCGGGCCGCCGATTTGAGCCAGCCCTGCCCGTTGGGCTGCAGCAGCGGGGCAGCCGAGAGCTCGGGGAGGGATTTCAGTGTCCGGGCCGAGTCCAGCACATCGGCGGTGGCCGCGCCGTCCTCAGCCACGTACCGCACAGCGTTGCTCAGCACGGCGGGCACCCCGTGTTCTGCGGCGAGTTTGAGCATGCGCACCGCGTGGGCGGTGCTCAGCGGTTCCCCGGGCGGGCTGAGCTGGGACACAACCTCTGCCGCCAGCGTTCCGGGGGGCATGGCGTCCAGCCATCGTTTGAACAGGGTGCGGGGCCGCAGGTAGCGCCGGCCGCCCATGGCCCGGCCGACGTCGGAGTCCGGGCCGATCAGCACTGTCAGGACCGGCTTCAGGGTTTCCGGGTGCAGGGTGCGGGAGGCCAGTTCCGCCCGGGTGACGGCCACCGGCACTATTCCCCCGGCCTTGCCCGTGGTGCGGGCGTGGGCGTCGGAGATCAGCCGGCACAGCGCCCGGTAGCCGGCACCGTTGTTGTGTCCGTGCGCCAGCACGACGACGCGTCCCCCGAGCTGGGTGCGGTGGTCGCCGTCGTCGTCAAAGACTGCAAGGTCCACCCCGACGATTGCATCCAGCCCGGCTGCCATGCACGCCTTCAGGTGCTTGACGGTTCCGTACAGGCCGTCGCGGTCCGTGCAGCCCAGCGCGGTGGCGCCGTCAGCGGCGGCCGCGGCGGCAAGTTCCTCCGGCCAGGAGACGCCATAGTGGGCGCTGAACGCGGTGGAGACGTGCAGATGGGTGAAACTCATGCTGATTCGGGCTTCCGGAGGGGCTGCAGGGCGTCGTGGATCTTCAGGAGCCGCCACCGGCCGCTGCCGACATGCCGGGTCAGGTCAAGGGTGAGGGTGGAATCCGCGGCGTGATCCCCGGCCGCACGCACCTGGATCCGCCAGATCTCATGGTCCACCAGGCCCGGCCCGCTTCCGAGTGGCGCCCGGCGTTCCTCGGCCCACCATTGGCGGCGTTCGTACCAGCGGACGGGGTCCGCGCAGACCGTGTAGCGCCGGCCGGCCCAGTCGAGGCGCAGGGGCTGGCCCGAGGGCGTGCAGACGACATCCACGGACTCGCTGAAAATACCCACGTTGCCTCCCGACCCAGTCCGGGCTGGAGCCGGCCCAGTCCCCGCTTCGACTTCCTACGTCCATTCCGCTTCCGGCGCCCTCAGTTCCAGGCGCCATGATTTTATTCGAACATATCTTCGAATAAATTCAGTCTACGTCGGAGAGGCGACAAAACCCAGATCGGGGGTGGACTCACGCAGGCACAGGTAGCAGGATTGAGCCATGAGCTCCCATAACGCACTCCTGAAGCACGTAAGCATCGCCGCCAAGGATCCAACCTTGGTGGCGACTTTTGATATAGACGGAAACATCCCCGGCCAGGGCGCCTACGTGGTGGGGCTCTTGGCAGCCACCCCGGACTATTCCCACCAGCGCAGGATGGGGATCGAGTTCATGAACGGCGAAGCCGTGTCCTTCTACTGCTTCAGCCACGACGGCACCGAGGAAAATTTCGACCTCAAGGGGGTCGAACACTCCGGCAACACCATTACCGGCCATTTCCCGCTTACGACTGTGCTTGGCCTGCCCAAGGGCCATCTCATGACGGCCTTCAGCGATTGTGACGGCCGGGACTACCAGGCCAACGTGCCTGTCGAAGAAGCCCTCTAGACAACTTCTAGGAGCTGGACTTGTACACTTCCAGCTCGAGCGTGATGAAGGCATCGATCATCGCCCGGTAGGTCTTCTCGACAAGTTCGACGTCGATGTCCTTCTTTTCCGCCGTGGCGCGGACGTGTTCGATGACCCGCTCCACACGCCCGGGCGCACGGACCTCGGCGCTGTCCGCCTTGAGGGTCCCGGCGATCCGGATCAGCCGTTCCCGGCGCCCGATCAAGGACACGATCTGCTCGTCCACCTCGTCAACAGCCACCCGCACGGCGGCGAGCTGTTCGCGGTCGGCCTGGGCGGCCTTGTCGTCTGCGTGATTTGTGGGCATGTGCATGACAGTATCGAAAGATGCAGCCACGAGTCGACTTCATATCGCTAGGTGTCCGCAGTGTTGACGCCTCACGCCGCTTCTACGTCGATGGCCTCGGATGGCCGGTCCACCGGGAAGTCCCCGGGCAGGTGCTCTTCATCCAGGTCAACCACGGCCTCATCCTCTCGCTCTGGGACGCGGGTCAAATGCAGACCGAGGCGGCCACCGATGCCCCTGCCGGCATTGCGTGCATCACGCTCAGCCACAACCTGGCCGGCACGGCGGACGTCGACCGGGTGATGGCCGAAGCCGGGACCGCGGGGGCCCGCATCGTTGCGGCACCGAAGACCCAGCCCTGGGGCGGCTACACCGGCTACTTCGCCGATCCCGACGGCTACCGCTGGGAGGTCGCCTTCAACCCCGACTGGTCGGTCAACGGCGGCGGCAAAGTAACGCTCTGACTCAGGTAACCAGTGCCGCCCCGTGCCTTGACAGCCGCCAGACAGGCCGGCGTACCGCTAGAACAGGCTCCCCACCGGCTGGATGAGTTCCGGTGAGTCATTCCTGACGTTCCCGACGGCGGTGCCGACGGCGTCGATCGTCCAGCCTTCCGCGACGTCGTGCGCCCCGGCCCGGACCAGATCCACGAGCCCGGCCGCATCATCGGCCTGCGGGTCCAGCCACGTCTGCATGGTCTCGCGGTTCATGGGCAGCGGAACCCTGTCATGCAGCGCGGTCAGCTCGGCCAGCATTCCCCCGGCGTAGCCCTCCGGCGGCGAGTCGGTGGTCATGATCGAGGTCGAGAGCATCCAGCGCTCCGGGTCACCCTCTGCCTTGGACGGGTCCCGCCACCATTCATAGAGTCCCGCGAAGACAATGGGGCGTCCGTCCTTGGGATGGACGTAGTAGGGCTGCTTGGTGCGGCCCTCGCCCTTCCACTCGTAGTAGCCATCCGCCGGGACGGCGCAGCGACGGGCGCGGGTCGCTTTCCGGAAGGCGGGCTTCTCCAGCACGGTCTCGCTGCGGGCATTGATCATCTTGGACCCGATGCCCGGGTCCTTGGCCCAGGACGGCACCAGGCCCCAGCGCGCAATGTGCAGTTGGCGGACCGGTTCTCCCTCCACAAGCCGTTCGAGCAGGATCGGCACATCAGCCGTCGGGGCCACGTTCCACGACGGCGGAATCGCGATCTCATCCTCCAGCCCGGCATCGAATTCGGCCAGCAGGTCTCCGACGGCCCGGGCCATCACGTAGCGTCCACACATGGCATCAGCATGCCACCGCACCCATCCCATGTCATCCGCCGAGCCGCCTGAGCCCGCCGAGGTCGCCGGAAACGTACGAAGTCGCCGGAACTTTCCGGCGACTTCGCATCTTTACCGCGAATTCGCGTCGGACGGCGTAGGGGCCAGCGCTCTCTGCGGGAATAGCGGGCTGCAGGGTACGGTTGTTGGCAGTGACGTACGACTTCAGTGGGCGCCCGGCCCGATACGCCGGCCCCATCCACTTACTTGAGGAGAACTTCGTGGACTTCACCCCCGAATCCGGCACCATCACTATGTTTTCGACCACGTGGTGCGGCTACTGCAACCGGCTGAAGAAGCAGCTGGACGCACAGGGCATCGGGTACACCGAGATCAACATCGAGGAAGTCGAAGGCACGGCCGATCTCGTCGAGCAGCTCAACGGAGGCAACCGCACCGTCCCCACCGTGCTGTTCCCCGACGGCACCGCCGCCACCAACCCCTCCGCAGCTGAGGTCAAGAGCCGGCTCGCCGCCTAGGCCCTTCCTGCATCCAAGGACACCACCAAACCACGACGGCGCGGCCTCCCAAGGGCCGCGCCGCCGCCCGTTGTGCCAGTAACCAGTAAGTTGTGCCAGCAATCCGCGTTCCAGAACAGAGGAGCTTGTTTCATGGTCCATAAAGTCAAAGCCGCAGTTGTCCGTTCCAAGAATGCCGACGTCACCCTGGAGACGATCCTGGTGCCGGACCCGGGCCCCGGCGAGGCCCTCGTGGACATCCTCACCTGCGGTGTCTGCCACACCGATCTGCACTACAAGCAGGGCGCCATCAACGACGACTTCCCCTTCCTGCTCGGCCACGAGGCCACCGGCGTTGTCAGTGCCGTGGGACCGGACGTCACCGAGGTCGCCCCCGGGGACCGCGTGGTGCTGAACTGGCGGGCCGTCTGCGGCGAGTGCCGCGCCTGCCGCCGGGGCCAGCCGCAGTACTGCTTCAATACCCACAACGCCACCCAGAAAATGACGCTGGAGGACGGCACCGAGCTGACGGCCGCGCTGGGCATCGGTGCCTTCGCCGAAAAGACCCTCGTAGCGGCCGGCCAGTGCACCAAGGTGGACGACGACGCCGATCCCGCCGCCGTCGGCCTGCTCGGCTGCGGCGTCATGGCAGGCATCGGCGCGGCGATCAACACCGGAAACGTCCAGCGCGGCGATTCGGTCGCCGTGATCGGCTGCGGCGGAGTCGGCACGGCGGCCGTCGCCGGCGCGGCGCTCGCCGGCGCCACCACCGTGATCGCCGTCGACATCGACGCCAAAAAGCTCCAGCGCGCCAAGGACCTCGGCGCCACCCACACGGTGGACTCCTCCGCCGTCGACCCCGTCGAAGCGATCCGCGAACTGACCGGCGGTTTCGGCGCCGATGTGGTGATCGACGCCGTCGGCCGCCCGGAAACATACAAGCAGGCCTTCTACGCCCGGGACCTCGCCGGCACGGTGGTCCTGGTGGGTGTGCCGAGCCCCGAGATGACCCTGGAACTGCCGCTGCTGGATGTGTTCGGGCGCGGCGGCTCCCTGAAGTCCTCCTGGTACGGCGACTGCCTGCCTTCGCGCGACTTCCCCACGCTCATCAGCCTCTACCGGCAGGGCAAGCTGGACCTGGACGCCTTCGTGACGGAGCGGATCACGATCGACCAGATCGAGGAGGCCTTCACGAAGATGCACGCCGGCGCTGTGCTGCGCTCGGTGGTGGAGCTGTGAACGCCGGCCCTGTGAGCATCCGGATCGACCGGCTGGTCACCTCCGGGACGTTTTCCCTCGACGGCGGCACCTGGGATGTTGAGAACAACGTCTGGATCCTCGGGGACGACGCCGAATGCGTCATCATCGACCCGGCCCACGATCCCGCTGCCGTGGCCGCGGCCGTCTCGGGCCGGAAGGTCACCGCAATCCTGCTCACGCACGGCCACGATGACCACATCAGCGCCGTGGGCGAGGTCCGGACGCTCGTGAACGCGCCCGTGTACCTGCACCGGGACGACTGGATGCTGTGGGAGCGGGTGTTCCCCGGCACCGAGCCGGACCACGCCATTGCCGACGGCGACACGTTCGACGTCGCAGGGGCAAAACTCGTGGCACGGCACACCCCCGGCCACTCGCCCGGGTCAGTGTGCTTCCTTCTCGAAAGCGAAGGCACCGTGCTTGGCGAAAATACAGTGTTCAGCGGGGACACGCTGTTCCAGGGTGGCCCCGGGGCGACGGGCCGATCCTTCAGCGATTTCCCGACCATCATCGAGTCCATCCGGACCCGGCTCCTGCCGCTCCCGGCCGACACGACGGTCCGGACCGGCCACGGGGAACCCACAACGATCGGCACCGAAGCGCCGCACCTTGAGGAATGGATCGCCCGCGGCCACTGACCGCGGGTGCGGAAAGGCCCGGTCCACTGCTTCCGGACCGGGCTTTTCCGCCATAGGATGTGGGGCCATGAGCTCTCACCCCAGCATGGATCCGGCAACACTGGCCGCGGACCTGCGTACCCAGTTCGATGCATTCCTCGACGAGCATCGTTCGGACCTGCACGCCTGCCTGGACGGACTCACCGAAGAGGAGGCCCGGGCCTCGCTGGTGCCGTCGCGGACCACCCTTCTGGGGCTGGTCAAGCACGCCGCCTTCGTGGAGAAGGTCTGGTTTGACGAGGCCATCACGTGCCGGCCCCGGGCGGTGATCGGCATTCCGGCCACCCCCGACGAATCGTTCATCCTGGCGGACGACGACACCATCGCGGGCCTCCAGGCCGCCTACCTCCAGGCCTGCGGGGACTCACGGCGTCGGGCCGCTTCGCTCGGCCTTGACGACCTTGTCAGAGGCAACCGGCGCGGCCCGCTGCCGCTGCGGTGGGTCTACCTGCACATGCTCAGGGAACTCGCCCAGCACTGCGGCCACGCGGATATTCTGCGCGAGCAGATCCTCGCTGCGCGCACCTGACGGCACCGGCCGCCCGGGTCAAGGTTCTAAACCAGAAGACCCGCATTGCACCATGGGTGCGGGTGAGCGCGGATGCGGCCACCCCCGATTGGTTTTCACAGGGCCGCATCCGCGCTGGTCTAGGGAAGGCCGGGTTCCGGCTCTGGTTCCGCGTGCCGGCGGCGTAATCGCGCCCCGGCCAGCTCAGACAGCACAGCGGGGGCGCGCAAGGAACCGGGCCGGCCGGATGTCGTGTCCGATCTCAAGGCGAACGCCGTGAACGGGGCGACGGCACTGCCGGCGACAACGACTTTGGTGGCCATGAGATAGGAACTCCCGCAACGAAGTTAGCAGCCTCTGCATGACCAAAATCAGAATATCAATTGCATTTGCCGCACAAAAGGAAAAAAGAGTAACAATTAACCTGCGGCTTTTTGGGCCGGCATCCCCGTAATCCGCGGCTCACCGTCTCTACAGTCCGGAAAGATGTGGGATGCGGATGAGGTCAACCGGCCGATGCGCTGGCCCATTTCGTGGACGGGGCGTATTCCGGGTAGTAACGCTGGATCTCTTGAACGGTCTTGCCTGCCCTCACCATTCGCTCAACGGACACCATGCTCCGGACTTCCTCGTCCGAGGACCGGGTGCTGTTCCACGGTCCCATCGTTCGGTAGCAGAAGTCATTCGGATCGTTCAGCCTGGCCTCGTTGTAGCACTCGGGATGATCCGAGGCATCAACTGCCGTGCCAGCAGGACCGGATTTCGATGCTCCGAATGCGGCGGACAGCCCCAGCGCGAGAAGTGGCGTGAGCGCCACGGCTGCAATTCCAGTTTTCATTCCTTTATTCATGGTTCCCCCAATTGGCCAGAAATATGTTGGCGAGCCTACCGCACAGGTGCCAGGTTTCCCGAGCGACGGTGTTTCCCCTCGGTCATGGAGGATTCGGCAGTTTGCCTCGCCGGAATCGCAGTTGGGTCTTGATCCACTCGCGGTCTTGGGAAACAATGTTCGCGGCGTAACGGGCCCCGGAGAAAGGGTTTCAATGACAGCGCGGGATACCTCCTCAGTCGGCGCTCCGTGCTGGGTCGACACCTGGCAGCCCGACCCCCAGGCGGCCAAGGACTTCTACGGTCCGCTCTTCTGCTGGACTTTCGACGACCCCATTCCGATGCCGCCCGGGCTCGACGGCTTCTACTACGCCGCCCGCCTCCGCGGTCAGCTGGTTGCCGGAATCGGACAGGCGCCGCCGCAATCGCCGCCGGGGTGGATCACCCACGTGCGTGTCGTAAACGTCGGGGAAGCCTTGGCTCGTGCCGAGCGGGCGGGGGGCAAGCGCCTGGCGCCGTTTGGTGCCGGCCCGGATGACCGTATTGCTGTGCTCGCCGATGCCACCGGCGTCCCGTTCTGCCTGCGGCAGGCAGGAGGGAACGACGGCGCCCAGCTGGCCAATGAGCCGAATTCCTGGGCCATGAGCTCGCTGCACACCACAGATGTCGGGCGGGCCCAGGCGTTCTACGGTGCAATGTTCGACTGGGAACTCGAACCCGTCCCGGACGCCCCCTTCTCGCGGTGGCTCCGCTCCGGCCGGGTAGTGGCGGTGGTGGCAGCCACGGACGGCGTCGCGGTCCCGCCGCATTGGAGCGTCAATTTCGCCGTCCGCGACGCGGACGCCATTGCCCGGCAGGCCGTAACACTGGGTGGCAGCATCTTGATGGCGCCCATGGACACTCCGGGATTTCGCAGCGCCGTGATCAGGGACCCCCAGGGCGGCACCATCGCGGTCAGCGCAACCACCGGCTGACGCTTGCTGGAGAGCATGAGCGCCACACCGATTGGCGGCGCTGGTAGGGTCAGCCCATGGATGAAATTTTGGGGAAGTTCATCGACGATTTCGCGCGGCTCGTGGAGCTCGCGCAGTCCGGGCAGCGTCGGGGGCAACCGGGAACCCAGCTGCTGACTACGCTCACCGAGCATTTGGCGGTCCGGGCCGAATCAGTGTCGGTAGTGGTTGAGGAGATTCCGCCGCACCGATTCGTGGACGCAGACATCCTCATGGAAGAGCTCGCCGCCGAGGATCCTGAGTTCCGGCTCGTGGGCATCGGCGGCGGCGACCAACGCCACCATCACTCGCTGAGCGACATGCTGCAGCAGTCCCAGCTATATCCGCAGTTCCCCCTGTCCCAGCCGGACTACGCCAACTTAGCTGTCGGGCCGAACGAACAACGGCAGGCCGTGGCACTGGGGCTCTGGCTGTTCAGCCATGGAGGCAGTCCCATCGCCGTGCTGCAGCGGGACGCCAACCCCCGGTATGGCCGGCAGTCAGCGTCCCTTGAGGTTTTGGCCGGCGCTACAGATAAGGCCGCACGCTTCCTCTCGGAGTTCCGCCGTCGGATGCAGCACCGCAGCGTGCTCAAGGGACAGGTCATTTCCCTGGTGATGGGTGAGTATGGTCCCAGCGCGGCCGGGGTGACGTTCCATGCACGGCCAGTCCTTGCCGCGTCGGATGTCATCCTGCCGGATGGCCTGCTGGAGAAAGTGTCGGACCACGCCTTAGGTATCGCCGAGCACCGCGAGTCTCTGATCAGGTACGGCCAGCACCTCAAACGCGGCGTCCTGCTCTACGGCAGGCCGGGGACGGGCAAGACCCATACGGTGCGGTATTTGTTGAGCCGGAGCGAAGGTGTCACAGCAATCCTTCTTTCGGGAGGATCGCTCGCCAGGATCTCAGAAGCCGCCACCATGGCCAGGGCGCTGCAGCCCTCCATCGTGGTCCTCGAGGACTGCGACCTCATCGCCGAGGACCGCAGCTTCGGGCACGGACCCCAGCCGCTGCTATTCGAGGTGCTGGACGCCATGGACGGTTTGGCCAGCGATGCCGACGTGGCGTTCGTCCTCACCACCAACCGCGTGGACATGCTGGAACGCGCCCTGGCACAGCGTCCCGGCCGTGTGGACCTGGCGGTGGAAATTCCCATGCCAGCCCAGGCGGAGCGGGTTGCACTGATCAAACTGTATGCCCGCGGTATTCCCCTCAGTCCGAACTCGATTGAAGACGCCGCCGCCCGCACCGAAGGAACCACCGCTTCGTTCGCACGCGAACTCGTCCGCCGTGCGGTCGTTGCCGGCGCATTGGACGGCGTGCCGGTGGCGGACCATCATCTTCAGAAGGCTGTGGATGACCTGATGGCCGACAGCGCCGCGCTCACCCGAAGCCTTCTCGGCAGCGGCACCGGAGACGGCTCTGAGGGCATGGGTGGACCGTTCCCCTGACCGCCGGCGGCCTTCCATCCCGGGGGTTAGGACGTACCGCGCCAGTGCGCTTGGGCCCTCAGCGCCGCCAGCGGTACGGGGTGGTCGTTGAGACTCGCAGCAATCCATAGCGTTCCAGGATCGGTCGCGAATATTCAGTCGAGTCACTGTGAATGAGTCTCTTGCCGAGCGTCAGCGCGGCCCGGGCCCGGGCGGCGGTAAGGGCCCGGTAGATACCCTGACCACGCCATTCTTGTCGCGTCGCCCCGCCCCAGATGCCCGCGAATTCCGTATCCGGCACCGGCTCGAGGCGGCCAGCGCTCACGATCAGTCCTTCGTGTTCGGCTACCCACAGTTCCATGCCGTCGTCGCGCGCCATGCGTTTCAGGATTGCGTCGGCGTTGCCGTCGGAGACGTCAACGCCGAAAACCTCGTCCTGCATCGCGCTCATGGCGCGGATGTCCCGTTCTGCGCTCACCGGCCGCAGGCTGACGCCGGGCGGGAGCTGGACGTCCACCGTCAAGGCGTTTGCCGGTCCGATCATGATCGACTCGGTCTCATCAGGCTCAAATCCGTTGTCGAGCAGTGCCCCGTGGAGTCCGGGCGCATGATCGTGACCACGGGTTTTCCACTCGACCCGCACGATTGCGGGATCGCTGCGGTAAAACGCGAGCGCTTCGGCTACCCACTGCGCGATCGTCAGGGCGTTGGCCCCATCGAGGTTCTGATAGGTCACGAAGCCCCTGCCGCCTGCGAAGGTCACCAGCCGCAGCGGACCCAGCCGTTCCACGCCGCTGGCACCGGGCGTCTCTGCAGCTGTCCGGAGTTGCTGGTCGTACGCCACAAGAAGTTCTTCAGAAAGAGTCATCGGCGTCCACCCTACAGCCACGCCGGACGCCGGATACAGGACATAGGACACCCGGCGCTCAAGTTCCCTCACTGAGGGCAACCCGGCCGGAGCGATGGCTAGGTGTCACCTGCACTCCTGCCGCCGCCCCCAGCGCGGCCACGTGGCGAAGGTCCGCCCCCGCCGCAAGATCCCCCACGCTCCGCTCTGGAGGGCCTCCGCAGCCTCGTCGTACCCGGCCGCAGGCCTCTTCCGCGGCCAGCCCGCGAGGCTTAGACTCGATTGGCTTGAGCAAACAGGGAGAAGTTCGGCATGAGGCTCGTCGTCGATCTCACTAAGTGTCAGGGTTACGCACAATGCGCCTTCCTCGCCCCGGAGGTCTTCACGATCCAGGGGGACGAGGCACTTACCTACGACCCGGACCCTGACGAGGCGCAGCGCACGAGGATCCGGCGGGCAGCCGCGGCCTGCCCCGTCCAGGCCATCCGGCTCGACCAGCTTGAGGAGCCGCACAGGCCGCGGCCTCCCGAAGAAGCCCCGGGAACGGCCGCTGCCGCCGGGGGCAACGGGGGCACGTTCCTTCGATCCGGCAGGATTGTCATCGTGGGCACGTCACTGACCGGGCTCCGTGCGGCGGAGCGGCTGCGCGAGGAAGGGTTCACGGGCTCGCTGACTCTCATTGGTGAGGAAGCGCACGAGCCGTATGACCGGCCGCCGCTGTCGAAACAGGTCCTGGCCGGGTCGGTGCCGTCCGATGACACGTCGCTGCCGCGCCGCCGGGCAATCGACGCCGACTGGCGTCTGGGCGTCGCGGCCACGGGTCTGGATCTCGCCGCCAGGCAGGTGCATCTCGCCGACGGTGGCCGGATCGGATTCGACAAGTTGTTGATCGCCACTGGGGTGCGGGCCCGGTCCTGGCCAAACGCGGCGGAGGCGGCGCTGGCAGGCGTGCTGACCTTGCGGACCCGCGAGGACGCGGCAACGCTTCGGCAGCTCCTGGCCGCGCGCCCTCGCCGGGTCCTGGTCATTGGCGCCGGGTTCATCGGCTGCGAAGTCGCTTCGGTGTGCCGCGAACTAGGCCTGCCGGTCACCGTGGCCGAGGCGGGCCCGGCACCGCTCGGCGCGGCGCTCGGCAGCGTGATCGGTGCAATTGCCGGAGAGCTTCAGATCGAGAACGGCGTGGATCTGCGCTGCGGCGTCAGGGTCGTTGCACTGGAAGGCGATGCCGGCGGACAGCTGCGCCGCGCCCGCCTCTCCGATGGCACAACACTTGACGTGGACATCGCGGTCGCCGCGCTGGGGACCGTTCGTAACGGTGATTGGCTCGCAGGCTCCGGATTGGCGAGCGGCGTGTGGGGTGTCGCGTGCGACGCCGGCTGCCGGGCTTTCGACGTCAACGGGCTGGTCACCGATGACGTCTTCGTCGCCGGCGACGTATCCCGCGCCCCGCAGCCGATGTTCGGCTACCAGTTCCTCGCCGTCGAACACTGGGGCAACGCAATCTCCCAGGCCGAGGTTGCAGCGCACAATATGGTCAGCGGCGAAACCGAACGGTGGCCGCACCTGGCTGTGCCCAAATTCTGGTCCGTCCAGTTCGGCACCGAAATCAAGAGCGTGGGCGTGCCCTCGGTCGCCGATGAGGTCGCCATCGTGCAAGGATCGGTCGGATCTCGGCGGTTCCTGGCCGTTTACGGCTACAAGGGCCGGATCGTGGCTGCAGTGGCGTTCAACCAGAACAAATGGCTTGACTTCTATGAACCGCTGATTGACGAGGCGGCGCCCTTCCCGCCGTCGTTCCACCATATTGACGAGCCCGAGGATGCGCAGCCCGTGCCGGCCGGGTTCCAGCCCGCCGCCAGCCCCACCCAGGATGCGACCGTCGTCGTGACCGGTCACTATCCCAATGAGCGGCGCGCCAGATTGACTGACCGCCGCCTCCCGTAAAGCGCCGCACCGGAGGCCGGCAGCCACCGGCCCACGACCCAAGGAGCCTTCGCCATGGCCGAGCCCAGCACCTGGGAGCAGATCCTCGACTACACCAACCGGGCTAACCCCTACCCGTTCTACGACGAACTCCGCAAAACCCCCGTGAGACGACTTCCGGACGGCAGCTATCTCGTGAGCACCTACGCGGAGATCGCCGCCCTGTTGCACGATCCACGGGTCAGCTCCGACATAACCCGCAACCCGGCTGCCGCCGCGGCGGGCGCCGCCGTCGGTGAGGACGGGGACGGGGACGGCGCCGGCATGACGCCGACTTTCCTCAGCATGGATCCCCCTGATCACGACAAGTTCCGGCGGATCACCATGCGGCATTTCGGGCCGCCCACGACGCCTGGCAGGGTGGCCGGGATGGAGGCGCGGATGGCGGAAATTGTCACCGATCTGGTCGACAATATGGCAGACCGCGGCCGGATCGACGTCGTCGATGATCTGGCGTATCCCCTGCCCGTCACGGTGATCTGCGAACTTCTCGGTGTGCCCCCGGGAGATGAACAGCGCTTCCGGGTCTGGGTGGACCTGGCCCTGCAATCGACCGATCCCGGACTCGATCCCGAAACCCAGCAAAAGAAGAGGGTTGAAGCCGGCACGGAACTGCGCGCGTTCATGCAAGAGCTGGTCGACGCCCACCGGCAGGCCCCGGGGACTGACCTGCTTTCAGCGATGGCCACCGATGATGGCCCGGAGGGCCGCATGCCGGACGAACAACTGGTGAGCACCGGGCTTCTGCTGCTCATCGCCGGACATGAAACCACCGTGAACCTCATCTCCAACGGCGTACTGACGTTGCTCCGCCACCCGGCCGAGCTCCAGAGGCTGCGCGCTGACCCCGGCCTGGCAATCCCGATGGTCGAGGAACTGCTCCGCTACGAGCCGCCCGTGCATTTCGTCCCGTTCCGCACCGCCCTCGACGACATCGACATCGCCGGCACCACCATCCCGGCCGGCGCCTCCCTCACTTTGGTCCTTGCTGCGGGCAACCGCGACCCCGCCCACGTCACTGACCCCGGGCTCTTTATCCCTGACCGGGCCAACAACCAGCACCTCGGTTTTGGGGGCGGGGTTCATCTGTGCTTCGGGGCGCCCCTGGCCCGGCTGGAAGCGCAGATCGCACTCACTGAATTCGCCACCAGGCTGGAGAACCCGCGGCTGGTCTCGGACCCACCGCCGTACCGGCCGAGCCCGTTCCTGCGCGGCCCCTCCCACCTCCCGGTAGACATCGACGGCGTCCTCGCCCCGGGTAAGCCCCTGCCGACTGTCGCCCGGAGAATGCACTTCAGCGGGTGACGGTTAGAGGTTTCATGGGCAACACACAGGACACCCGTTCCAGTCGTAGGTCGCCAGCGCCCGCCACGCGGTTGTTCCTGCCGGTGTCATCGCACCAGTCAATGTTGTAGGGCACCGCGGTTACGGCGGCATCCCCCACAGCTGTCCGGGCGGGAACGACAAACGTATGGGTGAACCCCCCGGCGTCGTTCATGGCGCTGGTGGTATTCACGACTTCCACCCCGGTTGCGTCGGTGACGCTTACCTGGATGCGCGCGTTGTTGCCGTAGCGGGGGTTGCAGCCAGCGTCCGGGGCTGCCACCGTCACGCTTTGCCCCGGTGCGGCCGTCGTCGGGGTCAGCGAATAGGCGGGCGGGAAGCATGGCGGCTCCCCGCCGGTGGAGGACGAGCACCCCGAGATCGAGGCAGTCAGTACCAATGCGCCAACCGTGGCACGGATCGCGGAGCGCCGCCCGCTGTCTTTCAGACAGAAAACCATGCCGTCAGTGTCGCTGGTACAGCAGTCGGCGCCTACTGTTGTGCTGAATTCGTGCCCGGATCGTTGCCTGCGCCTGCCCGCCGGCGGTTGACCGCCCCCATCAAGCGCAGGCAGAGCGCCCAGTAGGCTACCCCCGCGGCCAGCGAGCCTGCCACGGCCAGGGCGGGGCTGATCCCGGCCAGCGGCGGATAGACCACCCAGTGGAGAAGGTACGCGTAGAGGGAGGCGCTGGCGAGTACCACCATGAGGCGGCGGAGGACCTGCGGCACCGGAATGCTGGGCAGCCAGATGAGAAACAGGATCCCGGCGAGCAGCGTGGCCTCCCGGCCCGGATTCTCGAAGAATCCCGGAACGGTCACTGCTGCAACGACAGAGACCAGGCAACGCTGGGCGATGGTCCGGGACCGTGCGATAGCCCAACCCAGCGCGAAGAGCCACAGCGCAGGCGCCGTGTGCGGCACTCCCGGGTTGACCAGCTCATACCGGGTCAGGAGCCCCACGCCGGTCAGCGCCAGCGGAAAGAGCAGTGGGAAGCGCCGCTCGGCGCGGTCCGCCCACGGAACGGCAAGCAGAGCCACGGACCCCACAAGCAGGTAAACAAGAACTTCGATGAACCAGAAATGCCACTGGGTGCTCACCCCCTCCGGCCCGAGGACGGCATTGAGCAGCACGATATTGGCGGGTGAGTAGTTGTCGGTGATCAGGTACGCCACCGCGATGAACGCCATGCTCGGCACGATTATTCTTGCCACGCTGGACAGCTGCCTCCGCAGCCGCGGGATCCGCTTCCCGGAGAGCTGGAAGCGTGCGAAGTTGTAGCCTGCCACCGCCATGAGCACGTGGGCCGCACCCTGCCAGCTGAACAGCCCAACGTGCGTGCTGACGATCAGGACGATCCCGACGGCCCGCAGCACGATGCTCGTTTCCACCGGCGCAAAGAAGCGACGACGCGTCCGGCCCGGTGCAGAGCGCGGCCGGGGCTCCAGATCCCGGACCGGCGTCACGTGCCAGTCCGGCGGGAGATGGCCCAACGCCTGTTCCAGCCGCACCGACGCGGCCACGTAGGACAGTGAGTCCCCGCCCAGGGACACGAACGTGTCGCTGGGCGCGATGTCGGCGCACTCCAGGACGTCCTGGAAAATCTTCCGGACGCTGTCCGGAGCATTGTTGTCCGGCGCGCCGGTTTCCGCTGCAGGGGCGGGTGCTTGCCCTGGTTTCGGCCCGCGCAGGGCAAGGACGCCCGGGTAGTCGAGCTTGCCCGTTGCCAGGCGCGGGAGATGTTCGACGGCGTGCACCTCAAGGGTGGCTCGCGGCAGCCCCATGCCCTGGGCGAGGACCTTGCCCAGCAGGTGCGCGTCGTGGTCGCCTTCAACAGCGACGACGACGCCGTCGTCCGTCCCGGCGCTGGCAGCCCGCACACCGAGATCCGCCAGGAGCTGCTCCACCTGTCCCAGATCCACGCGCAGCCCCACGATCTTGACGAACCGGCTGCGCCGGCCCACTACTTCGTAGACGCCCGCCGGGTGCAGCCTGGCGAGGTCGCCGGTGCGGAGCTCCGCAACGGTCCGGCCCGCGGCAAGGTCCGCCGGGCATTCGGCGTAGCCAAGCATGACGTTGGCGCCGCTGTAGACAAGTTCGCCGTGTTCCAGCCCCGGCACGGGGTCGATCCGGAACGAGCCGCCGGGCACCGGGACGCCCACCGCGCCCGGAACGTCGGCCGCCAGCTCCGGAGGCAGGTATGCCATCCGGGCCGTCGCCTCGGTCTGGCCGTACATCACGAAAAATTCCCAGCCATTTCGGCGGCCCAGTTCGGCGTAGTTCCGCACCGAATCCGGCGCCAGCCGGCCCCCGGCCTGGGTGACGCAGCGCAGGCCGGGCAGATCCATGTCCGCAAACCCGGTCCGTTCCAGCAGTTCAAAGGTGTACGGAACGGCCGCGAAAGACGTCGCCCCGCGGCCTCGGAAGAGGTCCCAGAAGCACGGATCGACCACGGAAAGATCAGTCAGGACCAGTCCGGCGCCGCGGAGCAGGTGGCTGTTGATCACGGACAGCCCATAGCAGTAGGACATGGGCAGCGTCGTGGCCGCGCGGTCGTCGGGCCCGATGTTCAGGTACTCGGAAATCGACTCGGCGTTGGACTGCAGGTTCGCATGCGAGAGCCGCACGAGCTTGGGCGAGCCGGTGGATCCGGAGGTGCTGAGCAGGAGCGCGAGGTCCGGGTGAAGCTCGTGGCGGGTGCCGGTCCGGCGTTCGTCCAGCAGGAGCTGCCCGTTGCCGGGTTGGACAACGACGTCGGGGTCGTAGGCCGCGACGAGGGATTCCAGGGCGGCCGGCTTGTCCTCCGGCAGGAGGATCAGCGGGTGGCCGCCGGCCAGGGCCGCCAGATAGACCACCAGAGAGTCGAGGTCGTTGGCTGCGGCGAGCGCCACGAGGCGCCGTGTGGTGCCAAGCCGGAGGGCGAAGGCATCGACCCGCTCCGCCAGCTCCCGGTACGTCATTGCCAGGGTGTCGGTAAGGATGGCTGGGCTGTCCCCGTAGCTCGCAAGATCGGCGGCAAAGGGCACCCGCATGAAGTCAAGCTGCGTGGTCACCCGGACGATGTTATTAGATTAGGCTTACCTAATCCAAATTAGGGTACGAAAGGTTTGCGTAATCGCCGCGAATCGGTATCCTCCTTACTTAGGTGTACCTAAGTCGGGATTGCATCGGCAATGTTGCCGGGGAAGCCCACTCGGTCCCGTACCCCTGCCTCCACTCCCCCGCACCGCACCGCACCGCACCGCACTGCTCCACCCCACCGATCCAAGGAAACACCATGCCCAGCATCCCCCTGCCCAAAAATGCCCCCCGGTTCCGGAAGACGCTTGCCCTGTTGGCCGCGGCAACCGCAGTTCCGTTGGCCCTGGCCGGCTGTATGGGCAACCCAAAGGACCCGGGCGCCGCCGGACCCATCCAGGTCACGAGCAGTACCGGCGTCGACGCCCATCTTCAGGGCCTGTTGGACACCGGCACCCGGCAATACTCCGCTTTCGTCGTGGATCAGACCGATCAGCTGGTTACCGGCACGAGGTCATTCGCGGCGGCTTACGCCGCCGGGGATGCGACGAAGGCCCGCGGACTCTATGCCGCCACGCGCATGCACTGGGAGCGTATCGAGCCGGTCGCCGAGTCGTTCGGGGACCTGGACCCCAAGCTCGATGCCCGTGAAGCCGACCTCGCACCCGGCCAGGAATGGACCGGCTGGCACCGGGCCGAGAAGGACTTGTTCCCGCCGGCCGGCTACACTCCCCTCGCACCGGCGGAGCGTGCCGCCATCGCCACGCAGCTTGTTGCCGACACCGAGGACCTGGCCCAGCGGACCCGCACCGTGGAACTCTCCGCGGACAAGATCGGCAACGGCGCCAAGGAACTCCTGGACGAGGTGGCCACCGGCAAAGTTACCGGGGAGGAAGAAATCTGGTCCCACACCGATCTCTGGGACTTCCAGGCCAACGTTGACGGAGCCCGGACCGCCTTCGAGAGCCTGTTGCCTGCGCTGCAGCAGAAGGACCCGGCCCTGGCCGAAGCGCTCGAGGCCAAGTTCGCCGCCTTGCAGGCCGGGCTCAAGCAGCATTCCACCGGCGCAGGCTTCGTCTACTACAACGACCTCAGCCAGGCCCAGGTGCAGCAACTCGCCTCCCTGGTTGATGCCCTGGGCGAGCCCCTGGCCAAGCTCGCTTCGGCAATAGCCCCGTGACCGGCTGCCCCTTCGGCGGCAGCCCCCGCCAGACCCCCGACGGCGGCGCCCCCGAATCAGCTAGCGCACCGGAACCAGCCAAGCCACCGGGAGCCGCCGCCATGCCCGCGCCGCCCGCAGCCCCCGGTTCGGGAAAGGGCCGGCTGTCCCGCCGCGGGCTCCTGTCCCTGGCAGGAGCCGGCGGCGCGGGCGCCGTCGCCGGCCTGGCGGTTGGCTTCCTCAGTCACGACGCCGTCGAGGCCGCGGCCGCCCCCGTGGCAGAGCCCGGCGACATCATCGCCTTCCACGGTGACCGGCAGGCCGGCATCGTCACGCCGGCCCAGGACCGCCTTCACATTGCAGCCTTCGACCTCGTCACGGAGGACCGTGCAGAGCTCATCCGGCTTCTGAAAAACTGGACGGCCGCCGCCGTGGCGATGACCGAGGGGCGCAGCACGGGCAGCAGCGGGGCCGTCGATGGCCCCTACGACGCCCCGCCCGAGGACACGGGTGAGGCCCTGGACCTCGGCGCCGGCAGACTCACCCTCACCTTCGGGTTCGGCCCCGGCCTGTTCGAGAAGGACGGCAAGGCCCGCTTCGGACTCGAGGGGCGCCGCCCGGACGCACTGATCGACCTGCCGCACTTCCCAGGCGACGACCTCCAGCCGGGACGCACCGGCGGCGACATCGTGGTGCAGGCCTGCGCCAACGACCCCCAGGTGGCCGTCCACGCGATCCGCAACCTTGCCCGCATCGGCTTCGGGCAGTCGCGCGTCCGCTGGTCCCAACTCGGCTTCGGGCGGACGTCCTCCACGTCGAGGTCACAGGCCACCCCGCGGAACCTCTTCGGCTTCAAGGACGGCACCAACAACCTCAAAGCCGAGGACACCGCCCTGCTTGGGGAGCACGTGTGGGCAGGCCAGGGAACGCGCCCGGAAGAGGGCTGGATGGCCGGCGGCACGTACCTCGTGGCGCGCCGGATCCGGATGCACATCGAAATCTGGGACCGCACGTCGCTGCGGGAACAGGAAGCGCTGATCGGGCGCACCAAGGGCGCCGGGGCCCCGCTCTCCGGCGGCGAGGAATTCACCGTCCCCGACTTCGAGCTCCAGGGGCGCGGCGGGGAACCACTGATCCCGCTGGACGCCCACGTCAGGCTCGCGCACTCGAGCCAGAACGACGGCGTCAAGATGCTCCGGCGCGGCTACAACTACACCGACGGCTCGGACGGCCTGGGGCACCTCGACGCCGGACTGTTCTTCATCGCGTTCGTCACGGACCCCAGGACCCACTATGTGCCCATGCAGCTGGCCATGGCGAAGGAGGACACACTGGCCCTGGAATACCTCAAGCACACCGGCTCGGGCCTGTTCGCGGTTCCGCCGGGCATCCGGGCGGGAGGCTTCATCGGCGAAGGTCTCTTCGCATGATGGCGGCAGTCACCGCTGCGGGCAGCCGCCCGGGAGCCGAAGAGCTCACTGCGTGGCAGACGGGACCGTTCCGGGCGGGAGGACCCGGCTGTGGCGCTTCTCGGCCACAGCCGGATCGAATCTCGTATCTTCCAGGGTCCCTCCGTCGTCGAGCCAACGGCGGTTGGTGTAGAAGCTGATAGCCCGATCGTTGCCTTTCTCAACCCAGAGAAATGCCCGGTCATAGCCGAGTTCGATCAGCTGTTGTTCCGCGGCCGCGAACAGGACGGAACCTACGCCCTGCGCCCAGCAGTCCGGATGCACGTTGATCGCGTGGAGCTGACCGGTTCCCGGGTCCGGGTCGCCGGCAGCAGGGCCGAGGATGGCGAACCCGGCAACCGCATCGGCGCTTTGGACGACGAGGTGAATGGTCCCTTGCCTGGGTTCAAGGATGTTTCGGCGCCAGGCGGATGCCGCGCGGTCGACGTCGAGACCGTCCAGGTACTCATCGGTCATGACGCCGCGGTAAGTGGCCCGCCAGGCCGCGATGTGGATCTCGGCCAGCCGTGCGGCGTCGTGCACGGTTGCTGCCCTGACACTGATGTCCGGAGTGGTCATGGTCCAGAATCTATCAACTGCGGTCACCGGTGCCGGGCGGCGCGCGCGAGGCGGCGGGCAAGGTAGCCGATGACGAGGACGCTGGCTGCGGCGAGGAGCCACGCAGACATCACAGCACGAACGACTCCTGCGGCGAGACCCGATTCCTTGGAATTTCGAGGAGTTCCAGAGCCCGGCCCGAAACACCCGGAATTAGTTGGAGAATCGGAAAGAAGTGTGGGTCGGTGATGTGTCCGTCAAACAGGACTGGGGTACCGCCGGCGCTCACCAGAACTTCTGCCATGCAGGCGGCGACGTCGAGACGCGCCAAGCGGTTGGCCTGGTCCAGGGATTCGCATATTGCCTCCACTTCCGGATCCCGGTCAGTGCCGAAGACAAAGCACGCCGCAGCAATCCGGTCATTCCTGACGACGAATACGCTTCGGGACCGGTCCAGTTCTTTCTGGATCATGGGGCGGAATTCAGCGAGGAGTGTCGCGCGCGACCCAGTAGGTGACCATGGCGCGTGCACGATTTCATACATTTCCGTCCATGCTTCATTCAGTTGATCCAGAGCTATTCGATCTCCTGTGAGGATGCCGCCACAGCGGTTTTCGTTTGCCCATCGGAGCACTTCAATACTCGCGGTATCGATCTGCTCGGGCGGACACATTTGATAGCGCACAGCTCCCAGCGATCTGTAAAACTCGTGCGCAACCGTGCCCGGATGGGCTTTGACCGACAGTGGCATCCAACGACGCCCTTGAATAGATTTCACCAGTGCCGAACCGATACCCTGCCGCCGGAATTGCTCACGCACGAAAACGTTGACCGTGTCCCGTGTTGGATGGACGCGGTTGGTGGCTGAGACAGCGATCCCCACTGGCTCTGCACCGAACTTTGCCACCAGCGATGATCCCCCGGGACGCCATTCATCGGCTCTGGCCCATGGCGCGTCGGCTGCGAAGTGATCCGCATCAGCGGCTGTCGCCGGATTGATCACCAGATTTTTTGCTTGTCCGGTCAGCATCCTGGCAGTCTATTCGTTTCAAAGCTGCGGCTTCCGGACGGCATCTTCTAACAAGGAAACAGGTGTTATCCCACCCAGCGACCGGTTGGAAACAGGAACAGAGGCTTTCGGCCGATTCCTTTGGCGCGGTAGCCTGCACTCACACCCTGTAGGCCTCTCCCCCGATCGCGGCGAGGTCAAATCCCTCCGGCCCAGTAGAGTCCAGCAGAACCGTTTTCTGGAAAGGTCCACGCCATGTCAGAATCTGAACTTTCCATTCTCCGTGAGCGGGCTGCCCGCGGTGACAACGACGCCATCGGCGAGCTCATCGAGCTGGCCGCGGAGCGGGAAGATTTCGAGGAGCTGCGCCAACTTGCCGACGGCGGCAGCCGCGACGCTGAGGATCAGCTGGTTGAACTCGCCGCTGAGAAGGAAGATCTGGACGAGCTTCGGCGTCTGGCATCCGCCGGCAATACGGACGCGGCCGAAGTTCTGGCCGAGCTCACTGAGTAAGCACTCCCGTATTTCGGCCGGGTCACCGCAGCTGAAATTGACTATGTCAATAGTCGCTGCAGCATCTATGCTGCGCTGAGCCGCAAACGCGGCATCAACTATTCCGTCCACAGGATTGATCGAATGTCGGCGATGATTCAAGGGAAAGTGCCCACGTGACGCCGAAAGAGCTCGTGGTGCGCGCAGCGAGGCCGGAAGACGCGGCGGAGGTGCGCCGGTTGTCCATCGCCTTCACTCCAGCCGCACAGGAGGTTCCGCCCGAGGTTTTCCATAGCCGTTTCGCCCGGTTCCTTGCCGACGCCTCATGGTGCCTCCCTGTGGCTCCGGCACGCACCAGGCTGCTCGGCTACGGCCTCGCTCAGGATTTCGGGCCGGGCCTGCGGGCTGACTTCACGACGGGCCGGGTCCATGACGTCTTTGTAGACCCCGACACGCGTCTGGCCGGCACCGGCCGGGCCCTTATGAACTTCATCTTCGATTGGTCACGGGCCAGGCCACAGCCAATGATCCTGGACTGGCAGGCAAGTCCCTCCGCCATCGGCTTTTACGGGGCACTCGGCTTCACCCCCGATCGTGTGGGCGACTTTCCCGAGTATCCGGGCTTCACCCTTGACCACCGATCCGGACACGGCGTGCGATACATTGCTCTCAACCCGGCGACGGCCCGGGCGATGGAGGGGGACCATTGAAAGCGTCAAAAGAGAACGTGCACCTGCCGCGGACGGACTGCCCAGCATCCACTCAGCGGTCCGCGCGGCGAGCCCGGACGCACCGTTCGGCGTCGGGCCGGCCCGTTGCCGCAACCGTATGGGCCGGTGCTGCCGGCACACTGTACTGGCTGGCGGCCAGCGGAGAACCCAGTGCCGCGATGGACGCCGCACCCTGGCTGGTTCTGGTGTCCTGGTTCGTCTATGCAGTCCAGTGGCGCCCGTGCCTCCGGGTTGAGAGCGGCGGGTTTGTGTTGATCAACGGACTGCGCGACCACCGGATACCGTTCGATACGGTTGAGGACGTCGAGGTCCGCTATGCCGTCACCGTCAGGGCCGCGGGCAAGAAGTACGTCAGCTGGGGCGCTCCGACCCCGCCGGGCTCGTTCGACTCCGGCTTTCAGCATGTCAGCGATCTGAAGAGCCGGCCACACAGCATGCTCCCCGGCAATGAGCGCATCCGGCAGCCGGAGGTAGTCACCGGCCGTGACAGGATCGCCCAGGCGTGGCACGACGCCCGCGCCGCTGGACTCCACTCCTCCGGCGGAACAGTGACCACGACGTGGAACCGCCCGGTTCTCGCCACGGGCGGCGCGGCGCTCCTCTGGGTGATCGCTGCGGTCCTGATCCAGCGGGGGTGAAGCGCACGCCGGGCAAGGCCTCGGGAGTTCAGACCGAGCGGTACCGAAGCGAGCCGGGAATCTCTCCCCGGGACCCGAGGCCTTCCCCGTAGGCGAACTGTGCCCACAGCGCCCGCATCGCCCGGCCATGGGCATTGATCTCGTCCCACGTCGCCCCCGCCAGGAGTCCGGCACCTTCCCACGTGCGCTGGTGGCCGAAGAGCAGGGGCAGGTCGACTGTGTGCGCGGCGCCATAGAGATTTCCAGGTGCGCGCCAGGACAGCACGTAGCTGTGGGCCCGGCCGCCCGCACGTACATGCCGCCTGGCAAACTGCCTGGCCGCTTTGCCGTACACCAATTCCGTAACCACCCAGGTGACTGCCTTGAGCACTGCGCTGCCGACCACGGGAATCCTCGCCAGCCGGCCCAGGCGCGGGCTTCGCGGCAGAAACAGCCGGGCTTCCTCCGCCGTGTAGCCGATCAGGATGTCGATCGCCGGGGCAGCGGCATTCCAGGCCCGGTCAAGCCCGGATTCCTCGGGCAGGGGTGAATGCCCGTACTGGATCCCGAACGGCATGGCAGCCATCAGACCGAACTTCCTCGCCGCCCGCGCCACGTCCTCTTCAATAGCGACGACGTCCATCGCCGGAGTCGCGGCGGTAACCGCCTCCGCGGCCACCCCCATGGCGGCGGTCATCCTTTCCCGCCCCCGGGTAATGCCCAGCGGCGCACTTTGAATGATGGCGCGCTGGAAGAGCGACGCCGCGTCAGGGGTCGCCATGAGGTGCGCGACGGCGTCGCCCCCTGCGGATTGCCCGAACGCGGTGACGCGGCCAGGATCGCCGCCGAAGGATGCGATGTTGCGCTGCACCCACCGGAACGCCTCGATCTGGTCGAGCAGGCCCAGATTGGCGGGACGGCCGGTGCTGGTGGACAAATATCCGAAGAGGCCCAGCCGGTAGGTCACCGAAACGACGATCACCCGGGTTTCGGCAACCAGCGCTGCGGGGTCGAAGATCGCCAGATCCCCGGAACCGGACGTGTAGGACCCGCCGTGCAGCCACACCATTACCGGCAGCCGTTCACCGTCGTGGAGATCGGCAGGCAGGGTGATGGTCAGGCGCTGGCAATCCTCGCTGCCCGGAAGTTCGCCGTAGCGGGTGCCGAGCACGTCATCCAGGAAGGGCACCGGCGCCTGCGGGCACGCCGGAGACAGGGATGTCGCCTCGAGCGTCTCGGCCCAGTCGGGTGCCGGCGCGGGCGGCTGAAAGCGTTCCGCGGTGGCGTAGGGAATGCCGGCGGCACGCACGACGGCGCCGTCGCGCCATCCGGTGATCGGGCCACACGGCGGATCGAAGGAAAGGTTCACGTTCATTCCGGTCTAGCTGTTCTTCAGGAGGGCAACGTCGGAGACAAGATCAATGTGCTCCAGCATCGCCGCCGCGGCGGCCGCCGAGTCCCGGGACCTGATCGCGTCGGCGATCTTGCGGTGGGAGGCGAGCGACTGCTCCGGCCGGCCGGGCTGTGCGAGCGATTCGAGGCGCGTTTCCAGGACCATGCCGGCAATGAAGGTCATGAGCTGGGCGAGGACTGCCGAGTGGGCCGCGGCGGTGACGGCCTGGTGGAACAGCTCGTCGCCGCGTGCGCCGCGGTCTCCCGAGGCGACCTCTAACGCCATGGCTTCGAGGGCGTGATCGATCGCGTCCATGTCCTGCTCCGTGCGGCGGGCCGCGGCCAGTTCGGCCAGCTTGACCTCCAGCGTGCTCCGCGCCTCAACGATCTCGGGCAGACGGCTCCGGTGTTCGCGGAGGCCTTTGATCACGGAGGGAACGTTCGGCCGGTAGACCAGCACCGCTCCGGTGCCGTGCTGGACGTCGATCACGCCAAGCACCTCGAGGGCCACCAGGGCCTGCGCCAGGGTGGCACGGGAAACCCCCAACCGCTCGGCAAGTTCCCGCTCGGCCGGCAACGTGTCCCCGGGGCCCAGCTCGGCGGTCTCGATGAAGTCCATGATCTGCTCCACCAGCTGCTCGTAAAGCCGGGGCCGCGAAACGCGGGAAATCTGATGCGTTGCCGCCTGCTTTGCCATGCGCGTCCTTCCAGCCTGTCCTGACCCCTAAGACTACCGGAGAACTATTGACAAAGACACCTAGTGTCTAGGAGGCTAGGCCACTAAGCCAGTCACGAACCACTTCGATCCGGAGGAACAACGATGTCCGCTCCCGTCCTGTCCATCATCATCCTGGCGGTGATGTTCCTTCTGGCCACGGTGCTGCCGCTCAACATGGGTGCCTTGGCCTTCGTCGGCGCCTTCCTGCTGGGCTCCGTCGTGCTGGGGATGTCCACCAACGAGATCCTTGCCAACTTCCCCGGCGGCCTGTTCCTGACCATCGTCGGGGTTACCTACCTGTTCGCCATCGCGCAAAACAACGGCACCATCGACCTGCTGGTCCGGGGCGCCGTTCGGCTGGTCGGCAGCAAGGTTGCCCTGATCCCGTGGGTCATGTTCGCCATCACCGCGGTGATTACCGCCGTCGGCGCCCTCTCCCCGGCCGCCGTGGCCATCATCGCGCCGATCGCCCTCAGCTTCGCCGCCAAACACAAAATCAATCCGCTCATGATGGGCATGATGGTGATCCACGGCGCGCAGGCCGGCGGCTTCTCCCCCATCGCCGTTTATGGCGTCACCGTCAACAGCATCATTGCCAGGACGGAGCTGGACGCCAACCCGATGGCGATTTTCCTGGCGAGTTTCCTCTTCAACCTGGCCATCGCGCTGGTGCTGTTTGTCGTCCTCGGCGGCGGCAAACTGCTGTCCACCCCGGGCGGGCGGCTGGTGGAACAGGCCGCAGAAAAGCGCCTGTCCGTCAGCGTGGGTGCGCGCGCGGCCGGCGTCACGCTGCAGGGGTCCGGATCCGACATCTCCGCCGCCGGCGTCTCGGCCAAGGGCACCTCAGGCTCCGGCACATCCTCGGCTGCCGGTCCCGCCCCGGCCGTCGCACCTCCGGCCGGCGGCGCCCGTGCATCCATGCCCCAGCTCATCACCATCCTTGGCCTGATCGCCCTGGCCGTCATCTCGCTCGGATTCAAGGTGGACGTCGGCTTTGTTTCAATCACCATCGCGATCGTCCTCGCCCTCGTGTCTCCCGCCGCGCAGAAGGGCGCCGTCAACAAGATCAGCTGGTCCACGGTCCTGCTCATCTGCGGCATGCTCACGTTCGTGGGCGTCCTCGAAGAAGCCGGCACCATCGCATTCGTGTCCGGCGGAGTGGCGGATCTCGGCATGCCCCTGCTCGCCGCGCTGCTGATCTGCTACATCGGTGCAATCGTCTCGGCCTTCGCCTCCTCCACTGCCATCCTCGCGGCCCTCATTCCCCTGGCGGTGCCGTTCCTGGCCACCGGCGAGGTCGGCGCCGTAGGCGTGATCGCCGCCCTGGCCGTGGCCTCCACGATCGTGGATGTGTCCCCGTTCTCCACCAACGGCGCCCTGGTCCTGGCCAACGCGCCCGAGGACGTGGACAAGGACAGGTTCTACAAGCAGATCCTGGCCTACAGCGGCATCGTCGTCGCCGTCGGACCGGCCGTCGCCTGGCTGGTCATGGTAGTCCCGGGCTGGATGTGACCGCTGGATGCAGCCGACAAATCAACCAACCGCGCAAGCCCACCGCGCGCCCGCCACGACCGACCAAAGAAGGAACACGTCCATGAGCACCGAACCCATGCCCGACGCCGAAGGCCCCCTCACCGGCTATCTCGTAGTGGACCTGAGCCGCGCGCTCGCCGGCCCGCATGCCGGGATGATGCTGGCTGACCTCGGCGCGCGGGTGATCAAGGTGGAGAACCCCGGTACCGGCGACGACACCCGCGGCTGGGGACCGCCGTTCGTGGGCCCCGAGGATGATCCGCAGGCCACGTATTTCCTCTCCTGCAACCGCAACAAGGAATCGATTGCCCTGGACTTGAAGAGCGACGACGGGCGGGCAGTGCTGCGTGAGCTGCTGGAACGCGCCGACGTGGTCATCGAGAACTTCCGTCCCGGCGTCCTGGACCGGCTCGGATTCTCCGCCGCGCAGATGCACGCCCTGAATCCGGCGCTGGTGGTCCTCTCCATCACAGGATTCGGGCACGACGGGCCCGAATCCCAGCGCAGCGGCTACGACCAGATCCTCCAGGGCGAGGCCGGGCTGATGTCCCTGACCGGATCCGGGCCGGACGATCCGCAGCGGGTCGGGGTTCCCATCGCCGACCTCCTCTCCGGCATGTACGGGGCGTTCGGGACCCTCGCGGCGCTGCTCCAGCGTGAGCGGACCGGCCAGGGCCAGATCGTCCGCACCTCATTGCTCGCGGCCCTGATCGGGGTCCATGCCTTCCAGGGCACCCGGGCCACGGTTGCGGGCGAAGTGCCGAAGGCCCAGGGCAACCAGCACCCGTCCATTGCCCCCTACGGACTGTTCCACTGCCGGCAGGGCAGGGTGCAGATCAGCGTGGGAAGCGAAAAGCTCTGGAAAACGTTCGCCTCGACGTTCGGGATCGACGCCGCGCGGCCGGAGTTCGCCACCAATGCGGACCGCGTGCGCAACCGCGAGAAAGTCATCGAAGAAGTGGAGCGGGTGTTCTCCGATTTCGAGGCGGAGCCGCTGCTCACCAAACTCAACGACGCCGGCATTCCGGCCGGCAAGGTCAGAACCCTGGACGAAGTCTACGAATGGGAACAGGTCCACTCGCAGGGTCTGGTGGTCGACGTCGAGCACAAAATCCTCGGCACCGTGAGCCTGCCCGGCCCGCCGCTGCGGTTCTTCAGCGCCGCCGGCACCACCGAAACCACGTTGAAATCCCACACCGCGCCGCCGCTGCTGGACCAGGACGGGGAGCAGATCCGGCGGTGGCTGGGGCTGACACCCGGCACCCCAGCGGGCGCGGCCACAGTCACCGGCCAGGAAGGCCCCCGGGCATGCTGACCCGGCAGAAGGTCCGGCACCTGGACGCCACCGAACTCATCACCGCGGTCCTCGATCCCGGGTCCTACCGCAGCTGGGACGCGCCCGTGCTGGACCCCGATCCCGGCCCCGAGTACCGGCAGGAACTGGCCGCCGCCCGGGCCAGGACCGGCGTGGACGAATCCGTCCTTACCGGCGAAGGCCTGATCCGCGGCCGCCGGGTGGCCGTGATCGTCAGCGAGTTCCGGTTCCTCGCCGGCTCCATCGGCCAGGCCGCCGCGGAACGGATCGTCACCGCCGTCGAACGGGCCACCCGCGAGGGCCTGCCCCTCCTGGCCGGTCCGGCGTCGGGCGGGACCCGCATGCAGGAAGGGACCGTCGCGTTCCTCTCCATGGTCAAGATCAGCGCCGCCGTCCGCACCCACCGCAAGGCCGGGCTGCCCTATCTGGTCTACCTGCGTCATCCCACTACGGGAGGCGTCATGGCCTCATGGGGGTCCCTCGGCCATATCACCGCCGCCGAGCCCGGCGCCCTGCTCGGCTTCCTCGGACCCCGGGTCTACGAGGCCCTCCACGCCACCCCGTTCCCGGAGAACGTCCAGACGGCGGAGAACCTCTTCGACAAAGGGCTGATTGACGCGGTGGTCCCGCCCTGGCAGCTGTCCGACGTCGTCGACCGCGCGTTGGGCATCCTGGTCACCGGCCGCCGCCCGCCGGTCGCCGCGCCCGCCACACTGTCCGTGAAGCCGTCCGGCGCCGGCGCCTGGGAGTCGATCGGTATTTCCCGCGACCCCCGCCGGCCGGATGTCCGGCAGCTGCTGGCGCACGGGGCCCGGGACGTGCTTCCGCTCAACGGCACCGGCCAGGGCGAAAAGGACCCCGGCCTCCAGCTGGCCCTGGCCAGTTTCGGCCGGGAATCCTGCGTCGTGATCGGCCACACCCGGCCCCGGGCCACGCGGCCGACGGGCATGGGACAGACGGCGATGGGGCCGGCGTCCCTCCGGGAGGCCCGGCGCGGCATGCGCCTAGCCGAGGAGCTCGGGCTGCCGCTGGTCACCATCATCGACACCGCCGGCGCCGCCCTGTCCCAGGAAGCCGAGGAAGGCGGCCTGGCCGGCGAGATCGCCCGCTCCCTGCACGACCTCATCGGGATTAATGCACCCACGGTGTCCGTGCTGCTCGGCCAGGGGGCCGGAGGCGGGGCACTGGCCCTCCTGCCCGCGGACCGCACCATCGCCGCGCAGCACGCCTGGCTGTCCCCGTTGCCGCCGGAAGGCGCGAGCGCGATCGTCCATCGGAGCACCGGCTTCGCCGCGGCCATGTCCGAGGCCCAGGGCGTCAACGTCGCGTCGCTGCACGCCAACGGACTTGTGGAACACATCGTGGACGAACGCCCCAACGCCGCCGACGAGGCCCTGGCCTTCTGCAGTCGCCTCGGCCGCGCCATTGAATACGAACTCGCCACGCTCTCCAAGGCAGGAGTCGACGAACTGCTCCCCCGGCGCCTGGCGAAGTACCGCAACCTGGGCAGCGTCCTTGCGCCGGCGGAGGGACGCCGCCCGGCGGGGTCACCGCTAGATGAGGCTCAGAGAAGGCTCGAGAACTCCGCGTGGCTGAGCGGGGCGTAGCGTCCGTAGGCGGCGATCACCGCGGCCTCGACCGCATCGACGTCCAGGCCCGGCACCAGGTCATCGGCCGCGCCCGCCGTCGCGGGGTCCCATTCGAGGCCGAGGGCGGCGTAGCTGGCCTCCAGGACCGCGCGGATCGGGGCGGAGTCCGCCACCACGATCACGGAGCTGAAGAGCCAGCCGCCGGCGACCACCCGCTGGGCGGTGCCGACCAGCTTGATCCGGTACTCGGGGACCTCCGGGTCGCTGCCGTGCACGCTGAACTCCCCGGGGCAGTACTCCCCCGGGATCTCACCGACGCCGGCATCCACCCCGGCGTCGCGCAGTGCCCCGGCGAGCAGTTCGCCGAAACGCGAAAACCTCCCCTTGGCCCCGGCAATCGCGTCCGCATCGGGTTCCAGGTGGTCGATGACGAGGGTTCGCTCGTGGTACGCCGCCGCGCGGCCTCCGGCCTTGCGGACCAGCGGCTCGAAGCCCAGCTGCCGGCAGGCGTTGGCAGCGGCCTCGAAGCCTGGCAGGTGCGTGTCGCGCTGGCCGAAGGCGACCGTGGGAACCGGCCGGTACAGCCGCAAGGTGGGACCCAGCGAGCCGGTTTTGACCTTCTGGAGGAGCCCGAGCGCGAAGTCGAGGTCGGCCGCGGCGCCAAGTGATTCCTGCTGCCGCACCACCGTCAGTGTCCGGGACCCGGCTGGCGCCTGCGGCATGTTGTTATGCTCCCTTATGGTCATTCTGCAATTCCTCGTCGTAGCCGCCGCATTCGCCATCATCGACGCCATCTGGCTCAAGACGATGAACCCGTTCTACCGCCGCCAGATCGGTGACCTGATGGCCGACAAGCCCAATCTAGGTTACGCGGTGGTGTTCTACGTGATCTACATTGCCGGGATCGTGTTCTTTGCCCTGACGCCAGCGCTCGACGGCGGCAGCTGGCTCAGCGCTGTGGGCTACGGTGCCGCGCTGGGCGTGTTTGGCTACGCCACCTACGATCTGACAAATGCCGCCACGCTCAAGACGTGGCCGTGGCAGCTGATCGTCGTGGACATCCTTTGGGGTGCCGTGTTGACGGCGCTGGCCACGTTGGCCGGCTGGCTCGTCTTCCACTCGAACTAGGACCTGCGCAGCGTCAGGATCTGTTCCGCGCGTCCGAACGGGCCTGTGAGGTCATGCAGCACCGTGGAGGTGAGCCCGATCCCGTCCGTACCGAACGTGACTTCGTTGTCCAGCCCCAGCCACTCCCCCTCCGGCTGCCGGTACATGTGGATCTGCAGGTCCAGGTTGGGGAAGGCGTAGCTGCCCTTGCCCGGCGGGACCCGGGCGGCAATGCCGTTCGCCGTGTCCACGAGGCCGACCAGCCGGGCGAGGTCGCCGCTGTCCGCCCGGTCTGTCAGCGGGTAGTCGGTGCGGAGCCAGACGGTTCCCGAGCCCGCCCGGTGGCCCTCGGCGATCCGCATGTGCAGTGAGGCGATGTAGCCGCCGGGCCAGACGGCCGCGGCGTCGTACGGCTCGCAGTCCTCCGGCGCCGGAATCCTGGGATCCTCGAAGGCCGCGATGGCGGACGTGTCAGAGGTGATCATCCGCCAGGCCGTGGCGCGAATGGCCGTGCGCCCGCCGGAAACGAGCTCGGCCTGCACCAGTTCGATGGTCCGTCCCGGGCGCAGGGTGGAGGTCACGATCTCGAACTCACCGCCGGGGATCAGCCCGAGGATTTCGTAGCTGAGCCGCGCCATGCGCATGTCTTCGCGGGGCTCATGCCGGGCCAGGCGGTCGGCCATGATGCCGGACGCGGGGGCCATGTGCTGCTCGTGTTCGTTCCAGGCGCCTTGGGCGTGGATGGTGGAGCGGAACCGCCCGTCCCCCAGGACCTCGTAGTAGAAATCGCCCTCGGCAAGTTCCGGTAGTGCAGCTGTCAACGTCCGCCCTTTCGCATGGCTGGTGATTCCAGAACACACTATCCTGCTGCGCTTTCAGTGTTCCCGGCCGCTGTGTTTCCGGCTCCGATCCGGCGCGGACCCCGGACGCGCGTTGCGCTTGTTCCCAACCGATCCGCTCGGACTGGGTAGACTCGGGTGAGGTTTTAACGACTATTCACCGAAGAGGTGCTCCCCCTGCTTAGAGTCATCAGCTACAACCTCCGCAAGCACGCGGCCAGCGGCGAGCTGGTCGATCTGGCACGTGATTTCGAGATTGATGCTTTGTGCCTCCAGGAGTGCGATACGGACGATCTGCCGGAGACCATCGGGGATCTGCACTTGGCCGATTCCACCAAGGGCAACCGGCTGGGCCTGGCGATCTATTACCGCATGAGCCGTTTCACGGCCTACGAGACCAAGACCTTCGCCCTTAAGAAGTCCATGCACGACCGTGTCCTCTCCCCCGCGCACGAGCGGCTCATCGGTACGCGTGTGACCGACAACGAGACCGACCACGAACTCGTCATCGCGTCCTTCCACGCGGCACCGCTGACGGCATCGAACTCACTGCGCCGGAACCAGATCCATGCCGCCCACGCCGAGCTGCTCAGCATGGGCGGTGGGCTGATGTCCCTGATGGTGGGCGACTTCAACTATCCGTTCTTCACCAAGTCCCTGACAGCGCAGATGAAGGACGCCGGCTACGACCTCACGATGAGTGACCGACGGACCTACACCCGGTACAAGGTCTTCAAGGGCCATTTCGATTTTGCCACTTCCCAGGGGCTGGAGATCGAAAGCGTGGAAACCCTGGCCCGAGGCGCGTCGGACCACCTTCCCATCCTGATCACGGCCGAATACGGCCAGGAGGCGCCCCCCAACGGTTCAGGACCCGCGGAGCCTTAGCGGCCGGTCCTGCCGGATCGGTGCTGACCGCCGGCGCTGCCGCTAGGAGCGGTGACGCGCGCTAGGACCCGGCGTTAAATACGTCTCCGCCGAAACTGTCCAGTCCCGGCGCCCCGGCGTACCCGAGGCGCGGGAGCGAGAAGGCGTCTTCGATGCTGGCCAGGAGGCTGAAGTGGTTGTAGGGCCGGTCCGACGTCGTGCCGCCCTTGGTGAGCGGCGAGAGGACCAGCGCACCAATCCTGCCGCCGGCCGTCCCTCCGGGCAGCAGCCCTGAGGGCCCAACTGTCTTGCCCTCGGACTCGTCGAAGGTGATCACCAGCATCCCGTCCTGCCGGAAGGCCGGGGAATCCAGGATGGCCGGAACCTGCTGGCTCAGCCAAGTGTCGGCGGCGGCCAGTCCGCCTGCGCTGCCGTCGACGCAGGGGTTGTCGTGGCCGTCATTGCAAAGATTGGGCGAAATGTAGGACAGGTTGGGGGTGGTGGCTACGGACCGGAGGTCGCCGCGGAGTTCGCTGAAGTCCACCACGTTGCTCTGGCAGTCCGGTGACGAGGTGATGGCCTGGAAATACACGAACGGGTTGTGCCGCGTTGCGTACTGGTCACCCACCTTGGCGCCCTGGCTGGTGTCCTGCCCGCCGAGTTCGGGATGACGGCACGGCGTGCCCATGTCTTCCATGTAACCCTTCCAGGTCTTGCCTGCGGCACTGAGCTGCCCGGCGACCGTGGGGACCGAGGCCGGATAGACGCAGCCGGCGCCCTCCGCCAGGCCGAGCGCGCCCGTCCCCGTCAGCTCAAACGCGGCGTAGGTGGGGCAGTCCTCCCTCGTCATGGCATTGGACGGCTGGCCGGAGATCTGGGCCAGGTAGTTCGGGTTCGAATTGTGGGCGATCCCGTAGTACTTGGAAAGCAGGACGCCCTGGCTGCGGAGCGTCTGCGACAGGTAGGGGGCCTCCGAGCCTGCGCCCCACACCTTGTTGTAGCCCTTGTTCTCGAGATTGATGACGAACACGTGCCCGGGCTTCGACGCTGCCCCCGGGGTGGGGGTGCCCCCGGCAGTGGGACCCGGGCTGGCGCCCGGCGGCCCCGGCTCGCACGCCGCTGCCGACGCCACCAGGACTGCTGCAACAAGCAGCCGCGCGGCGATTCGTCGATGATTTTTCGTGGCAGTCCGGCTCATGGATTCCGGCTTTCTGATTGACCTGTCAGCGTGGATTTGGCGGCTTCAGTGTCTGCACTCTTTCACACCGCGGTCAAGAAAACCCGCGAGGACCCTGCACAGTTGCTGGGAATGAGTTCAGTAGTGAATGCTGTGGTGGTACTTTGCACTCATGGGCGCACCATCGGATTCCATTCCGCTCCTGGACCTGAGTACCGCCAGGGGGCGCGACGGCAGGTTTGACCCGGCGTTTATTGATGCACTGCGCGACGCCACGCACCGGGTGGGCTTCTTCCAGCTGACCGGTTACGGGGCCTCGGCCGCCGAGGTGGATGAGCTCTTCGACGTCACGCGGCGCTTCTTCGAGCTTCCGCTTGCATCACGGCTGGAACTGGACAACCGGCTCTCGCCGCATTTCCGCGGTTACACGCGGCTGGGCCACGAAATCACCCAGGGGCGGCCGGACGCGCGGGAGCAGCTGGATATTGGACCGGAGCGTCCCGCCGTGGAGGACTACCCGCCGGATCAGCCGTACTGGCTGGTCCAAGGGCCGAACCTGCTGCCGGACCGGGCGCTGCCCGAGCTGCGCACCGTGTGCATGGCCTGGGCGGAACGGATGTCCGGCGTCGGGGCCGAATTGCTCAGCGCCATCGCCGTGTCGCTGGAACTGCCCGAAGGATACTTCGATGAACCCTTCCGGGACTCACCGGCCTGGATGGCCAAGTTGGTCCACTACGTCGGCGGCGTCGTCGCTGATGCCGGTCCGCAGGGTGTCGGCGCGCACGCGGACTACGGCTTTGTCACCTTGTTGCTCCAAGACCAGGTCGGCGGCCTGCAGGTACTCCCGCCGGGCACGAACAGCTGGATTCCGGTCGAACCAATTCCGGGGGCCCTGGTCATCAACCTGGGCGAAATGCTCGAAGTCGCGACCCAGGGTTACCTGGCCGCCACCATCCACCGCGTCGAGGCGCCCCCGGCCGGCGTCGACCGCTACACAGTCCCCTTCTTCTTCTCGCCCCGGCTCGATGCCGTCATTGAGCCAGTGCCCCTGCCTCCCGCACTCGCGGCCCGGTCCAGGGGGGTCACCGATGATCCGGACAATCCGATGCTCGCGTCCTACGGCGCAAACGTGCTCAAAGGCTGGCTGCGGGCCCACCCCGAGGTCGCCCGGATTCATCACCCGGAACTGGTCCGGAGCGCCGGGCAGGCCTGAACGGCAGCATTCCACCGGCCAACGTGCCGGGAATGCCGGGCCGCCGGGGCGGCCCGGCGGCATCCCGACTCAGGCCTGTCGCTGTTTCACGGCGCCGGCCAGCGAGGCCAAGCCCTTTTCGAAGTCGGCGCCGACCATCTTGTCCATGTTCATGAACAGGGCGAACACTTTGCCGATGCCTTTGTTCTCCCCGGTCATCGTCCAGGTGACCTGTGTGCCGTCACCGGAGGGCGTGAACGTGAAGGAGGTGGGGTTGACCGCTTTGAAGGGCTTGGTGAATTCCAGACGGATCTTGATGTTGCGCGGCTCGGCCGTGTCCACGATTTCCATGGTGCCGGAGCCGGCCTTGCGGTTTCCGCTCCAGGTGTACTTGGCACCGACGCCGGATTCGCTGCCGGAGTAGCTCCGTTCCATGGCCGGATCAACGGCCTCCCAAGGAGACCATTTGGTCCATTCGTGGAAGCTGTTGACCAGCGGAAAGATGTCCTGCGCCGGGGCTGGAATGACTGCGCTGCGGGTAACTTCATAAGTAGACATGCGGCAATCCTAGGCGGTGACCGGCCCAACCGGGCGCGTGCCCTGCGGGTTCACCCCTTCTCAGCGGCTGCCTCCGTCAGATCGACCACCGGCGAGGCCGCGTTCTTCTTGACGGACTCGACCCCGCCCATGGCACTCGCCTTGGTCTTGTAGCTCTCCGAGGAGGCGATCACCTCGCCGTTGGAGGCCTTAAGCCGGAACCGGAATCCGCCGGACTTGTCTTTGTAGACCTCATACTTGCCAGCCATGCTGCATCCCTGATTTCTCCGTTGTTGTGGCCGGCCGGGGAGCCGGCACGGATCAGATTAGCGCCGCCGCAACCGTCTGACCAGAGTCCTTCGGTTGCCCGGCGCGACCAGGCTCAGGACAGGCCGGTCAGCCCTGCAGCGGGATGACGTCAATTCCCCCGTGCTGATCTGCAACGACCAGAACCCGGGGCGCCGCCACACCCTCCAGTGCGGCCGCCAACCGCTTCTCCTGGGCCCCGACATCGCCCGCGACGTCCCCACCGGCAACGCGGCCAGCATCGGCAGTGCCGGAAGCGCCGGCACCGCCGTCGGCCCGTTTCCAGACCGTGACGCCGGCCCCGGTGACCTCACCGATGACGCGCCGCAGCGGTGCGGGGTCGGATCCCGCCACGAGGAACACGTGGCCGATGGTTCGCGGACGGACCGGACCGGCCGCGGCGAGCACGGCACGGTCCTGCCGCCACACGGCAAAGTGGTACCCGAACACGAGTCCCGTGGCGACCAGGAGCCCCAGGGGTGCGCGGATCCGGTCCACGAGGCTTCCCCCGCTGACCTCGCCCAGGACGAACTCGAACATCCGGAACCCGATCACCAGCAGCGTGACCACCGCCACCACGGCGCTCAGGCCGAACACGGCCACCAGGTAGATCCGGCGCGCGTTCAGGCCGGCGCCGGCCTCCGCCGCCTGCTCCACGCGCCGCCACGCAAGCCACCAGACCGGGCCGCCAACCAGGAGCGAGCTGATTCCCGCAAGCAGCAGCGTCCGCGCCCCGGCGCCGGCCAGCGGCGTCGCCGTCATGGCGAGGACCGAGTTGACGATCACGCCGATCCCGGACGCTGCGGCGACCAGGGCGACGCCGGAGGTCACCAGCCTGCCGCCCTGAAGCGTGGCCTCTGAGCGCCCGCGCGCGACATTGCGGTGGTAGACCCAGACGAGGCAGCCGATGGCGGCCGCGGACACAGCCGGCGCGAGGGGCTCCAGCAGGAGCTCCAGCGGTTCGGAACGGTCAAACAACAGGCGAAGCACCACGAAGAGCGCCACGCCGGCTCCGCCCAAGGTCAGAACGCCCGCGCCAAGCACCCCGACCGTGATGAGCGCGACGTCGGCCAGCCCGGTCCGCAGCCTCCGGCCGCCGTCGTGATTCCAATGCCACCACCAGATAATGGTTCCGCCGACGGCCCAGACCAGGGATTGCAGCGCCGACACCCACCACGGTTTGCCCACCGACACCTCCGTCGCGGCTCCCCGCAGGGCGGCATCCAGCAAGGTGGATATGGCTGCGACGGCGCCGCCCACGCCCAGCACGAGCCCCAGCACCGAGCCGAGCACCGTAGGGACACCGGAGAGGACTGTCGGATTCTTCCGGGGGTCACGCCACATCCACCGGTGCCAGGCCCAGACCGCAGCCCACACCAGACCGGTGGCCAGGGACAGCCGCCACTGAAGGCCCTGCCCGCCGATCAGCGAGGACAGAGTGTTCAGCACGTTAGTGGCCGCGATGAGCAGGGCGAGCAGGTAGGCGCCTGCCAGGTAGAGACCCCAGCCGATGGCGGACCGCTCCTCCGGGTCCTCGAGCCGCCGCCAAACCGCCCACCACAAGAGGGCCGCGAGCGGGCCGCCAATCAGGGCGAACGCCAGCGAGCGCGCGAGCCCGGCGACGTCGTCCGGGGCCAGCTCTGTCCCCGCCACCAGCAGGCGGCCCAGCAGTCCGCTGAGCCCGACGGCGGTGGTCACCACCAGTGCGAACAGCAGCGCGTAGGTGATGAGCCGGCGCACTGTCCCTTGGGCGCTCATTGCTTCGCCTCGCCGGTGCACACTGCCAGGGGCCAGGGCACGGTGTCGATCAGCCAGCCGTTGCCCGCCCGAACGAGGTCAAACGCGTCCTCCACCTGGTATTCGGCGCTGCCGAAGGGACCGCCCGGCTCGGACACAGTGATGAGCACCCTCACGTCCGCGGATTCCGGCCGCTCGGTGGTGGACACGAGCGTGACTCGCAGGTTCCGGGCCGAGGGGCGTGACCCGGTTGTGCACTTGCTCCGGGCGGCCGGCGTCAGGTAGGCGGAGGCGGCCGCCTCATCCCCGGCAATGACGGCGGCGGCGTAGCGCTGCGCGACGCCGGCGGGCGTTGACTCGGCCAGGGGCGCGGGCTCCCCGCGGGTGAAGACCACTGCCAGCGCGATGATCACGATCACCGCGATCGCGGCCATGATGGCCAGCAGGGTCCGGTCAGCCCTGGTGCGGCGCGGCTCCCCCGCCTCCCCCGGCTTTTCCGGGCCGGGATCCTCCGGGCCGGGATCCTCCGGGCGGGGTTCCTCCGGCAGTCCTTCAGGCGGCGGCCTCATGGCGCAAGTATGGACGCCGTCCAGCGCACGGTCACGATGTCTTTCGTCCCCTTTCCGCGGCGTCCGCGTCGACGCAGCCAAAGCCAGCCACTACGCTCGGAAAATGGGAATCATGCGCAAAGCCCTCGCCGCTGCTGTTGTGCTGATGGCCGGCCTTCTCGTCGGGGCCCCGGCCGCGCTCGCCACGACGCCGACCGCCGTCGTCATTGAAGACCGCGCCGGGGTGTTGGACCAGCGGACGCTGTTGCCGGCGGTTCAGGCCACCGACTTTTATGAGCCCACCAAAGTTGCGGTCTACACCTATAACGGCACTGCCGCCGACAATCTGAACGAAGAAGTCCTGCGGTTCGCCCGCACCGAACATCCCGAATGGATCAGTGCCGACGGGCAGAAGTGGGCAGACGGACTGTTCATCTTCGCCCTGGATCCGGTGGGCCGGCATGTGGGGACGTACATGGGTGAGGACCGGAAGGTCTCGCCCGAACAGCGCGAGGACATCCAGAACGCCGCCAAAGAGCTGCTTCGCGATGCGCAGTGGACCGAGGGCACCATTGCCGGGATCCGCCGCGGCGCCGAACTCATCAATCAGCCGTGGTACCGTTCCACAGCCTTCCTCGTCACAGCCTGGGCGGCGGTGGTCGCCGCGGTCTGCGGAGCCGCGGCCTGGCTGATCGTGCGGTGGCGGACCCGGGTGTCCAGCCGGAAGGAACTGGCCCGGGGCGACACCAGCTACGCCAATGTCAGCATGGACCTGCAGGTGACCGAGCTCAACGCCAGCACCATTCCCGAGTCCTCCCGGTACGGGAGCACGGTGCTGGAAAAACACCGCACGTTCGTGAACCGCTACGGTACGGCCACCGAACTTTCCACCCAGGTACACGCCCTCAGCAGCAGGGACCTGAGCCGCCGGCCCAACCTCAAACTGGTCCGGAGTTACGCCGACGCCGCGGCCGAACTCGACGCCCTGGACGACGTGATCGCCGATACCAATGCCCTGCTCAACCGGGGCTCGTCCTGGCCTGCCGCCTGGGACCGCCAGCTCGCGCCGTTCCGCAACGATCTGGACGGCGTGGAAGACCTGCTCAGCCAGCGCCGGGCCGAGGGAACCTCGGGGACGGCGCTGGCACTGCGGTCCTTCCGCGATGAAAGCCGGCGCGACATGGAGCGCTGGTCGACGGAACTGGCGGACGGCTCCATCACACCGGAAACGGCGCTGGACAGGTTGCGTGACGCCCGGACCCACCTCTCGGAGCTGTTGAAAAATCACGCCGACACCCTGATCCAGGCCTTTGCCCGCAATGAGAAGGAAGCCGGGCTCATGCGCGAGGAAATGGACAGCGCGCAGGCGGGAACGAAGGCAAAATACGGCCGCACGTACGAGCCAAGCATCCTCGGAACGGTGTACCCGTCCTACTACTTCTTCTCGGTCCCGAGCTTCAACACCGGCTTCAGCAGCGGCATCAGCAGCGTCAGCAGCGCGCGCGGCGGCGGCACCACCACCGGGTACGGGTCCAGCGGCGGAAGCTTTTCCGGGTCCGGGAGCTCGTCGAGTTTCTAGGGCGCGCTAACGGACCTAGGGCCCGCCCGCGGCCTTTTCGACGGCGAAATCCCCACCGGGAAACATGATCGTTTCGTGGCCGTCGTCGAACCGGACCAGGTACGGCGGCGCACCGTCGGCACCCTTCACTTCAAGGATCAGACCGTGCCGGTCCGTGGACTCGACCGTCGTCCCCCGGATGATGATGCGGTCCCCTGCGGTTGCCTTCATGGCGGTCACCTGTATCCCTATTGACGCCTGTGTGCCCGAAGATCATTATGGCTCTTATCGGCTGGGGGGCGCTATGGCCTGAGGTTGAGGAGCCGCGCCGTGAATGGTAAATGTGCAGTTGGCCAAGCAGGAAAAGCAGTCAGCACCCTTTTCCCGGTGATCGGTTTCGCGGCAGGACCGCGCCACGACCCGCCCCCTCCCTCCGCCCACCCCGACGGCCCGGGACACCGGCGACGCCGACGCGGACGTAATCCCGCCAGCCCGTGCACCACGGTGGAGCCAGCGGGGTACCGGCCATGATGAGTGCAATCGTGCGCTGGACGCTGCAGTTCCGGCTCTTGGTCCTGGCCGCCGCGGCGGGAATCCTGGCCCTCGGGCTCACCAACCTGCCGGGCATGTCCGTGGACGCCTTTCCGGAATTCGCCCCGCCGCAGGTAGAGATCCAGACTGAAGCCCTGGGACTCTCGGCCGCCGAGGTTGAGCAACTCGTCACCTCGCCCATGGAGGCCGACCTGCTGAACGGGGTGGCCTGGGTTGAAGCCATCCGGTCAAAATCCGTGCCCGGCCTTTCGTCGATCCAGATGGTTTTCAAGCCGGGGACCGACATTTTGCGGGCACGCCAGCTCGTCTCGGAACGGCTGACCCAGGCGCGTGCACTGCCGAATGTTTCGGCGGCTCCAGTGCTCATGCAGCCGCTGTCCTCGACCAGCCGGGTCATGATGGTCCGGCTAACGTCCAAAAACATGTCCGCCATCGACATGTCCGTGCTGGCCCGCTGGACCATGAAGCCCGGACTCCTTGCCGTTCCCGGCGTCGCGAACGTGGCGATCTGGGGCCAGCGCGACCAGCAGCTTCAAGTCCTGGTGGACCCGGCACAGCTCGAAGCCAAGGGCGTCACGCTGGACGAAATCATCAAGACGACCGGCAACTCCGTGTGGGTTTCGCCACTTAGCTACCTGGAAGCATCCACACCGGGCACCGGCGGTTTCTTCGAGACGGGCCACCAGCGGATCGGCGTCCAGCATGTCCTGCCGATCACCACGCCGGAAGACCTGGGCCAGGTTCCTGTCCAAGGTCCGGCCGGCAATCTCCTGCTCAAAGACGTGGCAACGGTGGCAACCGACCACCAGCCTCTGATCGGCGACGCCCTGCTCAGCAATGAAGCCGAGTTGCTGCTGGTCATCGAAAAGTTCCCGGAGACCAACACGATGGACGTGACCCGGGGCGTTGACGAGGTCCTCCGGGAGCTCCAGCCCGGCTTGCCCGGAGTCGTGATCGATACCAGCGTCTACCGGCAGGCCTCCTTTATCGACGAAGAGGTCGGGACGCTCGGCGTCGCTGCGCTGATCGCGCTGCTGCTGATCGTTGCCCTGTTTGGCGCTTTCTTCCGTTCCTGGCGCACGGCCCTGATCACCCTGATCACGATTCCCGTATCGCTGACCGCGTCAGCGCTGGTGCTCGATCTGCGTGGCACCGGGATGAACACCATGGTCCTGGCCGGCATGGTGCTTGCCCTGGCCGTCATCGTAGGCGACGTCGCGGAAGACCTGAACGGCATCGCGCGGGCACGCAGCGCCGCGGCCAGGTCCGGCCACGAAACTGCCGACGGCGGGACGGAGGCCGGCCAGGACCAGTCACAGGACGAGCGCCGACGCGACTCCGTGATCCCGGGCGCCCTGCGGGCAGCCCGCACGCCAATGCTCTACTCGCTGCTGATTATGGCGCTGGCCGTCATGCCCGCGCTCTTTATTTCCGGTGAGAACGGCGCCCTGTTCGGACCCCTGGTCCAGAGCTATCTGCTGGCCCTGGTTGTCTCGATGATCGTGGCGCTCACGGTCACGGCGGCACTGGCGTTCGTCCTTCCGGTCGGTTCCAAGGCGCCGGAACGGCGTTCCCTGGCGCGGCTGCAAGGCGCCTACGGCCGGACCGTGACGCGGCTGACGCAAAAGACGCGGTGGGTATTCGCAGCCGCGGCGGTGCTGGCGGTGGCCGGACTGGCGCTCGCACCCCAGCTGGCCGGGACCCGTCCTGTGGTGCCGGTGCTGGCGGACAAGACGCTGGTGGTGCACTGGAGCGCGATAGCAGGCACCTCGGACCAGGAAATGAGCCGGATCACCGAGGCTGCTGCCGTAGAACTGCGCACCGTCCCGGGCGTGGCCAATGTCGGAGGACACGTCGGGCGCGCGATCACTTCGGATCAGGTCGGTGACGTCAGCTCCGGCGAGCTGTGGGTGACCGTGGCCCCGGACGCGTCCTACCCGGACACGGCCGCCGCCGTCGACCGCGTGATCGCAGGCTACGCGGGCCTGACCAGCAAAATTTCCACCTACCCGCAACAACGCATCGACCGGATCCGCGAAGAAGCCGATAGCGGCTTTGCCGTCCGGGTCTTTGGCCTGGACCCGACAGTCCTGCGGCAGAAGGCGGCGGAGGTCCAAACAATCCTGGAGCACACAGCCGGCGTCGTTAATCCCCACGTCGACCTGCCCCCCGAACAGCCGATCGCCGAGGTCAGAGTGGACCTCGCCGCGGCCCAAAAAGCCGGCGTCGTCCCCGGTGATGTACGGCGCGCGGCTGCCGCCCTGCTGCAAGGCATCGAAGTCGGCAACCTGTACGAACAGCAGAAGGTCTTCTCTGTCATCGTGAAGGGGAATGCGGCCACCCGCAGCAGCCTGGACAGCGTCCGCAACCTGATCATTGACACCCCCAACGGCGGGCACGCCCGCCTCGGCGACGTCGCGCAGGTGACCATGGTCGGGAACGAGTCCGTGATCCTGCACGACGACACCTCGCGGCGCATCGATGTGAAGGCCGACATCCAGGGCCGTCCGCTGGGCGACATCGAAGGAGACATCAACACGGCCCTGCAGCAGATGCAGTTCCCGATTTCCTATCACGCCGAGATCCTCACCCAATACGCCCAGCAGCAGAACAATTACCAGTGGCTCTGGCTGCTCGCGGCGGTTGCCGCGGCCGGCATCCTGGTTCTGCTGCAGACGGCGACGGGGAGCTGGCGGCTCGCCGGCCCGCTCTTCCTGGGCCTGATCCTGGCACTGTCCGGCGGTGTGCTGGCCGCCCAGGCCACGGGCGGGGTCAACTCGCTGGTGGCCCTGGTCGCCTTCGCCGCTGTGCTGGGGATCGCCGTGCGCGGCACACTCCTGCTGACGGGCCAGGTCCGGGATTTACGGGCAACAGATGCTTCGGCGCCCTGGCCTGCGCTGGTGGTCCGCGGAACCAAGGAGAGACTGGGACCCGTCCTGCTGTCCACCGTGATCACGGCCCTGGCGCTTTTGCCCCTGGTCCTTCTGGGCGGCGTCGTCGGAACGGAAATTATCCTGCCGCTAGCCGTGATCGTCTGGGGCGGCCTGCTGACAACAACTTTCTTCACCCTGTTTGTTGTGCCCGCTGTGCTGCTTCGGTTCGAGCCGAAGCAAGCACCCGGCGCGCGGACCGGTCAGGGCACCGCAGCACCAACTGAAAGCCAGGATGCGTCGTGAACTCCACACTTTCGCCGCGGGGCCACAAGGTCGCGGTTTTCATCCTTGCGCTGTTCGTGACGGCGTTCACCGCTCTCTCCGCCACAGGTTGCGCCCAGGCGCCGGAGGCCGCACCGTCCGAAGGCGAACCGGCGGCTATCGCTGAAGTCCCCGGCACGGACCTTCACCGGCTCACCCTCACCGAGCACGCCATTGAACGGGTCGGGATCGCGACAGCTGTGATTGCCGTAGATCCCAAGACCGGGAAGCTCACCGTCCCCTACGGGGCCATACTCTACGACAGCTCGGGCAACGCATGGGTCTACACCAACCCCGAGCCCCAGGTCTACGTCCGCCAGTCCATCACCGTCCAGCGCATCAACGGCGACGTCGCCGTCCTGACGGACGGGCCGCCGGCAGGGACCGTGGTTGTCACGACAGGGGCCGAGGAACTTCTCGGCACCGAATTCGATACGGCCGAGTGACATGCGCTGGCTCATCGGGATCAGCCTCCGTTTCAAGACGGTTGTTGTCGCCCTCGCGTGTGCCGTGATGCTGCTCGGTTCCCTGCAGTTGGGTTCCGCGTCCGTGGACGTCTTCCCGGAGTTTGCCCCGCCACGCGTGGAAATCCAGACCGCGTGCCTCGGGTTGACCGCCCAGGAAGTCGAAGAACTCGTCAGCGTGCCGATCGAGGCCGCCGTGAGCGGCATGCCGGGCCTGGACGAGATTCGGTCCAAGTCCGTACCCCAGCTGTCCTCGATCGTGCTGCTCTTCCATCAGGGCACTGACCTGCTCAACGCCCGTCAGCTCGTCTCGGAACGGATGGCTTCGGTGACTGCGGCGCTGCCGACGTGGGCCGCCCCGCCGGTGATGCTGCAGCCGCTGTCCGCGACCAGCCGCGTGATGAAGATCGGGATGACGTCGTCGGAACATTCGCTCATCGAAATGTCTATGCTGTCCTACTGGACCATCCGGGCCCGGCTGCTGCGGGTCCCCGGGGTGGCCAACGTGGCCATCTGGGGCGAGCGGCTCCAGATGCTGCAGGTCCAGGTGGAACCTGACAAGCTCAAGGCCCAGAACGTCTCCCTCAACCAGGTCATGGAAGTCACCGCCGGCGCCCTCGACGCCGGGCTGCTGAAATACTCGCCCGGACGCTTCATCGGCACCGGCGGCTTCATTGACAGTCCCACCCAAAGGATGGGGGTCCGTCACGTCCAGCCGATCCAGACCCCCGCCGATCTGGCCCAGGTGACCATTCGGGAAAAGGACGGCGTGGCGCTGCACCTGGGCGACGTTGCCCAGGTTGTCGAGGACCATCAGCCGCTCATTGGTGACGCCGTGATCAACAACGGGCACGGGCTCATGCTGATCGTCGAGAAGCTGCCCTGGGGCAACACACTCGACGTGACCAAAGGCGTGGAGGAGGCCCTCCACGAGCTGCAGCCGGGCCTGAGCGGTATCAACTTCGACACCACGATCTTCCGCCCGGCCAGCTTCGTTGAGGAGGCGATCTCCAACCTCAGCATCGCGCTGCTGCTGGGCTGCCTGCTGGTGGTCATGATCCTCGTGGCGTTCCTCTTCCAGTGGCGCACGGCCCTGATCAGCATCGTCGCAATTCCGTTGTCCCTGCTCACCGCCGCACTGGTGCTCTATTTCACCTCCAGTGCGATCAACACGATGGTCCTCGCGGGGCTGGTCATAGCCGTGGGCGTCGTGGTCGATGATGCGATCATCGACGTCGAGAACATCATGCGCCGGCTTCGGCAGCGACGCGCCCAGGGCAGTGACGAATCTGCGGCATCGGTGGTTTTGAAAGCCTCCCTGGAGATGCGGAGCCCGATCGTCTACGCGACCCTGATCATTGTGGTCGCCGCCGTACCGATCTTTTTCCTGGACGGGCTGACCGGCGTCTTCTTCCGGCCGTTGGCCGTCTCCTACACCCTGGCTGTCCTGGCCTCCATGTTCGTGGCGCTGACAGTGACGCCGGCCCTTGCCCTGATTCTGCTGGGCAACGCCAAACTGAAAGAACGCGATGCGCCGCTGGTCCGTGTGCTCAAACGCGGCTACCACGCCGCCCTGTCCAAGGCCATGAACCGGCCCCGGTTCGGCTACGCAGGCTTTGGCGTGCTTGCCGTCGTGGGCTTGCTCCTCGCTCCCCTGATGGGCTCGTCCCTGTTCCCCACGTTCAAGGAACGGGACTTCCTGATGCACTGGATCTCGGAACCGGGAACCTCTGCCGCGGAAGAGTTCAGGATCTCCCAGCGCGGCTGTGAGGAATTCCTCAAGGTCCCCGGCGTCCTGAACTGCGGCACGCACATCGGGCAGGCATTCGCCGCGGACGAAATCGTCGGTGTCAATGCCGGCGAACACTGGATCAGCATCGACCGCCACGCCGACTACGACGAGACGGTGGCCGCCGTGGAGGAAGTGGTCAAGGGTTACCCGGGGCTGCACCGTGACGTCCAGACCTATCTGAAGGAGCGGATTGAAGAGGTCATCACCGGCGCCAGCGAACCCATCCTGGTCCGGGTCTACGGAGACGACCTCAACGTGCTCCGGGAACAGGCGCAACGGGTCAAGACCATCATGGACTCGATCGAGGGCACCGAGAACCCGCATGTTTCCCTCGAGGTGGAAGTCCCCCAGATCGCCGTGACGGTTGACCTGGCCGCGGCGCAGAAGTACGGCCTCAAACCGGGAGATGTCCGGCGTGCGGCCGCGACACTCGTGGCAGGCGAGGAGGTCGGCGACGTCTTCCGGGACGGCCGGGCCTACGACGTCCAGGTCTGGAGCACCCCGGCCACCCGCTCGTCCGTCACCGCCATCGAGGATCTGCCCATCGATACGCCCAGCGGAGCGCGGGTTCGCCTCGCCGACGTCGCCGACGTGAGCCTGCAGGCGACGCCGAACCAGATTGACCGCACCAACGGATCCCGCCGCGTCGAGGTGGGATCCTTCCTGGCCCAGGGAGCGGACTTGGGAACCGTAGCCGGCGAGCTGAAGTCGCGGCTGGAGAACTTGGACCTGCCAGCAGGATACAGCGTGCAGCTTCTCGGCGAATACACCGAGCGCGAGGCGGCAACGAACCGCCTGATGATCTACTCCGCGGCGGCCCTTGTCCTGATCCTCCTGCTGCTGCAGGCGTCCTTCCGCAGCTGGCGGCTGGCCGTCCTGTCGCTGCTGACGCTGCCAGTCGCCCTGGTGGGCGGGGTCATAGCCGCCTACATGACCGGCGGCGTCCTGTCCCTCGGGTCCCTCGTTGGCTTCCTCACGGTGATGGGGATCGCCGCGCGCAACGGCATCCTGCTGATCAACCACTGCCAGCATCTGGAAACCTATGAAGGCCAAACCTTCGGCCGCGACCTGGTGATGCGCGGGGCGGCGGAGCGGCTCTCGCCCATCCTCATGACCACCCTGGCCACCGGGCTTGCCCTGGTACCCCTGGTTGTCATGGGCAACATCCCGGGCCATGAAATTGAACACCCCATGGCCGTGGTTATCCTGGGCGGCCTGGTCACCTCCACCCTGCTCAATCTGTTCATCGTGCCCTCGCTCTATCTCCGGTTCGCCAAGTCCAGGAAGACCAGGGAGAGGGAGCGCGCTGCCGACGGGCCGGTGTCCGTCTAACAGCGGCAGGCGTCAGAACCTCAACCATCAGAACAGGGCGGCGGTCACGGTCCGGGTGAGCTGCTGAATGATCTGGGTGCGGGGGCCCATATCGGAGTAATTCCTGCCGCGGGTGTACACGACGAACACGAAGGCCCGGCCGTCCTTGTCCAGGACGGACGCGTCATGCAGGTTTCCGAACAGCAGCCCGTACTTGTGGTGAACCCCTACCCCGGGCGGAACCGCCGGCGGGATCAGTGTCTCAAAGTTGGTGTTCTGCATATAGGACAGGAGCTGGGCGGTGTTGCGGGCATTGAGCAGCCGTCCCGTGTAGAGCAGCTGGAGGGTCCTGGCCATTTCTGCGGGCGTCAGCAGGTTGACCGTGCGGTCGTAGGTGATCCCGATCGAGGCGGCGTAATCCGTGATGCCCCGCGCACCGACCGCCCGCAGGATCAGCGCCCACGAATCGTTGTTGCTCTGCTGGACCATCCGGCGGATCTGGGTGCCGGCAGTCGAGTTGCCCATGGGGGCGGTCAGCGAGGCGCGGCCGGTCTCAACGAGGTGGTAATACGCCGACGCGGCCAGAATTTTTGCCGTGCTGGCGGCCACAAACTTGTCCTGGATCCCGTAGCCGTGGACCACGCCGTCGGAGACATCGATCAAGGACACCCCCAGGGCATAGGCACTGTTGGCCGCGATGATCCCGTTGATCTGGCTGTCCAGTTCCGGGTCAATGGCCGGGACCGCGACGGCAGGCACGGCGGGGATCTCAGCGGGCTTCCCGGCGGCCGCCGGGACGGCGCCGGCCGCGGGCGAAGCAGTTGTTGGCGAAGCAGTTGCGGGCAGGTCAGATGCCGGCGGAACGGTCCGGCCGGCATCCGTGACCGGCGCCGTCGGCGTCGCTGCGGCGGCCGGCGGGTCAACGGGTAGCGCCGCCTGGACGCCTGCATAGACGCCGGCAGCCACGAGGGCCAGTGCGACGGCGGCCGCCGTCAGATACTGTCGCCGGGTCCTCCCCTCACGCCGGGCGCGGGACCGCAGACCGGGCCGGGAACCGTCGTTGGCCCGGCGCCCGCCGGAGCGGTAGTGCCGCGGGGCCGCCTCAGGCTTCGGGACCGGCCCCGTGCTGTTGTTCGAATCGTTCGCAGGCATCATTCTTCCCCGAAGGTGACTGACCGCGGTGGGGCCATGGACCAGCATTCTTCCCGCTGGCGGCTTCCCGCGCAAGGGCACGGCTCCGGGAAAATGTGGGTCTGCCATCCGAAGCAGCGGCGTACGCTGGTCAAAACGTAAGGAGCGGCGATGCGCAAAATCATCCTGGCCATGCAGGTGTCCCTCGACGGATTCTTCGAGGGCCCGGACCGCGACATCAGCTGGCACATGGTCGACGACGAGCTGCACCGCCATTTCAACCAACAGCTCAGCACCATGGGTGCCTTCCTTGACGGCCGCGTCACTTACGAGCTGATGGAAGGGTTCTGGCCCACCGCGGACCAGGACCCGGCCGCCGGCGCAGTGATGGCCGAGTTCGCCCGGATCTGGCGGGACATGCCCAAGATCGTGTACTCGCGGACGCTGACAACTGCCGCCTGGAACACCACCGTGGTCCGGGATGTGGTGCCGGAAGAAGTGCTGGCCCTGAAAGAGCGGCCGGGCGGGGACCTGGCCCTCGGCGGGGCAGACCTGGCCGACACCTTCCGGCGGCTCGGGCTGATCGACGAATACTGGCTGTACGTCCATCCGGTCCTGATCGGACAGGGCCGGCCCCTGTTCAAGGCTGCGGACAGCAAAGCCCAGCTCCGGCTGCTGGAGACGCGCGCCTTCGGCAACGGGGTGGCGCTGTTGCGCTACGCCGCGTAGCCGGCACGGAGCAGCCGGGCCTGCGGCACCCCGCTGCGGCCGGCGCTGCGGCCGGCGCTGCGGCCGGCGCCGCGTCACTTTCTTAAGCGTTTCTTAACGGGCTGGCGGAAGAGTGGGAGTCGTCGCCTGTCCGGGCGCCCTTGTCCCGAGCCGGAGGATCCCATGACTGGACCTGCCCCTGTTAAGAGCGATGCGCCGCTGGGCGGTGCCGGAGCACTCAGCCGAAGTGGAGCACCAAGCCGTCCCGACGCCGTGCGCCCCGCCGCGGGTCCCCGGCTGTGGGCGCTCCCCCAGGTCCGCCACTGGTTAGTGCTGGGCGTCCTGCTGTCGGCCGCCGTCGTGGCATTGGGCCTGGCGGCGCAGCTGACACCCGGCTTCAGTGCCGCCGAACTCGGGGTCGATCAGGACCTGAGCCAGCACCACGCCGCCGCCCTGACCGCCGTCGCGATGGCGCTGAATGTTGTGTTTGGCCCGGTGGCGGGCCTCGCGCTGATCGGCGCCGCGGCGCTGTACATCTGGCTGTTCCGCGGCGGCCTGGCCAAGGCGATTGCCTTCGGCCTCGTGGCATCATCCGGCTGGGTGGCAAGTGAATTCTTCAAGCTCCTCGTGGCCCGCCAGCGGCCCAGCCCTGCCCTGCTGTTCGATCCCCTGGCTCCGGAAACGGGTTCCAACAGCTTCCCGAGCGGCCACGTGTCCTTTGCGGTGGCACTGGGATTCGCAGTGTACTTCCTGGCCCGTGGAACCCGCTGGGCCAAGGTCACGGCCCTCGCGGCGGCCGTGATGGCCCTCGTCGTAGCCTGGTCACGGCTGTACATCGGCGTTCACTACCCCACTGATGTCGCGGCGTCGTTCCTGGCCTCGAGCGCGGCCGTGGTCCTGCTCGCGGGACTGTGGAACCTTCTCGCGCCGCGGATAGCGGAGCGGATTCGGGCCCGTTCGGGCAGCCGGCCGCTGGGCAGTGAGGAGAAATGAGAATGCCCGCCATGGACGTTTTTGCCGCCCTTCCGGCCGTCCACGCCGCCGCAACACTGTCCCTGCTGGACCCGGCAAGCCTGCTCGCCGGGTTGGGCCCGGCCGCCCTGGGTGTGATCGCGGTGATGGTCTTCATCGAGTCGGGCGTGCTCTTTCCCTTCCTGCCCGGCGACTCCCTGTTGTTCACAGCAGGACTTCTGCACCAGCAGCTGCAACTGACGTTGCCTGTGCTGATCGGCGTCGTCACCGCGGCCGCGGTCGCCGGGGACCAGGTCGGTTACATGCTCGGACGGAAATTTGGCCGGCGATGGTTCAAGGACGACGCCCGGATCCTGAAGACAGCGCACCTGACCACCACGGAGGACTTCTTCCGCCGCCACGGCGGGGCCGCCGTCGTGCTGGCCCGCTTCGTCCCCATGGTCCGGACGTTTGCTCCGCTGACCGCCGGGACCGCGCGCTATGACTACAAATCCTTTACCCTGTGGAATATCATCGGCGCCGTCGCGTGGGCAGCCTCCGTGACGATGCTTGGCACCTGGCTGGGGCACTTTGACATCATCGCCAGGAACATCGACGCCATCGTCGTGGCCATGGTGCTCGTCTCCGTCGTGCCGGGGGTGGTGCAGCTCCTCAAACGCCGCCGGAACTCCCGCGGCGCAGCCGCAGCCGCAGACAAAGCCGCCGGCGACACGGCAGAAGAACCCGGGGCCGGACTGCGGACTGAGGAAATGGCCGCGGAAGAATAGCTGACATGACCTCCGCTGACCTTCCGTCCCTGCTGCTCGTCGAGGACGACGCCGTCCTGGGACCGCTCATCGCCGAGCTCCTGGACCCGGACTACCGGGTCCAGTTGGTCACCAACGGCCGCGACGGCCTCCACCAGGGACTGACCGGGAGCTGGGACGTCATGGTGGTGGACCGCGGGCTGCCCGGCATGGACGGCATCGCCCTCATTACGGCTTTGCGGTCGAAAGGCATTGCCACGCCCATCCTGATCCTGACCGCGCTGGGCGATGCCGACGAAAAAGTCAGGGGCCTGGACGCCGGAGCCAACGATTACGTGACCAAGCCGTTCGACGCCGGCGAACTGGCAGCACGCCTGCGCGCACTGACGCGGACTTTCACTCCCCCGGCCCCGGCACCGGTGGCGATCGGGGACTGGGAACTGGATCCAACGCAGCGCTCCGTCCGTTCCGTCTACGGGCAAACGGTGTCACTGACCGCAAAGGAAGGCCAGCTGCTGGCTGCCCTGGCCGCGGAACCGGACCGCGTCTTCACCCGGGATGAGCTCCTCGCGGCGTGCTTCCACGCCTCGGAGCAGCCCGGCGTGATCGATACCTATGTTCATCACCTGCGCCGGAAGATCTCCAAAGCTGTGATCCGCACGGTGCACGGCCTCGGATACCAGATCGGTGAAGCCCATGAGTGACGGCCGGCCGGCCGGCGGAAATCCGGACCACTCCATCCTGCGCAAGGCTTCCCTCAAGGTCGCGGTGCGGATCAGTGCTGCGTGCGCGGTCATGGTTCTCGGGCTGCTCGCCGCCACGGCGCTGTACCTCACGAACCAACTGGCCCATCCTGAAGTGCCGGGCTCGGCGGCGGCCGGGACGGCCTACACCTACCTGGATTCCAAAGACGTCCTCGAAGCCATGATCATCGCCGGGGTGGCGGGAATCCTGCTGGCCGGAATCGTCGGGTGGCTCAGTGCGCGCAGCGCGATTCGTCCCCTCAGTGATGCCCTGGCAAGGGAGCGGCGTTTTGTCCAGGATGCCAGCCACGAATTGCGCACGCCATTGACCATCCTGGACACCAGGATCCAGCTGGCCCAGCGCAACACTGTGCCCGGCTCCAGGCAAAGCCACGACCTGGCCCGGATCCGGGAGGACGCCGCGACGCTGACAGGGATTGTCAACGAACTGCTCCTCGCGGCAACCGCGGAGGCCCCGGACCGTTCCGCGCCCCCTGCCGACCTCGCCGACGCTGCCGCCAGCGTCGCCGGCAGCCTCCAGCAGGTGGCAGAGCAGCGCCAGGTGCGTCTGGAATTCTCTGCCGATGCCCGGCCGCTGGCCCGGATCGAGAAGAATGCGCTGCGGCGTGCCGTGCTGGCCCTGGCGGACAACGCGCTGGCCCACACGCCTCCGGGCGGCCGCGTGTCCATCACGACCTCAATCGAGCAGAAGCGCGCCGTGATCACGGTGGCGGACTCCGGGACCGGAATCACCGGCGTCGATCAGGCCCGGATCTTTGACCGGTTCGTGCGGACGGCCGGCACCGGCACCTCACAGGGACAGCGGAGCTTTGGCATCGGCCTGGCCCTGGTCCGGGAGATTGCTGTCGCGGCCGGGGGCACCGTCGAGGTGGCCGCGACGGGCGACGAGGGAACCGTCATGAAGTTGATGCTTCCGCTCATGGGCAGCGGGAATCCCTGAGGTCCATCCGCCGGGGAAAGATCAGCCATCGGGATCCCGGACTCCCGAATGCGGAGACAGGAAAGACCGGCGGTCGAGTTGCCCCCAAGGGAACTCGAGCGCCGGTCTTTCCGGACTGTCTGGCCCCGGGTCGGGGCCGTGCGGCTTAGGCGCGGACGAACGTCACGCCGCCGGTCGCGGTGAGCCAGGACAGCGGGTGGACCATGGTCTGGTTCTTGCCGTTCATGCCGCCACTGACCACCTGGCCGTTGCCGGCGTAGATGCCGACGTGGCCGGACTGGACCACCATGTCACCGGGCTGCGGCGTCGCCACAACGGTTCCAAGGCCAAGGAACGCGCGGGGACCGATGTCGCCAACGGGCTTACCCGCGGCGCCAAGGGCCTTTTCCACCATGGCGGTGCAGTCCTGGGTGATGCCCACCTGGCTGTAGGCGGCCGAGAGCATGATGGCGTTGCGTCCGCCCGCGGGCGCCGCGGCCGGCGCTGCTGCCGGAGCTGCTGCCGGAGCGGCCTGCACCTGGATGACCGGCTTGGCCGGAGCCTTGGGCGCTGCCGCCGGGGCTGCAGCGGGAGCCGGAGCCGGTGCGACGGGCTGTTCGATGACCGGCGCGGCAACAGAATCCACTGCGGGGCGCTCGAAGCTGATCTTGACGCTTGAATCGGCGCTGACGGGGGCACTGACCTGTCCGGTGACGTCGACGTTCGACGCCGGAGCAGAGTCACGCTGCACGGGGGCGGTGGCGGCGTTGGCGGCCATTCCGCTGGTCAGGACCAGGCCGGATGCGGCGGCGAGGACGGCGGCATGGCGCGCAAAAGTATTGACTGAAGTCATGAAAAATGTAGCCTCTCCCAATGCCTGCGAGGTGAGCTGTCGGATTCGGATGGGAGGCACCCGGCCGCACTCCCGGGCCCGTCGTTGCGGGCACTGTGCGGCTTCACCCCAAGACCTGCATATCAGCAGATCAAAAGTGGTTTCCCCGTCTCTGCCGGACGTTGATGCGAGTTACCCCCGGGCCGCGGCAGAGTTAGGCAATCGGCTGGGGAGCGCCCGTATCGGAGACAACAGGCACTCATCAACCGTAGCGCGAACCGCACCCGAAAGTCACATTCAGGTAACGGAGCCGTGATGCCGGGCCGCAATTTGCCCATAGGGCGGCGCCGTTTCCGAACATAGGATGATGCCATCAGCACCACCGGAAGCGGAGGCCCGAAAATGAACAGCCATTGTGTCGCCATCTGCCAGTTGAGCACTCAGCCCCAAGAGGATTTCGACGTCAACACCGAGCTGCTGATCCTCGACGGCGGGGACGTCCACGTGAGCACATGGGACGCGGAACCGCGCGACGGGGGTTTCGACGAGCACATCCTTAATGACCGGGTGGACGCGCTCGGGTACATGGTTGTCAACGACTGGGCTTTCCTGGACGGCAAGGCCTATGCGGTGGTGGAACGGCGGTCAGGCCCGGCGCCGGCCGGCCGCCGCGAACCGTGACCTTCCTGTCGCTGGCGCTGATCGCCGTCATCGCCTTGGCTGGCCCCCTGCTGGCCCTGCCGGCGCGCTGGCACTTGCCTGTCATGCTGGGTGAGCTGCTGGCCGGCATCGCGATCGGGCGCTCAGGCCTGGCCCTGGTGGACCCCGCGGACCCCACGTTCACCCTGCTGGCCAATATCGGGTTTGCGCTGATGATGTTCGTGGCAGGCACCCACGTTCCCGTGCGGGATCCGCACATCCGTGGCGCCCTCGGCAAAGGCTCCCGCCGGGCGATGGTGGCCGCAGCGGCAGCGGTGGTGATCGGAACCGGCATCGGACTGCTGTTCGGGACTGGACATGCTCCCCTCTACGTCGTGCTGCTGGCCTCCTCGTCGGCCGCCCTGGTGCTTCCAATCGTCGATTCCCTGCGCCTCGGCGGGCCAGATGTCGTCGCTATGACAGCGCAGGTGGCAATAGCCGACACAGCCTGCATTGTGGCGTTGCCGCTCCTGGTGGATCCGCCCCACGCAGTCCAGGCGGCGCTGGGTGTCCTCGCGGTGACCGGGTGCGCGGTAGTGCTCTTTGTCGGCTTGCGCTGGCTGGAGCGCCAGGGAATCCGCCGGCGCGTGCACCGGCTCTCGGAAAGCCGCAAGTTTGCCCTGGAGCTACGGATCCAGCTGGCCGTGCTCTTCACCCTGGCCGGTGTCGCGACGTGGAGCAATGTGTCTGTGATGATGGCGGGCTTTTCTTTCGGCCTGGTGATGGCTGCGGTCGGCGAACCGCGGCGGCTGGCCCGGCAACTGTTCGCGCTCAGCGACGGCTTCCTGGGTCCGCTCTTCTTCGTGTGGCTGGGTGCATCGCTGACGCTAAGGGACCTGGCCGGGCACCCGGACATGATGGCCCTCGGCCTGTTGCTGGGGGCCGGGGCCCTGCTGGCCCACGCCGACCTGGCTTTCCTGGGACTCCCGCTGTCGCTCGGGGTGTTGTCGGCGGCCCAGCTTGGCGTACCGGTGGCTGCGGCGAGCATCGGCACGCAGCTTCAGGTCCTGCTCCCGGGCGAGGCCGCGGCCCTGCTGGTGGGAGCGCTGGTCACCATAGCCGCGGGCGCCGTCGCCGGGTCACGGGCGGCGAGGACTTTCGCGGTCCCGGCAAATGCCGGCGGCAAGTCCGGAAATTCCGGCAGCGCCGTTGGGCAGGGCGATCCGGGGGGGCCGAAGGCCTGACAGTCCGAATGTCTAAATGCCTGGGCCAAAGCCGAGCCGGCGGCGAAATTTCGGAGGGTCATTCTCCAATTGACGTGAATTGCAGCTCCGGCCTCCACTTTGCCATCTCTGCCTGGACCCGGGAGACGGCATCCCGGACTGCTGTGCCGTCGGCGTCGAACGTCCCGCCCGGCTCGCCGAGCACCTCGTTGGCGTGCCGGAGGAACCTGTCCCAGTCCCCCGCGCCCGCGCGCAGCGCCAGCAACGGCGAGAGAAGCGCGGCCCGGCGCAGCCAGGCATCGGGCTCGCGCACCCACCGGTCCAGCACGCTGTCGGCCCGCACCCTGGCCAGAACATCGAGTCCGTCCACCAGGGGCCCGACGACGTCGACGGCGAGCGGATCCACAAGGTCCCGCACCCGCGCCTGCCGGATGAAGCCCTCCAGCCGGGTGAGGTCCGAGTTGGTCAGCAGCTTCACGTTGGCCTGCAGCAGGACCACGGCGGCCAGCCGGCGCTCGAAAACCGGCGCGGCCCCCGGGCCGGAGCCTCCGAGCGCGGAGCCCCACAGTTCGGAACTCAGCGCAGTGACCTCATCGCGGGACAGCCCGGGATAGCGGCGGCCGGCATCCCGGACCGTGCCGCGCACGGCGCCCACGGACGTGCCGTAGAACCGGAGGCCGCTGCCCGCCGGCTCCGTTTCCAGCCGCGCCTGAAGCTGCTCAGCGCGGCGCCAGGAAGCTTCGCGCTGCAGCGAGAGGTCGATGAATTCGCCGGCATCACTCACCTGTCCATTCTTTCCCCTCGCGGCTCGCGGCGGAAACGCGGTGCCAAGCCGTCCTGGGCGGTGGGCCCGGACCATCTGCCTAGACTGAACTGGCAAGCCTCCGATCGAAAGCGGTTTACGCAACCATGCACACCAAGCTGACACTCGCCATCGCACTTTCCGCCATGACGCTGGGGGTGGCAGGGTGCGCTGCCCCTGCGCCATCTACCGCACCGTCGCCCGAGTCACCTGCGGCATCCGCGGCGCCGGCCCCTGATTTCGCATTAGACATCACGGGGGCGCCCGGCCGGATCGCCCAGGCCGGCCTCACGGTGCTGACGGCGGAGGGCAACGTGGACCACTATCACGCACATCTGGACGTACTGAAGGACGGCAAGCCCATCGCGGTGCCGGCCAATATCGGCATCACCACCGGAGCTGACCAAAGGGCCAACGGCATCTCAGCCCTGCACACCCACGACACCACGGGCGTGGTCCACATCGAGTCCCCTACCGCCGGCCAGGTCTTCACCCTCGGGCAGCTCCTGACGGAGTGGGGCGTCCTCGGTGGCAACGGCGCCCCCGGCACCGGTGGGGGTTCGCTGGATGGCTGGACCGTTTACGTGAACGGCCGGAAGTTCGACGCCGGGATCCGGGACCTCCCGTTCAAGGCGCACGACGAGATCGTCCTGTCCTACGGCACCGCGCCGGCGACGATCCAGGCCTCCTATGATTTTCCGCCCGGAGAGTGAGGTGACCGGAGAAGTGAGGTGACCGGAGAGTGAGGTGACCGGGGGCGACGGCGGGCGGCATGCCCCTACCTGCACAACTGTGCAGCAGTCTCTCCACGCAACCCCACCTGGCACCAGCGGCGTCGAAAAATGCATGCACAAACGTGCATGTTGGAGCGATCCGCGGAGCACCTTCCCTAGCGTGAATTGAGAGACGTGAGTCGGATCACAGCGGGGGCTGATCCCCTACCTCACTTCCATTTCCACAGACCGTCACAGATGACGCGTCCAACCGAAGAGGTAATCCGTGCCACACCCGAAAACGCCCGCAGCACTCGCAACCCTGGCCGCTGCGACCTTGGCGCTGCTCGGCGCATCCCTGATGGGTGTGCCGGCGGCCCAGGCCGACACCGTTGACGTTTCGCCGCCCGGCGCGAATGACTGGTCCTGCAAGCCCTCGGCAGCCCACCCCTACCCGGTGGTCCTGGTGCCGGGAACCTTCGAAAACATGGCGAAGAACTGGGCGACGATGTCGCCGGCGCTAAAGAGCCAGGGCTACTGCGTCTTCGCGCTGAACTACGGTGCGACCAACGGCGTCGACGCCACGGGCCCGGTGGCAGACTCAGCCCGTCAGCTCGCCCCGTTTGTCGACAAGGTACTGGCCTCGACCGGTGCCAGGAAAATTGATCTCGTGGGCCACAGCCAGGGCGGCATGATGCCGCGCTACTACCTCGGTTTCCTTGGAGGCGCGGACAAGGTGAACCACCTTGTGGGCATCGCCCCGTCCAACCACGGAACCCGCGGGCTCATCACGCCGACACCGGACGCCGTTCCGCCGGCCACCTCAGTGGGAGGGTCGAATTGCCAGGCCTGCGCCGACCAGCAGGCAGGTTCACCATTCCTCACCGAGCTCAACTCCATTGGCGACACGGTTCCTGGTCCGGCCTACACGGTGATCTCCACGACGCACGACGAGGTGGTGACGCCCTACCCCAGCCAGTTCCTCGCCGGCCCGGCCCAGCAGGTCACCAATATCACCATCCAGGACAAGTGCCCGGCAGATGTGATTGACCATGACCAGGCGCCCAACGACCCCGTCACCCAGCGTCTCGTGTCCGACGCTCTTGGTCAGCCGGCCGGCCGCCCGGGCAACCCGGCGTATCAGCCCAGCTGCGTGTAGCGCGGCACCCCGGGCGGAGGCGGCATGCGGAACGTCCCGGATCCGGGAGGTTTGCGGGCTGAGGTAACGGTCCGGTAACGTTGGCGGCTGGCCGTGAGGCCCGGCCCGAATGCAGGGCCCCGGACCGCCCCTTTGCAGGGCCCCGTTGCGCCGTTCGGCGTCTGCTCGCCCATGCCTTGCGGCAGGGGCCGGATGAAACTTCCCGCATTATCCGCCGCCCAGGCAGCGTCGGTTGTGCGTGCCAGCCACGAAAGCCCGGAGGGGTCCGTTGTTCAAGAAAACACCGCTGTTCAATAAATCAACGTTCAAAGATGCACGGCCGAAGGCACGCTCCACTGCACCACAGCTCAACAAAGTAGCGATTGTGCTGAGCCTGGGCGCACTGTCCCTGACCGGCTGCAGCGCCGGTCCCACGACGGGCGCCGCAGCCGTTTCACCGGCCACCGGGGCCGCGCATTCTGCTGCGGGCTCCACGTCCCCGGCGGCAACCCAGGCCGCGCATCCTGCCGCGAAGGCCCCAGCCTCGGTGGCCGCAGCGCCGAACCCGGCGGTCCCCTCGGCCCCCAAGCCTGCCACCGGCACCACCGGTGCACCTGCGGCTCCCGGAACCGATGCGGCACCTGCACGGGCCGCCGCGCCGGTCGCGCCTGCGGCTGGCGCCCAAGCGGCAGCCGCTCCGGCGCCGACGGCGGTAACGGCGCCCGTCGCTGCCCAGGCTGCCGTCGCCGCGACCGGCGACGGTTCCCAGGCCGCCACGGCACGGGGCTGGGGTTCGGTTGTCGCGGGTGACGAGTTCTCCAAGGCCGGCGCCCCCGACTCCACCAAGTGGAGCGTCTTCAAGGGATCCGGACATGCCGGCAAGGGTGTCAGGAGCCCGCAGGCCTGGTCGGTTGCCAATGGCGTGGCCACAGTCAGCGGCGACTCGGCCGGCACCACGGGCGGCATGTCGGCTAAATTTGCCCAGCAGAAATACGGCAAGTGGGAGACGCGCATGCGGACCAGCGCCCGGGACCCGGAGTACCACCCCGTGCTGATCCTGTGGCCCAACAACAACACCTCCCCCAACTGCGCCGAGATCGACTACGCCGAGGGCAGCACCAACACCGCACAGATCAAGTTCTTCCTGCACTATGCCTGCGGCGGCTCGAACTTCCAGACCACGGCGGCCAAGACGATCGACACCACCCAGTGGCACAACTACGCAGTGGAGTGGACCCCGGCCGGCATCACCGGTTACATCGACGGCGTCAAGACCTTCTCCGACACGAACCCCGCGCACCTGCCCTCCGTGGGCATGCACCAGACACTTCAGCTGGACTGGTTCCCCGACGGGTCGGCCACCAAGCCTTCACAGATGCAGGTCGACTGGGTCCGCGTCTACAAGTAGGACCGGCAAATCGCCAGGCAGCCCCGCGCCGTACTGCGGCGCGGGGCTGCCTTGGTGTTGGCCAAGGACGCGCCGCTACAGGCGGCAGGACTCAAACCCCTTGAAGTTCCCGGGCGGCTACCGCTGAGACCAGCATCGAACCGGCTGCCGTCACGGCGTCGATCACCGGAACCCCTAGCCGGCGGCGGAGCACGTCCGCCATGCCGATGCTGCTCAGGCCCGTGCTGGCCTGGACGATCATGTCGGCGCCGGCGTCAACCAGCATGTGGGCCGCGGCGAGGGCGTCGAAAATCCCGGCAGGCATGAGGAAGGCGTCGGGTGTTTCGATCCTTCCCTGCCCGTCAATGAGCAGCATGCGTTCGCCCAGTGCATCCGAGATCGGGCCCGGTACGTGTGCGCCGAGACCCAAAACTCCAATCCGGCCGCCGAAGGTCAGAGCCGCGGCCGCGGCTGCGGAGCCCGCTCCGATGACCGGGATATGCACGGCTGCCCGGGTGGCGGCCAGCCCGGGGTCGGAGGCGCAGCTGATAATCAGGGCGTCAGCGTCCCCCGCCATGTCCCTCGCCAGGCGGACGACCTTGGGGGCCGCAGATTCGAGCGACGCCTGGTCGTAGACGCCGGACGGCTGGTCCGGAATACAGCGGGATGTGACGGTAAATCCGAATGCTTCCTGGAGGAGTTTCCCGTGGGCGTGGAGCAGGCGTCGGTCCGACGTCGTCATCACCCGGATCAGTCCAACACGCATGGCGTACTACCTTTCGAACGGGTTCGTTGGTGCGAGGCTACCCGGCGAGTATTTCCGCGTCTTTTCGGGCAGATGACCAACACAAGCGCTGCAGCGGATACGCCCCGTGGCGCCGGCGGCCGTTAGCATTCCGCGGGCAGCGTCACCGTGCCTTGTGCATGAAACTTGGCGAAAACTTCGCTCCCGTGTGGGGTTGGCGGCCCGGCGTCGTTGTAGGTTTGTCAGGGTGGCCCGTCTTAGGACCCGGGTACAGTACCCGGGATTGGGGGAAGGCGGCAGGCCGGTTCCGGACTCAGCCGGAACGATGACCAAAGGAACAGCCATGTCGGTGGAGCCGTCGTCCACTCCAGGACGCCTCGAAGAACAGGATCCCGAGAACCTGGTATCCGGTGCGGAACATGCCGCATCTGCCGCCGGAATCCGACATCAGGCCGCCAGAATCATTGACGCCGTCCTCGACGACAGTGCCCCGGAACAAGCCCGCGCACGGGAGCTGCTGCGCCAGCAGCTGGCTGCGCATCCCGGACATCCGGAACGGGCCCTGCTGGAGCACCTTGCGGCGTTGAAGGCTTTGGGCGGGCACCGCGAAGGGACGTCGGAGGCTGCCGGCCCGTTCCGGCCGGAATTTGCCTCGGGCGAGTAAGCGCAACGCTTACTTGTAAACGCGGATCCAGTCGACCTGCATCTGGCTGGGTTTGGTGGGCGTCCCGTTGGGAAACCAGTCCAGTTGCACCGTCTGGTGCATGCCTACCGTGGGCTGATGCGCCGGGTTCGTGTCCACAAACCACAATGACCCGTCGACGTATCCCTCGATCCCGGCGGGGGTCCACTCGAGCGCATAGTTGTGCCACTGTGTGGTGTCGATCGTCTTGGCCGCGGTGGTCTGGAAGTTCGGGCCACCGCAGGCGTAGTGCAGGAAGAACTTGATTTGGGCGGTGTCAGCGCTCCCTTCGGCGTAGTCAATCTCGGCGCACGTGGACGAGATGTTGTTGTTCGGCCACAGGATAAGGACGGGGTGATATTGCAGATCCCGCCGGCCAATTTTCATCCTGGCCTCCCAGCGGCCGTACCGCTGTTGGGCAAACCTGGCGGACATGCCGCCGGTGGTGCCCGCGGCGTCGCCTCTGACAGTCAAGACCCCGCCGCCTACAACCAGCGCATCCGGACTCCGGATCCCCTTGCCCGCGTGCCCCGGCCCCTTGAAGACCTTCCATTTCGCGGGGTCAGGCGGCCCGGCGTAACTGAATTCGTCCCCCGCCACCACTGGGCCCCAGCCGCGGACGATGGCGGCCTGCGTCCCGTCGGAGACGGCGGCCTGCGTCCCGGCCGTCACGGCGGCCGCACGGTCTATCGCCGGCGCCCGTTCCCTGGACACTGGTTCGGCACCACACCCGGCAAGGGCCAAGGCGCCTGCAGCGCTCAACGCCGCGGTCCTGCGGTTTGCGAACATCGAGTCTCCATCCGGTCGGGACATGTCCGGGCCATGCTTCAGACAAACTTGCCTTCACACATACTTGCCAAACCAGGCGAGCGTGTCGTTCCATGCGGCCGTGGCCTGCTCCTGGTTGTAGCGCGGCCCGGTGTCATTGTGGAAGGCGTGGTCCACACCGGGATAGATCTTGAGCTCGTTCCGGACACCGGTTTTGGCCAGAGCATCCCGGAGCGCCGGCATGGCGCCGGTGATCCGCTGGTCCAGTTCGGCGTAGACGCCGAAGACGGCCGCCTTGATGGCCGGGACCTTGTCCAGGTCAGGCGCGGGTCCGTAGAACGCCGAGGTCGCCAACAGGCCCGGGATCGCCGTCGCCGACTGCCACGTGATGCCGCCACCGAAGCAGAAGCCGTTCATGGCGATCCGCCCGTGATCAACGAAGTCCTGGGCGTTCAGGTAGTCAAAGCCGGCCGTGAAGTCGGAAACGTGACGCTGCGCCCCGGCCTGGGTCAGTGCTCCCGGGACAGCATCCGGGTCCATGCCCGCGGTACCGCCTTCCCTGCTCAGCAGGTCCAGGGCCAGAGCCGCGTATCCGGCTTTGGCGAAGCGGCGCGCCACATCCTGGATATGCGGTGTCAGCCCGCGGTTCTCGTGGCAGACCAGCACGGCCGGTCCGGCGGCCCCGTGGTCGGGCCGTGCGAGATAGCCACTGATGTCGGTGCCGCCCGATGCGAATTGCACGGTCGCCGTCGTCAGTCCGGCCGCGCCCTCCGGGACCGATAACGGGCTTTTGGCCCCCGGCACCGCGCCCGCGGACGCTGTGCCGGACCCCGGCGCGGACGACGTCGGCGTCGGCATGGGATCGGTACTGCGGGGAACCTCCTCGGGCGTGCAGCCCACCAGGAGCATCGCTGCCGAGGCCGCCGCCATGCTGCCGGTGATGAACGCCACCCGGCGCGTGAACGTATGCTGGCTCATGGCGCCCGAGCGGTAGTCGTCGAAGAATTCCTCAATCAGGTACTTCTCAAACTTGCCAAGCTGGGTCATGGCGGGCCTCCTCAGTGTGCCGATCATCCTCCTCCGAAGTCAGATGTCCGGCAAGGGTCCTGCACAGGCCGGCCCGACGGCGCCACTTCCCAACAACGACGACGACGCCTCGACGCAGCCCCGGCACCAGGCCACAACGGTCAAACGCGCGCGCAGCCTTCTCCCAGCCGCCTGAGGCCAGCCATTTCAGTCCTCGGGTTCCGAGGGCCTGGCAGGCCGGCGCCCCGACAGCGTCTGGACTGCCTCTGCGATGCCCTCATCTCCTCGTTCAATCTCTTGCATGTAGAGTCTTCCGCTCGTAATGAGGCCGTCCTCGATCTCGAAAATCGTCACCCCGCGCATGTCGAAGGGCCGCCCATCAGTCCGGGTGCCGGCCCAGGTCCATTCGCTCCACGTGGTATTATCGTCGTCCACGGAGCGGAGCACTTCTGCGTGAAAATCGGGAACGCCAGCGAACATCGCTGCCCAGTTCGCGTGCATCTGCGCCCGTCCCACAAATGCCCTGCCCGGGTGGACCGGCTGCACGCTTTTGTACGACTCATGGAACAACGCGGCCGCTGCCTCAAGGTCGTGGTCATTGAACGCAGCAAGCAGGCGTTGGATAAATTGGCTCATGTGATCACTCCTCGGTGTGGCGGAGCTCGTGCTCTGTTTCATGCACAGGCCCATTAACGGGCCCCCACTAGGGCCGGGATCCGGCCAGCCCGCATCGTCAATCTACGCCTCCGCCGTCGCCCGGTTCCAGACCGATTAGGTCTGGCCGCACAGGTCCGGACCGATCGGGCCCAGACCGGTGAGGTCCAGGCGCCAATCGGTCCGGGAATTCCTGAACTGACGCGGGCACCGCTAGCCGGTGACCTTGTAGGTGCTCGAATTCCATGTCAGGCGGCCGCGTTGAAAGTCCGAGGCCCGGCCGACAGAAACTGCATACTCGTCCCGGGTCGGATAGCCCAGCCGGCTCCTCTCCCAGCCGAGGGAGGCCCACCTCGCCCGGATCGCACCCAGCATATAGTGCGCCCCTGTCGTCGGGATCCAGTAAATCGAGGACCCGCCCGACCCGGTGAAGTGGTTGTATCTTCCCACTCCGTCCGTCGAGCCCTTCTCGTCGGTCGTGGGAAAGCCGAGCACACCCGCGGCAGCGCACGCAGCCTTGTAGCGTTTGTAAACCTCACCACCTACCGAATGTGCACCGGTCGCCGGGGACCAGCAGACCACACCTTTCACGTAGACCTGGCACTTCCCTCCAGCAACGGGATACTCCAAAGTCAGCGACCGGCCAAGGGACGACCGCGGGTCGCCCGCGCCGATTTTCCACGCGTAGGCAGCGATGGGGTCGTCGGTGCCCTTCCCGGTGAGCATCACCTTCAACGCGCCCTGGCCGTCGTCCGCCGTGATCAGGTAGTAGGTTTCCGAAGTTCCCGCCTGCCCGAAGGCTGTCGGCGTGAAAGTCACGCTCTGGAAGGCGGATTCGCCCGCAGGAATCTTCAATCCCTCGGCAATGGTGGTGGTAGTTGAAAAGACCCCCAACGGCGCCTTCGCCTTGGTGATCGTCATGGGTACGTTGCCGGTGTTGGTGATCTGGAATGCCCTGGTGGCGGAGGTCCCCACGGGGACGTCACCAAAGTCCAGGGTGCGTGGCATCTGCAGGTGCGCCGCGCCCGAGCCGGGGGTCGCGGTCACCTTCACGGTTACCGACCCGCGCTCACTGGTGACGACGAGCGTATAGGTCACGGGATTCGTTGACGTGGGACTGAACGTCATGGACACTGCCACAGACGCGAGGGGCTGGATGGTCTGCCCCACGCCCGGCACCGTGGCCGGGTCGACCTTGAGCTGTGCGCTGACCGGCAACGCGACGCCGGTGATCTTGGCGACTGTGGTGCCGGTGTTGACGATGTTGACCGTCTGCCGGCTGACCGTCTTTGTCGGGACGTCGGTGAACTGCACCGTGGCCGGAGTCGCGCCCAGGCCCTCCTTCGTGCCGATGCCGAGGAGGTCGGTTTCGCCGTCGGCAGTTTTGACCGTCAAGGTGCCGTCCGCCTGGCCTGGAACGGTCGGCGCGTTAGGCTCCTCCCATGTCGCCCGATCAATTCCTGGCCGAACTGGCCAACTCCCTGGACCACCTCGGCACGCTCGCCCGGCAGCCGCGGGACACTCTTGCCGGCGCCGTTCCGGCGTGCCCCGCCTGGACGCTCGAGCAGCTCTTCGGGCATCTCGGCTCGATCGAGAGGTGGGCAGCCGGGGTGGTCCGGACGGGCACCTTTGTCCAGGAACCTGCACCGACGGCCGAGGGCGCCGCGGCCTGGTTTCTGGCGGGCACCGCACCCTTCCTCGAGACGATGACGGGCCTTGATCCGGAGAGCGAATGCTGGACCTTTGGCCCGCCTCCGCGCACCGCGCGGTTCTGGCTTCGGCGGCAGGCCCACGAACATGCCATCCACCTGGTCGACGCCTGCCAGGCGCTTGGCCTGGAGATCCCCGTGCTGGCGGACAATTTCATGCTCGACGGTGTCGACGAGGTCCTGGCGATGTTCGCGCCGCGGCAGCTGCGACTGGACCGGATGCCGCCTCCGGACAAAGCTGTGACCTTCCAGGTGCCAGGGCCCGCCAGCTGGACACTGGGACCTGGTGCCGCCGTGGCCTTGATTTCCGCCCCGTTGCCGGTGATGTATCTGGGTCTTTGGGGTCGATCCAACCTGGCAGAGAACGCCGTCATTGAAGGTGACGCCGCCGCGGCCCTGCGTGTGCTTCGGGGTCCGCTCACACCATGAGTTCCGGCATCGGGATTAGGATACGAACACGTCCCGCGAAGCCGTGGACGCTCCACGAGCCGCCCGATGCTTTCGTGACCGCATGTTCGAAGGGAACCCAAACGCATGTCAGAGCACGCCACACCCGGCACCGCAGGTCCCTCCACGCCGCGGGCCAGATGGGGAATTCTCGGCACCGGGTTCATCGCCGGGCTGCAAACGCCGGACCTGATCGACAACGGCTCAGTGGTCCAGGCCGTCGGCTCCAGGACCAGGACATCCGCGACCGATTTCGCGGCCCGGTTTCAGATCCCCACGTCCCATGGAAGCTACGCGGACCTCGTGGCCGACCCGGACGTCGACGTTGTCTACGTTTCTACGCCGCACTCGTTCCACCACGAGAATGCGCTGTTGGCCCTGGACGCCGGTAAACACGTGCTGATCGAAAAGCCCTTCGCCATGAACGCCTGGCAGGCCCGGGAGATCGTGGAGCTCGCCGAGACGAAGGGGCTGATCGCCCTTGAGGCCATGTGGACACGCTACCTTCCGCACATGGTCCGCATACGTGAGCTGATTCGGTCCGGCGCCCTGGGCGAGGTCCGCACAGTGATCGCTGACCACAACCAGAATCTGCCCAAGGATCCGGCGCACCGCCTCAACGACCCGGCGCTGGGCGGCGGAGCGCTCTTGGACCTGGGCATCTACCCCGTCTCCTTCGCCTTCGACGTCTTCGGGGCGCCGACCGGGATCCGGGCAGCGGCCAGCATGACTGAAACCGGAGTTGACCGGCAGACCGCGATGATCTTCGAATACGGTGACGGGCAGCAGGCCGTGCTGCACTGCGCGCTGGACACGGCAGGACCAAACCAGGCCTCGATCATCGGAACCGAAGGCCGGATCGAGATCCCGTCAGTCTGGTACACGCCGTCGGCCTTCACCAGGTATGACGCCGACGGAAACATCGTCGAGCGATTCGATGAACCCGTCACCGGCCGCGGCATGCAATACCAGGCGCGGGAAATGGAGCGGCTCATTGCGGCCGGCTCCGTTGCCAACGACATCCTGCCGCCCCGGCAGAGCGTTCAGGTCATGGAGGCCATGGACGAAGTTCGGCGCCAGATCGGCCTCGCCTACGCCAGCGACGACAAGGACCACGGGCGCGCCTAGTACCGGTCCTGCGGCGGCCCCAGTTTTCCATGAGGAGGCACGGCCGCCGCTCACCCTCGCCCGATCAGCCCGGCCACGCGATCGAGTTCTTCATCCAGATTGTAGAAATGTACCGCCAGCCGGATTCTGCCCTCCCGGACCGATGCCACCACGTTGGCCTGGCGGAACCGCGCCAGGACCGCCTCAGTGTCTGTCACCGGCACGGAGAAGATCGTGGAGCGGTGCTGCTCGGCGAACGGCCGGAACGAGGAGCCCTGCGCCGCCAGGGCCTCCTGAAGGTGAAGGGCGAGCCGGGCGTTGCGATCGAGCAAGGCCCCGATGCCAAACCTGCGGAAGATGCCGAGCGCCGCCTGCTCGGCCAGGGCGGGAAACCAGGCCAAGGAGGCGTCGAGCTTCGAGGCCGTGGGTGAGAGGTCCATGGCCGGTCCGTAGAAGCTCCCGGCCGGGTTGCGCGCGGCCTTCCAGCCGGGACCGACGGGCTGGATCCGGTCAAGCAGTCCGCTGCGGACATAGAGGTAGCCCATGCCCCTGGAGCCGAGCAGGAACTTGTGGCTCGCGGCGGCCAGGAAATCCACGCCGTCGCGCACCACATCCAGGGGCACCGCGCCCGCGGCCTGGCAGGCGTCGACGAAGAACCAGGCGCCGGAGCGGGCCGCGACCCGGCTGAGCGCGGCCAGGTCCGCCCGGTAGCCGTTGGCCGAATGGACGGCACTCACGGCGATCAGGCGGGTGCCGCCGTCGGCCGCCTGGCCAAATTCCTCGGCCGTCACGCCGTCCCCGCCCGGTGCCACAGCGCGGACCTCGTAACCGCGGTTCCGGAGCAGGAGCCAGGGGTAGTAGTTCGAGGCGAATTCGTTCCCGGCAACCACGACGTTCTCGCCGCGCTTCGCCGGCGGCAGGTTGGCGGCCACTATCCCGGCGGCGGAGCTCACGGCCGGGACGATCGCGATCTCCCCCGCCGTCGCCCCGACGATCTCCGCGAACATGGTGCGGGCCTCCTCCCCTGCCCGCTCGGCATCCATCCAGTCGAACCTGCCGGCGGACCATCGCTTGACGGCCAGCTCGTACGCCTCGCGGGCGGGTGCACAGCCGACGTTCATCGAGGCGGTGTTGAGATAGATGGTTTCCTGTAGCCCCGGGAAGAGTCCGCGAATTTCGGCCGCCTGCATGGCACGGACCGCCTAGCCGTGCCCGCGCGCTAAGTCCAGGCCCTTTGCGTAGGCCGCCTGCCCCACGTGCTGGAGGCAGTCGGCAATCGTGCTGACCAGCCGCACCCCGAGGGTGACGGGCGGGTCCCAGCGGGTATCGACGATGCGGTCGAAGTCGTCGTCGCCGAGGTGCTCCAGGAAATTCACGGTCTGCCGGTGGACGGCTTCGTAGTATTCGAGCAACAGTTCCGGCGGTGCCTGCACCGCGTCCACCTGGCCGCTCGTATGGCCGTAGCCGGTGTCCCGCTTGGAGAGCGGCAGGCCGAAGCGGGCGGCAAACCCCTCCGAGGTCCACACCTGGTCCAGGCCCGCGGCGGAGGCGACTTGCGCGTCCTCGACCCTGCTGAGGTGCCAGATGAGCCAGGCCATTGAATTCCCGTTGACTCCGGGCCGTCGGAGCAGGGTGGCATCATCAACCCCGGCCAGGGCCGCGGCCACCGTCTCACGGATCCGGCCGAAGGCATCCAGCAGCAGTTCATTGGATTTCATCGAGTCCCCTCCCTGTGCATGATCGAAGTACTTGCATGATCGGTGATCCCCATGCTTGCATGGAGGCCGCACCGGCGGATAGGGCCGGGCGTCGCCGTGTCAACGGCGCACGCGGAGACGATGACGGGGGCAACACGGCCACGCGCAGTTCCGCAGTCCGCGAGGTCTTGGCAGCGGCGACCCCCGCGCCTACCCTTACGGATTATGAGCAACTTGTTGCCTGTAGCGCAGCCGGTTCGGGCGACGTCCAGTCGCTGGGAACGCCGGGACAAGTTCCATCTCGCCGGCATCACCGGCTTCGTCCTCCTGCTCAACGTGGTCGGCTGGAGTGTGCTGACCCTGGCCGTGGCTCCGCAGAACTTCGCGCTGGGCCGCTCCGGCGTGTACGGGGTGGGGCTGGGCGTTACCGCCTTTCTGCTGGGGGTGCGGCACGCGTTCGACGCCGACCACATCGCCGTCATCGACAACACCACCCGCAAGCTGGTCGGCGAGGGAAAGGCCGCGCTGGGGGTGGGCTTCTGGTTCTCGCTGGGCCATTCCACCGTGGTGTTCGGCGCGGCGCTGCTCCTGGCCCTCGGCGCGAGGGCCATGGCCGGCACCGTGCAGGACGGGGACTCGGCGCTGGTGCAGACGCTGGGACTGGTGGGAAGCGTCGTGGCTGGAACGTTCCTGATCCTGGTCGGTCTGATGAACCTCGTCTCGGTGGTCGGCATCGCCCGGGTGTTCCGCGGGATGCGGACCGGGGAACTGGACGAGGCTGAGCTTGAGCACCAGCTCAACAACCGGGGCTTCCTGGCAAGGCTCCTCGGCGGAACCATCCGGCGGATCACCACGCCATGGCACATCTATCCCGTCGGCCTGCTGATGGGCCTGGGATTCGACACCGCCTCCCAGGTAGCCCTGCTCGTGCTCGCCGCCGGTTCCGCGGCCTTCTCCCTGCCCTGGTACGCCATCCTGGTCCTGCCGGTGCTGTTCGCCGCCGGAATGAGCATTTTCGACACCGCCGACGGCGTGTTCATGTCCCGGGCTTATGGGTGGGCGTTCCTGAAGCCGGTCCGCAAGGTCTTCTACAACCTCACAGTCACGGTGCTCTCGGTGATTGTGGCGCTGGTGGTCGGTGTCACCGTGCTGCTTGGGCTCGTGGCGGACAAACTGGGACTCGAATCGGGGCCGGCGGCCGCCATCGGTTCGCTGGACCTCGAAAACGTCGGGTACATCGTCGTCGGACTCTTCGTCATCATCTGGCTGATCGCGCTCGCCGTCTGGAAATTGGGCCGGATCGAGCAGCGCTGGAGCCACGCCGGCACCAGCTGAGCCGATGCGGGCGGAACGTAGGTCAGCAGCTGGGCGAGTCGAACTCGTAGGCCCCCGAATCGGCAGCGGCCGTCCCGTTGCAGTCCCCGTCCTGGGGCACCGGACTTCCGGCGAGGTCGACGGCGGACAGGCTCGTTCCGGCGCGGTCGATGGCCGGGCTGGTGCCGGTCAGGCGGAGATCGGCCGGTGCGTTCACGAAGCGCGCAGACGCAGTGGTGGACGTGCTGTTCGGTACGAAGTTGACCGGGCCATTGAGGACGTTCTGGTTCTCGGTCCAACCCGAGCCGTTGATCCACAAGGAGTTCCTGACGCCCGCCAGGATGTTGCCGCGGATCACGGTCGATGCAGGGCAGCCCGCATGGCAGACAACGGCCTGGGACTGCGGCCCGTTCAGATACACGGTGTTGAATTCGAAGACTGTGCCGTTCGTCGGCCCGAAGGACGTCCCTGCACCGCGGGCGATCAAGCCCTTGGCCTGGGCACAGTTGGCACCACAGGTCGACCGGACCAGGTTGTAGCGGTAGGTGTTGCCGTCGGCCGTCCCGGAGGACCTTCCGATCTCGGAGAAGTTGTTGTTGTCCAAGGACACATTGTGATGGATGTAGTTCCGGCTGCCGTTGTAGATTTCGAAAGAACCGCCGTCGCGGGTGTAATCGTAGGAAAACGCAGTAGAGCCGCTGACCGTGTTGCCGGAAAGTTCGTTGTCGTTGCCGTTGATCAGCACGCCGGAAGCGCCCGAGTCGTCATTGCAGTTCACGGCCCGGGGTGTCCCGCAGTTCGTGCCCTGCGTCAGGACGTTCATGACGTTGTTGCTGGTCAGGACGTTGCCGGTGTATTTCCCGAAGTCAGACCCGGTCCCCGCCTTGATGCCGACAGCGTTGTTGGAGGCACTGGAATTCCGGACCGTATTGCGGTCGCCGGTGACGCTGATGCCCGCGTAGCCGCAGGAGACGCCCCGAAGTCCGTCAACGGTGGTGAAGTTGCCGTTGATCCTGATGCAGTTTCCAGACTTGCCGCCGGTAATCGTCGGGGCATTGCCGGTCCCGTAGCCGATCAAGGTGATGGGTGCGGCCTCGGTTCCGCTCTGGGTGGTCACAATGCCTCCGGCCCAGGTGTCGCCCCTGCGGAAACTGACCGTGTCGCCGGGCTTGAGGACGATCGAGTTGACCTTCGACAGTGACTTCCACGGCGCAGCGCTGGAGGTTCCCGGATTGGTGTCACTCCCCGAGGCACTGACGAAGTACGTAGTGCCCGCGGCCTGGGCCGGCGCCGGGAGGCCCACCGCCAACCAGCCGGCCGTCAGGATCAGGGTGGTTACGGCTGCGCGAACGGAGTTGATTCTCATGGCGATCCTCGCGGTTTGATGGTCAGAGGAGGAGAGCTCCGCGACCTTGAGTATGTCCGCTCCGGCTGCGGCCATGAGTCGAGACGCGGGCTTAGGTCATCCGCCGACCCTAGTGGGCGGGGGTTGTAAAAAGCTTGGGCATGATCAACCAGAGCTTTATCTCGAACAGCGCTGTATGATTTATTTGGTCAACAAAAGTGCCTGACCGGACCGGTCCCAGCGCGGAGACGTCGCACCGCCTACCTCAGTTCCTTCGTCCTGGAGTCTTGCCATGATGCCGCGCCCTACCCTCCCAGTCCTGGACAATCCGCCCCGCAAGCGTCGGTGGAGGCGGGGCCATCGCATGGCGAGGGTGGTGGCGCTGAGCATTGCCGGCTTGCTCGCCGCCTCGACGTCGGCCAATCTCATCCTGGAACAGATCGAAAAGTCCCACACGGTCGCATACGGCGAAATGGTTCACCTCAATGAGGGAACCATCAATGTCACCCGCACCGGCGAGACCGGGCCGACGGTCGTGCTGCTCAGTGGACTCGGGACCCCTGCCCCGGGGCTCGATTTTGCCCCCCTGGTCCGGGAAATGCGCGGCTTCCGAACAGTGGTTGTTGAGGGATTCGGCTACGGCTTAAGCGACATGACTGCCCGGCCAAGGACCGTTGAAAACATCGCCGAAGAACTTCATAAAGTGCTGTCACAGCTCGGCATCAGGGCGCCATACACTCTCATGGGCCACTCGATCGCCGGCTTTTCCACGCTGTACTACGCGAACAAGTATCCAGCGGAGGTGTCCGCCGTTATCGGCATCGACCCCACCGTTCCGGCCAGCAGGATGTCCGTAGGCGAAACCACCGACCCCGCCGAGGCTCCTGCAGCGGACTACTGGTGGGCGCACGCACCGTCGACCACAGGCCTGGTCCGCTGGGCCACGGCGCTGGGTTTTGGAGAACCCGGCGGCGGCAGCTTCACGGCAGCAGAACGCCAACAAATGCGTCAGATAACGAGCTGGAACTTCGGCAACCCGGCAGTCACTGATGAAACTCTCCGGATGGGCGAGAATGCCGCCAAGCTCCAGGATCTCCGCTACCCCGACGCACTTCCGGTGCTCTACTTCCTTTCACAGGACACGATGAACCAGCAGCCTGACTGGTACGGCGCGCACGAACGGCAGCTGGCCAACGTACGGCGCCACGAGCTGGTGGTCCTTGGGGGCGAGCACTACCTGCACTGGACGCAGTCCAAGGCCATGGCAACGAAGATCACCGAGTTCCTGCGCCACGGCGGCACCCGGTAGATCTAGTGGAGAGACTTATCGGTCGGCAGGTCCGGCAGGTCCGGCGGGACCAGGAGGGCCCGGATCGTCGACGGAAGGATCTTTGCCGCCGCGACCTCATCCAGTCGTTCCGCCCGGATTTCGGCCGCCGCGCTGTGGAGGATGGCGTAGAAGCAGGCGGCCTGCCACGTGAGTGAATGATCGGTACGGAAGATCCCCTCACTCCTGCCCTTTTCCAGCACCGACATCACCCTGGCCAGCGGCTTGTCGTGGTGAGCCCTGATTTGGTCGGCTGAGAGGTATGGTTCGGCCGCCGCCAAAAGCGCGTTGAATTGATGGAGGACCCGCCAGGATGACTGGACGATCTCCTGCAGGGAGTTCCAGGTGTCTTGCTCGATGTCTACAGCGGCGAGTTCGGCCTCGGCGCGGTCCATGGCCCTCTCGAACACCGCGCCAACCAGGTCCTTCCGATCTGCGAAGTGGCCGTAGAGGGTCACCCTGCCCACCCCCGCAACCCGAGCAATTTCAGCCATGCTTGCACCGGGATTGTCACTGAGGCGTGTCAACGCGGCGTCAATGATGGCATCTTTGTTCCGGACGGCGTCCGCCCGCTTGGTGCGTTCTTTCTGCACTCCCGGCACCGGCCCTCCCAGCCCATTCAACTACTCAAACAATGATGTTCAGGTTACCAGCGGGGACAGGTCAGCCGCCCGGACCATCCGGTTCGGGTGAGGTGCCGGCCGGCGGAGCGGTCCTATGGTCAGGGCATGGGACTATTGCGGCACCGGCATGACGAACCCATGGGCGAGCGGTTTCAGATGCGCGAGAAACTGCTGTCGATCGGGGACGACTTCTGGATCGAAGACAGCCACGGCCAACGCGCCTACAAGGTCAACGGCAAGGCGGTCCGAATCCGGGACACGTTCGTTTTGGAGGACGCCTCGGGAAACGAGGTGGCCCGCATCCAGGAGCGCAAGCTCTCGATCCGGGACAAGGTCGAAATCGAGCGCGGGGGCGACACCGCCGCGACGGTCCACAAGGCCTTGGTAGGGCTCCGCGACCGCTTCTCGATCGACGTGAAGGACGGCCCTGACATGAAGGCGCACGGCAACATCGTCGATCACGAGTACGAGATCGAGCGCGACGGTCATACGGTCGCCACGATCTCCAAGAAGTGGTTCCGCGTGCGCGAGTCCTACGGCGTCGAAGTCGCGGGCGGCGAGGACGTCCCGCTCCTCCTGGCGATCACCGTCGCCATCGACTCATTGACCTAGCCTGTCCAGGCAGCATGTCGCCCAGGAAAAGCACCGGATCCCTAGTAGCCACGACCCTGTGGAGGCTATTCGGGTTCCTGACGGCGAGCGCGGTGTGCGGCGTCCTGGCCGCCAGCCTTCTGGTGCCCACCGTGGCCGCGACCGGCGTCGCCGTCAGCGACTCGATCAAATTGTTCAACAGCCTCCCCTCGGAACTGACTGTTGATCCGCCGTCGGAATCGACCAGGGTGCTCACCGCCGACGGGAAACCGATCGCCACCTTCTATGCTGAAAACCGCGTGAAGGTCCGGCTCGACCAAATGTCCCCGTACATCAAGGACGCGATCGTCGCGATCGAGGACCGGCGATTCTACGAACATGCCGGCATTGACCCCCAGGGGATTCTCCGGGCGCTGGTGTCCAACCTGACCAACGGCGGAAGGCAGGGTGCCTCCACCCTGACCCAGCAGTACGTCACCAACGTGCTCAATGAATCCCTCGTGTCGGCGGACAAGGGCGACCAGATTGTCCTCAACGGGCAAAAGAGCATGGCCGACAAGATCCGCGAGATGAGGCTCGCCGTCGAACTGGAGAAGAAATACACCAAGGACCAGATCCTGGAGGGGTACCTGAACATCGTGTTTTTCGCCCGGGACGCCTACGGCATCGAAGCTGCGTCCCGCTACTTCTTCAACACCACTGCCAAGGACCTCACCCTGCCACAGGCTGCCCTGCTGGCCGGCCTCGTGAACAGCCCCAGCTTCTATAATCCTGACGTCCATCCGGAAAACGCCGTCCAGCGGCGCAACCAGGTTCTCGCCAAGATGCTCAGCTATGGCGCCATCACCCAAGCGCAGCACGAAGCGGCCGTGGCCGCCCCGGTGGATCTCAAGATCACCCCCGGGAGGCAGGGATGCGCCGGCGCGGAAATGGCACCGTACTTCTGCGACTACGTCTCCCACCTCATTCTCAACAATCCGGCCTACGGCGCGGATATTGCCGAACGCGAGCGGAAGCTGTTCCGCGGCGGCCTGACCATCACCACCACCCTGGACAGCCGGCTCCAAGTGGCCGCGCAGGCGCAGGTCGATGCCACGGCCGGGGCCAACCCGGACAAGTGGGGCGCCGCGATGGTCTCCATCGCACCCGGCACCGGCAAGATCCTGGCGATGGCGCAAAACACCGTGTTTCTCCCGGCACCTGGCAAATTCGACACGCAACTGAACTTCAACGTCGATTCCAAGGACGCCAACGGCAACGACCTCAACGGCGCCGGCGGGTTCCAGCCCGGCTCCACCATGAAACCGTTCACGTTTGCCGAATGGCTCAACGAGGGCAAATCCCTTTCCGCCATGGTGGACGCGTCCCGGCGCTCCTATCCGCTCGGGTTCCGCTGGAGATCAAGCTGCGGCAGGGTGCTCGGGGCCTACAGCACCAGCCAGAAGAGCCTCGGCGCGGCGGACGACCTCCAGAACAACGACGCCGGGTACTACCGCCGCATGCGCGTGGACTACGGGCTGTATAACTCCATCAACACCGCCACCTTCGCCGAGGCCGCGCAACTCGACTTCTGCGGCATCCAGAAGATGGTCGATGCCGCCGGGCTCCACAGCGGCGTGGACAACGCCCAAATCAACATGCACCAGCTGGGCAATCTGCTGGGCGCCATTGGCGTGGCGCCTCTCCATCTGGCCAACGCGTTTGCCACCTTTGCCAACGACGGAACCTACTGCACGCCGATTGCCATTTCGGCAGTGAACGACGCGGCGGGACAGAAACTGCCGGCCGAGACCAGCTCCTGTCACAAGGCGATCAAGCCCGAGGTCGCCCGCGGAGTGAACGCCGTGCTGCAGGACGTGCTGAAACGCGGGTCCGGCGTTTACATCAAGCCCAAGGTCCAGGAGCGGTTCCCGGTCGCGGCCAAGACAGGCACGTCCAATACCAATGGCGCCACCTGGGTGGTGGGCTACACAAGCGGCCTCGCTACGGCTTCCTTCTTCGGCGACGCCCTGGAGGGCCAGAAGAGGCCCGGGCAGAACATCACCATCAACGGCAAGTTCTACAAGGCCATTGACGGCTACATGCTCGCCGGCCCGCAGTGGGCGAACTACATGCGACAGGTCGCCCGTTACTACCCCACCGCCCCCTTCCCGGCGCCGCCGGAGTCCATGACCCGGACGCCCTCCGCGAGCCGCACGCCCCCGACGACCCGCACGCCGTGCTTCCCCGGTGTTAGTGGTGCGTTGTGTCGCTGACACTGGCCCGAAATGCTCCGGATCCAAAACCGCACTCTATGCCAACGGGGCCCCGAGCCTCTATCCTCTTGCCATGGGAGACGGGGCCAATTTCCGGCGAGGGGAATCGCGCCACCGCGCGCGGGTGGCTCATGAATCCCGATAGCGCCCAGCCCCACGACAACTACGACGCGTTCCTGTCGAGGCTGGACGCCGCCACCAGCAGCCTGAGCACCCGGGCCGCGTCGCTGGACAAAGCACTGGCAGCCGTTTCCCTCCTCTTGGGACCATCTGAGTCCGCCGTCCGGAAATGGGAACGACGGCGCCATTACGTCGGTGAGCAGCTCGCCGTTCACTCCGGGTCCCCGCAGTCGTACACCGCGCTGTGCGAGCTCCACGTCGTGGCAGGAAAGATGGAATCAATGCTCCGCGGCCGTGTCCAGCGTGTCACCGAGAAGCTGGCGGTCATGCAAGGGCGTCGTGAGGCCATCGACAAGTCACTGCTGGAGCTTGAGCTGAGCAGAATTAAGCTGACGTCGTCCCGGATGCTGTCACAGGACCGCGAAAAGTTGAGCAGCATCTTTTCCGAAATCGCCGGCTCCACCGCGGCCAAAGGAGCCATTCCCGACATGGGGTTGCTGGGCGATCTCAAGGAGGCACGCGAGGCAATCATCCTGGCCGAAGCGCTCATGGAAGTGAAGGGGTACTAATCATGGAAATTTCACGGCGCGATCAGCCCAGGAAGGACATCGTCGCCCTCGTTCGCTGGTCAAAGAAACCGGGCGAAAACCCCGTCTTCAAGTTCATCATGTCGAGTATTTTGGGGCTGATCCTGTGCCTGTTCCTGATGATCTTTCTGCCCTTCCTGAGAAGTTTCGGTGCCCTGGTTTTGTTCACCCTCTTCTTCGCCGCGCTCCTGACAGTGCGCACGGTCATGGCCCAGCAGCGCTTCATGCGGGGGCTGACCAAGAGGATCAATGACACCCTCGCAGAGGTCACGAGCAGCCCGGGTGACCAATTGTCGGTCAGGCAATTCCGGCACATGACCAAGACCGGCGAGCAGCTTCCGCTCCTTGTCAGCGGCGTACCCGGGCTGAACCTGCATGTGGCCCGGGCGTCAACGCTGGAGAAACATGCCCCCGAGAAATGGGTTGCGGTGTTCACGGTTGTGCCTCCGGAGAACGGAACCGCCAGCTTCGACCGCCTGGTGGCGGCAGCAGTCAACGCCGGCCCCGGTACCACCAGCGCGAAAGCGTCCTAGCGGCGGGAGCCTGCCGCCGTCGTTGCTCCAAATCATCCAGCGCCGCTGGTGGCTCTTCGGCTATGGCGGGCAAGCGGGACGTTCTGCCCTAGCGTCTGGGCCCCAAAGACCCAACAGTGAGGACATGACGACCACGTCGGGTCGCAGGCTGTCTCTGCTCAGCAACTTGTGGGTTGCTGTTTTCTTCCCTCCCAGGAGTGCAGAGAATTCAGAGATCTGGTTCCGGGGACCGAAAATGACGCCAAGACAACATGTTGACCGGGTGAGCGCCGAGGACATGATGTCCCTGGACGCGGACATCGGCTCAGCGCCAATGCAAGTCGGGGCCATCCTCATGCTCAGCACGGACGGCAGCGACGATTCGGCACCCCTCCTGGAAGCACTGGCCCGTCGGCTCGGCGCTGTCCCCCGGCTGCGCCAGCGGCTGGTCTCTGTCCCCTTCGGCTGCGGGCGGCCCATTTGGGCGGATGATTCCGGCTTTGATCCGGCACACCATCTGGGCGTGATCGCCTGTCCGGCGCCCGGCGGTGAGGAAGCCGTGCTCAACATCGCAGCCGAAATGCTCGCTGCGCCGCTGTCCCGCGACCGTCCTCTCTGGTCAGCCAAGCTCATCACCGGCGTGAGCCAGGACCGGTCAGCGCTTGTTTTCGTTTTCCATCATGTCCTCACAGATGGAATTGGGGGCCTCGCCGTCCTGGAGGCCCTGGCAGCCGCGGAAGCCGGGTGGGACGGTCGCCGGGAGCCAGAGATTCCATACTCGGCGCTCTACCTGGCCCTTGATGCTGCAAGGAGCCGATTCAACGCACTGGCCCGGCTCCCGGCCGCACTGCGGACCGCAGCCGCCGGAGCCTCCGAACTGCGGCAGACGGGCAAACCCCGGGCTGCCCGCACCTCACTCAACCGCCCGACAGGTCCGCAACGGACGCTTGCCGTCCTCCGCTGCGACATGGAGGCCGTCAGAGACGCCGCGCACATGCAGGGAGCGACCGTCAATGATCTCATCCTCACCGCCGTCGCGACCGCCCTGCACCGCCTGCTCCTGGCACGGGGCGAATATGTCGAAGAGTTCGTCATCTCTGTGCTGTTTTCGGCACGCCGCCACACGACAATCACCTATCTGGGGAACCGGAGCGGCATCATCCCGGTGACCGTTCCCGCGGTCGGTCCGGCCAAGGGACGGGTGGCAACTGTTGCCGCAACGATGAGGAGTGTCAAGCAGCGGCCTCCCGGGGCCTCCACTGCAATCATCGGCCCCATATCCCGGGCCGCAGCGCACCTTGGCGCCTACCGCTTCGTCATAGACCACCAACACCTTGTCCATACATTCGTCACGAACCTGCGGGGGCCCGAACGCGCCCTGGCGATCGCGGGCAGGCCGGTAACCGGGATCATTCCACTCGGAGCGATCAGCGGTAACGTAACGGTTGCCTTTGCAGTCTTCTCCTACGCCGGCACGCTGACCATCACCACAATCGCCGATCCCGGGACTTGCCCGGACCTGACAGGACTGCGTGACGAACTTTCCAGCGCACTTGAAGCTCTGATGGTGACCGGGCCTTCATAAGCTTCGACCCGAGAATATCCGGTCATGAAGAGCCGACGGTTCGGCGCATTCTCCGCGGGTGGGATCCTAAGAGACTGACCGGGCTCTGGCTAACGGCGTATTTCCAGGCGTTTACGGACCTTTGTCCAAAAACCCGGGCTGGCGCCATCGTGTGTCATCCGCCCGGTCCAGGGGCTCTTGGACGTGTCCCTCCGGTAGACATGCGCAACAGGAGCATTCCTGCTCACGAATGTCCGGCGGGCCGTCCAAGCTCAAGGTCATGCCCCGACCCTAATCGATGGACTGGGTGTCCTGCCCGCAACCGGGCCATAACTTCAGGCATTCGGGCCGCGCCCTCTTTGCCAGCTCGACTTCCTCACCAGCTGGAGTGCCACCGGAAAACGTCCGGCGGAACCGGCTGCGGCCACCGCAGCGACCATGCCTCCGGAACGCGAGTCGCAGGACGGACCGTGACGGTGCATGTCGCAAGCGCACACCGCATGACCGTGGACATCCGGACGTGGCTGTTCCAGAATCGGGAATGTGCCCACGACCGAGCAGTACGGGCTTGTCTTCGACGGTGACCCGCCGCCGATGCGTTCCCTGCGCACGGCGTGGCTGCTGTCATTGTTCCTGGGCTTCAGCGGCGCGGACAGGTTCTACCTCCACAAGCCGTTTACCGGCACCCTGAAGCTGTTGACGCTGGGCGGCGCCGGCATCTGGTGGCTCATTGACCTATTCCGGATCACCAATGAGTACGCTGCCGACGGGGCATCCATGCCGTTGGCCGGGACCAACTCCCTGCGACGCGGCCTGCGCCTGGCCTCGACTGTCCTGGTCGTCACCCTCGCCGGTGCGGTGGTCTGCGTCAGCGCCGCCCCCGTCACCAGGACTGTCAGCGCCACAGTTGCCTCGATGAACGCACTGCTGCATCCGGCCGCGCCGCCCCCGGTGAAAGAATGGGTCACCGTCGCGGAGGCCTCCGGCACAAAACCCCCGGGCCCACTCGTAACCCTCACCGGCAGGCTTCACATCGAGTACACCTTCACCGGGGCCGCCATTGCCTATCTCCAACCCGTGAAAGGACCGGCCCTCACCGTGCTGTCCCTGGCCAAGGCCGGCGCCGGGGCGATCGGCATCAGCCTGGCTCCGGGGACATACGCGCTGATAGTCAGCACCACCGGAGCCGTCTGGCACCTTACGGCCCAGGAATACCGGCCCTTCGGGTAGCACCGACTGAGCCTGAGCACGTCCGGGGGTTTCCGGGCCATGGCCTCGGTGTTTGCAGCGCCGTCGGCTCTGAACCTGTTCCCTATTGAAGAGACGCGGTCAGGCGCGCCAGATTGTCGAATACTTTTTGGGCTACGGGCCGCCGGATCCAGTCCTCGAGCTGCAGCTCGCGGCTTTCCACGCGGTACCCGTCTTCGATCCCGCGAATTGCGTCCACAAAATCGCGCCCGTGCACAAGTACGGATACCTCCATGTTGAGGCTGAAGGAACGCACATCCATGTTGCTGGACCCAATCACCGCAACTTCCTCATCGATAGTGAAGTGCTTGGAGTGCAGCACCTTCGGCGCCCGGTAAAGGTAAATCCTGACGCCGGCGCGAAGCAGTGCTTCGTAGTACGAACGCTGCGCGTGATAGACCATGCTCTGGTCGCCGACCTCGGAAACAAAGAGCTCGACGCTTAGCCCCCGCGCAGCTGCCGTGACAATAGCCATGAGGATGGATTCGTCAGGGACAAAGTATGGACTGGTGATGCTGACGCGACGCTCAGCTTTGTGGATAAGCGTCGCGTAGAGCTTCAAATTGTTGTCGTTGTCGAAGCTGGGGCCACTGGGCAGGACTTGTGCGTCGATGAGTGCAGAATGATGACTGACGCCTATGGCGCTGGAATCCAGTGGTAGGATCACACCCGTTTCGCTGTACCAATCTGTCGCGAAGACCGCATCCAGCTCCCGGACCACTGGTCCTTCAACGCGCATCATCAGTTCGTGCCACTGAAGCCCGCGCTTCAGGTTGCTCTTCGTGTCGTAGCTCGCGTCGATGAGGTTCTGGGACCCCGTGAATCCCACGCGGCCATCGACGACGCAGATCTTCCGGTGATTGCGCAGGTCCGGCCTCTGCCATTCGCCACGCCACGGCCGCACCGGCAGCATGGGGCGATATTCCGCCCCTATCTCCTGGAGGAACTCCAGGGTTTCTTTCCGGCCGGGGAACTTCAGGCCAGCCAGATGATCGGACAGAACCCGCACGTCAACGCCGCGCCGTCGTGCCCGGGCCAGCGACTGAAAATACGGCTCTGTCGTTGCGTCCAGCACGAGGATGTAAAACTCCACGTGCACATAACTTGTGGCCGAATCAATATCAGCGATCATGGCATCGAAAGCTCCGTTGTACTCGCCCAACAGGGTCGCACTGTTGCCCGATACCATAGGGAGGGCCCCAAGGTTGCTGTTCAACACCACCGCCGAATGCAGCCATTCCGGCCAATCAAGGCCGCGGCTAATGAACGGGCTGCCTTCAGTCCGTGACAGGACCAGAGCGTTAACTTCGCGCTGTTTGTCCCTGCGCGCCTTGGGCAGTTTCGAGTAACCAACGAAGAAATATGCGACGGCACCAAGGATCGGTATGAAAATTATGGCGAGCACCCAGGCAATGGCAGAGGATGGACGGCGATTCATCGACACCAGGACAGCTGCGACGGTCACGAGTAATATGTGGGCCGCCAGCAGGAGCAAGGCAAACGTTTCCGCGTCCTGGAAGAATCCGCGCACGGCTGCCTAAACGTACTTCAAGGCGCGAACGCCGTCAGACCAGCACCCGGCTCTTGGTTCCGTCAAAAAATCCCAATAGTTTTCCCGGAAACTCATTTGCTTTTCCTGCTCTCAAAGATGCGTTCTCGTTTCCGGGACGGCCTGTCCCATAGCCCTCCCTTTGGAGGATATGACCATTGTTTGCATTAGGCCCGGCATGGGCCTCACCCGCTGCGGGTGAAATTCCGGAAATGCGTAGCGCGAGTTCCGAGTCGGGTTCGACCAGCTGGGCCCGCAGGCGACTGAAATCCCGGACCCGGTCCGCGGAATAGTCCGCCCGCCTGGCTGTAAGGATCTGCAACCCGTTCCGAGCCGCGGCAGGGCCCGTGGCTGCGCCCGAGGAGGCGTCGCCGTTCGCAGTGGCCGCCAAGTAGACGGGCACGGAAAGGAAAGGCAGGCACCCCACGGGTGCCTGCCTTTACCATCGCCCATGCCGCGCTCAGTGGCTCTTGCGTGCGTCCTGCAGGTGCCGGTCGAGCTTTTCTTCGGCTTCGCGGCGCCGCTGACCGATGATGCGCAGCTGCTGCGTGATCGGATTTCCGTAGCCATCAACGTCGCGGTGATGCGTGCCCTTCAGGCGCTCGGGGCCGGAGGGCAAGGTCACCCGCGGTTCAGTATTTTCGCCCATACCGGGATGATCCCACACTGCCCGCCGGCTGAAAAGGACGGCTATTGTCTCGAAGAACCGGCCGGCACGCCGGGTTCATTCCGGCTTCGTGTCCCGATGCAGGTCCGTGTCGAGGGCATGGGCGCTGGCCAACCTGGTCAGCAGGATGCCCAGCTGCGCAGACTGTTCGCTGGTCAGGGGGGCCAGGAGTTCGGCCTCGTGCCGTTCGGCGATTCCGCGCAGTGCTCCGAGAACCTTCGTACCCTCGGCCGTCAGCCGGAGCTCGTAGTTCCGCCGGTCGGCGCTGCTGCGCACGCGGGCCACCAGCCCTCGCGTTTCCAGCGAGTCGATGAGGGGAACAACGCGGCTCGGCACCGCGCCCAGGCGGTCGGCCAGGGACCGCTGGCTCAGTCCGGGGCTGCGGCCGAGCAGGCGGAGGACACCCGCGTCGCTTGGGGTCAGACCGAGTTCGCGCGTGCGCTCGGCGAAGCGTGCCGATGCCAGCGCCCCGAGCTGGGACAGCAGGAAAGCGGTTCGCTTCGGCCGCGGCGGATCCGGTGAGTCCATGCCCCAATATTACGCCATTGACAGAATCATTCAACAGGTGAATCATTTTAGTTGTGACGTAATTATCGGAAAGAAGCGATCATGACTGACCTGTCCTCCCACCACACTTCTCCGTCGACGCGACCCGGCGGCCCCAACCCGGGCATCCTGGCGGCCGTGAGCCTGGGACTCACGATCGCAGCCCTGCTCAGCAGCGCGATGCTCACCAACGGGCAGGCCTACGTCTCGCCCTTCTCCCCCGCCGGCCAGGTCGCGGCATATTTTCACGGGAACACCGACGCCGTGCGGCTCGCCAGCCTGTTCCAATTCGGCTCAGCGGTCCCGCTCGGCATCTTTGCGGCCACCGTTTACGCCCGGCAGCTCCGGCTTGGCGTGCGCGTCCCCGGGCCTGCAATCGGCTTCTTTGGCGGCATTGCCGCCTCGGTTTTCCTCATGCTCTCGGCCGCCGTGGGGTGGGTCCTGAGCCGCCCGGAAATCACCACGGATGTGCCGCTGACCCATGCATTGTCGTTTCTCGCATTCATCACGGGCGGCGTCGCCTATGTCGTCGGTTTGGGACTCCTCATCGCCGGAATCGCCGTCCCCGCCCTCATCCTGCGCTTCGTGCCGCGCTGGCTGGCCTGGGCCGGCCTGGTCATCGCCGCCCTGTCCGAACTAAGTTTCCTCTCCATGGTGATCGAGCCGCTCCAGTTCCTGCTGCCCGTCGGGCGGTTCGGCGGCCTCCTCTGGCTTGTTGCCGTCGGATTCCTGTTGCCGCGGAGCCGGGCTGCCGCGAACCGACGCGAACCGTGAGCCTGTCGAGCTGGCCGCCCGGTCTAGGCTCCCTCCCCGGAAAAGCCTCCGAGCACGCCCGCATCCGCGCGGCCATAGCGCACGCGCTCGATGGGACGGTGATGCCGCAGGGGTTGGCGGGCGGCTGAACGGCGCCCGGTCGACCGTCCGGCGCCTGATGACGGGGGCTGTGCGGGCGTTTCCGCCGCCCCTTCGTCCTTGACGAGTGTCAGGTTGGTTCGGCGGTCCCGGGCAGTTTCTTCCCGGAGGGCGATCAGGTGTTCCGCCACCGCTGCTTCCGGCCGGCCCGGGTTGGCCTGCAGCAAACGGCACAGCTGCTCCCGTGCACGGGCCTGCCCCGGCGAAGAATCAGACAGCACTTCGGCGATGATCTCGGTGGCCTGCAGGCGTATCCCCCGCGCCCAGCTGTCCTCCGGCCCATTGACCGACGCGTCCGTGGGCGTGTGTCCGTGTGAGGGTTCCGCACGGGACGACAAGTCAATGGACATTGGCGATTCCTTTGTTCCCGTTCCGGCAGAGCCCGGAACCGGCCACGATCCCGAGAGCCCTGCATACATTCCTGGAGCCAGCGGGGCGGAAGACCGTGAAGACACTTTACAACGGGAAAGACCGGTCTGTCTCGGATCGGGAGTGGATTTGATTGCGGTGCCAGGCCCTGTGGCAATTCCTAATCGCGGCTCTGAATGACTTCCTTCAGCCATGCGATTGCGTCGGTCCTGGATGTAAAGAACTCGTGCGGGTACTTGGTCTCCCGGCTCGTGGCGGAAGCGATCACCCTGTCGACTGTGCTGGATCCGAGGACCGCGATGGCCACCACGCCCCTGCTCTGTGCGAATTGGTATCTGGCCGCCGCACTGAACACCACGTCGGTCATCTCGGAGAGCATTGGCATCGGCGTCCCGCCACTGATCCGGTCCACGGCAAGCATGGCGTCCCTGGCATCTTCGGCGTCCACAAAGGAACCCGGGCGCCAGACGCTCTCGAGTATCCCAGCATCGACGCTGAGCGAGTTCTTCCCGTCGGCGGCGTCGATTGGTCCCTGCATCATGCCGTTGATCCTAGGCCCGAACTGCGGCGGCGCCCGGCACCGCGCCCATGGTGTGGCCTGCGAACGCCGCACGGCGTGGATTCTGGCCTCGCCTGCGGAACAACCGCGGGGTGCCGTACGTTGCACTTAGCCTAGTTAAGACTCGAGAAAGCGAACAAGCCACGTGGCAACCGATTACGACGAAGTCCGCTCGGACGTTAAGGAAACCCAGGAAAACTCCCTGGAAGCACTTCAGTCCGCCAACGCGCCGGACGCCCGCAGCGTCGTCCAGGAACTGGACGAGGCCGACGGGCTGGACGGGGCCGGAGTCCCCGGCGGCGAGTTCATCGCCGAAGAGCTGATTGTCCAGGTCATCCCGCAGGCCGACGACGAGTTCACCTGCAGCTCCTGTTTCCTGGTCCGGCACCGTTCCCAGATCGCCCGGCGGTCCGGCACCGATATCTACTGCACGGACTGCGAGGGCTAGAAGCGGGGAAGGCCCAAAGCCAGGTCCGTGTTCTTACTCGAATCGGGTGGCCGGGATAGCGGTGCTGGAACGGACCAGGCCGAAGGCAGCTGCCACTGCGGCCAGTGCGAGCAGGATGCTGAAGGACAGGGCGGCGTAATATCCGGGGCCGGGCCAGGTGATGTTCCGGCCCCCGCCAAATGAGATAACCATCAGCCAGGCCACGAAGAATCCGAGCCCGGCTGACAGCAGAAGCACTGCCACAAGGGGAACCGCCGCCTCTCTTGCGATGACCCCGCGAACAACTTCAACGGGCATGCCCATCAGCCGCATCAGGCCCAGCACGCGTTTTCGGTCCAAAATTGCGGCAGCCGTGGACACGGCCAGCGAAATGCCGGCGATGACGACGGCGACGAAGGCGCCGAGGTAGGCAAGGGCCGCCAGCCCCTGGATGAGCCGGGCGCTGCTCGTCGTTGCGGTGTCCGCTCGGGAGGTGGCAGGCGTGGCACTGACCCCCGACGTATTCAAGGCCGTGCGCGCCCGGTCAATTGCCGCAGGCGTCCCGTCGGTACCGGCTACCATGACCACCGGAGCCAGGCCGGCGAGGCTCTGGACGGGCGCGGCCGTGAGCGGGACCGGCGCGGTGGTCCAGGAATTCAAGAACGACGCATCGAAGGCCGCAACGTGCTCTGCCCGGCTCTCCGGGAACCCGAGTGACGGTGCATCCCCGGCCGCGATGTAGATGTCATCGATGCCCGTCGGGCCGGGGGCAGCAGGGGCGTAGCCGATGGTGACGTCGCGGATTCCGGCACGTTCCCCAGCCCTCTGGGCAGCGGCCGACACCTGGCCGGCAGCGTGTCCGGGCGCCACGAGCGCGTAGACGCTGGTGGGCAGGAGCAATCCCGGACGGGCCTCAGGCGGTTCAGCGGTTTCAATTGCGCTGGCGCCTCCGGCGAAGACGGAGACCATGAAGACGGCAATGACCAGCCCGGACACGGAGCGGAAGGTGGCAACGGGCGTTCTGCTGATGCGGCTGGCGGCGATGACCGAGGCTGCGCTGCGCGCCTGGTGCAGGCCGATGGTGCTGGCCATCCGGGTCAGCCACGGGCCGATGGTGACGATGCCGGCGGCGGTCAGCGCGAAGCCGCCGAGCAGCAGCGGAGAAGTCCACGGGTTGCCGTCCGTGTCGATCCTGGCCAACACGGCGCCTGTGGCCATGCCCGCCAGGCCGGCCAGCAGCGGCACGGCCCGCCACAGCGTGGGCGCTTTCTCATGCACGGCCCGTGTAACTCCCAGCGGGCCAATGCCCGTCCTGGCGGTGCGGCCGGCGGCGACCAGCGCGCAGGCGGCCACCACGAGCACTACGGTGGTCGCCGCGAATCCCGCGCCGAACGTGAAATCCGCCACGAACACTCTAGTGCCGTTGACGGGGATCTGGGCTGCGACCGGCCCGAACACAGCCGCCATGACGACGCCGAGCAGGGCACCGGCCACGCTGGGGATGGCGGTCTCCACGGCCGCCATTCCTGAAATCAGCCGCGGCGACGCGCCGATGAGGCGAAGGGTGGCAAAGCGTTCCCGGCGCTGGGCCGCGCCCAGGCCTGTCGCGATGCTGACCAGCAGGAGCACCGGGAACAGCACCGCGATTCCGCCGACCAGCAGCGCCGTGCGGTACAGGCTGGCGCTCTCGCCGTAGGGATTGGTGGTGAAGTCCGTGACGAACATTGCCGCCGGACCCTGCCGGAGCCGGGCCTCCGTAACGCCGGTGATGACCACCAAGGCATCGGGGCCCGGGAGGGCGGCGTCGTCGATGACGCCCGCAAACTGACCGTACCGGTCCCCCAGCTCCTCAGCCGGAGTCGATTCGATCAGTCGCTGCAGGGCGGGCGAGGCGTAGTACTCTCCCGGTGCCGGCGGGGCCTCGATGCCCGGAATTTTCACGGTGGTTGTGGGGAGCGCGGCGATGTCGCGATGACTGATGAGCTGGTCGCGGAAGATGTCGCCCGGGAATCCCAGCAGAATCTTGTCCGGTGTCAACGGGATCGGTTCCGGACGGCCGCTGGCGGTGAGCCCGTCGGCTGCCAGCGGAAGTGTGACCGAGGGTTGGCCCAGCTCGCGGAGCCAGGCGCCCCGCGCGTCGCGCTGGGCCAGACCGTTCGCCGCACTCCACAGCAGGAGCACCAGGCACACGCCGATTGCCACGCCGCCGCCCACACCGGCCATCCGGCCCCAGGAGGACCTGCTGCCAAGCAGCGCTATTTTCAGGAGTGCCGGGTTCATGCCGGCACCCGGTGGCCGGCAGCGACGCTTCCGTCGCGCATGATCACTTCCCGGTCGGCATATGCGGCGGTCCGGGCGTCGTGGGTGATCATCACTACGGTGGTGCCGGCTTCCCGGACAAGGTCCAGCATCAGCGTCAGGACGTTCTCGGCCGCCAGGGAATCCAGGGACCCGGTGGGTTCATCGGCGAACAAGACTGCGGGAGAGGTCACCAGGGCACGGGCGATGGCCACCCGCTGGGCCTGGCCTCCCGAGAGCTCCCCCGGCAGCTTGGCAGTGCATCCGTCCAGCCCGAGCCGTTCGAGCACTTCCTGCGAGCGCCGGCGTGCTTCGGCCCGTTTGGTACCGCCCAGAAGCAGGGGAAGGCTGACATTGTCCAGCGCCGTGAGTTCGGGCAGCAGCTGGCCAAACTGGAAAACGAAGCCGAAGTCGGTCAAACGCAGCCGGGACCTTTCAGCCTCACCCAGTCCGCTGATGCTGACGGGCTCCTGGCCGCGGGGCGCATAGGCCACGGCGCCGCCGTCCGGGGCAAGGATGCCGGCCAGGCAGTGCAGCAGGGTGGACTTACCCGACCCCGACGGGCCCATGACCGCGAGTACCTCACCGGCGTGAACGTCGATGTCGATACCGCGCAGCGCCTCGGTCTGTCCGAACGCGTGGCGGACACCGCGGGCGCTGAGGATGGGTGCAGTGGTGTCGATCGTGCTCATGCGCTCTGGAGCTCCTTTTGGAGTTGGGACAGCCGGGCACTGGTCAGCTCGATCCAGCGCAGGTCAGCCTCGATGTGGAAGAGGCCGTAGTCGCACATCAGCACCTGCAGCAGGTCGGCGTCGCGCTTGAGGCGGGTCAGTTCGCGCATCCGGGCCATGTGCTCGGCGCGCTGCGCATCCAACAACCGGTCGGCGTCGTCGTCGAGCAGCAAGGCGACCACGGTCTTGGCGAACAGCTCGCTCTGCAGGGTTTCGGAGGGCACATCGGGGGTAAAGAGCCACTGCCGCACCCTGTCACGGCCGGCAACCGTGGCCTCGTACTTCTTGCGGTCCGGACCGCCGCCGCTCTCCTCCCCCAAAGCGATGATCAGCTCGTCACGGAACATCCGGGCCAGCGTGGAATACACCTGCCCGAAAGCCAACGGTTTCTGGGTGCCGAAATAGCGGTCATAGGAATGCTTCAGATCGTACCCATAGCTGGGCTCCCGGCTCAGCAGCCCGAGGAGGGCAAGAGAGTTGTTCACACCCCCATCTATACACTCAGTGCATAGTCGGAGTCCAGCGCATCGTCGGGCTTTCGTGGGCCCGGCGGCTTCACCTCTGACAGGTACCAAGGTTTTCCAAAGTTGCGGTGGGGATCATGGGCGACATTCCACAACTGCATTGGGGGCACGGTCATGACTTCTCAGACCGAGATCGTTTCTGTTCGGGACAACGGTTCTGCTGTTTCACCCAGATGGACATCCCGAGACCTGGATGGAGGAAATCGGTGATGAGGCAGCACTTCAGAGGGCGGCTGCGCCGGACAGCGGTCATCCTCGTGCTGGCCGTGGCCGGCGTCGGCGCAATCAGCGGGGCTGCGCAGGCCGCCCCCAGCCACGACAACCGCCATTACACGGCGGGCGCTCCCGGCAGCGGGGACGCGTATTTCCCGTTCGCCGGCAACGGCGGCTACGACGTCCTGCACTACGACCTCGCCCTCCGCTATACGCCACCGACCAATCCCGCGGTGCTCGCGGGCCGCCTCAGCGGGGTCGCGACTGTCACCGTCCGTGCGAAGCAGAACCTGGAGTCGCTCAACTTCGACCTGCGCGGCCTCGGCGTCACGTCGGTCCAGGTCGACGGCAAGGCCGCCAAGTGGTCCCAAGTGCAGAACGACGCGAACCGGATCTGGGAACTCACGGTCGGGCTGCGGCCGAAGCTGAAGGCCGGACAGACGACGTCGATCGTGATCGAGTACGGCGGAATCACCGGGCGGCCGCTCGACACCACCGGAGCGCTCTACGGTTGGGTCACCACCGCTGACGGTGCGATGGTCGTCAACGAGCCCGAGGGTGCGGCGACCTGGTATCCCGTGAATGACGACCCTGAAGACAAGGCGACCTATACGTTCCGCATCACGGTGCCGGCGGGGAAGACGGCCGTGGCGAACGGCCTGCCCGTCGGCCGGCCGGCGACGAAGGCAGGATGGACCACGTGGACGTGGAAGGCCTCGGACCCGATGGCCAGCTATCTGTCGACGGCGAACGTCGGCGACTTTGCCCTGTCGTACGACGTCGGTCCGCACGGGCTGCCCATCATCAATGCGATCGACGCGGACGTGACGGGAGCGGCACTGGCCGAGACGAAGGCGTCGCTTGCGTTGCAGCCCAAGATGATCGCATTCCTTGAGGGCCAGTTCGGGCGGTACCCGTTCGAGGCCTTCGGCGCGATTGTCGACGACGACACGGTCGACTATGCGCTGGAGACGCAGACGCGGCCGGTCTACTCGGAGGTTGCGGACGAATACACGGTGGTGCACGAACTCGGGCACCAGTGGTTCGGAGACGCGGTGAGCCCGTCCGACTGGCAGGACATCTGGCTGAACGAGGGCTGGGCGACGTACATCGAGTGGCTGTGGGCCGAACACCAAGGCACAGCCACGATGCCGGAACAGTTCGGGGACGCGGTGGCATACCTCGACGCGAACAACCGCTGGGCGCTGAACATCGCAGACCCGGGCCGTGACAACTTGTTCGCGGGCCAGGTCTACCTCCGCGGTGCGGCTGCCCTCTACGCGCTGCGCGCGAAGATCGGCGACGCGGCATTCCTCAGCGGCACCCGGACGTGGTTGAGCCGCTACAACGACTCGACGGCGACGACGGAAGACTTCGAAGCCGTGATGGAAAAGGCGTCCGGCCAGCAGCTCGACGCGTTCTTTGACGACTGGCTGCGCGAAGGCGACCGCCCGGCGATGCCACAGCAAGCGGGAGCGAAAACTCACGTGATCGCGGGATCCGCGCCCATACATTCCCACAACACGCCGCGGAGCACACTCCGGTAACGGAAGCCTTCTGGAACATCGGGGGAGTCTGCAGGATCGCGGCTTCTCCGGCCCGCACCCACTCGATGGCCCTGCGGGCCACCCACCCGCCCTGGGCCCGCACCATCAGCCCTGACTCCATGGAGCGTCAGTCGCGCGGGCGCATCAGCGGGGGGTTGAGCACGGCCCGGGCCGGCTGGCCAGCGGTCGGCCGGGCTGCTTGGGCGAGCCGGAAGAGCGCCGCCGGGCGGCCCGCCTCGCCCGTCGTCATCCGACCGGTGTCTTCCAGAAAACCCGGCGTTCCTGTGGCCTTGCGGTGGAAGTTCCGGGGATCCAGCCGCGTGCCCCAGACGGCCTCGTACACGGCCCGGAGCTGGGCAATGGTGAACTCATCGCCGCAGAACGCGGCCCCCAACGGGGAGTATTCGAGCTTTGACTTCGCCCGCTCCAAGGCGTCGGCGAGGATCTGCTCGTGGTCGAAAGCGAGCCGCAATTCGCCGCCCGGGACCTGGCTGACCGGGTACCACGCGGCATGCTCGGCGTCGCTCCCGGCGGAGAGGACGGGGAAGTTGGGTGCGAGCAGCAGGTGGGCCACCGTGAGCACATCCCCGCGCGGGTCGCGCCCCTTCGGGCCGTAGCTTCCCAGTTGTTCCAGATGGCCCGGGACCTCTTCGACGCCGGTTTCCTCGGTAAGTTCGCGGCTCGCCGCGGTCGCCAGGTCCTCACCCGCCAGCACGAAACCGCCCGGCAAGGCGAGCCTGCCGCGGAAGGGCTCGATGAGGCGGGTGATGAGCAGGACGTTCAGGACGTCGTCGGTCACGGTGAGGGCGACGACGTCGACCGTCACCGGGAAGCGCGCTGGCGCCGGGTGGGATTCAGGCATGAACCCATCGTAGGCACTTATCGTCATCTTGACAATAATTCAAAAGCAGCCCTAAAGTTAGTTATCGTCAGATTGACGACAACATCGAACGGTTTAGGAGAATCACATGGCCAGCATCAAGCGCTACCCCTGGATCAGCCACTTCCTGGGCAGCCCCACCGGCTATGTCGTCCACCTGCAGAAGGGCGAGGTCCGGCACCGGGGAGTCGGCCAGGCCTTCTGGTTCCGGCCGGCTAACTCTGTGCTCAGCGAGGTTCCTGTGGATGATCAGGAACTGCCCACCCTCTTCCACGCCATCACCCGTGACCACCAAGACGTCAGCGTCCAAGCCAACGTGACCTACCGCTTCATCGACCCGGTGGCCGTTTCCAACCGGCTGGACTTCGGCCTCCAGACGGCCGCTGCGGCGCCTGCGACTGGGAAGGAGCAGGTGGCCACGATCATCGGCCAGCTGTGCCAGAGCCACGCCATCGACCAGATCGCCACCACCACGTTGGCCGAGGCACTGGAACGCGGAGTCAGCCAGCTCCGCACCATCCTCACCGGGGCCCTGCGCGCTGACGCCCGGCTCCTGTCCACCGGCATCGAGATCCTGGGCGTGCAGGTCTTGGCGGTCCGGCCGGAGTCCGACGTCGAACGGGCCTTGCAGACGCCGGTCCGGGAACAGCTCCAGGCCGAGGCAGACCGCGCCGTGTACGAACGCCGGGCGGTCGCCGTCGAACGCGAACGAACCATCTCCGAGAATGAGATGGCGAGCCAGATCGAGCTGGCCACCAGACGCGAACACCTGGTTGCCCAAGAAGGCGCCAACGCCCGGCGTCAGGCCGAGGAAAAAGCCGCAGCGGGACTCATCGAGGCGCAGGCTTCAGCCGAACGCAAAGGTATCAGCGCAACCGCCGAAGCGAACCAGGTCCGGATTGTCGGCGAAGCAACCGCGGCGCGTGAGGCCGCCACCATGGAGGTCTACAGCGGCATGGAACAGGCCACCCTGCTGGCACTGGCCCTGCGCGACGCAGCCGGATCACTGCCCAACATTGGCAACCTCACCATCACGCCGGACCTTCTCAGCGGGGCACTGGCCGGGCTGTTCAGGGAGCCCGCGAGCGGCGCGGCTCCGGCTGCTGCCGCCGGCGTGGCGGCAAGCACCGCCGGCAGCTTCGAACACTAGGATCTCGACATGGCAAACCCCCGCCTCGTCATCGTCCACCGCCGGACCGAACTCCAGGAACTCCTGGACAGGCACGCCACCCGCGGCCAGGCCGAATTCTTCCTCCGCACCCGTGGCCGCACCCTCCAAGACGCGCAGGAGCGCCACGACCGGCTCACCACGGCCCTGGCGACGGTCCGCGCCGCAGTTCCGGCCGAATGGCGGCACGCCGAAGTGGAACGCGCGGACCTCAGCAGGTTCCTGCTTACACCGGAGGACGTCATCGCCGTGGTCGGTCAGGACGGGCTCGTGGCCAACATGGCGAAGTACCTCAACGCCCAGCCCGTCATCGGGATCGATCCGGAACCGGGAGCAAACCCGGGGGTTCTGGTTCGACACTCGCCCGAGGCGGCCGCAAGGCTCCTGCACGACGCCGCTGTGGCCGGCGCCGTTGAGCGGCTGCAGTGCCAGGACCTCGCCACAGTGACAGCACGGCTCGATGACGGGCAGGAGCTCTCGGGGCTCAACGAGGTCTTCATCGGGCACGCCTCGCACCAGTCGGCCCGATACCAGCTCACGACCCCGGCCGGCCAGGCTGAACGTCACTCTTCCTCGGGCCTGATCGTCTCCACGGGCACGGGCGCCACGGGCTGGTGCGCCTCCATCGCCCTCGAACGCGGCGGGCGCACCCTGCCGGCGCCAACAGACCCCCGACTGGCGTGGTTCGTCCGGGAGGCATGGCCCTCCCCCATCACCGGCACATCCTTGACCGAGGGTGCGCTGGAGGCAGGCGAAAGACTCCGCGTCACCGTTGCATCCGACCAGCTCGTGGTGTTCGGCGACGGCATGGAGGACGACCACCTCACCGCATCCTGGGGTCAGGAAATCACGGTCCAGTTGGGCGAACGGCCACTGCGGCTGGTGGGGCAGGAATTCCGGCTAGCGCCTCCTGCAGCGGGTCAATCTGACAGGCGCGCTCCTGGCCGAAAATCGGGTCAGTGAGCGCGGCAGTGGGGACACCGACAAAAGCGGGGTCACCCACGTACTTGCCACGGTTCGCGAAGGCCAGCGCGCTGGCCTTGAGTCCGCGCCGGTCATCGGCCAGAATCACTCAGGGGCCGCCGATCAGGGCCCGTCCTTGGGGAGAAACTTTGAAGACCTCAGGTACCGCTGCCGCTGTCCTGCTGGCTGCGGCCGGCCCGCTGCTCACGTCCGTGCCGGCCAGCGCCGGAACCTGACCGGCCGGCCGAGGCGGGAACGAAATGGGCGGCGGCTCGGGCTTCTGTACTCCGGTCTTCAGCGGCGGAGGTACCGGCGGAATCGGCACCTTCAACGCGGGCGGCACGACTGCCCCGCCACCCCAAGCCCAATTCTTCCAGAACCCCAACCCCTACTAGGCGCCGGTGTACGCGCCTGCACCTGCCCAGGCACCCGCGCCGGAATATCAACCGCCGGCCTACCGCGTCCTGGACGCGCCCGTGGTTACGGCGTAGTGCTGTCAGCATGGCCGGTGCCCCGGCACGCGCCCCACCGGGATGCCGAGCAGGCGCATTGCCTTCACTCACTTTTCCCGCGACAAGTGGTTGTGAAGGCTTAGAGAGCCGTGGCCACGGAGGACCGGAAACGGTCGATGGCCGCCTCATTGCGGGCGAAGTACGTCCACTGTCCAATGCGGGTGGTCTGCACGAGGTCCGCGTCTGCGAGGGTAGCCATGAACTGCGAGGCGGTGGACTGGGAGACCTCGCAACGCTTCCTGATGCTTGAGACGCACACCCCGTAGCGTGTGGCGTCGACTTTCTGTTCTTCAAAATTCGTCACAGGGTCGCGGAGCCACTGCAGGATCGCCAGGCGGTGTGGGTTGGAGAGTGCGCGCAGTGCTGCAAGCAGCTCATCCTGCTGGAGCTGGGTCCCGGGGTTCTCATCTATAGGCACTCCATAAGACTACCTCAAAATCGTCATATCGCAATTTACCGATGAACGTGCTAAAACTTAAACCTCCCCCTCGAAAGGAACGAACATGCCTATCACCACAGAAGTTTCCACCGCTGTTCACAACTGGAGCTCCAGCCTGGCCGCCCTTCCCCCGTTGCTCCGCGGAGAACCGTCGGACACGACCCTCGATGAACTGCGCACCGCATACGACGAGATGCTGGCCGCCCATCCCACCCCAGAAGGGGTCACCGTCGAAGAGGTGGACATGGGAGGGATCCCAGGAATCGTGGTGACGCCCGAGACCGTGGAGGACAACCGGGCCCTCTTCTACATCCACGGAGGTGCTTACATCGTCGGCAGCCCGGCGGGCTACCACGGCCTCGCCGGAAACTTTGCAGTTCGACTAAACGCCCGGGTGTTCCTGCCGCACTACCGGCTGGCTCCGGAACACCCCTTTCCCACGCCGATCAATGACAGCGTCGACGCGTACCGTTGGCTGCTGGAGCAGGGTCAGGACCCGGAGCGTCTGATGGTCGCTGGTGATTCGGCCGGCGGCGCCATGACAGTCACGGTGATGATCAAGGCTCGCAATCTGGGGTTGCCGCTGCCGGCAGCCGGGGTTGCCCTGTCACCCTGGGCGAACCTGGAGCACACAGGCGCGTCGATGACCAGCCGGGAAGGCCTCGACCCGCTGAACAGCAAGGCCGTCCTGGACTTGCTGGCACGCAGTTTCCTAGGCGGGGCACTGCCGAATGACCCGGACGCATCCCCGGTCTTCGCCGACGTACGCGGACTGCCCCCGATCCTGGTCACAATCGGGGAGAACGAACTCATGCTCAGCGACGCAGTCCGGCTCGCCGGGCACCTGGCCGAGAATCGCGTGCGAGTGAGCCTGGACGTCTGGCCCGAGATGTTCCACGTCTGGCAAATGCACCAGGACCGGCTCCCCGAGGGGCGCAAAGCCCTCGACGACGCGGCCCGGTTCTTGCTCGCGGCGCTGCCCGCCCGGTAGGTACATCATCGGGGCGCCGTTGAGGCGCCCTGCAAGATGGGCAACAACAGATCGTCTGCCCGATCCAAAATGGCTGCGCCCTTACACATCGACCTCCTCGTCACACGCTCAACGCGGAGGTCACCTCGAACAACTCTTTCCCCAGATTGCTCGGGTAATCAACCGCCGAAGCCCACACACGGGCCTCCTCCCGCCAATAAAAGAGAAAAGGACAGGACATGAGCTTTCCCCGGACACGACCCCGGCGCCTCCGTCGTTCGCCCGCCATCAGGCGCTTGGTAGCCGAGTACCGCCTCACTGCCTCTGAGCTGATCCTGCCGGCCTTCATCCGGGAGGACCTTACCGAACCCGCAGCCATAGGCTCCATGCCCGGCGTCGTACAGCACACCACAGACTCGCTCAAGCGAGCCGCCGCACGAGCCGCCGAACAGGAACTGGGCGGCATGATGCTGTTCGGGATTCCGGCACACCGGGACCCTGTCGGCTCGGCCGCCCTGGACCCCGAGGGTGTCCTGAACGCAGCTATCCGCGATGTCCGGGCGGAGGTGGGCGATGACCTCGTCGTGATGAGTGATCTGTGTCTGGACGAGTTCACCGACCACGGACACTGCGGCGTACTGGACGACACGGGATACGTGGACAATGACGCCACCATGGAACTCTATGGCCGGATGGCCATCGCCCAGGCCGACTCCGGGGCACACATCGTGGCTCCCTCCGGCATGATGGACGGCGGCACCGGGGCCGTTCGCCGGGCGCTGGAGAGCGCGGGCCATACGAACACCGCCGTGATGGCCTACGCAGCGAAGTACGCGTCAGCGTTCTATGGCCCCTTCAGAGAGGCTGTCGATTCACAACTGACCGGGGACAGGCGAACCTACCAGATGAACGCCGGTAACCGCCGCGAAGCACTGACCGAGGTCAGACTCGACGTCGAAGAAGGCGCCGACATCGTGATCGTCAAACCCGCGATGAGCTACCTTGACATCCTGGCGGACGTCGCCGCAACAAGCACAGTACCGGTCGCGGCATATCAGATCTCGGGCGAGTACGCGATGATCGAAGCTGCGGCCGCCAACGGCTGGATCGACCGCCGCGGCGCCGTCCTTGAGTCGCTGCTTGGGATTAAACGCGCCGGGGCCGACATGATGCTCACGTATTGGGCATCCGAGGCCGCGGCGTGGCTGAAAGAAGCATGACGGACGGCGGCCCAGCAATCCCACGCGCCCTACCGGCTAAAGCCACAGCTGGCTGAACAGATCTTAGGAATATAGGCCCAAGCTCGAGAGCCGGCCAGCACGTGATCCGTTTCCGCGCGGGGCCCGCTTAGCCTCCTGAGGCCACTGTTCCGTCTCAGCAGGGATCCTTTGATGAGATGGCAAGCCGACGAGTTGCTGTATCCCGAAGTCCTAAACTCGGCAACGGGCTAGCAGGTGGCCGGCTTCCGTGGAGAGGAAAGCCGCATCGGCGCGCACCACAGGAGAAACGCCCAAATGGCTAAGCGCCGCCGAAGGAGAAAGGGCATCTCGCAAATCTTCTTAAACGGATAAGCTGATGTCTATGGTGACGGAAGCACGGTCAGGCCCGGATAAGAGCGTGCGCGTTACCATCCGCGACGTTGCACAGCGGGTGGGTGTCTCATCCGCGTCAGTGTCCTATGCAATGAGCGGGCGGCCCGGGGTTAGTGATGATCTACGCGATCGCGTCCTCACTGCTGCGGAAGACCTGGGGTACCGCCCCAACAAGGTAGCCCAGCAATTGCGCCGCGGACGGACAGATGCCGTCGGCCTGCTTTTCGCCGACATAGCCAACCCGTTTTACCCTGATCTTGCCAGCGGAGTGATCGCCGCGGCCACCCTGGAGGGCTTCGAGGTATTCGTCTCCAACGTCGGCATAAATGGGGAGCGACAGACCGAAGCGGCAATGGCCCAGCTTGACAGGAATTCGGCCGGCCTGCTCTTCACCTCTGTAGCCGATCAGGACCGCGACTTGCTTGAAAGCCTCACCCGACGCGGTGTCCCCTTCGTACAGTTGCATCGAGTGCTCGAGGGAGCTGCCGCCGATTCGGTGGTGGTCGACAATCTGGCTGCGGCCCGGGAGCTGGCACAACATGTGGCGGAGACAGGCCGGACAAGAGTCGCGGTGCTCGGCGGCGCCGGCGCGTCCAGTGTGTCCCGAGACCGTGAGCGGGGCTTCCGGGACGGCCTGGCGATGGCGGGAGCGACCGTTGTGAACGAGGACGGGCTGTGGGGTGCGCTGACCCGGGAATCCGGGGCCGCTCGGGCCCGGACGCTCTTGAGCGCCGGGCATCAGGTTGATGCCGTGTTGTGCGGCAACGACATGATCGCGGTGGGTGTCCTCGACGTCTGCCGGGAACGGGGGCTCCGGGTACCGGAGGATTTGGCGGTCGCCGGATTCGACGACATGAGCTTCTCCAGCGCCGGGCCGCTGCAGCTGACCACAGTGACGGTCCCCCGCGAAATGATGGGCCGACGCGGCTTCGAACTGCTGCTCCGCAGAATCCAGGGATACGACGGGCCCCCCGAGCGCATAGTGCTCCCCCACGTCCTTCAAGTCAGGGACACAACAGGCTAAGTCGCACTCGAATGTGAGCCGGCAATAAAAAATCCTCGAGAGCTCTTGCGCACCGGGCTGATGGCATGAATACTTAACTTAATCGATTCAGCAGAACGGGTTTTGGCCATGTTCGAACTTAATCGATTCAGTTCCGCAAGTGATGTGACATCCACATCGGTTCCTAAACTTCGAAGGAGAAGAATGACTGCGAATGCTGCTGAAGCAACCATGGATGAGGCTGCCGTTCCTTACCGCGGCGAGCAGCCCTACGGCATCATCGATGACGTCATCGTGCCCGGTGCACTCGACCTGGACGCGGACGAGCGCCTGTGGGTGCCCCAGTCCAGGGACGTGTCCTTCCGCCCGCTGATTCTCTCGGCGAGCCAGGGATATTTCGTGAACATTCTGCGCGTGCGCAAATCCGGGATCCTCTCCCGCCACAGGCACGCCGGGCCGGTTCACGCGATCACCCTAAAGGGCCGATGGCACTACCTGGAGCACGGGTGGTGGGCCGAAGAAGGCACTTACGCCTTCGAAACACCGGGCGATATCCACACGCTCGTCGTCCCTGACGGGGTCGAGGAAATGGCCACCCTGTTCCACGTCACAGGCACCTACATCTACGTGGATCCCGACGGCAACCCGACGGGCATTGAGGATGTCTTCACGAAGATTGCCCTTGCCCGGGCACATTACGAAGCAGTAGGCCTTGGCGCCGACTACGTCGACCAATTCATCCGCTAAGAGGCCTCCCCTCCCCTCGGGGGCCGGACCGTGATTCCCGGAATCGCCACCAACCGGCCGCAACCCGGGGCCGAGTCCGGTGCTGCTCCTGCGGTCACTTCAGCCAGGAGCGGCACCGGGCGGCATCCAGATACATCAATGACGCTGTCAACCTGCCCCGGCGCTGTTCGGCGCCGACGGACCAGCCGTTACCACCGACTGCGGAACTTCGAAGGAGAAGAACCGATGAACAAATTCGTACAGGGTTGACCGTGAAAGCCCTTAGAAAACAAAGCACCTCACCGAAAGACGTGCAGGTGCAGGAGCATCCCAAGCCCGACCCGGCTCCCGGCGAGCTCCTTGTCCAGACACTGGCCTGCGGCCTCTGCGGCAGCGATGTGCATGCGTGGCGTCAGGATACGGGTTACGAATGGGTGCATTGCCCGGTGACACTGGGTCATGAAGCGGTCGGCGTCGTTGTAGGTATCGGAGCGGGAACGGACAGCCAGTGGATCGGTCAACGCATTGTGCCCATTGCCATCGACGGCTGCGGATCCTGCGATCTGTGCCGTCGTGGAACTCGTCAACTTTGCCTGGATCGAACCGTGCTGGGGCTTTCATTTGACGGAGCCGCCGCAGATCTCTTCTCCATCCCTGAATACCGCGCCGTGCCGGTGGACAAAGATCTGCCCGCTGCGGTTCTCGCCCTCACGGAGCCGCTGTCCGTGGCCCTGCGCGCGGTGACACGCCTGGAGCAATCAATACCGGCCCAGGCCCGTGTCATGGTCAGCGGTCCCGGGCCGATAGGCCTCATGGCCGCGTTGCTCCTGAACCAGCGGGGGCATCGGGTTACGCTTCTCGGCGCAGCACGCGACGAACAGCAGCGCCTGCCTCTGGCCCGTTTACTTGGTCTAGATACCATCCTGGCAGAGGATGTGACCCCGGGAGGGTTGCACGGTTGGCTGGAAGCATCGGGCGCGGCCCAGGCATTGTCATCTGCGGTGGCAAGTGTTGGCCCGGGTGGAACCATCGTCGTCGCCGGACTGTTCCCGTCGATCCCGGCAGTGGACATCAATGTGCTGGCCAGGAACGAGATTCAACTTGTCGGGAGCTACGGCTCAGTCGCCCTCGACTACCGTAACGCGCTGGCAGCGCTGGAGGCAGCGCCTGACATGTGGGCGTCACTGGTGACTACCTTCCCGCTGACCGAGGGCACTCGCGCACTCCAAGCGGCAGCCGACGCCGAAGCCGTCAAGGTCGTGCTCCTTCCCTAAGGCGCCTGCAGGTCAACGCTGACCGTAACCAGAAGCCATCATCAAAGCATCGTGACACATCCAACGGAGACCCCCATGGTTAACGCACACACCCAGACGTCCGTCGCCGTCGCACGGACGCCCATCCGCAAGGTCGTATTTGCCAGCCTTATCGGAACGGCCATCGAATGGTATGACTTCTTTCTCTACGGATCAGCCGCAGCGCTGGTCTTCGGAGCGGTATTCTTTCCCAGCCAGGACCCGGCAACCGGAGTGCTTCTGGCCTTCGGCACCTACGCTGTCGGCTTTGTCGCGCGGCCGCTGGGCGGCATCATCTTCGGTCACTTCGGAGATCGCGTAAGCCGCAAGAAGATGCTCGTCATCAGCCTGGTGCTCATGGGTGCGGCCACTTTCGCCATTGGCCTGCTGCCCACCTACGCCATGATCGGAGTTGCCGCTCCACTGCTTCTCGTCTTCTGCCGCTTGCTCCAAGGCTTCGCAGTGGGCGGTGAATGGGGCGGAGCTGTCCTCATGGCCGCCGAACACGGCGATGACCGGCACCGTGGATTCTGGTCCTCCTGGGTCCAGGCCGGCGTACCCCTGGGCAACCTGATCGCCGCAGTCGTGCTGTGGGTGCTGGCCGCAGTGCAGTCAGACAGCGATTTCCTGGCCTGGGGTTGGCGCATCCCCTTCCTCCTGAGCGCCCTGCTGGTGCTTGTCGGGCTCTGGGTTCGCCTGAGTATCGAGGAGTCCCCCGTCTTTGCCGAAGCCAAGAAGGCAGCATCCATGCGCGAGAAGACCAAGGCCCCAATCTTCGAGGTCCTGCGCAAATACCCGCGTGAGGTTGCCATCGCCATGGGCATGCGCCTGGCCGAAAACATCGCCTACTACATTTTCAGCATTGTCGTCATCACCTACATGGTCACGTATCTGGGCATGCGCAAGGATGTCGCCATAGCCGGCGTGCTGATCGGCTCTGTGGCCCAGTTCGTGCTCACTCCGATCATCGGATCCCTGTCCGACCGCGTAGGCCGCCGGCCCCTTTACCTGGCCGGAGCGGCAGGCACGGGTCTTTGGGGCTTTGTCTTCTTCCCGCTCATCAACACCCGTAACGACGGACTTATTATCCTTGCCATTGTCGTCGGCCTCGTCTGCACCACGTTCATGTACGCTCCCCAGGCAGCGTTCTTCTCTGAACTGTTCGGCACCAGCGTCCGCTACAGCGGCGCCTCCCTCGGCTACCAGCTGGCATCGGTCTTCGCCGGCGGACTGGCACCTCTCATCTCCATCGCCATTCTCGGCAGCGTGGACCAGAAAAACACCCTCGGTGTCAGCATCTACCTCGGCACAGCGGCAACAATCACCTTTATTGCAGCACTTGTGGCAAAGGAAACCGCCAAATCATCACTGCGGCACGACCGCGTACTCGAACCGGAGACCACGAAATGAAGCCCGCCGGACCCGGTTCAGCAATGGGGAACACTGCAACCCTTGCGGCCGGACAGCCACTCGTGGCGAACCCCTTCTCCCTGCACGGCAAAACTGCCCTCGTCACAGGCGCCGGCAGAGGACTGGGCCGTGCGGTAGCCACTGCCCTAGGACTTGCCGGAGCAGAAGTCATGGCGCTGGACCTCTCGCCTCTGAACGAATTCAAGGACGAACTGGAAGGGCAAGGCGTCAGGTGCCGGATCCGGTCGCAGAACCTTGCCAATCTCTCGCCGGACCAGGCCGCAGAAATCATCACCTGGGCCAAGGAAACCGGGAAAGGGCCCGACATCCTCGTCAACAACGCCGGACTGATCCGGCGCGGTCCTGCGCTCGCAACCACCCTCGAAGACTGGGAATCCGTGATCGGTTTGAACCTGACTACACCTTTCGTGCTCTCCCAAGCGTTCACGCGCTCCCTGATCGACGAGGACCGGCCTGGAAGCATCATTAACATCCTCTCCATCAATGCCTTCCAAGGAGGCGTCGAAGTACCCTCCTATGCGGCATCCAAACACGGACTCCTGGGAGTGACCCGTGCCCTCGCGAACGAGTGGGCCCCCCATGGAATCAGAGTCAACGGTATAGCCCCCGGATACATGGAAACAGAGCTCACCGCAGCCCACCGCGAAGACCCTGCGCGGTACCAGGCCATGCGCAGCCGCATGCCTATAGGCCGCTGGGGACAACCCGACGAAATCGGCGGGGCCGCGGTCTACCTCGCGTCCGCGGCGTCCACCTATCTATCGGGAACCGTCATTAACGTCGACGGGGGCTGGCTTTCCCGCTAAGTCGGCCGCCAAGCTGTCCACCACGATCCCGCCGGCTCGATTCGCCCCTCCGGCCGGGCCCGCTGATAGGCCTCCAAACCGGCCAGTTTTGTGCCGGGGTGAACGACCTGCGAGGGGTCGGGCCTCCGGTCCAGAATTACTCATGGACTTCCCGCACGCAGGAAATCGCTGATATAGACATTCGTGATGTTCCTGATTCTCGCCCCCCGAATTAGACAAGAGGCAAGCGACACTCCGTTAGTTCCGCTTAGTGTTGGACGGTGAACAATGCAACGGAATTTGGATCAGGCCAAGAGGCTGCCAACGATCATCGCATCTTGGTCTTCGGGCGCCTACTGGGTGCGGCGAACCGGCTGGAGTTTCTCCTCGGCCGCGCCCTGGAACAGGAGTTCGGGCTCAGCCATTCACTCTTTGAACTTCTCCTCCTGGCGGCAAGGGGCGGCAACAAGGGAATTCCAGTGCGTGACATCGCGCAGGCGCGGGTATTGACGTCCGGCGGAGCCACCCGACTGGTGCAGAGGGCGTCAGCGCTGGGCCTTATTGAACGCGAGAGCTCTGCTGTCGACGGCCGGGTCCAGCTCATCCGCCTCACCACACATGGCGAAGACGTCCTCCTCCGGGCAAGCACCCGCCACGTGGAAAATATTGAACGGTACATGCTCGACCTGCTCTCACCCGCAGAAGCCGAGGTGTTGTCAGCGGCCGTGAAGAAGATCAGCAAAAACGCTGCACAGCACCTGCCGATCATGCCATGATCGAACGGTCTTATCCCTAGGGAATAGCTGACTAGTCAGCTATTGTTGGATTTGAGTAAGCGTATCTGCGCGACTCGCTTCGGACACTCCGGGGCATCCGAGAAAGGTTCACCAGCATGTCGCTGCATTTTGAAGTCTTGGATCTCGACTTCCCCGCAGGTTCACCCAACAAGTCAGCAACATTGATCACCGGCCCATCAAAGGCCCTCCTCGTGGATGCCGGCTTCACCCGGGCCGACGGTCACCGTCTCGTCGCGGCCATCCTGGACTCCGGTAAAGACCTGGAAACCGTTTTCATCAGCCACGCTGACCCTGACTACTACTTCGGCCTGGAAGTCATCGCCGATGCGTTCCCAAATGCCACAGTCTTGGCGACACCGATCGTCATCGAGCACATCCAGGCAACCTACGAAGGTAAACTCCAGGCGTGGGCAGCACTGGGTGCCAATCTTCCGACCCGCTTGGCAACGATCGCGCCCCTGAGTGCAGACGCGATCGAACTCGACGGGTACCGCTTCGAACTCCGAGGCGGCTCTGACCTGCTACCGGACAGGCACTACCTCTACAACGTCGATCAGAATGCAGTCGTCGGTGGAGTCCTTGTCTTCCAGGAAGAACACGTCTGGACAGCAGACACGGCCACCCCCGAACAGCGCTCGGCTTGGATCGAACTACTTGACCAGATGCGGGCCCTGAACCCGGATCTCGTCATCGCAGGCCACCGGCTGCCGGGAACGGCCAACGATTCCACAGCCATCGACTACACACGGTCCTACCTCCAGGAATTCGAACGGATCCTCGCCCGCTCAGCAAATGCCGCGGCCGTTACGGCTGCCCTGATCGAAAGCTACCCGAATTCCGGGATGTTGATCGCGGCGCAAATCGGACCCAAGGTCGCCAAGGGGGAAATGACATGGGGCTGAGTGACATCACCGAACTTGCCCGCTCAACCTCCCCGCGCGATGTCGTCCGCCGGCAGTATCTGGCTTCAGCAGCCGGTGACCTCGAAGCGCTCCGCGCCACGATGGCCCCGGATGTTGAATGGACTGAGATGGCCGGCTTCCCCCTCGCAGGGACCTACCGCACCCCCGACGGGGTCACTTCCAATGTCATGGAAATTCTCGGCCGGGACTGGGACGGCTGGGTAGCCCACGACGACACGTACATCGTAGAAGGTGAAAACGTAGTGGTCCTCGCCAGGTACACCGCCACGCACCGGTCAACCGGGAACCCCCTGAACGTCCGGGTGGCCCACCATTTCATCGTCCGCGGCGGACTCATCGTCCGCTTCGAACAATTTGTCGACACCGCAAAAGTCGTCGAAGCAAGCGTGTTGGTATAAGTCTGCGACGACTTTCGTTTGACCCTCAAGGTCGGCTGAACCGGACCTGGATCCCGAAGCCGGCCTGCCCCCGGGGCAAATGCAGAGTGAGGAAAACGCTGTGACCGGAACGACGATGGTGAGTGGACCGCACTGGCGGCGTGTAGTGGCAGCCCTCGCTAACACGGACGCTCGGACCGCCTACGCGCAGATAGTGCTCGGCGCCAAGCTCCCCGACGTGCTTGCTGACCTGAATGACCACCGGCGAAACCGGGCTATCGCTGCCCTCCTTGAGTCAGGACTCGTGGAAAGCAATGCCGCCAGTGACCTTGAGGCACCCGAGGCGATCTTCCGCGACCTCCTCAGGCAGCAACCCCGGCGGCAGCCGCAGACCGGATTGGCCCGCTTCATGCGCTTGGGGCGGATCGAGAGGTATCCAGCCAACATGACGGAACGGCGGGAGCTCCTGGCCTGGATCGTCAGCGAAGCTTTTGAGCCGGGCGAACACCTAACGGAAAAGCAGGTTAATGAACGACTGCTCAGTTATACCGATGACGTCGTCATGCTGCGCCGCTACATGATCGACTTCGGACTACTGGAACGGACGGCCTCGGGTTCCTCATACTCCCGGCAGGCATAACGCGGGCTCCATGCGGGCATTACGTGGGCTTTGAACTCGACGCTCTCATAGCGCCCAAACCTGCCCGAGAGCCAACATTGGCACCCACGGGATGTCGCGGTTTCTTGTGCCACCGCGAGTCCAGCATGATTCTCAGCGGTCAGCCCGCGCCCTGGCCCTCGCGGGCCACTTCTTCCAGAATCCTGGCTGTCGGCGCTGCCGTCATCAGCTGCCCGATCACCTCGGGTTTGTCCCACACCTGGCTGCGCAACTTATCCAGAAAGCCGGTCGCGGCGTCCCTGGTGTCGAAGTCAAGGAGCACGGCCACGCTGTTCTGGTCCTCCGTATCCCTGAACAGGCGGACAGACCGGGTGCCGGAGGCGGCTCGGCCTGCGGGATCGCTGTCGAAGACCTTCTTAAAGGCCTCGTAGTCCCGGACCGGATAGCTAATCTGCAGGGTGAACATCGTCGTTCCTTTCCCTCGGGCTATGTCAGGACCACGATAGGCCGTCCAGCGTCATCCCGGTAGGGCCGGAGAGCGGCTTTGATCCGGTGCTGCGCCGCCTTCCTTACAAGCAATCCCTGGGTATCAGTTCAAGTGGGCGCCCGACAGGAGCGGGTGTTCCACGGGTCCTCTGATACCGGCGCCTTTGACCCGGTCGGTGACATTGGGCAGCACAGTCGCTACGTTGAAGACCGGACACTAGTGCCCTGGGCTCGGGCGCCGAAAGAAGGACTGAGTGGACAGTGATGCTGGTACGTGGTTTCTGAGCCGCGCCGAGCGGGGGAATTTGGCCACAGACGTACACGCGGGCGGTGCCGGATCGCCGCCGTGGTCGGAGGGCAATCTTGTGCGGCCCCTGATTCATGGCGCGACCTACTTCGCCCGGCTGCATGAGGAGTTGACGGCTCTGCAGGCCGGGGACCGCGTGTGGTTCACCGACTGGCGTGGCGACGCCGACGAGCGGCTGCTGGCGGACGGACCGTCGATCGGTGAGGTGCTCGCTGGCTTGGCCCGTGAGGGAGTGGAAGTGCGTGGCCTTGTCTGGAGATCCCATGGAGAGCGCGTGTCGGCCCCGATCAGCGGCCGATCCAATGAGCTCCTAAGCCGTCAGGTCAACGACGCGGGCGGAGAGGTGCTGCTGGATCAGCGTGTACGCCTGTTTGGCTCCCATCACCAAAAAATCTTCGTCATCCGCCGTCGTGACAACCCGTCGCGGGATGTCGCGTTCGTTGGCGGGATCGACCTTTCGCACAGCCGTCGGGACGATGCCGACCACGCGGGAGACCCGCAGGCCGTGAGCATGGATTCCCGGTACGGGAAACGACCGCCATGGCACGATGCCGCCCTCGAACTGCGTGGCCCCGTGGTCGCAGATGTCCTGGCAGTATTTGCTGAACGGTGGAACGACCCGCATCCTCTGGACCGGCGTACCCCCTACCGGATGCTGCTGCAACGTCTGGCCCGCATGCCCCGGCACCCCGAACCGCTCCCGGCCACTGCACCGCCACCGCCACCGCCACCGGCGGGTCCTCATTCCGTGCAGCTGCTGCGCACCTACGGGGTGAAACGTCCCCCGTTTCCGTTCGCGCCTGTTGGGGAGCGCAGCATTGCCCGCGCCTACACGAAAGCCTTCGCCCGCGCCCGCTCGCTGATCTACGTCGAGGATCAGTACCTGTGGTCGAAAGAGGTCGCAGCCGGAATCGCGGAGGCCCTCGACCGGAATCTCGACCTGAACGTGATCGCCGTTGTACCCCGTTACCCCGACTCTGACGGGCCTCTCGCAGGGCCGGCGGCCCGGATCGGGCAACTGCGTGCCATCAGCATGCTGCGTAGGGTTGCGCCCGACAGGGTGGGCGTGTTCGACCTGGAGAACCGCGCGGGAACTCCGATCTATGTCCACGCCAAGATCTGCATCATCGACGACACTTGGTTCACCTGCGGCTCAGACAACTTCAACCGCCGGTCCTGGACCAACGACAGCGAGCTCACCTGCGCCGTACTCGACACGACTGTCGACAACCGGCCCTCGCCCGGCACAGACAACAGCCGCGACACTTTCCGGCCTTTGGCGCACGGGCTCCGGCTCCAACTCTGGGCCGAACACCTGGGCCTGGAGCAGAACGATCCCCAGCTCGTCGACCCGGCGGCCGGGCTCAAACTTTGGAACACTACCGCAGACGCTCTCGACCGCTGGCATGAAGGCGGCCGCCGTTCCCCCCGCCCCGCCGGACACGCGCGCCACCACACTCCAGAGCCGGTGTCGGCCCGCCAACGCCTCTGGGCAGATCCGATGAGCCGTCTTCTCATGGACCCAGACGGCCGCCCGCGCCGGCTGCGCGGCACTACCCAGTTCTAGGCAAGACGCTGACGGCCGCGAACCGGCAGAACGCCTGAACGACTCCGGGGACTGTAGCCCCGTCACGCCGCCGCGTCTCCGCCTCAACCTTCGTGCATCCCAGGCAGACGACGGCGAGCACCACTCCGCAGCGGCAGCCCTCCTCGACGTCGTGACTTCTGTACTCAACGGATATAACCTGACCGGCGACGATCCGGTCCAAATTGAACCGCGTTCTCCGCCTGATCGATGTGCAGAGCTTGAAGATTTCAATCTTAAGGAGGACTGCCGATGTCCACGCTGAGCAAGGCTGCGCCAGACGTACTCCAGCGCTACTACCGGATCCTGGCCGCCGGCATAGATGCGTTCGACCCCGACGGCGAGCTGCGCACTTTGCTCGTCGACGACCTCGAATTTGAAGGCCCGATCGCAGGGAAGCGCACAGGGGCCGCCGGATTCTGCCAAGGCGTAAAAGGCTTCATCGCCACGGTGTCGGACCTCGAGATCATCCAAGAGGTCCACGGCGCAGATGGCTCCGCGACACTCTACGACGCCCGCATGCCGGCCGGGATTGTCCGGCTCGCAGAGTTCTTCCGCTTCGACAACGGCAAAATCTCGACACTCCGGATCCACTACGATCCCGCCGACTACGTACGACAAGGCGGCCGCTGATCTTCGTCCCCCACCCGAGGCAGACGCCGCCGGCGTCGCGAAATGATTCAGTCTAAATCCGTCCGCGGCGTCCCGACAGACCCCCGGCAATTGCCCCGTTGCGATGAAACAGCGCCGCCGGGGAACCACCCGGCGGACAGTCACCTCGGAACTGTCACCACGCCTGCGCCCTTGCTCTCCCCCGCCACTACGCGTATGAGAGAAGCATGGGTTCGCAACGAGATGTCCTCCGCGGTCGCGTGGCAGTCGTGACTGGCTCGACGCGCGGCCTGGGGTTGGCCATGGCCCGGTTGCTGGGGCATCAGGGTGCGACGGTGGTGCTGGCGTCCAGGTCGGACGCCGACGTCGAGGCCGCAGTCGAGCGGCTGCACGCGGAAGGGATCGTGGCATCCGGGCGTCACTGCGACACCGGTGAACTGGCCGACGTCGAGGCCCTGCGCGACGAGGCCCTTAGCCGCGGGACGCTCGACATCTGGGTCAACAACGCCGGAGCTTCCGGTGTCTTCGGGCCGACGGCCTCCACGCCGGTCGAGGACTTCACGCAAGTGGTGCGCACGAACATCCTCGGCACGTTCCACGGGTCGAGGGTGGCGTTGCCGGTGTTCATCGGCCAAGGTCGCGGCGACCTCGTCAACGTGTACGGCCACGGCGACCAGGGGCCGGTAGCGCTGCAGAACGCGTACGCGTCAAGCAAGCGTTGGGTGCGCCAATTCACCGAGACGTTGCGGGTGGAGACCAAGGGCACCGGCGTCCGGGTGCATGGCATGAATCCGGGCCTGGTGATCACGGACATGCTGGGGCACGTCACGTCCCAGCCCGGGTACGAGCAGCGACTGGGCGGGCTGCAGGTCGTGGTCGGGCTGTGGGGGCAGACCCCTGACGACGCCGCGCGGCCGCTGCTGGACCTGGTAACGTCGGACGCCGCCGAGTTCCGGTATCTGACCAAGACGACCATGGTGACCCGCGGCGTGCGCAACGTGCTGGCCGGACGCCTCCGTCGCGCCAAGCGCATGCCCCTGGACATCACCGTCCTGGACACGAACCGCCAGGGCTGACCGGGTCAGTGTAAAAAGCGGTTCCACAGCCACTCCCCCTCCGCTAGACCGTCCGTCAGCACCGTCCGTCAGCCCACGCGAAGACTTAGTAGGTGTAGAAACCCTCGCCCGTCTCGACGCCGAGCTTGCCCTGGTCGATGTAGTTGTCCTTGAGGTACCGAGCGAAGGCCTGCGATCCGGGGTCTGGCGATGAGGCGGCAATGTTGTAGGCGGTTCCCAGCCCGACGACGTCGTAGATCTGGAACGGACCGCTCGGCGCTCCGGTGGCAATGCGCCACGTCTTGTCGATCGTTTCCGGGCTGGCGACGCCTTGCAGCAGCAGGCCGGCGGCCGCGTTCAGGAGCGGGACCAGCAGGGAGTTCAGCACGTAGCCGGCCTTCTCCTTCCTGATCTCGATTGGCTCCAGCCCGCTGTTTCGCGCGAAGTCGACGACGGCGTCGAAGACGGCGGGATCGGTTTCACCGGTGCCCATCACCTCGGCGATGTTCTGCGCCCAGATGTTGTTGGCGTAATGGATGGCGAGGAAGCGGTCGGGGCGGCCGGTGGAATCTTTGAGATCACTGGGCAGCAAAGTTGATGAGTTCGTGGCGAAGATGGTCTTGGCGGGGGCCAGATCTGCGAGCGTGTGGTAGACGTCCCGCTTCACCTCGAGCAGCTCAGGAACGGCCTCGATCACAAGGTCTGCATCGGCGACGGCGTCCCCGAGGTTGGAGGTAAGGCGGAGGTTTTCAAGAGCTGCCTCGGCTTTGCTCTCTCCGGCACCGCCGACGTTGGCCGCCCGGTAGATGCCGACAAGCCGGGCGAAGCGCGCCCGGGCCTTCTCCAGGGCGTCGCCGTCGACGTCGTAGGCGGTGACAGCGAATCCGTGGAAGGCTGCCTGATAGGCGATCTGGGAACCGAGCACTCCGGTGCCGAGCACGGTCAGGGTCTTGATCTGGTGGGGCATGCGGGTTCTTCCTTTCCACCCGGGCGCTAGGAACGGCCGGGGTTGACGGACCCATAGATACTGCGGATCCAGATGGTGGATAACACGTCCAGGGCATGGGACTCCGCGATCGCGGGAATCTCCCGGTTGAGGACGGCGGTGATCACCCGCTCGTTCATGAGATTGAGGCTTACGGCCAGGTCATGGGCGTCGATGCCGTCCGGCGCGGCCCCTCGGGCTTGCTCCGACGAGATGACATCGCTCGAGAAATCGACCCAGGACTGCATCGATTTGGACCAGAGGGCGCGCACCTCGTCGTTGCGGGCCCGCGCTGCAATCGCCGCGGTGGCGACGCCGCGATGCGCCACGAACACCTCAACGAACATGCCAATGGAGCGCGTCCAGGCTCCCGCGGGGTCACTTTCGAAATTTCGCGGCAACTCGCTGACCCGGTGTTCCACCTCGGAGATCACCCGGTCCAGAAGGGCCAGCAGCATCTCATCCTTGGACGAGAAGTAGAAGTAGAAGGTGGGGCGCGAGATGCCGGCGCCGCGGGCCAGCTCCTCGATCGAAACGTCGTCGAATGACCGCTCGCCAAGGAGCGCCTCGGCGGTGGTGAGGATCGCGTCCTGGCGTTCATCCCCCGAGACCCGTGCTGTACGTCTTCCACGTGGAGCCATGCGCCCATCCTAACGCGAGGCATCAACACGGTGTTGACTCTCTCGACTTTAAGTCGATAGCTTGGCGTGATGAGCGCGCACGTGGATGTGTTGATTGTCGGAGCCGGGCTGAGCGGCATAGGTTTCGCGAGCCGGCTGAAACGCGAAACACCAGGGAAGACGTTCGCGATCCTGGAGTCCCGGGGCACGGTGGGCGGCACCTGGGATCTCTTCCGATACCCGGGCGTCCGCTCCGACAGCGACATGTACACACTCGGCTATTCCTTCCGGCCCTGGGCCGGTGCCAAGGCGATCGCCGACGGCGATTCGATCCGCGACTACATCGAGGCGACCATTGCGGACGAGGGCCTGTCCCCGCAGATGCGGCTGAACACCCGGGTGGTCTCTGCCAACTGGTCCAGCGACACCGCGCTGTGGACAGTGACGGCCGTCCACACATCCGAGGGCGAATACCGGCACGGCGACCCGGGACCCGGCACCGCCGAGGCGGTCACGTTCACGTGCTCTTTCCTGTCTGTGTGCTCGGGCTACTACCGCTATGACGAGGGGTTTACCCCTGCCATTGAGGGCGCCGACACCTTCGCCGGATCGATCGTCCACCCGCAGCACTGGCCGGCCGACCTCGATTACGAGGGCAAGCAGGTGGTGATCATCGGCAGCGGGGCCACCGCGGTGACACTTGTGCCGTCCATGGCGAAGTCGGCCGCGAAGGTGACGATGCTGCAGCGCTCCCCCACGTACATCGCCCCCGTGCCGTCCCGCGACCACCTGGCCGACCGCCTCCGGGGCAAGCTGCCCGCGCAACTGGCGTACGACGTCGTTCGGGTCAAGAACATTCTCTTTTCGATGTTCACATACCAGCTCAGCCGACGGCGGCCGGAGACCATGAAAGCGATCCTGCGCAAATCGGCGGTCACCAAGCTGCCGCAGGGCTTTGCGGTGGACACGCACCTGGCGCCGTCGTATCAGCCGTGGGACCAGCGGGTCTGCGCGATCCCCAACGGGGACCTCTACCGCGCGATCAGCGCAGGCACTGCCGACATCGTGACCGACAGGATCTCCCGGATCACGCCGGACGGGATTGACCTGGTCTCGGGCGGGTCGATCCCGGCCGACGTCATCGTCACGGCGACGGGATTGAATCTGCTGGTGATTGGCGGGATGACGCTCACCGTCGACGGCGAACCCGTGGATGTGGGCAAGACCCTGACCTACAAGGGCATGATGCTCGACGGCGTGCCCAACTTTGCGCTCACCATCGGGTACACCAATGCATCGTGGACCCTGAAGGCGGATCTGGTCGCAGGCTACGTCTGCCGGCTGCTGAAGCATCTTGACCGGCGGGGACTGCATTGGGTGGTGCCCGCGGCGCCTGCCGAAGTCGCCAACGGTGAGCTGTCCTCCCTGATTGACCTGAAGGCCGGCTACATTTTCCGCGGGGCCGATCAGCTGCCCCGGCAGGGTGCCGGTTCACCGTGGCGGCTGCACCAGAACTACTTCCGAGACTTTGCCCTCCTGAGGGCCGGCAGGTTGACCGACCGGGTCCGTTTCGGTCGGCGCGGACAACAGGTGCGGGCGTCCGGTGGGGCGCCATGTGTGCGCCAGGATCCCCTGACGCTCCCGGGAACGGGATACGTCGACGTCGCAGGCACGCGGTTGCGCTACCGGAAGACCGGCAGCGGCGACCCGGTGCTGGTCCTGCACGGGATCGGCCAGAGCCTGGAGGACTGGAACGGGCAGCACGAGCGGCTCTCGGCACGCCACGCCGTTTACAGCGTGGACCTGCCCGGATTTGCTTACTCGGAACGGCTTTCCGGGCCGGCGACGTTGGCGAAGCTGGCCGACGTCTTGCCGGCTTTCCTCGACGCCGTCGGGGTGCACGAGCCGCTCCCCGTGATGGGAAACTCGCTGGGCGGGGCCGTCGCCATGAAACTGGCCGCCGAACACCCGGACCGTGTTTCGGCGCTGGTTCTTGCGAACAGTGCCGGGTTTGGCAAGGAGGTTGCACTGGTATTGCGCCTGCTCGCGGTCGGGCCGCTCGCGGCGTTGCTGCTGCGTCCGGATCCAGTGGCTTCGCGCCGCACCGTCCAGTCGATCTTCTACGACAAAGCACTGGTGACCGACGCCCGCGTTGACCACGCGTTCGCTTTGTCGCAGCGGGCATCCCACCGCCAAACCCTCCTCGACGTCGCCCGCGACCTCGGAACCATCTTTGGCGTCAGGGCCGGGTGGCGGAGAGCCCTCCTCGGGGCGTTGGCGCAATCGGAGACTCCCACGCTCGTGGTCTGGGGCGACCACGACCACATCCTCCCGTTCAGCCACCTCGAGGCGGCAGTGGCAGCGTTGCCACACGCCGAGTCGTACACGTTCTTGAAGACGGGGCACATGCCGCAGATCGAACGGCCCGACGAGTTCGCCGCGGTGGTGGAGGACTTCCTGTCACGGGTGCCGACGGGGAGGCAGGCTGCGGCCATCTGAGGCGTCTGGGCGATCGGAAGGCATAAATAACTTGCCCGGGCTGTAATTACTGGCCGCGTCCCGGAAACTTTGCTTTCAAGCGGGACATTCGGCCCGCCGTTATAAGAATTGGGGGCTACACAATGCATTCACATCGCGCCAGACTCTTCACTGCCGTCACCATCGCAGGTTCTTCCATCGGCCTCGCCCTTGCCGGCTGTGGGCCACAGCCAGGGGCTCCGGCCGCCGCTTCGAGCCTTGTCGTGAGTACCATGGCAGACCGCACGGCGACGTTAACTTTCCCACCTGCTTCCACTGCAGGACCGACGGCGCCTGCCGCCAGGGCGGTACCGGCGTCGGAGGTTCCCGCCTCAGCGGCTAAGCACGGGTCTCCCGCGCTGAAGACCTTCACGTTCCCGGACGGACACATCTCCTTCGCCTATCCGGAGACGTGGACCGTGCGAACCGTGCACCCGCCCGCCGGCCTCCCCGGCGTTGAGGTCACCGTTGCTGACGGTGCGGGAAACGATCTGCTCTTCCTGGCCAACGGCGTCACTGCAGGGTGCACTGGCGGTCCCGTGACGCGTCACGTGTTCGATCACAAGGCAGTTTCCGGTATGACGGCGCCGGACGGCAAGAAGCCCGTCTTCGGATTCGCTGTGGAATCCTTTGGTGACGGCGATGCCTACTTCATGGGGCTAACTGATCCCCGGTCGCTGAAGGAGGGCGGGGGCGTCGCATCATGGTGCAATCTCGTCTCCACCGCCAACGGCGGACTGTTCACCCGGGTCCTTTTCGGCGACCCGGGGTTCCCGAACAGGGAGGCCGCGAAAGCCTGGATGGCGACAAACCAATACACCCAACTCAAAGCACTGCTGCTCAGCCTGAACTACACCTGACCGTTGGACCGAGGATCGCGGCCACTCGTACCCACGCAGGTGCGGGCGGCCCGATCACGGTCGACGCATGAGATAGTCGACCGCCACGCTGGATTCCTCGCTGGCGGCGGGGCGTTGCTTATGGGGGACTTCAACAGCAACACGGTCTGGGATAGGCATCATCCGAAGAGGAACCACAGCATGCTGGTCGAAAAGCTTGCTGGGCTTGGACTCAGCAGCACGATGAGCTTGGCAGGGCAACAGTCCCGGGGCTTAGTTCCGGCCAGCCCCGCAGGCTCATCAATACTCCACAGGTCTAAAATAGAGGCGTTCCCCAGGATCCCTGCAGGAGGCATGCCATGGACTTCGACACCGTCCTCGAGCAATACCACGAGGCATTGGACACCTTCGCCAGAGGCGACGCCGGGCACATCAAACGGTTGTACTCCCACGGTAATGACATCGTCCTCGCGAACCCGTTCGGCCCTGCTGCCCAAGGCTGGGCCGATGTTGAAGAGCGAACGGACTTCGCAGTAGCGCACTTCCGCGACGGGGAGTGCAGGTCATTCGAAGGCCTGTACCGCCTGGTGTCGGCCGACACAGCCGTCATCCACGAAGTCGAACACTGGAAGGCCAAGGTTTCGGGGCGGACGGAAGCACGTCCGTTCACCCTCCGGGTCACAACGGTCTTCCGAAGGGAAGACGGAGTCTGGCATGTTGTGCTCCGGCACGCGGACCCGATCAGCAGCCCAGACGAGGACGGGCCCCTCCGGGGCGGGACCACCTAGTCAAATGGCCGGAAAGCGGGCCGCAGCCGCGCTGGTTCTACCGCTTCCGCCTGAACATTCACGCCGCGGATTCAACAAGTGTCCGGTCGAATTTAACATCACAGGAGAGGGGAGCGTCGGCCGGCGGCCCTGCCAACAATGTCGGCGTGTATGTGCGCAAAGAACTCAACCGGACCCAGACCTCACAGTTGGCCAACAGCATCGAGCAGCAGTTGGCCAACTACCGTGAAACGTGGCCACGTAAGTCGGGAAATGGCCACGTAGCGTGGAACGTCACATCACACACAGGACCAAAAGACCGTTTAGTTTGTCCAGGGACCTTTTAGCTCGTCCAAAGGACCAAATAGCCTGTCTAACTAAATGAGAGTGTGAGTTGTTGATCTACTTGGAAGAACTTCCAGCAACGTATCGGCGGAATCCCGCGGGGCACTTATCCTAAGAACTGGCACGAAGTGGCCCGTCTAATTGGAAGTTTGTGGCGTCGGCTCCGTTCGGTACAGATTTTGGTGACCCCTTCGGCGGCTGAGTTGCAGTACATAGAACGGCTTTGCTCAACTAGCGGGCGTCCGGGGAATCTTGCTCACACTCCGGCTGGTTAGGATGCTTATCAGCCGATCTTGGTCCAGAGGCCGCAGCGCTGGGATTGGAAGCCTTCTCCGACGTACACGCGAGACGGCCGTGCCGACGACGAAACCCTCCAGCAGGTCATTCCCGGCCGCTATCTCCGCTTCTGGTTAGGATGAGCCGGTGAAACGATTCCTCCCGATCATCGTCCTCGCCGCCGCCACACTGAGCGGCTGCTCCTCGACTCAGAACGAGGCCCCCTGCAAGAATTTCGAAGCGACGTACAACGCTGTCGACCTCCGGGACAAGCTCAGGGTCAACGACGCCAGCGGAGACGACTACAGGCCATCGCTGAAGAAGCTGGCTGACACCGCGGCCGCCGGCAGCGCGAAGGCCGGCGGGGACGTCAAGACGAAACTGGAATCCATCGTTGAGGAGGAAGCCATGTACGCCAAAACCGAGACGGAGACCAACTTGCCGTACGACTTTCTGGATATGCGCATCAAGATTAACAACACCCGCGATGGCCTCGTCCAGGCCTGCAAAGACTCCGGCTACCCGATCCAGCTCGAACCGGACCACCCCGTGAAGTAAACGCTCGGGGGCGCCTCCCGGGGAGTGGTCCGCCCCCGTCCGCACACATGGGTGCTCATGACCATTGAGACACGGAGGGCCCGCAGCTGACCATAAGCCAGCTGATCGCCGCCCTGGACGAACTGCCCATCGCACAGGATCAGTCTCGTATGGGGCCTGGTCTTTAGCGGTTCGGTGTACGTTGCGTCCTTTCGGCCAACCGGTCATTCCTTCCGCCTCCCAGGTTGGCTTCGGTGAGCAATTGCGAGGTGTACCGATCGGTGGGCTTGCCGACTTACTCGCGAAGAGCGTTGCGGTCTACTGTTGCTATACCCCGCCGTGAACCTTAGGTTCATGGCGGACCGCCGTCTGAAGACCTATGTCGTCTGAACTGAATGTCAGGGCTAATGCATGACTGAATGTTTGCATCCAGCTGGACCCGTCGAGTCCGTTCACTTGGCCCCTAATGAGCTGGATTTGCGTGGGGCTGAATTCCAGTCGAGCTGACGAGCTTCTTGACGCACGGCTGCGTTCCGGGAACGCGTGCGCGCAGCCGATGCGGGCTGCATCCGTGCCAGACCGCCGGCGGGCAGAACGCCAGTAGACGCGCACGGCAGTGCGGCGAATTTCAGCCCAAGGTACACGCTTTTTCAAACGCGCCCCATCGGGTACCCCAATCATGTGTACTAATTCAGCACCCGTCAAGGAAATGCCAGATTCAAAAGTCAATGTGTCACAGGTCCAGCCAAAGCCTGGTCGAGCGGCAGGAGACGCTTGCGTTTCTAGCCGTAGGCGCGGACAACTTCGACCTCGGTAGGCGTCTGACCCATTTGCCCGTAGGACACTTGGTACTGCCCTGAAACCGCTTTACCGTCCCAGAGCCTGGCATCGACGGATCCTACGGTATTGAGGGGTTTCGACCATACGAAGCCGGCAACCCCACCTACTTGGCCCTCGCAGAAGTAGCCGACATCGCGCCCGGGCGGTGGATCGGGGGCGGCGAAGCCTTGATACCGAGTGCAGCTGGTCCCGTTCGCCAAGTCGAGGAAAACGGGGAGGAAGGCGGAGTTGGCTTCGCTCGTATACGCCTGACCGCTGCGGATCATCCCGTGAAGGACAATCCATTTTGTGGGCGATCCACCGGTACAGGCATAGTCCGAGTTTGATCCGGGTTTGGCGAAGCAGATGGCATGAGAACCGCCGGGCCCCATTTCTGTCGAACAGGAGTAGACATCGTGTCGATCCGAGGAGTCCGTCTGGGTGCAGTAGCCGGATTGGACGTCCGGTGTACCGCTGAACGTGAACTGCGTGGCTCCCGTCGGCCCATCAGGTTGTGCCCAAGGGTCGAGCTTCACAATTTCGGTTTGGCGGGCGTTTGCCATTATTTTTACGTATTTCGCGGTCAAAGCGTCAGCCTGTCCGTTGGTCGGGAGGTTGCCGTGCGCACACGGAGGGCCCGCAATACCAATAGCGGCAGCCCATTCAGCACCTCGGATCCCCGCCTTTCCGGAAACAAGCTGGTCGAGCGCGCCGTAGTCCGTCCACATATGTAATCCCGCTGTGAGTGCACCGCCGAGGGCCGTCGTGCGGTAGTTAATGTAGCTGGTGCTGATCTGGCACGTGATCATGTCCATCCCAATGAGCGACCCCCTCGGCACGGTGCCCGCCGCTGAGCCGAGATAGCCCCACGCTGAACTAAGCCTGACGATTCCGTCCCCGACAACTGCATCCGCAGAGGGGAACGGCTGGAGATCAAAAAGTTTGATTTGAACGGTCATCTGACCGCCGATCGTGGCGATCTTCTGCCCAGTAGTCAGGTACGGCACAGGGGCACAGTCAGGTGGCCTCGGCCACGCGAGACACTTCGATGCGGCCGTGTCAGGTTTTGGTAGGGGCAGCGACTTGAACTGGAGGTGTCGCTGCTCCCATTCCATGGCGGTCGCGTAACCGCCTGAAAAAGGCGACCCTTGGTGTGGTGTGCCCAGAGTGACGAGGCCGGCGAGATCGCCTTCGTGATGTGTTGAAGCGAGAATCCCGGAAGCTGCCCGGACGGCGATGCCGCCCATCGAATGGGCAACGGCCACGGCTTTGCCTACTCCGTTACCGGCCCGGGAGGCATTCGCTGCCTCTTGGATGTACAGCGCGAGGCACCCTGCGATTGTCGACTCGGCACCCCACGTGGTGTTCAACTTCGAGTAGTCGAAGGCGAATACCTTGTAGCCGCTCCCGAGGGCCCTGGACAGGTCTTTTGCGGCGTCGGCAGAACCGTCAGCACTTCCGAGCCACCCGTGCACGTAGACCACGGGCACCTCGGACAGCGAAGACGGGATTGTGTTCGGCTGCGGTTGGCATTTCAACTGAGTGTCCGCTGAGGCCGGGACGGAAATGACCGACAGAGTCGAGGCGAGAACCAGTGCCACGGACGCTACGACGGCGGTCAGAGTCCTCACTGCGCGGCCTCCCCGTAGAAGATAACGAGCACGCCAGTTGAATCTCTCATCAGCCCCACATGCCATGTCTTTCCTGTTTTGTCTTGTGCAGCGACGTCCCAGCCGCCCCCGGCAGCTTTCAGGGACTTTTGGTCCAACTGGATATGGAGGTCTTTGAGTTGCTGAGAGAACCGGCTGGCCAAGACGGTACCCGGGGGGGCTCCGATCAGGGGAGCCATCAGTTCATTCGATCCAGATACGAGTGCGTTCTGGACGCTGTTCAACTCGGCTGCACTGGGAGGTGCGGCGGAAGGACTCAACGAAACAGTGGGCTGCTCCGATGGAGAAGGGCTATCGCGGTGCTGAACGGTCGGCATGGCTGGGAGCATGACTGCAGCAACGATGGCTGCTGCGATCAGCAAACCCGCTGCAGAAAGCGCCCAGATCCGTCGATGTCTCGCGGGGTCAGCAGTCTTGTCCAATGGCTTCCTTAACCGATCAGGATTACTTGAGGTCTGGCGACGGTGCTGTCAGAACGAATCGAGCTTTGCCTTCGCGGCATCAACGAGCTTCTGAACATCTGCATGGCTCAGGCCGATTGTAGTCACCCTCACCACGACATTCCGTGATTGGAGTTCTACGTATTGCTCATCAAGTTTCGTCCCGTCGGGATAAACACCGCTTCCCGACGGCTTTGAGTGGAGCTCATAGGATTCGACCCACGAGACTATTCCGGGTCCAAACGTATCTACAGGGTCCAGACGTGTCGTGACTTTGGAACCGTTGATGTCGGTATATACACCGCAGTTGTTGACGTTCGAAGCGATGACCCGCATGTGGGATACAGCGGCAGAACTACCATCGAAGGCGCGTGCCCGGGGCAGTCCCGCACAGACCTTCCATACACGAGGTTGGACTGCCGACGTGCAAGCCTTTTTCAGAATGGCGTCACGCCTATACTCGGTGCACCGAAACCACTGCAAAGCAGCGAACGGTGCTATTGGAAGGTCGCGGTCACCGTGATCAGGAATCCTTTCAAGAGACCCGGACACCAACATGGCGATGAGTCGATGCAGGCGCCTCCCGTCCTCCTTCCTGGATCAAGCGCCAGGACGCAGCGATCAGCCATGGCAAGAGCAACCTGTTTTTCATCGCGCACGAAGATCCCTCGCCCCCATCAGTGACCTGTCTTCAGGGCCATGACATCCTGCCCGGCGAAACAACCTGCAGTCAGGGTCATCCGATCGGCTAAGAGGCTGCAGACTACCCACTGGACACGTTTGAGCGTAAAACGATGGCATGGGTGCCTTGGCTGTTTGGTGGCGGACGCGCTTTTGTCCGCTCGGTGCCGCAGTTTTCTCCGCGGCTCTCGTTCTCGCTGTGAGCGGTTGCGTTGGGGCCCTTCCCGGGCCGGCCCCGTCGAGCGTCTTCGCGACCCAGGCAGCGACGGATTCTCTGGAACGCAGGGTCCAGCACTTCATGGAGGGCGGGGCGACGTCCGTTGTTGTGCAGGTGAGATGGCCGGGCGGCGAATGGTCCAAGGCCTACGGGGTGCGAAACCTGGACAGCAAGGACCCGGCCCGGCCCCAGGACAGGGTATCCGTTGCCAGCATTACAAAATCGATGGTCGCCGTCTCCGTCTTGAAACTCGTCGACCAGGGACTTATCGGGCTCGATGATCCGGTGAACGGCGTCCTGGAGAGCTTCCGAACCACGCTGCGGCCGCCCGGACCGATCACCGTCCGCCAGTTGCTGAACCATACCTCCGGCATGCCCGATTTCGGCGACTCGGAATACGCGGCGGGACCACTGAAGCAGGTTGCGAACACGCGGCTCAGCATGCAACGAGGACTCGAACTGGCCGCCACTCTCCCGTGGGAGTCCAAGAACGTGGACCGCTTTTCCTACTCGAACTCCAACTACCTGGCCCTCGGTCAGCTGATCGAAAAACTGCGCGGACGGCCCGTCGCCGACGTGCTCAATCAAGACATCTTCGCGCCCCTGGGACTTCAGCACACGTCGCTGGTCGAACCGGACCGCCAGGCTCCGGACAACATCCACGCCTACGTCATTGAGGGCGGCGAACGGGTCGATCTCACCCAGCCCGAGGCTGTTGTCGGCTCCCCCGCAGGCGGCGTCATCTCCACCACCCAGGACCTAAACACCTTCTACCGTGCCCTCCTCCGCGGCCAGCTCCTCTCCCCCGGCATGCTTGAGGAAATGAAGAAGGGCGAATTCTACGGGCTTGGTCTGGGGCGGTATCCTGACGCATGTTCCGACGACGTCCGCTACGGCCATGCAGGGCACATATTCGGCTACACGAGTATTTCCATCACGAGCGCCGACGGCGGCAGCCAGATCACGATGACCATGGCACTACAGCCGCTGGCCTGGCAGGACCCCGCATCCACGCGCCGCATCGACCTGCTCCAGACGCAGATGGAACAGGCCGCCCAGGAAACCCTCGACCGCCTCTGCCAATGATCTGGTCACGCCCGCGAAGCAGTCACAGAGCATATCCGCGCAGGACCGTCTACTTGCATGTATCGAGGATGGAGCGGATCGCGTCGCGCTCAGCTTCGGTCATCCACAGCTTGTCCTTGCCTTCACGGCCGTCTGCCGGGCGACGTACTCGCACCGGAAAGCCTTGTTGGACGGCAGTCAGGACACCGAGTCACTATCCCCTCATGAGGAGTTCGCCGGGCCATCCGCCGCCCGCCAGGTCAGAGCCCGCGTGTCTCCCGTGAAAGTCCGATGCCCATGACGATGGGGACCGGGACCGTCATAAGGAATGCGAACAGGAACGCCCCAGTGGCAGCTATGCCGAAGAATGACAGCAGCAGGTCAACCCCGGCCACACACAGCACGATAATCGGAAGGGCCCGGGCCCTCGCGCGCTGCTTGATCAGCAGGATGATGCCCGTCGTCATAGTTCCGGCTGCGGCAATGAGGGTGAAGAGGAGTAGTACCGCCAACGACGAGGATCTGTACGACGAGATCCCGATGAAGGACGAGATGAGCATCCAGAAGCCAAGGGCGACCATGACGATCCCGGATGCCAGCCGGTAGCCCGATGACCTGGAACCAGCCGCGACGGCCGGGTATCCCGGAACATCCGCCGGCGCGTACTGCTGCGGCTGGCCCTGCCCCGGGTACGGGGCCTGCCCGTAGCCAGGCTGTCCCTGGTAGGGCTGCTGATACTCGGGCTGGCCGAAGCCTGCCGGAGCCTGGGGCTGGTGCTGCCCGTAGCCAGGCTGTCCCTGGTAGGGCTGCTGATACTCGGGCTGGCCGAAGCCTGCCGGAGCCTGGGGCTGGTGCTGCCCGTAGCCAGGCTGTCCCTGGTAGGGCTGCTGATACTGAGGCTGGCCGAAGCCTGCCGGAGCCTGGGGCTGGTGTTGCCCGGGCGGGTGCTGCGGGTGTGACGGTACGCTCTGGTTCTCGGTCAAGGTTCCCCCCATGGGTTCGGCATTCATACGGATCGATCACAGGCTATCCGACTGCCGGTCGATTATTGAGGATGTGACTGCGAGCCCCGCTGCCTTCGGCCCTAGTATGTGCCGCCGTATTCCTCGAAGAGGGCCGCGGTGTCTTCCCCCGCCCGAGCCGGCGGCGATCTTGCCCTCCAGAACGGTGTTGGCCCGGCCCGTGAGCTCCAGAGCCTTGAGTACGCCAACCTTGTGCGCAGGACCGGGTGCAAGTTCAGGGTGGCCTGCGGGCCCGGCGGATAGCGGCCAGTTCCGCGGCACGGGTGCCGCCGTGGTCCGGGACGGCCTTGCAGACGCGGTATGGAGTCGATTGTTGGCGTTGCGGCTGGCCGACCGACGACGCTGTAGCCCGGCAGAAAGCCTGCGGCTACGCCCGTCAGGTACGCGCTTTTTCGTACGTGTCCCATCTGCTTCCGGCAAGGCATGCACGTGAACACAGTTGTCGCCGGCACCGGGTCCTGCTGGTCCCTAGAGATCTCGCGCAAGGCAGCCAGTGTCTTGTGCTTTCCGGCACGGACAGCTGATAGTTGCCTCGCGATGATCCGGACGCTGGGGTGATCGGCGCCCCTGACCCATCATCGACGGAGGACCCCGGTTTACCGAGGTCCTTCTATGTCCGCGGGTTGGTCAGAGCCGGCTGAGCAACTCAGCCCGCTTCGCCTCGAACTCCTCGTCGCTGACAAGCCGCTGTGCCTTCAGCCGGGACAGGTCTTCGATCTGCGAAGCAACGGTCGGCGCCGGAACCGTGACGACCGGGGGGCGGTTGTTGCCGATGGAACGGACGATGATTCCGGTCAGGACTAAGATGACCCCGAGGACGATCAAGATCCACGTCGGCACCGCGTGCGCGGCGATGGCCGATTTACACTGTGACACCCCACCGCCGTACGAGCCCGTGAAGCTGTCGTAGAGCTCGGCTACATGGTTATCCGGGCTGAAGACGCTGCCGCACATGCCTCCGGCCTTCATGGATCCGTTGACGATACCGATGACGGCGACAAGCAGCCCGATAACGACGAGCCAGATCCAGCCGCGACGTTTCGGCTGTTTGTTCATTTCAGACAAGGTTTCCCCAATGGTTATGCGAATAATGCCTGAGGAATCATATCCGCGCTATGCCCGGTCCGCCGCCCGCCGCACACAGGATGCCTTCGTTGGAAGGCGTCACTGTGTCCTCCTCGCGGGCCGCAGCGTCTCCGCGGCCTCACCCCATGTGTACGGAGGCGGCCACCGGGCTCACCAGGACAAGGACCCGCCAGGTCAGCCCTGTGCGAGCGGGGCGGTATTCCCTGTCCAGGCAGTACCGTCCCAGTATTCTTGAACGTCGCCGCGCGGGTACCAGCCGGCCGGAACACCGGCGGGCGGCGGAGGCGGCACGGCTGCCGCGGCCCGGGCTGCATCGTCCTTGCCGGCGCCGGCTTTCTCCTTCACGTCCAGCATGCTGGCCCGCTTCACCTTGGTCGCGAATTCACGGGCCTTGGCCTCATCAAGCCCGGAGACCTGCTCAAAGAACATGTCGTCCGGCGTGATCACCGTCATGTACACCGCGCTTCGGTCTTTCTTGGCGATCGACCCGATCAAGGCGCCGGCCGGCCCGGCCAGCAGCGCGCCGGTGGCAACCCGGGTCGCCGTCACTCGGGAACCGACGTTCGCTCCGGCGTCGATGACGATCTCGCATTCGCCGACCGGCCACGACTTGGTTCCCTTGCGGAGGGTCCGCCCGGAGAGAGTAATGCCGCGGAATGAACCGCTGCTCTTCACGGCCTCATCGAGGGCGGCACTTGCCTCTGCAAGTCCGTTCATGAAGTCTTTGAAGGACGCCTTCGGCTTAGGGGCACCTGCTCCAGCCGCGGGCGGCTCCATGGATTCAGCTTCAGTCGTGGGTGGCTCCGGCGCTTCGTACTCCACCGCTTCAACGGCTTGCTGCAGCCGGGCTGCGAATTCCTGGGCCTCTTTGAGGCGCCGGCCCGCACCCAGCACGACCGCGAAAGTGTCGTTCATCGAATGCACGCGTTCCTGGTCGGCGCCCATGATGATGCGAAGGTGGCCGGGTTTCCACACAGTGGGGGCGACAAAGTCCACCTCGCGCACATGCTTCAACGGAATGATGCGGCGGCCGAGGGCCTTCTTAGCCGCTACGGCGACCGTGCTGTCGAAGGTCAAGACGACCGTGTCCTCTGTCAGGGCCGCGCTGCCTTCAATGCATTTGAGATTCATGCGTCGAATCCTAGCTTTCTTCCAGCGCCCAACACGGACGCCCACACCGGACGGTGTGGCAGTGGTGCCCCCGGCAGGACTCGAACCTGCAACCCTCGGTTTAGGAAACCGGTGCTCTATCCGATTGAGGCTACAGGGGCATCCCGGCGTTGCAGGTCAACACAGTGGCAGCACCGAATCCCTACCTCGGTACTAATGCGGTGTTGTTCCGGTCCTGTGCGGAGCCGGGTCCACACCCGCCAAATATGCTTCGCGTGAGCCCTGACGGGCGGCTTCCCTCGGCCGGGACTGGGTATCCGGCTACGGTCCGCTGCCTGGACTTTAACCAGGGACTTCCCAGCTAGCGGCGGCCGAGCGCTTTAACCAACTGAGCTACAGCAGAACCACCGGGTAGGCGCCCGAAAGATTTTGGTCCCGCACCGCGTCTTGGTACCGACGAGGGGTACGGCTCCGTGGCCGGCCTTGCCGGTGTCGACCGTCACCCATACGGCGCCACTATCGTTATCCATGCGGCAGGTGGGCCCACAAGCACGAATGACTCAAGGTCCGTCGGCGACCGTGGCGAACGTACTCGGCTCGATGAAGGAACTCACAGGAGAGCATCAGCATTCAAGGGCGGCAAACTCCTGATCGGTCGCCGGCGTGTCGGGCCCTGTAGTCGACTGCCGCAGTAGTGCCGGCCGCTCGGTCTATCTGGATCGTCAATGACAGAAACGGCCGTGAATACGCCGACCGTCAGAAGCTCCTGGCCGAAATCAGCGCCTACCCCGGTTTGCGAACATGTCACCAGCTTCGACGACTGAAGACTGGCTGAGACGGCAGCCGGGCACCGCAGAGCCGTAGGCGCCCGACATGCTGCGGTTCCCGCCGGCACAGCAGTCCTGTCGGTAGGATTCGGAAACCATCACTTTGCTGAAAGACGATCCATTGCACAAACCTGTCGCCCTCGCCACCGCTGCCCTTCTCATCATGCTCACCGGCTGCGCCGCGTTATCCAGCACGCCATCTCCTTCGCCCAGTTCCGAATCCGCTGAATCCAGGAACAAGGCGATTGCCAGCTGCGGGATCATGGGCCGTCTGCTCAACGGCGATATGCCAGTCAATGCGAGCACATACTCGGAGGTGGACAAGACCCTCAGGAATTTAGCCGAGAGCGGTCCTGGCGACGTGAAGACCACTGCTCAATTCGTTCTCGACCGCATCGACGGCAAGGAGCAGAGCGAGTCCGAATCCAAGGAACAAATCGAGAAGTTCAAGAACTACTGCCTGAATTACACCGTCGACTGACGCCCGGCTCCGGGCATGCCACGGGGGTGGGAGACCCCCATTTCGCTCCAAACGGAGCGGCCTGCGCCAACCCGAAGCCGGGGCCGGATGATCCGGCCCCGGCTTCTTTTCTGCCCGGGCTGAGCCGGACCGTCGCTACCAGGCGCGCTCGGAGTGTTCCGGGCGCTCGGGGCCGGAATCAACCCCGACGATCAAATCCTCACCGGCAGCCAGCGACGCGGCCATGTCGGCAATGTAGGGTGCTTCGATCCAGTAACCCCGCTCTTTGAGGGCCGCTGACAGGTCGGCGCTGATCGAGCCCACATCGTCCCCGCTGCGGTCCCCGAGGGACTTGATTGCGGCATTGATCGCGGCCTCTTTATGTTTCGGCACGTTCAGCCCAATGGAGAAGGCTACGCCGCCCTCGCCGTCGGGAACCATATCGGTGGTCAGATACTCCTGACCGGCAGTCAGGTGCTCCTGCTCAGCCGCGAGCATCTCCTGCTCTTCGAGCGCATCCTTGTCAGTGAACAGGTCCCTCTCGCGGAGGGCCTGAAAATACTCGGGGTGCCCCTCTCCCAGGGCAAAGGCAACGATCGCACGTCTCTCCATGAACTTGCGCCACTCCGGGCCGAGGGCGGGCTCCGGGTAGGGCACGGTTGCTTGGGCGTCAGTGCGTGCCTGGGAGAGATCGTCTCTTGAAGATTCCATGGCACGGAGTCTAACGGTGAGCGTTGCCCCGGACGCCGCACACATGGTCTTCGAGAGCCAGGCGTCAACATCGTCTCACCGGGTTCCATCAGATCAGCCTGGTGCTGAAGTGAAGGTAGTGCCAGGGAGTTCATTCCTTTCGACTCCCTGCCATGGTGCTTCCTGCGCCGCTCAGGAAAACGGGCCGGTTATCCGGCCCGCTTTCTGTCTGCCTTGGGAACTTTCAGGCCAGTTTGCGAGGTGTGTTCGTCAGGCATTCGTAGCCAACCACGGGAGTTTCAGGCATGGCGGTGCCCTGTTGGTTCAACACCCGGGTAGAGGAATTGCTGGTGGACGTCATCCCAACCTTCACCGGCCACCGCGCTTCCTTCTTTCGGATGGCCAGCTCCTTGTAGCTGGGGAAATAATAAACATACACGCGGCCGGGCCCCTGGCCCTCGCTGGTTTCCTTATTGGCCGCTTCGAGTTCACTGCCCGCAAAGACGCCGGAGTTGGGCCAGGGGCCGGGGCCGATCTGCAGGCCGGCCGGGACGTTTGCCCCTGTCTGCCACCGCCACCAGCCGGGCTTGCCCGCTCCCTCAAGCAACCCCGCACGCGCCAGTATGGTCACAGCCTTCTTGATCAAGGTCATGATGTCCGTCTCGGTCGGCGCCCCGCCTCTTGCCAGATGGTACTCCCGGATCTTTCCCAGTGCAGTGCGGCGGAAGACCGGCTCCTGCACTAGGTTCCTGGCCAAGTCCGCCATGATCTGCGGCGTGAGACGCCTGCCCTCGTACTTGTATCCCAACGGCACTTCGCCGGCGCTTTCATCCTGCTCCATGCTCACCACATTTCCCTCCACCTGCTTCGCACAGGCCACGGCGGCCGGTGCAGCCACGAACTGCCGTAATCAACCTCCAGCGCCACCAGGAAGGGTTCCGGTAGTTCACCGGTCAGGAGTTTGTACTCCGCGGCGACCGCATCGACCACCTCGTAGACGTGGCGCGCCCGGGTGACCAGTCCAGGCACCTTGGGCACTTCCACGGTCCACCAGTCCCCGGATCTCGACACCCAAGCAGTCAGTTCCATGGCTGTCTCATCCCCCGTTAAGCCGTTCGATCGAAACTACCGTGGTGGTATTGCGGACCGTGGGAATGCCGTCCCTGCGCACGTCGAGGAGCAGGGCTCCGGGTTGGCCGAGCTGCAGCTGCCCGATAGCCAGCAGGGGCAGGGTTTCCCCGTCCCGCCGGAGGTCGGCCACCGGGATCCGGGCGTAGTCTCCCTTCGGCTTCTCCCGGCCAGGCAGGCGAGTCAGGGTGCGCCTGTCCGGGCCCAGGTCCAGGAGATACACCGTGCCAGAGGCGGTGATGACCTGCCAGAGACCCTCGTTGCCGTCGGTGAGGCGGTCTGTCAGCTCCGCCATGTGAAGCAGGACCTCACGGGCTGCCGGATCGCCCAAGCCGTCGAGGTCCCCGATCCCATCCACCCCGACAGTGGCTCCGGGTACGATCCGCTCCACGGCCGCACTGAACCAGCGCACCGTCTTCACGGACACCGTACGGCCGGGGCCCACCCGCACGATCAGATACAGCTCCACCCGCCCAGCAAAGCGCCCCATAGCAGTGTCTGCGGCCATCCAGACCCGGTCGAAAGCGATCTCCCGACCCGCATGCAGGATTTCCACCAGCTGTTTAACGCTGAGTTGAACCACCGCCGGTCCTCTTCCTGGTGATGCCATGGCCTGAGGCGCTAGGTGTCCGGCAGCCGGTCGGACTATGCGTTCCGTTGGCCGCGACACGCTGTGAGACGAGCGTCACGTCCGCTGCGGAAAAATCCTTATATATAGGGTCGATTGTATTGGGCCATATTGACATGTTCAATGCATGCCCTGGACCAAACAACACTCGCTCCAACTTGGACTACGGATCCGGGAGCTGCGGCTGCTGAACGGTCTAACGCAGGAATCCTTGGCGCACCGTGCGGGGATTACGAAGAACCAGATGCAGCTCATAGAGGCAGGTCGGGGATCACCGGGAAACCCCCTGCCCGGTTCCAACCCCAGGGCGTCAACTCTTGTCGGGATCGCCGAGGTGCTTAGCGTCAGGCCGGGAGATCTTCTCAATGAAGCGGTAGCACCACCTGAGTAGGTCATGGCACATGCTGGACGTCATGGCTTCTCCCTCCCTCACTGGGCAATCGGCGGAGCGGCTTGCGAGGGCCCAATCGGTCGCCGCCGCCCGCTCCGCCTTTCATGGTCCTTGACATCAGGACCAGGAGATTCTGACCCTGTGCGTACTCGAGGGATTCTCCATGGCTGACGCCGGTCAAGTGCTGGACATCCCGCCGGCACCGTGAAGTCCCACCTAAGCCGGCGAAAGCAAAGCTCGCGGAGAAGATGACCTCCCTCCCCCACCACTCAGACCTTGCCAGGAGCACACCAGGAGCTCGGATGTTCAGTTTGATGAAAAGCGCAGGCGCGCCGTCAGGAGCCTCCTGGTGGCAGCCGTCAGGAAAGACACCGCTCCCCCAAGGAAGCGCCGCATGTTCGCGATCGGTCTTATTACAGCAGGATCCCTGGCCTTGGGGACGGGAGCGTTCGCAATTGCGGGCCAGCCGGGTTGGATTGCGCTGCCGTGCACCAGCCAGGAAGCGTGCACACCTTCCTACGCGCCGGTTCCGTCATGGCCAATCAACGACAGCGGCCAGACCTACGACGTGCAGGGCGACAGCCCCGTAGCTCCGGTCCTCGTGCGCGTCATGGCGACAAACGGCAAGGAAGGCTATGCCTGCTCTACGGAACTGCAGGGCCCGCAGCCGACCAGCCCGGCGGACGCAGCAAAGAACGTCTCCACCCCGAGGCCAAGCCGCCAGGCCCCCTTTATCACAGCGACGGGGAAACCCAAATCGGAGTCTTTCAAGCCGGCTAGGAGGGCCGGGGAGGAGGACCAGGCGCCGCCCCTCTCCGGCGAACTGGAAGGTTGTGCCAACCGGGGGCGGCAGGGTCCTCCGCACAGCTCCAAACGGAGGCAGGGATAGACAGAGCTGGTCAAACTCCACTTCGCATCGAACCGCTCGTCATCCGCGGCACGTAGTTCGACGTCGCGGCCCTACCCTCCCGGTGTTCGGCCGCGCTTCGCAAAAAGGAAAACGCCTGAGTTCGGCTACCCGTGCCAGGCAATTGACGAGCATACGGACTTTGCGAGGCGCCGGACGGACGCGTTGACGGACGGGTCCGCCGAGGAGAAGCAGGCGGCCTGACAGCCGACCACAGCCGAAAGTTCCGCCCAGGTGATCCAGCAGAATACTTCGGGAATCTGTTCAACCATCCGGTCCATCATTAGGTGCTCGTTGTTGGCGCGAAGAAGAACAGACTCAAGTTCGGACGAGATGGCCTGTTCAAGGCCCATTCGGCCACGGCCTCGAACAAGAACTGGAGGCTCTGCACCGAGTAGCAAAATCAAAGGAGTGCGAGTTCCGGCATGCGCAATCGTTGCCGAGTATTCCTTTGCCAGCTGCTCTGGCTGGAATGAACTCGCTCTAACACGCTTGGCCTCAACGAGGACAAAAGAGCTCGTTGACGTGATGAGAGCGTCTGGCTGCACCACGAGCTGGTCATTTCCTGGCCGGTTCGGGGCGAGCGTCATATCCCCGGGCAGGAATCGAAGTTCGGCGTCTTCGATCTCATTGATCAGGACATTCCTGGCGTTGTCGGCACCCTTGGCGGCACGAATTACGGCACCGAGGAAGCGGTCGCGGGGAAGGAAGTCTAGTGCCATCATGACTTCTGCGCTCAATACGTTCTCCCGTCCCCGGCCGCCTTGACGGTAGCTGGTGGTTTGTTCCCACGAGACTTCCTCAAGCAGCTTTCCGACCATTGACATGGCAAGACTGGGCATAGCTTCCACAGACACTTCCTTCCCTGCATCTGACCTAGCCACGGTGGCAGTTACCCCACCATCGCCGAAACGCGCACCCGGTTCAGCGCTTCGGCCAGCAGATCCACATCCGCCTCCGGGAACAGGCTCTCCGGCCCGGCAGGAGCAGCGTCGCTATAGGGCGATTCGTACAGCGCGCCGACATCCACGACGCCGTTCTCGGTGAGTTGCTGGACGATCATGTCGACGAAGTGCAGCTGGTTGGCATTGAGGGTCTTGTCCCCCACGAACTCGGACAAGGAATCCAACGCCGCCTGGCGGTCCATGCCCACCAAGGACCTGACGAACAGCCCAAGGCCCTCGGCTTCCGCGGTGGCCGCTTCAAGTTCCTCGGGTGAACCCGCGCCGCTCTCAATCAGCATGCGCTGGAGTTCAGCAAGGTCGGTCTCGGTCAGGGGCAGCCCGCGGCGGAGGCGATGGATGGCCATGTGGTCCAGAAAGCCCTGGAGGTACATCCGGGCCTTCTCCCGATACCGGGCCAGATCAACCGATCCGGTCACGGTCCCCTTTAGCTCACCCTCGACAATCTCGCCGAGGGTGTCTTCGAAGTTTGTGTAGACCACCTTGCGGCGCTTCTTCTCGATCAGGTGCACCAGCGCCCGGAGCCGCACGCGGATCAGCTCGAGCCACTGCGGCGAGACCTGGCCCCATTCTCCGCCCTCGAGAATCGACTGGATGAGCAGCATCTGGGCGGCGATGGCGGGGATGTTTGGTTGGTCCTGCAGCGCGGATGCAATTTCGACGATTTTCTTGCGGTGCGGCTCGACGGCGGCGGCAGAGGTCAGGGAAGCCAGCTGTGCCTGGTACATCAGCAGGTCGAAGCGTTTGGCTTCCTCCGTGTCGGCGGCGGAGGCCAGCGTCGCCAAGGGGGCCAGCTTGGTCTGCAGGTCCGTCAGGTCCTGGGTGCCGAGTGCGGCCCACGAGTCGGCGGTGGCGAACTTCTCCACCCACTGCAGCTGGGGGCGCACCAAGAAGTTCTCCCGGGGCAACCCCGCTACCTGGCCCATCAGGCCGGCCTGGAGCGCCGGCACGAAGTCGCCGTCGAGCCCGGCAGTGCGGGCTTCGGCCAGCAGCTGTGTCCGGACGGCGAAGCTGCGGTGCGCCAGGGACTGTCCAAGGGACCCTTCGGAACCGGGCAGCTCGGCGTTGAAATATTCAATGTTCTGGCAGACGTCAAAGATAAAGAAGTCCTGCTTGTCCTCACCCGGTCCGTACAGCTCCGGTCTGAGTCGGGTGCCGCGCCCCACCATTTGCCAAAACTTTGTCTTGGAGCGCACCACCTTGAAGAAGAGCAGGTTGACCACTTCGGGCACGTCGATACCGGTGTCCAGCATGTCCACCGACACGGCAATGTGTGGACTATCCTCGGTGCGGGCGAAGGCGTCGATCAGGGTGGAGACGTAGTTGACGCTGTGCGTGATGATCTTCGCGAAGGCGCCCCCGTACTGCGGGTTGTTGATGTTGAACCGTTCTGCGATGAATTCGGCATGCTTCTGGTTCTTGGCAAAGATGATCGTCTTCCCAAGCCGGTCTCCCCCGGCGACCTTGTGCCCGCGGGTCATCAGCACCTCGAGTGCCTTGTCCACGGTGTTGGCGTTGAACAGCCAGGTATTCAGGATGGCCGGATCCACGGCGTCGGGGACCTCCCCGTCCTCGTCCCATTCGGCGGAGTCCCATTCCTCCTTTTCCTCCTCCGAGAGTTCCTCGTAGCGGATTCCTTCGACCGGGAACTTCAGCGGAATGGACACGGTCCGGGGCGGTACGAGGTAGCCGTCGGAGATGGCCTGCGTCAACTCATAGGCGAACGTGGGGACGTGGTCCTCGATGTCGAACAGGGAGTAGGTGTTGCGGTCCACTTCGGACTGCGGCGTGGCTGTCAAGCCCACCAGATACGCATCAAAGTAATCGAAGATGGCCCGGTACTTCTGGTACACGGAGCGGTGGGCCTCATCGATGATGATCAGGTCGTAGTGGCCGATTCCGAACTGTTGCTTCAGGACCGTGCCGTCGTCCGTCCGTTCGTTGATCAGGTTCATCATCGTCGGATAGGTGGCGATGTGGATGCGGCTGTCCGCCTCCACATCGCGGCCCAGGACCACCGGGGAGGACCCGGGCAGGTTGGTTTTGAAGGCGCGGGCGGCCTGGTCCACCAGGGCGACACGGTCGGCCAGGAACAGTACGCGTTTGGCCCAGTTCGCCTGCATCAGCAGGCTGGAGAGCGCGACGACGGTGCGCGTCTTGCCGGAGCCGGTCGCCATCACCAGCAGCGCCTTGCGTTCCTTGTCCTTTTCCAGAGCGTCGGTGACGGCCCGGATGGCGGCCTGTTGATAGCTGCGTCCGGCGATCTCGGTATTGATGGCCGCCGTGGAGAGGGGTTTCCGGGTCGTGCGGCGGTCCACCATGAGCTGGAGCTGGTCGCGTGTGTGGAAGCCCTGGACCGGCCGCTGCGGATAGCCGGAGACGTCGTCCCAGATCCAGTGCTCGTAGCCGTTGCTGTAGTAAATAACCGGGCGCTGCCCCTTCTCCGTCTCAAGCGCGTCGGCGTAGAGCTTGGCCTGCTGCTGGCCCTCGTACGGCGACTTGGAAGACCGCTTGGCCTCGACGACGGCGAGTGGCTTGCCGTCGGATCCCCACAGTACGTAGTCCACGAACCCGGTTCCAATGGCGGGTCCGGCGTGGGTGGGCATGTGGTGGACTTCGAATTCGCGGTCTTCGGCCTTGTCCAGCGCCCATCCTGCTTCGCTCAAATAGAGGTCGATGTAGACCCGGGTTTCGGCTTCTGAGTAGTCGTGTCCGTCCGGGAGCTTCTTGTTTCCTTCCTTCGCCCGGGCGATCTGTGCGCGCAGGGCCGCAAGCTGGGCGTGCAACTGCTCGTTGTCCTGCTTCTGAACGGCCAGCGCAGCGTCCTTGGCCGCCAGATCTTCGGCAAGTTTGGCCGTCTGGTCCGCAGTGCGGGGCTTCTCGGCGGGCACCGTAATGCCCGGCTTCGGCGTCGGGCTGAGGAACTGTCCGTTGAATGCAACAGTTGAAGCCGGGCGGTTGGCTGGATCCCGGGTGTAGCGAAGCGCCAGCCAGATGCAGACGTGGAAGAGTTCCCGGTTGGTCTGCTCAGAATGCTGGACGGTGATGGCAGCGTTGGTGTGGATGGCGCTGTTCGCCACCCGGCGGATGAGGTGGAACTTGCTGACGATCGTTTCGCCAGCGAGCCGCTTGAATGTCGGTTCCGACATCAGGCCGTTGAGATCGCTCTTGTAGGGCAAGGTGAGGGAGTCGTCAGCGTCGTACAGCCAAGCCAGCAGCGCTTCGACGGACCGCCGCGCATAGAGAAGCGAGGACCGCGGGTCCCGCCGTGCATACCGCTCGGCCAGCCGGGCTTCTTTCGCGATTCCCGGCCACTCCGCCTGCAGTACAGCGAAGTTGCTGTTCACATCCCCCAATGCCACTCCTCTGTTGATCTTCTCTCTGGAGCCTAGATGGTGTTGCCCGGTATATGGCCGGGCAACACCGGTTTCAACTCAAACCAGAGCCATTGAGAAGTTAGTTCCGGGAGTTTAACTACTCGAAGAAGTCCTCGTCGAGCTCGACAATGTCATAGCTCTGCTTCACCTGGACTCCGACCCGGTACTTGATCATGAGCCCGACGAGCCGGGCGCCGTCGATCAGGATGACGCGCGACGGGACTGCTTTCACGTAGTCACGTGCGCCGGAGGTGAAGGCGCTCGTGGTGATGAAGACGCCGCGAGAGGCGCCGACACCGTGCAGCGCGCCAACGAACGCCTGAATAGCTTCACGGCCCACAGTATTGCCATCGGCGTACCGCTTGGCCTGCACATAGATGCGGTCCAGTCCCAGCGCGTCCTGATCGATGACCCCATCGACGCCGCCGTCGTTGCTGCCGCCGATACGCTTCCCTCGCTGCTCGGCTCCGCCATAGCCCATCTTGAGGAGCAGATCGACCACCGCTTGCTCGAAGAAATCGGGGTGACTCTCCCGGAGACGTGTGAGGAGTGCATCACCGACGTCGGAGTGGATGCGGTTGATCCCGGATTCGATCTGCTCAATGGGGTCAAGGTCAACGACCAAGGCTTCGTCAATAACTGACACCGTTGGCTTCCCATTCGTTGGCTTGGGCCAGAATCGTGCAAACGCCAAGTTCGCAGATGAAAAGTCCCGGATGCCCTCGGGATTCTCTGCCAACCACTGCTGGCCAGCCTCAGTGAGGCGATAGTTGGCGCGAGACGGCCGTTCAATCCAACCAGCCTTCGATAAGTGGCTGAGCGCCCAGCCGATCCGATGCTCGGACCGACGCCCTCCGCTATCCAGTGTCTCGGCCCTCGCTGATTCGGAGAGCCCGGATGCCTCAATAACGCGTGAGACGACGTCCCTGCGACTCAAGGTTTCCCCTGGGGACAGAACCCGGAGCACGTGGACCACAAAGAGGGGCCAAATCGGCACTTCCGAATCTGCGGTGAAGGACATAGTCTCGCCCATCAGAGTTCTCCCATGAACGCGCGATGTTGGAGGGACGCGAAAAGGTCGTCTAACGCAACCATCTGTGCACGATGTTGATCCTTCAAGCGTTCAACAGCGGTCGCTTTGTCCACGAAATCCCCCTGTAGCTCAAGTGGTGGCAGAACTACGGGTAGTTTCCGGATGGGTCCTTGAAAGAGATTCGCTTGACTCGACGCGTTGGCACTCTGCTTCATCTTGCGTTGTAGCTTAGGGGTTAGAAGCTGCTGTTCGAGGAACTTGGACAACAATTTCTCCGGATAGGGACGGACAAGAGCCACACTGCGCACAAGCGAAAAGTTCTCGTCCGTGTCCACCACCGCAACGCGACCAATGGAACCTGAGCACGATATGAGCACGTCGTCGCGCTGCGGCCTGCATCGTCTGCTAATTCTTTCGTATTCAGACAAATCGATGTAGTCAACATTTCCGACGTCGAGCCGCCCATTCCGGACGTTGCGAGCCGAAAGAAGCTTGATTCCCGAGGATTGGCGTATTGGCGTTTGATGCTCACCATCGGTTATTTGACTTGCAACGGATTCTAGGGCTACTGTCGGCCATCTTTCGGCATTAGCAGTAGGGTGTTCAAAAATGGAGTGGAAGATGGATTGGGTAAGGCTGTCTAGCTCAGCTAGAGCCACTCGGCGTTTGTTACGGAGTTCGTCGGCCTTGTCCAGGATGTTCGAAATTCGCCGTTGTTCGAATAACGGCGGAGGCTTCGGGATTTCAAGAGCAAGAAAATTCTCAACCGAAGAGCGCCGTTTTCTCGGAACTGAACCGAATGCAATCGTGTCGTAACGATCAATCATGTTTCCGGTCAGTAAGAGACGACTGACAAAAGTAGAGTCATAGCCTTCACGAACTCGAAAAGTCGGATAAAGGGGAGAAATTAGGCCAGCTTCCCAATCCGTGTTGTGCGCGACGGCACCTGCCCATAGAAGGTACGGATTAAAAGCTATATCGCCCCGTCGAATAACCTTGTATGATTTGGTATCCGCCACGGCCAACCGCTTTTTGAATTTGGTTGACTGTGCCACGAAGCCGTTGCGCTCTGTGAGAGTGAGAACCTCAGGCTCCACGTTGTCGCCAAGCTTCTCCTTGAACTCACAGAGCATATCGCCAACGGAAATAGTTGAATTCACTTCAGTAAATCCTTCAAGTCTGCCAAGCCGGATGCAATTTCGTTTTCAAGAGCCTGAATTCCCGCGATAATCTCCGCCGGTGCAGCATACGAAACGACCTCGTGTTCAACTTCCTTGTACCTGTTGAGGGAAAGGTCGTAGCCGTTTTCGACGATCTCGGATTTGGGGACTAGGAAAGACTGCTCGGTGCGTACCCGGCCGGCCTCGAGCGTCGTCCGCTGCTGCCAGCGGGCCAGAACGTCGTCGACGTCAGACGTTTCTAGCGGGGTGCGCTTGTCATCGAGGCTGAAGCCGTCCGAGGTCACATCGTAGAACCAGACGTTGTCGGTGCCACCGGAATTGGTCTTGGTGAAGAACAGAATCGCGGTGGAGACCCCCGCGTAGGGTTTGAAGACACCGGAGGGGAGTTTGACCACGCCGTCGAGCTTGTGGTTTTCGACGAGCATTTTTCGGAGTGCCTTGTGCGCTGTGGAGGAGCCGAACATTACGCCGTCGGGCACGATCACCGCGGCCCTGCCTCCGGGCTTGAGCAGCCTCAGGAACAGGGCGAGAAAGAGCAATTCGGTCTTTTTCGTCTTGACCAGGGAGAGCAAATCCTTGGCGACATTCTCGTAGTCCAGGCTGCCAGCGAAAGGCGGGTTAGCGAGGATGACGTCGTATTTTTCCTCCTCGGTCCCGTGCAGGTCAGCCAGCGAATCCCGGTAGGTGATGTCCGGGTTTTCCACTCCGTGGAGGAGCATGTTCATGGAGCCGATGCGGAGCATGGTGCTGTCGAAGTCGTACCCGTGGAACTGGCTGTGGTGGAAGAACCGGCTCTGCTCGGGGGTAGTTAGCAGGTTGGGGTTGTGCTGCCGGAGGTATTCGCCGGCCTGGACGAGGAACCCTGCGGTGCCGGCCGCCGGGTCGCAGATGGCCTCCAGCGGCTGGGGTGCTGTCATCTTTACCATGAGGTCGATGATGTGGCGGGGCGTGCGGAACTGGCCGTTGGTGCCGGCGGAGGCGATCTTGCCGAGCATGTATTCGTAGAGGTCACCCTTGGTGTCGCGCTCGTCCATCGGGATTTCGTCGATGATGTCGACGACTTTTTCCAGCAGCCCAGCGTTAGGGATGGTGAAGCGGGCGTCCTTCATGTGCTGGGCGTAGGAGGACTCCTCTCCGTTGGCCAGCTGGACCAGCCCGGTGCGCAGAAACGGGAAGATGTGCTCTGCGAAAACCGTGTACATCTCGTCGCGGGAGAAGTTCTTGAACTTGCTCCAGCGGAAGTCCTGGTAGGAGCGGCCCTTCTCATCCAGACCGCTGGGGAAGACAGGGTTCTCGACCGGTTTGCCGGTGCGGCTGGCCTTGTTCTCCGCGCGCGTCTGGTTCTCGTCCAGGCGCTTCAGGAAGAGTAGATACGTGATCTGTTCGATTACTTCCAGAGGATTGGAGATGCCGCCGGTCCAGAACGCGTTCCAGACCTTGTCTACCTGAGATTTAATTTCGCCTGTTATCACCGTTCGAGTTTAGTGGGTATTCCACGGGCGATTCGGCTGCCTCGCAGGCTTGCGCCAGACGTCAAGGGGCCGAGTCACCGCCCTTCTAGAGCGCAACGTCGATCCAATCAATGCGTGCCCGCTGGACCGGGACCCACTTTCAATGGATAGCCTGATCCGAGATCAGCTTCAACAAGTCCAATGTCTCCGAAGATCAACCCCTCCTCGACCGCGCGATCCCCTCGGTGAAGCCTGCTGACCGGGTGCCAATTGGCGGGCGCTCCTCCTCACTCTTCAAAGACACGGTGATAGTTTGGCGGGAGACTCATCAAGCGGCCGGTCAGGGGACAGAGTGGAGTACGGATTTGGACGTGACGAGGACCTCTTTGAGCTCGACTTCGATGACCTGAACGTCACTGTCACTATGATCCCGGTGGCGAAACAAGCCGAGAGGGTTTTTCGTGCTGGCAAAGACGAATGGCCGGCCGTGGAAAGGATGTATCGGCAGTTCGCGGCCGAGATGGGATTTGACCTCGGGACCCCTTCGTTTGGAGACAGCGGAGACGTCTGGCTGGTGACAGCTCCCAAGATCCTGCGAAATTATTCGTTGGTTTGTGGCGCAGTGGAGGTCACCACAACAGCAGCGGGGACTGCGGTGGAGTGGATGTGGGTTCATCCCGTGCAAAGGGGCGGTGGTCGAAGGGGCCCGGCTTGGCTGCTATGGAGCAAGGTAGCAGAGGAGTACGGGACAGTGGGGCTTAATCCGCCTGTAAGTCGAGCTATGCGACGATTTGTGGAGAATTTTGAGCAGAGCACGCATACGTCATAGCCGGAGATGCTTCGCCTCTAGTGCTCATTCTGACTTCTTCGTTAGTTTCACCGCCCCATGGGCGACGGGAATAAGCCTCTGCCCGCGCACCATGCCATGTGGGCCAGGATGCAGGACCACGGCCGCCGTGGAGCACAAGAAGGGTTGACCATTCCGACATCGCCAGGCGGGTCGGAGGCAGCTACGACACCGCCAGCTATTCCTCCTGACAAGTGATTCAGGCTAGACCTTGAACTTGACGTCCTTCGTTTGGTCTTCGCGCGCCACCAAAGAACACAGCCTTCCGCAGTCCGTTCAGATCTGGCGTCGGCCGGACGGATGTGTTGAAGGATGAAGTGCGCCTAGTCGCTCACGTCCTCCTGGGTGATTTTGCCGTCCAGCACTTCTTGGACTTCCTTCTCGAGACCTGGGTTGCCATTCTCCCCCAGCTTGTTCATGAACAGCACAGCATCCTGCTTGAGCTGTTCATCGCCAGAGTCGATTGCTCTAGCGATGACCAACGGCACTGCATTCTGGCTGAGATCCCAGAGTGACATGCCCTCTTGCGCGCGATTCGTGAGGAGCGCTCGGGCCACCTCAAACGCACCGCGTGGGTCAGCATCTGCGCAGCTTGCGATTTGCTTAGTGATCATAGAGCGCTGGCTTGCGAGTTCCGGATCAAGCTCAACCGCTTCTTTCAATCGAGGAAGCCACCACGAGGCATCGAACTTGCCACTCCGGACAAACCAGTAGTACTCGTTCAGCTCTAGTTTGTCCTCAGGACGTGAGCGGACGTGCTTCACTCGCGCATCCCAGAGATCTGCAAACCGATCACGAATCGCCTCTTCAACGGATTCGGCATGTATGAATGACCAGGCGATGCGACCGATAGCTGCTCCACGAACTTTAGGTTCTGCCGTGGCAAAGAATGCTTCAGCGACGGGATCTTCAAACGTCTTGTGGCCGCGGATGATTGCATTGACGACCCACTCCCCAATGCGCTGTAGCGGATCAGACTGGCCCTGCCAGCCTGCAACGAGAGGCTCGCCTGACCGGATGGCTGCGATCATGGATGGGGTTAGAAGGTCGTAGATTGCCACGTGATAACGATGAACTGCCATGGCGGTCGTCAATGCGATTTGCTGGGAGCGTGACAACCCGTCGGCTGACCCAAACAGTTCCTCCATCCTCGGCGTGAGCCAGTCGGGGTCGACGGTCACCAATCGGCCGAGCGCCTGACCTATAACCGCTCGCGAGGCACCACGCCTATCGAGTCGCTCGATGTCACGCTCTAGAGCTGAGCGCGCCGCCTCATACCAGGGGGTGGTCTTGCCGTGCGAAATTAGATTGAGCAGACCGCGTACCCGAGTCGGCCATTGCCAGTTGAGCGAGAGAGTAAGGGGGTCCAAACCACTCTCGGACTCGTCCGAGTCATAAGCCTTCCAGGCGGATTCGCTGTCGGCCTCCCCGATCAATAGGTCAGCAAAGACTTTCTCCGACTCAGCCGGGATTGCTGGAGTCTCTCGCTGTTGGGCGAGTTCCTCGAGCAGGTTCACGGCAGCTTTCTTTGTCCCGCGGAAGTCAGCGTCGTCATCGAAGTCGCGGCCTTCTTGAGGGAAGAGGGATGTGTCACCGTGGGCGAGTATTTTCTGATTCATGTCCGCTACATAACGCCACTCGAGTTCAATGCCCGCCTTTACGGCCGCTTCCCATCCCTGCAGAACCGCGCGCAGGTAAGTAGGTCGTAACCTATCGGCTAGGCCTTCAATGCCATCGAGTGCCCTCGGGTTCGTGGTGATGAGCGACGATAGCTCCCGTCCTTGGCCTTCGTGCGATGGCCCGGGCCCCCAGCCATTGCCGGTGTCGTGCCAACTTTCAAGATGTGCCACGAGCTCCGTAGGACTCATGACGGACATCTCATCTTGGGAGATTGGGCTATTTGGCCCGCTCCAGCTTGACACTTTGTTGAGAGCTGCAAGCGGTGATTCGATTACACCCCGCCCTGCGTCGAGTTCCTCAAGTACTCTCTTGAGAGCGGACGGTAACGCCTCACTGCCAACAGCGGAAAGCCACCTATGCCTCCAAGTATCAACTACCGCCTGGACTCGTTCATCGAGATTTTCAGGAGTGTCATCCTCATCCGTGCGTAGACGGTCCCTCAACTGCTCTCTGTCTAGTTGAGGTCCCGCGGTGATGAAATCAGTAAGCGGTTCTAGTGCGGACGGGGAGTGCCTCGCCACTTCACGGGCAAGCTCGCCAAACTCGATCCGACAGGAGTCATCGTAAAACTCCTCGCCCGCCACAAGCCGCGCCGTGACAGCCAGCAGATGCTCGGCCTCTGCGGGCGGCCGAGCACTGCTGCTACGGAGTGCCTCTGTGACCGCATATAGCGTAATTTTTCGCGCCAGATTCATAGGACTCTTAGCCATAACTGCGGCTGCGGCTTTAGGATCACGTGCCATCGCATTGGAGGCCAGGTCCCGGACTGTGTCGATGAGCGAGTGTTCAATAGATGGGTGGTAGTCAGCTTTGTCGCGGATCGATTCGCGCGACATGTCTGTCATATCGAACGTATCCGTAAAGCGCTTCGATTGACGCTCATATTCTTCCAACCAAGGCAGGACGGTCTTGAGGCCATCATCACTGAGTGCCTCAACTACGCGTGGCAGGCCATCCTGGTACCAGTATTCGTCAAGGGCTAGGTTCGGCTTGTGCGGGTTCTCGGATGCGCTGGGTCGAAACAGGAGATTAGCCATCCACTTGCCAGCTTTGGACTGCCCGCCTTGGAGTAGGTTGACGGCGAAGCCAACCATGTCACGAGGGTCGCTCCGCAAACCAAAGCCAGTTTCGACCCACGATTTGATCATCGGCTTCAGCCTTGCCGCTTCGTCCGCTGGGATCGAGGCACCGATTGTAAAAACCGCTCTCCGGACCCAAGCGTTGTTGCTGTCGGAGAGTTTTAGCAGAACATCAACGACTGCTTTCGGTGCGGCCGGCGCGACCCGGATCAGATAGGCAATCTCGGGCCAGTAATGGTCTCGAACGAGACCCTCGCTGGTTCTCTCGGGCTCCGGTGGGTCACCAAAAATTCCGGCCTTTGCCAACGGTTCTACCCATAGAGGATGCTTCAGCCCCTCAAAGAATGCGCGACGCAGTGGCGGCGTAGGGATCCGGCGCAAGGCCTCGTTTACCTGCTCAGGGGTGGGTCGTTTAGCGCCTGCCATCACGCACTCTCCTCGTCGAAATCGTTGATCTCAGCCAGTAGATCCTCGATCGCACGCAGGTTCTCGAAGAAGAGGGCACTCCGAACTTCGATGACATCCTCCACAACACGAATCTTCGCTTGAAGGGCTTCATTATTGGGGAGGGGTCTCTGCTGTTCGTGATTACGGTCTAAGTGTGTTGAGTATGTCAACTATCTTTGGCCCCGGTGGGACGGTTATTTCTGGCCCCGCTTCATCGGCTTAGCTCGCTGATTGTGGGTTAAGCGTGCGCAGAGGCGGGCGCGGCCCTCACGACTTGAGCGTCTGGGGGTTAAATACTGGGACATCCCCTATGTCGACATTTAGGATGCAGGCATGTTCACCTGCAATTTGACCGTCGTCCGTCAGAGTGGCATGGATCTCACGGTCCAGACTTTGGAGACCACGGAGACCCATCTCCTCATTCGCCTCAGATCAGAGGCCCGAATTCCATCCAGACATCATCGGGCCGGGACAACTCTTGCAGCGGCGCATGAGGGATTTACGCTCACCGATGGACACGGCACGACGCTGATGTTGGCGCATAGCAACTCGCTTTCAGACAGCCCCTTCGGAGGAATCCTCGACCTGGCCTTCCCGTCAGATGGCCAGTTCGATCTAGGCACTCCGCTGACCCTCAAATCCGAGAACGCCGAAGTGATATTTCAACTCTGACGCAAACGTAGGTGTGCCTTACAAGGGTCAGCTCGAAGTTTGTTGGTTGAGGGTGTGGGCGAGGCGGTAGGAGTCGGTTCCGGTTTCGATGATGGTGCCGTTGAAGGTAAGGCGGTCCACGATGGCGGCGCAGAGGCGCGGGTCGGTGAAGGTTTTGGTCCAGCCGGAGAATGACTCGTTCGACGCGATCGCAATGGAATTCTTTTCCTCGCGTTCGGTGAGGACCTGGAACAGTAGTTCGGCGCCCCGCCGGTCCAGTTCCATGTAACCCAGCTCGTCGATGCAGAGCAGGTCCACCCGGCCGTACCGGGCAATGGTCTTGGCCAGGACCTTCTCATCGGCGGCTTCGACAAGTTCGTTCACGAGACGGGTGGCGAGGGTGTATTTGACTCGGTAGCCCTTCTCTGCGGCGGCGGTGCCGAGTCCGATGAGCAGGTGGGATTTGCCGGTCCCGGAGTCCCCAATCAGGCAGAGGGGTTGTCCTTTGCGGATCCATTCCCCGGTGGCCAGGGTGTGGATGGTGGCGGGGTTGATGTTCGGGTTTGCATCGAAGTCAAAGTCCCCGAGCCACTTGTCCCGGGGAAAGTTCGCGGCTTTCACGCGCCGGATCGAGGAGCGCCGGTCCCTGTCGTCGCACTCGGCCAGCAGCAATTCGGCCAGGAATCCTTGGTAGGAGAGTTGTTCCTTCCCCGCGACGGCGAGGGCTTCGTCGAGCACCGCCCGGATCGTGGGCAGGCGCAGCCGACGGCACGCCTGGTCCACGGCGGCGACCGCGGCCTGCTCAGTCAGGCCTCGCCGCCGGCGCAAGGTCGGGGTGATGGTGGTCGCCGGTGCGGTGGGGCTCATGAGATGTTCTCCTTCGACGCGGTTCCTGCAGGGTGTTCGGAACGTTTGGCCAGCAGCTCGTCATAGGCGCGGACTGAGGGCAGTGGCCGGCTATCAGGCGGCAGCCCGGCAATGACCGCGGCGGGGTCCATGAGCCGGCGTTGGGTGAGACTGACAACCCGTTGCACTTTCTCTTCAGCATGAGCACCGGGATGACGGCCGGACCTGGCCCCACCCCGGCAAGATGCCGTAGCGTATCTGCGTGCTTCGACCGCAACGACGTCGGCGCTGACCGCACCCACTACCAGCGCCGCACTGATCCCTGCATGAATGTCTCCGGCATCCATCGACCGGTGAAGGAGCAGGACGTCGATGAGTTCACGAGTCCCGTCGGCGTCGCCGTTGACCCGGCGGGAGGCGGCCCAGAAAGCCTCGTGCGCGCTGGTAAACGCCCCGGACTCCCGCGCCCTTGCCAAAGCAGTAGAGCCTGGAAGGGCGCCGGGCTTGGTTTTGAGGACCTCGAGATAGTGATCCAGCTGGACCGACTGACCGGACCGGGCGGCGAGCCGCTGATGCCTGGCGACCACGGTGCGGCCATCGAACACCACAACCTCGGACGCCCGCAATGAGACCCTGACCCTCCGCCCGATGAACCGGGCCGGGACGGAATACTTCACCATCCTGACCGTGACCATCGAGGACCTGTCGACCCTCGGGTTCAGCGCCAGACCCGGATCAAATTCCTCCGCCGGCAACGGGGCCAGAAACGGCCGTTCAATCTCGAAGTCCTGGCCTATCGTGCGGATCCTGTCATTGATCCGCCGGTTCACGTCCTGAGCTTCCCAAGCCCGTATCCGGTCGTTGAGCTCGTCCAGGGAGTCAGCAACAGGCATCGGTGAAAGCCGGTTGCGGCGGAACCAGCCCACCTCACCCTCAACCCCGCCCTTTTCGTGGGCCCCTGCGATGCCGGACTGGCAATAGAAGGGATCGAAGCCGTAGAACGAACGGAACAACACCCATCTGTCGTTCTCCCGGCGCTGCCGGCCCTGCCCGAACACCACCGCGGTGACAGCACTGGTGAGGTTGTCATAGCGGATGTGTTTAGTCGGGACGCCGCCCAGAACCTTGAAAGCCTCGACGTGCCCTTCAAGAAAGGCTTCCTGGGCCTGGGTCGGGTAGATCCGATGGATGGCCCTGCCCGAATGCGATAACCGGAAAATGAACATGTGGCACTTCGTCTTCACGCCGTTCAGCACGACATAGACCTCGCCGAAGTCCACCTCAGCCTCAGCACCCGGTGCGTGTTCCTGGGGAATGAACACCTCAACGCGGCGTCCGGCCTCCACATCAATTTGGGCCCGGCGGACCCTGACGTAATCACGCACCGTGGAATACGACAGCTCTTGCGCACCGTGCTCTTCGATGAGCCGGGCCAGAATCCTGCGTGCAGTATGGCGCTGCTTCCGCGGCGCCGTCGTGTCCTCGATCAGCATCGCGTCGATCGCGCCCTTGAACGGCTCCAGCCTCCAGGACACGCCTTGTCTCTGTTTACGCTCCGGAGGGGCAGCTGAATCCAGCGCCTGCCTCACCGTTCGCCTGTGAACCCCGTACCGGACCGCCAACGCACGAACCGATAAGCCCTCAACCCGGGCGTCCCTCCGAATCCGCGCGAACAACTCCACTCTCGACTCCATCCAGACCAGCCTTCCGCCGCATCCATCCACTGATGGATCCAACGTTGAAGGTGGGGCCACAAATAACCGTCACAGGTGCCCGGCGAGTCACGAAGTGGGGCCAGAAATAACCGTCCTACCGGGGCCATCCAAACCTGTCACAGCCAGTGTGTCCAACTCAGAAAAAACTGGTATGCGTCCAACCATTGGGCGATTGCCGGGTGGTCGGCATCTGACTCTCCCGTCACAAGTGCTGCAGTATTGGCACGGTTACGTCCTTCTTCCTGGGTAACTGCGCTGACTAGAGACGCAAGCACCCGGGCAACCGCACGCGGGACGGGCACAAGGTCTTGATCGAGTCCCAAATCGGCATCGGGGTGCGCTGTCAGTAGCCCGGGAAGTTGCTTCATCAAGGATGCTGACGACGGGTTGGGCCGGGGAATAGCAAAGTCAGACATCACGGCCGGGAGTCCGCTCATCAACTCGCGCATGCAGTGACAGATGGTCGAGATTCGCGCACTCTCGCAGCCAGGACTGGCCGTGGTGACTAGTATCTCTTGTGCCGTTCTATACATGCCCGCGAGTTTTGGACTTCGGGGCTCCAGCGCCTCGATCACGCGTGTTTGGCGCTCACCCGGCCCCAATCCATCTCTCACTACTGCCGTTCTCCTCCGCATAGCCCGTAAAATCGCTCAAAGAGGGCCCCAAAGTAGCGCGCACGCACTGCTCGTTCCAGCCATGACCACCCTTGGTGGAGAATCGGGCCCCGGAGACAGTACCCTCGTGATGCTGTGCCTTGCGTCCGAATGCTGCCGTCCGGGATAGCGGTACCGAGACATGTGCTGGTCTCGTCCGCGCGCAGGCCATCGGACTCGATGACCGCATCGAGCTCGGTCCCTCGGCTCCAAGCGGCCCACCATCACCACGCAATGCCGTTGAAGGGCCTACACAGGGGTCGCGATAGCTCACGGACTGCGCTGCCAAAATCCCATAAAGATATTCAGATGTCGGTAACCAGCGTCAGGGCCAGTCTTCACCGAAGCTCCAATTCCATTTCGTTAGCTATTGGTCGACCGCCAACTGGCCCCGAGCCTCACAGATCCCGCTGACGGTCTGTGTCAGCCCCACAATCTCGGGGACTCTCGGGGCACACCAAAGAAACGCATTTGTTATGAGTCAAATTGGCCGGTCAGCGATGGTCGGCCAAGATAGTTGGCACCGCGCCATACTGTCTGTCACAGTGCCAACTAACTTGTCCGTTGTGCCAACTATGTCGTCAACTCACAATAGGGTGCCGTTCTTCCACCTAGGTCGACATCTCACAGAGAGACTAGAAGTCCCAGTCGTCATCCTCAGTATTGACAGCCTTGCCAATCACATACGACGAACCCGAGCCCGAGAAGAAGTCGTGGTTCTCGTCCGCGTTCGGCGACAGGGCCGAGAGGATGGCCGGGTTCACGTCGGTGACGGAGGCCGGGAACATGGCCTCGTAGCCCAGGTTCATCAGGGCCTTGTTGGCGTTGTAGTGCAGGAACTTCTTGACGTCCTCGGCCAGGCCGACGGAGTCGTAGAGGTCGTGCGTGTACTGGACCTCGTTCTCGTACAGCTCGAAGAGCAGCTCGAAGGTGTAGTCCTTGATTTCCTGCCGGCGCTCCTCGGAGACCTTCTCCAGGCCCTTCTGGAACTTGTAGCCGATGTAGTAGCCGTGCACGGCCTCGTCGCGGATGATCAGGCGGATCAGGTCTGCCGTGTTCGTCAGCTTGGCCCGCGAGGACCAGTACATCGGCAGGTAGAAGCCGGAGTAGAACAGGAAGCTCTCCAGCAGCGTGGAGGCCACCTTGCGCTTGAGGGGGTCGTCGCCCTGGTAGTAGTCCATGACGATCTGTGCCTTCTTCTGAAGGTTCTCGTTCTCGGTGGACCAGCGGAACGCCTCGTCGATCTCCTTGGTGGAGGCCAGCGTGGAGAAGATGGAGGAGTAGCTCTTGGCGTGCACGGACTCCATGAACGCGATGTTCGTGTAGACAGCCTCTTCATGCGGGGTGAGGGCGTCCGGAATCAGCGAGACGGCGCCGACGGTGCCCTGGATGGTGTCCAGCAGGGTCAGGCCCGTGAACACGCGCATGGTGAGCTGCTGCTCGTCCGGGGTCAGCGTCGCCCACGACTGCACGTCGTTGGACAGCGGCACCTTTTCCGGCAGCCAGAAGTTGTTGACCAGGCGGTTCCAGACATCCACGTCCTTGTCGTCCTGGATGCGGTTCCAGTTAATGGCTTCAACGTGGCTGAGAAGCTTTACTTTTTCTGTCATGACTCCGACTCGCTTTCTGAAGAGAGACTGGGTTTGGCTGAGTCCTCGACGCAATACTTGCAGTCGGCTTTCTCTATGCCTCTGTTGGTGTGATGTCTGGTGTGGGCGTTTCGCTGGCTGGAAGGCATCGGACGGCCCTTCCGTACTGCTGACATTTTCGCACGGGTTTCGGCACTGGCCTGCTTCCCAAAGTTCGGGTTGCCGGCACCTTTCTTGGCTTCTGAAAGTGCTTTGCGGGTTTCGTCACCGACCGAATGCCCAAAACTTGGATGCTCCGGGCCGAACTTCCCAAAGTTCGGGTTCTCCGGTCCGGAGTTAGTTCCCTTGCGATCCTCCGCCCACTTCTTCCGCTGCTCCAGGCTGTGCTTGCCGCCGTAAAACGGGTTATCGGCACCTGAACGGCTAAGCCCCTTGCGGCCGGTACTCCTGATGCGGGCGGCTTCACGCTGTTCTTCGGTCCAGACGACGCCGGTCGGTCCCAGACCGCCTTCCGCGATGTTCAGAAGACGGTCCCCTTCTCGTCGCAAATAGCTGATCCACTCGATCTCCGCCCGCCCCAGCTCGGGCAGACCTTCAATCCAATCCAGCTCGTCCGCGATGAGATCAGCCGGATCGTGTTTTCGAAGCCAATCGTAGAACGGCGTCTTACGGCCCTCAGCAGCCACTCGCAGGTGCTGATGGAAACGACGACTGGCCGTCTTAGTCGTGATACCGACATAACGGTACTCGGCCTCCCGCCTAAGCCGGATGCCGTAGACCAAGCCGCCCGTCGCCGTCGTCGTTTCCATCATTTCAACCGATCACTCAAAATCAGCCGATTTCAGTTGATCAAAGCATGCACGAGACACAATTTTCTACCTCGGTCCCTTCCAGCGCGAGCTGGCGGAGACGGATGTAGTAGATGGTCTTGATGCCCTTCTTCCAGGCGTAGATCTGGGCCTTGTTGATGTCGCGCGTGGTGGCGGTGTCCTTGAAGAACAGCGTCAGGGACAGGCCCTGGTCCACGTGCTGCGTGGCGGCGGCGTAGGTGTCGATGACCTTCTCGTAGCCGATCTCGTACGCGTCCTGGTAGTACTCCAGGTTGTCGTTCGTCAGGTACGGCGCCGGGTAGTACACGCGGCCCAGCTTGCCTTCCTTGCGGATCTCGATCTTGGACGCCACCGGGTGGATCGAGGAGGTGGAGTTGTTGATGTAGGAGATCGAGCCGGTAGGCGGAACGGCCTGCAGGTTCTGGTTGTAGATGCCGTGCTCCATGACGGAGGCCTTCAGCTCGCGCCAGTCATCCTGGGTGGGGATGTGGATGTTCTTGAACAGCTCGGCGACCTTCTCGGTCTGCGGGACCCATTCCTGCTCGGTGTACTTGTCGAAGAACTCGCCGGAGGCGTACTTGGACTTCTCGAAGCCGCCGAATGTCTGGCCGGTCTGGATGGCCAGCAGGTTGGAGGCGCGGACCGCGTGGAACACCACCGAGTAGAAGTAGATGTTGGTGAAGTCCAGGCCCTCTTCGGAACCGTAGTGGACCCGCTCGCGGGCCAGGTAGCCGTGCAGGTTCATCTGGCCGAGGCCGATCGCGTGGCTCTGGTCGTTACCGCGGGCAATCGAGGGCACCGAGGTGATGTTGGACATGTCCGAGACGGCCGAGAGGGACCGGATGGCCGTCTCGATGGTCAGGCCGAAGTCCGGCGAGTCCATGGTCTTGGCGATGTTCAGCGAACCCAGGTTGCAGGAGATGTCCTTGCCGGTCTGGTCGTAGGACAGGTCATCGTGGTACGTGGTGGGCTGGGAAACCTGGAGGATCTCCGAGCACAGGTTGGACATGATGATCTTGCCGTCGATCGGGTTTTCCCGGTTCACGGTGTCCTCGAACATGATGTACGGGTAGCCGGATTCGAACTGGATCTCGGCGAGGGTCTGGAAGAACTCGCGCGCCTTGATCTTGGTCTTCTTGATCCGGGAATCGTCCACCATCTCGTAGTACTTCTCGGTGACCGAGACGTCGGAGAACGGCATGCCGTAGACCTTTTCGACGTCGTACGGGGAGAACAGGTACATGTCCTCGTCCCGCTTGGCGAGCTCGAAGGTGATGTCCGGGATGACGACGCCGAGCGAGAGGGTCTTGATGCGGATCTTCTCGTCCGCGTTCTCGCGCTTGGTGTCCAGGAAGCGGTAGATGTCCGGGTGGTGCGCGTGCAGGTACACCGCACCGGCACCCTGGCGGGCACCGAGCTGGTTGGCGTAGGAGAAGCTGTCCTCGAGGAGCTTCATCACGGGGATGACACCGGAGGACTGGTTCTCGATCTGCTTGATCGGCGCGCCGACCTCGCGGATGTTGGTCAGCGCGAAGGCGACGCCGCCGCCGCGTTTGGAGAGCTGCAGGGCGGAGTTGATGGACCGGCCGATCGACTCCATGTTGTCTTCGATGCGGAGCAGGAAGCAGGAGACCAGCTCGCCGCGCTGGCGCTTGCCGGCATTCAGGAACGTCGGGGTGGCCGGCTGGAAGCGGCCTTCGATGATCTCGTCCACCATCTGGGTGGCGAGCTTCTCGTCGCCGCGGGCCAGGTGCAGGGCCACCATGCAGACGCGGTCCTCGTAGCGCTCCAGGAAGCGCTTTCCGTCGAACGTCTTCAGCGTGTAGGAGGTGTAGAACTTGAACGCGCCGAGGAAGGTCTCGAAGCGGAACTTCTTCTTGTACGCGCGGTTGTAGAGCTCGCGGATGAAATTCATCGTGTACTGGTCGAGGGTTTCGCGCTCGTAGTACTCGTTCTTGACGAGGTAGTCGAGCTTTTCCTCGAGGTCGTGGAAGAACACGGTGTTGTTGTTCACGTGCTGCAGGAAGTACTGGTGCGCGGCCTCGCGGTCGGCCTCGAACTGGATTTCCCCGTTGGGGCCGTAGAGGTTCAGCATGGCGTTCAGCTCGTGGTAGCCCAGGCCCTTGTAGGCGGCCGGCATCTCGTGCTTCTTCTCAACAGCGGCGGCGGCTGTGCCGGTGCCCGTGTGCAGGCCTGCGCCTTCAGTTACTGCTTTGTCTGCGACAGTCGTGTCCAAAACTCTTCCAATCCTTGTTGTACGCGGTTGACGTCTTCCGGCGTCCCCATGAGTTCGAAGCGATATAGGTGCGGGACCTTGCACTTGGCGGCGATGATGTCCCCTGCCATGCAGTAGTTGTCCCCGAAATTGGTGTTTCCTGCGCCGATCACTCCGCGGATCAGCTTCCGGTTGCCCGGATCGTTCAAAAACCTGATGACCTGCTTTGGAACAGATCCCTCTCCCCCGGTGCCCCCATAGGTCGGGAGCAACAAAACGTAGGGCTCCCGGGCCACCAGCGGAGCGTCCCTCGGGTAAAGGGGGATCCTGGCGGCGTCGACGCCCAGCTTCGCAACGAAGCGTGCGGTGTTTTCGGAGGTGGAGGAAAAGTAGATGAGCCGGCAGTGCGTGGTGGTCGCCGGTGCTGCCGTGCTGACCGCTTCCCCGCCGTCAGCCGTGGCAGCCACCCGATCTTCAGTTGTTACAGCCACGGTGGTCACCTCATCTACCGTGAATTCTTCCCTGGTAGCGGCGTCCTGGGCTTTTCAGGCGACAGGGCGTTTCAGGCTACAGCGACGGCGGCAGCCTGCGCCAGTTCTTCGATCTTGTCCGGGCGGAAACCTGACCAGTGGTCCTGGTCGGTGACGACAACGGGGGCCTGCATGTAGCCCAGGGACTTCAGGCGCTCAAGGGCTTCCGCGTCCTGGGAAATGTCGACGCTCTGGTAGGCGATGCCCTTCTTGTCCAGCGCGCGGTAGGTCGCGTTGCACTGAACGCAGGCCGGCTTCGTGTAAACCGTAACGGTCATGGTCCTGTCCCCTTTGTTGAAGTCTTCTGTGGAGCGCAATCCCGGCTCCGGATGTCCCGCGCTGATGCTCTGCTGGAACTGTATGTCGATACTACATGTAGTGCAAGAGCCTCATGTGGACCCCAAGATGATGTATTACAAGTATGTCATTTAACCCACCTTTAATCCACAGGAGGGGGCCCTCCAAATGTCCGGATTTCCGCCATTTTGGCGGACGAAATCCACACCCTGTGGAGTAGTTAGCCACATTAATCACGCCCGCGTGTCGCACCGCAGACGGCGTGTCGCGCGCCGCCGCGGGGACCCGGGTTGGTGGCGCCGGCCACTACATCTGGTGTCCGGGCACACGAAAGAGGCGGGCACCGCGGTGCCCGCCTCAAGCGATTCGTGATTGTTCTAACACCGGGGCTAGGAGGCGGAGTCAAGCACGATCTGCTGCACGTCGAGGTAGCCCGTTTCAAACCCGGCCCGGGAGTAGCAGAGGTAGAACAGCCACATCCGCTGGAAGACCGCGTCAAAGCCCATGGCCCCCACCTCGTCCTCGCGGGCCATGAACCGCTCTTCCCAAAGCCGCAGCGTCTGGGCGTAATGCTCACCCATGGCGAGGCGTTCGCGGACGCGCAGTCCGGTCTGCTTCGCCGTGATGTCCTCGATGGCCCGGACGGACGGAATGACCCCGCCCGGGAAGATGTACTTGTGCACCCAGGTGTAGCTGGTGCGGGTGGCCATGAGCCGGTCGTGGGCGATCGTGATGGCCTGGATGGCCACCCTGCCGCCCGGGGCCAGGACCCGCTCGATGGTCTGGAAGTAGGTGGCCCAGTATTCGAAGCCGACGGCCTCGATCATTTCGACCGAGACGACGGCGTCGTACTCGCCCTCCACGGCGCGGTAGTCCTTGAGCTCGATCGTGACGGCGTCGGCGTAGCCGGCCTCGGCCACGCGCTGGCGGGCCAGTTCCTGCTGCTCGCTGGAGAGCGTCACGGAGTAGACGGTGGCGCCGCGGGCGGCGGCGCGCAGGGCAAGCTCTCCCCAGCCGGTGCCGATTTCCAGGACCCGGGTGCCTTCCTTCACACCGGCCTTGTCCAGCAGCCGGTCAATCTTGGCCTGCTGCGCTGCGGCCAGCCCGTCCCAGGCCACGTTCCGCAGGGAGTCGCCGCTTTCCGGGAAGAGAGCGCTGGAGTACGTCATGGTGCTGTCCAGGAACGAGGCGAAGAGCTCGTTGGAGAGGTCGTAGTGCCGGGAGATGTTGGAGCGGGTGTTCTTCTCCGTGTTCCGTTCCCTGCGCGGCTGGCGCGGCAGGTACAGGCCGCGCAGCTTCTGCAGCGGCTCGGGAACGAGCGTGCCGACGCGGGAGGCAAACACCTCCATGACGGCGGTGAGGTCATCGGCGTCCCAGTCGCCGGCCATGAAGGACTCGCCCAGGCCGATCAGGCCGCCGTCGCCGAGGCGGGTGGCGAAGGCAACGGGTCGGTTGATGGTCATGACGGGATAGCCGGCGGCAGCCTGGTCAGAGGCGGTGCCGGCGGGTACCTGGTCGGAGGGAGCCGTGCCCAGTGCTGCTTTGCCCAATACTGTGCCGTCCGGGTACCGGACTTCCAGCGGCAGCCTGCGCACGGCCGCCTTGAAGATGGCGTCCGCAGCGCGTCCGGCCACACGGGCCTTGAGGCTCGAGGGCACCGTGGCGATGCTGGGCCAGATGGCGGCGTCGATGGTGGCGGGAGGCTGGGGAACGGTGTACGGCACCCTGCTGGTGACGAGCCCGCTGTCGACGGCGCTGCCGGCAACTGCGCTGCCGTTTACTGCGCCGCTGTGCGTGGTGCCCTGTGCCCGTCCCGTACCGGACCCGGTCGCTTCGGTCATTGTCACTGAACTGCCTCCTGTGAAGGGTGGTGTGGTTTTTTGATGATGGGCAGGCGGCGCGCCCACAGTTTGATGCCTTGCCAGCGGATCTGCGCCGCGACACGCAGCGGGGCCGCGGGTACGGCGAGCGCCGCGGACACGATGTTCCGCACGCTTGCTTGGTGCCGGACGCCGTCCATGGTGGCGATGAAGGGCTGCTGTCCCTCCCGTTCCAGGACGATCGATACGGCGAGCCGTTCGCCTGGTTCGGGGAGCTTCATGCGGTACTCGCCGTCGACGTCGTTGAACGGCGAGACGTAGAACGCCTTCGGGACGCTCGCCCTGCCCGTGGCGTCGGTTTCGAGGAGGTAGCAGTGCCGCTCCCCGTACGTGTTGTGAACCTCGGCGACGACGCAGCGCAACTCACCGGAGGCACTATGGCACCAGAACACGCTCAGCGGGTTGAACACGTGCCCGAAAACCCGGGCGCTGGCAAGCATGGTGATGCGCCCGCCGTCGGGCTTTATCCCCTGGGTGGCAAGGTAGCTTTCCACGTTGCCGCGCAGGGTGCCGTCCGGATCACCGAGGTGGTCCTCCACCCGGAATCCCGCCAGCGGCCGCAGCAGGCGCGGCAGCTGCGGGAGATGGTCGACGTCGACATACCAGCTGTAGCTGCGGTAGGTAAACGCGTTGCGCAGCGGAGTCCGCCGCACATGGGCGATGGCAGTGCGGTAGATAGCCGCGCCGTGGAGGCCGGCCGGATGGATGGTGGCCGGCGCGCTCATGGCACCTCCACCGCGGCCGGCGGAACTGCGGCCGGCTGGACTGCGGGCGGCGCGAGGTCCGGGTCCACGGCCACCGTGCCGATGTTAACGGGAAGCTGGTCCCAGTCGCGGCCGAGCCGGGCGGCCGCCTTGAGACCAGACAGGGCGCCGTCCTCGTGGAATCCCCAGCCGTGGTACGCGCCGGCGAAAGCCAGCCGCCCGTCGCCGAGTCCGAAGATCCGCTGCTGCGCCGCCAGCGACTCCGGGGTGTACTGCGGGTGCTCGTAGACCATCCGGTCCAGGACCGTGGCGTCGTCGATCAGCTCGGATTCGCCGAGGCTGACGATGTACCGGCCGCCGTCGACGGGTTCCAGCCGTTGCAGCCGGGTCATGTCGTAGCTGACCAAGACCTTGTCCGGCCGGGCGTCGCAGGACGGCAGCCGGTAGTTCCAGGAGGCCTGGGCGTTGGGGCTGGCCGGCAGCACGGCCTCGTCACGGTGGAAGAGCGTCTGGTTCACCGAATAGGGCATGCCGCCAAGGGCGGCCCGCTCGGCCGCCGAGGCGTCGGTGAGCATGCGCAGGGCCTGCGCCGGGTGGGTGGCGATGACGACGGCGTCAAAGGTCTCGCGCACGGTCCCGGCACCGAGCGCGGACGTGACGTCGACGCCGTCGGCGTGCCGGTGCACCGTGGTGACCGGGCTGGCGAGCCGGATGTCCGGCAGGGTCGCGGCGACTTTGTCGACGTAGCTGCGCGAGCCGCCGGTGACGGTCCGCCATTGCGGGGAGCCCTTGACGCCGAGCAGGCCGTGGTGGCCCAGGAAGGTGAACAGGTAGCGGGCCGGGTAGGCCAGCGCGGTGGTGGGGTCGCAGGACCAAACGGCGCTGACCACGGGGGTCATAAAGTGCGAGATGAAATAGCTGCTGAACTTCTCCTGGGCCAGGAACTCCCCCAGGGTGAGCTCGTGTCCGGCGACTGCCGTGCCTGTGGCGGGTTCGGCCAGCAGGGCGCGGGCCCGGCGGTGGAACCGGGTGATTTCCAGCAGCATCCGCAGGTAGCGGCCACGCAGCAGGGTGGACGGCCGGGGAATGATCCCGCGCCCCTTGGCCCGTGCGCCGGCGTATTCCAGCCCGCAGCCGTCGCAGCGGACGGACATGCTCATTTCGGAGTCCTGGGTTTCGACGCCGAGCTCGGCGAACAGGCGCAGGAGCGTGGGATACGTCCGTTCGTTGTGGACGATGAAGCCGGTGTCCACGCCCAGCGTGGGTCCGTTCTGCTGCGGCACATCGTGGGTGTGGGCGTGGCCGCCGAGCCGGGAGTCGGCCTCGAAGAGCGTTACCCGGTCCTGCCCGTTCAGCACGTACGCGGCGGTCAGCCCCGCCACTCCGCTGCCGATGACGGCGACGCGCCGGCCTGCCGGAATCCCTGCTGCTTGCGACACTGATCTGCTCCTGTTGTCTGGCCCGAAGTCTCTTATGGGCAATTCGGTGCCGTCGGGCGGCCGGATGAGTATGAATGTGGGATTTTTCAGTTCTGCTGTCAGACCCTCGCCAGTGACGCCGTCAGCTGCCACTCGAGTTGGGTTCCTCGGATTCTCCTGCATGGGCCCGGCCGCGCAGCGCAGACTTTCCGTGCGGACATTCCGGCAGACACATCAGCACGCAGACCGGCACGGCCGCCGGAGGGCCGGATATGCCACAATAAAGCGGGAATTCCGGTCCCGTCTCCGTGGACCCGCAACCAGGCGAAGGGCAGCCCTTGATCAACCCCGTCCATCTCCGGACCCTTGTGGAAGTGATCCGGCTTGGATCGTTTGCGGCCGCCGCCACCCGCCTTGGCTACACGGCTTCGGCCGTCTCCCAGCAAATGTCGGCACTGGAACGCGACACCGGCGTCACCTTGTTCCAGCGCGCGGCCCGCAGCATCCAGCCGACCGAAGCCGCCGTCGTCATGACCCGGCACGCCGCCAAGGTCCTGACGGACATCGAGACGCTCATGGCCGCCGCCTCCCGGGCGCAGGAAAGCCCCAGCCAGGAGCTGCGGCTGGGCATCTTCCCGAGCCTGGCCACCTATGTGCTGCCGCCGATCCTGCGGAACCCGGCCTGGAAGAAGCTCGGCATCGACCTGCGGGTCTCGGTCGCGGAACCGGCCCAGACCATCCAGGGGCTGCGGACCGGCGGCGAACTCGACGTCGCCCTGGTGTACCAGGTGGGTCAGTCCGGCCTCGCCTGGCCGCACACCGTGGACCGGCAGTGGATCGGCGACGACGACTTCCGCGTGGTGCTGCCGGCGGCCTGGGGCATCGGGACGGATTCCAAGGTCGCCGCGCCGCATCTATCGGACATGCCCTGGATCATGCACCACCCCGGCACGTCCGACGCCACGGTGATTGAACGGCTCTTCGCGAGCTGCAACCTGCACCCCCGCGTGGTGGCCTACAGCGATGACTTCCACGCGAGCCTGGAGATGGCCGCCGCCGGGCTCGGCGCCGCCCTGGTCCCCGACCTCGCCCTGCGGCACCGCCCTGCCGGCGTGGTGGTCCTCGATGTGCCGGAGATCCGGCTGGCACGGAATGTTTTCGCCCTGCTGATCAACGAGAAGCGGACGGCCCAGGTCCAGCTGTTCGTGGAGCTGCTGGCCGAAACGATGCACCGGCCCGGGACCACGGGAAGGGACTGAGCTGAAGCCCCCGTTAGGCCGGCGCCGTTCAGCGCCGCCTGGCCCGCTTCCCGACCGGCGCCACGAGTGCGTCGATGATCCGGTGCTTGGTCCCGGTGTACGGCGGGTAGATCAGTTCCAGCGTGTCCGGCCACAGCGGCTTGTCCAGGGTGGGGCGCTCATGCGAGAACGTCCGCACCGAATGTTCCCCGTGATAGGCCCCCATGCCGCTGCCGCCGACCCCACCGAAGGGAAGCCCAGGGACTGACAGGTGGGCCGCCGGAACGTCGAAGCACAGGGCCCCCGACGAGGTCCGCCCGGCGAAGGCGCGGCGCGTCTGCGGATCGTTGCTGAAGACGTAGAGTGCCAGCGGCTTGGCGCGCCCGTTGACCTCCTCGATGGCCGCGTCGAGCCCGTCCACGGGCACCAGTGGCAGCAGGGGTCCGAAGATTTCTTCCGCCATGATTGCGTCGCCGGGCGCCGGGCGCAGCAGGGTCGGCGCAAAGTAGCGGCTGGCGGCGTCGCGCTGTCCGCCGTGCACCACCGTGCTGGCGTCGGCGAGGGCCGCGAGCCGTGCGAAGTGGCGGTCATCGACTATCCGGCCGTACGACGGGCTCGCCGCCGGGTCCGGTCCGAAGAGCGCCGTAACGGCCTTGATCAGCTCGGCCTGCAGCGGCTCCAGGATCTCCTTCCGGGCCAGGACGTAGTCGGGTGCGACGCACGTCTGCCCGGCGTTCATGAACCGGCCCCAGGCGATGCGTTTGGCCGCCGTGGCCAGGTCCGTGGATGTATCGACGTAGGCCGGGGACTTGCCGCCGAGCTCCAGCGTCACCGGGGTCAGGTGCTCGGCCGCCGCGCGCATGACCACCTTGGCCGCGGCTTCTCCCCCGGTGAAGAAGATGTGGTCGAAGCGTTCGGCCAGGAGGGCGGTGGTCTCCGGGATGCCGCCCTCAACCACTTCGGCGGCGCCGGCCAGGTATTCGGGAATCCAGCGGGCCAGTACGGCCGAGGTGGCCGGGGCATGTTCGCTCGGCTTGAGGACCACGGTGTTTCCCGCGGCCAGGGCGCCGGCGAGCGGGGCGAGCAGCAGTTGCAGCGGGTAGTTCCACGGCCCGATCACCAGCACCACGCCCAGCGGGGTGAGTTCGGTCCAGGCGCGGGCCGGCCGCACTGCCAGCGGCACCGGCACGCGGCGGGGCCGCAGCCAGCCTTCGAGGTGCCGCTCCAGGTGCGCCGCCTCGGCGTCCACGAACCCGATCTCTGCGAGCTGCGCCTCGGTGTGGTGCTTGCCCAGGTCGCGGGCGAGGGCTTCGGCGAAGTCCGCGTGCCGCTCCGCGAGCATGCGCCGCAGCCGGCGCAGCTGATCCAGCCGCCAGGTGAGCGGGCGGGTGGTCCCGGCGTCGAACGCGGCCCGGGCACGGCCGACGGGTGAGATTACATGCTGCATCCGATCAATGTACAGTCATGCGGCCGTCCGCCGGTCCGGTACCGGTGACTCCGGTACGGAAAACCCTGCCAACGCTGGAATGGTCCGGTTTTCAGGACTATGTTGAAGATATGAACAAGGTAGCGAGCAAGCACTTCGGCGAGGTCGAGCTCAACCACGGACGGGAGCATAATCTCACCGCCACGCATGAGCTGGCGGGCCAGACCGTGGAGCTTGACCTGAATGTCAACGCGCATGACCATTTCGATGAAGCGGCCATGCATAAAGTTGACTACCGCCTGCGCTTCCTGCCCGAACTCGTGGACCAGGTCCGCGAAATGATCGCCGAGGAACTGGACCAGGAAGGCACCAGTCCGCAGGAGTACCGCCACTTCCATTGCAACGCGATCAAGGACGAACACCTCAAGAAGGTCTTCGGCGTCGAGGACAAGAGCCAGCTGACCGACGAGGTCTTCCTCAAGGCGCTCAAGCTCGGCCACGTGGGCATCTACCCCGGCCAGCCGGAACGCTACTTCGTCCTCGATTTCACGCTGGGCCAGCACTTCACCGACGAGGTCCTCGTCGCTTCCGCGGATGAGGACGGCGTCGTCGACGACGAAATCCTCTGGGAGTCCTGACCCGGGCATCCTGAGTCGCTGGTAATCCTGCATCGACTGCTCCGTAGATGCCCTTCCGGGCGCGCAAAACGGCGGCTGCCCAGCAATCGATGATCAAGAACGTACGACGCCGGCCGGTCACCTTGGAGGGTGACCGGCCGGCGTCGTTTGTCCGTGGAGCGGGCTCTGACGGCTGCTTGCCTGGTGGCCTGTTACTTGGCGGCTGAGAGCAGTTCGGCGCGGACCGTCCTGGTGGCCGTGACGAGGTTGCGCAGGGACTCCTCAGTCTCGGCGTAGCCGCGGGTCTTCAGGCCGCAGTCCGGGTTGACCCAGAGCTGGCGGGACGGGACGTGCTTGACGGCGGTGCTGAGCAGTTCGGTGACTTCCTGTTCGCCCGGGACGCGGGGCGAGTGGATGTCGTAGACGCCCGGGCCAACGCCGCGGCCGAAGCCGTGGGACTCGAGGTCGTGGACGACCTCCATGCGGGAGCGGGCGGCCTCGATCGAGGTGACGTCGGCGTCGAGGCCGTCGATCGCGTCGATGATGGCGCCGAACTCGGAGTAGCACAGGTGTGTGTGGACCTGGGTGGCGTCCGCGGCACCTGCGGTGGAGAGCCGGAAGGACTTCACGGACCAGTCCAGGTACGCGGCCTGGTCGGCCTTGCGCAGCGGCAGGAGCTCGCGCAGGGCGGGCTCGTCCACCTGGATGACCTTGATGCCGGCCGCCTCGAGGTCGGCGATCTCGTCGCGGAGGGCCAGCGCCACCTGGTTGGCGGTCTCGCCGAGCGGCTGGTCATCGCGGACGAAGGACCAGGCCAGGATGGTGACCGGGCCGGTGAGCATGCCCTTCATCGGCTTGCTGGTCAGGGACTGCGCGTACTCGGCCCACTTCACCGTGATCGGGGCGCTGCGGGTGACATCGCCCCACAGGATGGACGGTCGGGTGCAGCGCGAGCCGTAGGACTGGACCCAGCCGTGGACGGTGACGTCAAAGCCTTCGAGGTTCTCGGCGAAGTACTGGACCATGTCGTTGCGTTCGGGCTCGCCGTGGACCAGGACATCGAAGCCGAGCTCTTCCTGCAGCTCCACGACGCGCTTGATCTCGTCCTTCATAAGCTGCTCGTACTGCTCCGTGGTGAGGTCGCCGCGGTTGGCGCGGGCCCTGGCGGTGCGGATTTCGCCGGTCTGCGGGAAGGAGCCGATGGTGGTGGTGGGCAGCGGCGGCAGGTGCAGCGCCTTCTCCTGGGCTGCCTCGCGGACGGCGTAGGCGGAGCGGTTGAAGTCGGCGCCGGTCAGGGCGGCGGTGCGGGCCCGGACGTCGCCGCGGCGGACGCCTTCGGCCTCGGCGCGGGAGGCGATGACGCGGGTGGCCTCGTCGATGGCGGGCTGGACGGCTGCCTCGTCGGTCAGCAGACCGGCGAGGGTGACGACTTCAACGGCCTTCTGGTCGGCGAAGGCCAGCCAGCTGCGCAGCTGCTCGGAGAGTTGGACTTCCTCGTCGACGTCGTGCGGGACGTGCTGCGTGGAGGTGGAGGTGCTGATGGCCAGCTTGGCCACCGACTTCTTCAGTTCGGCGATCTTCTTCGCGGAGGCGGCGAGGTCGTTGCGCCAGATGTTGTGGCCGTCCACGACGCCGGCGACGAGGGTCTTGTTGCCCAGCGCGGCCAGGGCAGCGGCGGACGGGACCTCGCCCTTGAAGACGTCCAGGTGCAGGGCGTCGATGCCGGTGGCGGCGAGGGTGCCGAGCTGGCCGTTGAGCGCGCCGTACGGGGTGGAGACGAAAAGCTGCGGGCGCTGGGCCGCGGCGGCCAGGGCCTCGTAGGAGCGGGCGACGGCGGCCTGGATTTCCACGGCCGGGGTGTCCTGGTCCACCACGAGGGCGGGCTCGTCGAGCTGGACCCAGCTGGCGCCGGCGGCGGCGAGCTTCTGAAGCAGCGCCGTGTAGACCGGGAGGACGTCCTCCAGGCGGGACAGCGGGCTGAAGCCGGCCGGGGCGTCGTCGGAGGCCTTGCTCAGCAGCAGGAACGTGACCGGGCCGACGATGTACGGGCGGGTCTCGACGCCGTTGGCGAGGGCGTATTCGAATTCCTCGACGATCCGGTTCGAGGTCAGCGCGAAGTTGGTTTCCGGCCCGATTTCCGGCACGAGGTAGTGGTAGTTGGTGTCGAACCACTTGGTCATTTCCAGTGGCTGCTGGTCCTTGTTGCCGCGGGCCAGGGTGAAGTAGCCGTCGATGTCGAGCTGGCCCTGCGCGTTGAGGAGGTTCCCGAAGCGGGCCGGAACAGCACCGAGGTGGGCGGCGGCGTCGAGCACCTGGTCGTAGTAGGAGAAGGTGCCGGGCACCGCGGCGGCTTCGGTCAGGCCCAGGCCCTGGAGCTGCTTAGCGGTGCCGAGCTGGATTTCCCTGGCGGCCGCGTCCAGGGCTGCGGCGTCGATCTTGCCGGCCCAGTAGGCCTCGACGGCCTTCTTGAGTTCGCGGCGGCGGCCGATGCGCGGGTAGCCCAGGATCGAGGCGGCCGGGAACGGAGTGGGGTTGAGTGTGTTCACTGCAGTCATGGGAAGTCCTAAGTGTTGGTGGTGTGGTGCGGAGGGAAGTTGTGTGCTCTTGGCGCGCTCAGCTGGCGAGCTGGCGGCGGCTGGCCGTGTGCCGGTTGCCGCTGTTCTTGTTGCCGCTGTGCCGGTTTCCGCGGTGCGGGCGGGGCAGCGCGAGTTTGTCCAGCACATCCAGGGCCGCGGCGTGCTCATTGAACGTGTAGAGGTGGATGCCGGGGGCTCCGGCGTCCAGGGCTGCGTTGGCGAGATCAACGGTGGCGCTGACCCCGATCCGGGTCCGTTCGGCGTCGGTGTCGGCAGCCGCGAGGCGTTCGATCAGTTCCGGGGCCGGTTCGACGCCGGTCAGTTCGCCGAGCCGGGCGAGCCGCCGGAGGCTGGTGAGCGGCATGACCCCGGGAATGATCGGGATGGTCACCCCGGCCCGGCGTGCCCGGGCCAGGAGGTCGGCGTACTGCTCGGTGTGGAAGAAGACCTGGGTGATGGCGAAGTCGGCGCCGGAGCGCTGCTTGGCCAGCAGGACCTCGACGTCGTGCGCCTCGCTCGGGGATTCCGGGTGCCGGGTCGGGTAGGCGGCGACGCCGACCGCGACCCTGCCGGCGCACAACAGCGCCGATCGGCGCTGCTCCACGCGGCGAATGAGTTCGATCAGGTCCTGGGCGTACCGGAGCGATCCCGGCGGCGGGGTTTCTCCATCCTTGGGCCGGTCGCCGCGGAGGGCGAGGATGCCGCGGACGCCGACGTCGAGCAGTTCGCCGATAATCTCTGCCAGTTCCTGCGGTGAATTCCCCACACAGGTCAGGTGGGCCAGGGGCCGGAGCGTCGTTTCCTGCACGAGCCGGTTGACGAGATCGACGGCGGTGCTGCGGTTGGAGCCGTTGGAGCCGTAGGTCACGGACACGTAGTCCGGGTCTGTGGCTTCCAGTTCGCCGATGGTGGTCCAAAGGGATTCCGCGGCTGCGGGCGACCGCGGCGGGAACAGCTCGTAGGACAGCGCAACAGGGGCCGCGCCGGCAAGATTGGGATGGGTATCGATAAGGCTTGGTGGTGACATTTGCGTCCTTGGCTTTGAACACTGCGGCCGGGAGATCCGGAAGCCCCGAAGGACCGGAACCAGAAACGGAAACTCCGTCGTCAGTGAATTGAGTTTGGGGAACACGGAGGGAACTTCAGCAGGGCGCAGCCGCGACTGTTACGCCTGATACGAAGTTGTCCGTGAGCAAATGTCAGGCCCACATGGGGGCACCCACACCCTCCTGGGCCGCCCGGGGGCAGCTTTCAGCGGAGGATCGCTGACACGTTACTGAGGTAACTTGTATAGAACTCTAAGGCCGGGCCGTGGGGCCCTTCAAGTCGGGCCCCGAATTAAGACGCACCTTTACGGCTGTTTGCGGCGCCGGGCAGAACAATGTTCGCCCAAGGCGCCATTTTCGCCCCACGCGGCCCGCTCTCCCCAACGCATCCGGGCAGGACTATCCTGTTGCCATGATCCAGCTTCCAGCCAGCTATCAGCAGTACCTCGCCGGCAAGAGCGAGAGCTTCATCAACACCGTCCGGCCAGTCCTCATGCAGTCGGCCGCAGAGAGGTTGCACGGGGTCCGGATTCTCGTGCTTCCGCATGGCCACCAGGCGCATCTGGATGACACCATCCCGTATGGGACGGTGGTTGAGGACATCGACTGAGCCCGGTTAGCCTTTGTCTAGTCCCCCAGGAGCAGCCGCTGGGAACGCGGGGCCAGCGTGTGTTCGAGCACCAGGCAGGCCGCACCGACGGCGCCGACGTCCTCGCCTACCCCCGTGCCCACGACTTCGATCCCATGGATCCTCCGGGTGGCACTGTTCGCCTCAACCAGACCGGGGACCAGCTCGAGGTAAGCCGCCGAGAGGCAGGTCCAGAACGGGCCGCCGAACACTACCCGGTCCACGTCCAGGGCGTTGGTGACGACCGACACCGCACGGGCCACGAGCACTGCGGACCCACGAATGATTTCCTTGGCTGCGTCGTTGCCGGCTTCGGCGATCGCGCACAACTCGGCGAAACGTTCCTGAACTGCCGGCGCGCTCCTGTCCTGGAGTGAACCATTCAATATCCCGGCCGCCTCAGCCTGCGCCACGAGGACCTGCGGAATGGCGGAGGACTTCACGCAGCCGTGTTGCCCGCAGTCGCAGAGGGCACCGCCCGGGTCGACGATGATGTGCCCGATTTCTCCGGCGTTGCCCGAGGTCCCGCGGACGACTTCGTCGTTGAGCACGATCCCGCAGCCGATCCCGGTCCCCATGTACATGAAGACGAAGCTGCCCTCGCCGCTGGGGCCCCCGGCCCAGGTTTCGGCCACGGCTGCGCTGGTGACGTCCTTGTCCATGAGTGTCGACAGGCCCGTGGCTTCCGCGAGGCCATCCCGCAGCCCCACGTGGTCCCAGCCCGGCAGCAGCGGCGGGTCCACGACGGCGCCTTCGTTGAGGTCGATGGGCCCCGGCGACGCAACCCCGAGCCCGGCGATCCGGTCCGGGTCCACCCCGGAGTCCAGGATGAGCCTCTTGATTTCGCCCGCGATGGTGTCAATGACAGCCCTGGGGTCGGTGCCGGGCGGGGTGGTGATCCGTGAGTGCCGGACGACGGCGCCGAGCAGGTCCAGCACGACGAACGTGAGGACGGCCGGGTCCAGGTGCACGCCCACGGCGTACATCCCGGCGGGATTCAGCCGGAGCATGGTCCTGGGCTTGCCCGGCCCGGTGCCTTCCTTGCCCGCTTCGACTATCAGGTGCTGGTCGAGCAGCCGCCGGGAAATGTTGGAGATGGTCTGCGGCGAGAGTCCGACAATCTGGGCCAGTTCCACCCGGCTCAGCCCGCCGGGCGTGCGGCGGATGGCGTCGAGGATGACTGTGAGGTTGAAGTCGCCCATCTTCGGTAGGTTGGTCCCTCGCCTCGGCGAGGGTTGCCGGAACTCGGTCACTGATACCTCTAAACGTTTTGGCCACGCACAGCAGTTGTCAGAATCGTACGTTACGTGCAGGCGTGCGCCCACACTTGCGCTTTACCGACACAAAGTTTCTTGCGTCAAGGCCGCCGGGTGCTGGCCGTGACCGTGAATTTTGGATTCCTGCCGGCCTCGCGGGTGGGACCGATCAGCCGTTCCAGGGCCGGCCGGTAGTGCAGGTGGCTGTTGAACACGGTCCAGAGCTCCCCGCCCGGGGCAAGCACCCTGCCGGCCGCTTCGATCAGCTTGATCCCCGCGCCGGAGTGGACCGCCGCTTCCAGGTGGAAGGGCGGGTTGAGCAGCACCAGGTCCGCGCTGGCGTCCGGGAGGGAGCTCATGGCGTCGTCCTGAAGCACGTCGATCCGACCGTCCAGGCCGTTGGCCCGGGAGGTGGCCAGGGCTGAGTCGACAGCTGCGGCGGACCGGTCGGTCGCGGTGACGCGGGCGCCGGGGTTGGCGCGGGCGTACATCGCGGCGAGGATTCCGGTGCCGCAGCCAAGGTCGACGGCATGGGTGGCGTGCGGCATCCGGGGCAGGAAGTCCAGCAGGAACCGGGTCCCGATATCCAGCCCGGTGCCGGCAAAGACGGCGCCCCGGGCGCAGACCGTGAGCCCCAGTTCGTCGTTGACCTCAGTGACCGGGAAGGGCAGCGCGGCCGGGACCGGCCTGGGGCTCCGGGCCAGCAGGAGCCGTGATTTCTGCCGCGCCAGCTGGGGCTGGACATCCTCAAAGTAGCGCGCCAGGACGGTGTTCATGCCCAGGCCCATGTGTTTGACGCGTCCGCCCGCGACCAGCACCACCTCTGGCGCCGCGTAGCGGGCCACGGCGTCGGCGATTTCCTCAAGTTCCGCCAGGGACCGCGGCAACTGCAGCAAGACCATGGAGGCTCCCTCCAGCAGTTCGGCGCCCAGCGGGAGGTGCTCGAAGCCGCCGTCGATGCCCAGGGCCCCGGCGTTCGCCCGCAGTGCCCGTTCACCGGTGATGAGGTCCTGCTGGACGCGCACAGCGTCCGCCCCGAGGGTCAGTGCGCCGAGGGTCAGGGCACCGTACCGGTCCCCCACCACGGCGAGCCGGCCGCCGGGCTGCAGCAGGCCGGCCGCGGGCATCTCAAGGGCAGAGTCCAGCAGGAGCCTGTCCGTGGCGTCCCAGGCCTGCAGGTTGTCGGCCTCGACGTCGGGGAATCTTCTCAGCCGGGCAAAGAGGGATTCGAAGCTGTTGTCCGCCACGCGCGTTGTGCCGCCGTTTCTTCTCGGGCTTGGGTATGGGTGCTGGCAGTGGGAGCCGGGTGTGAGGCCTCCCCCGGCGCTGCTCGGCAGGTCTTACGTTTTACGTTATACCGGACCGGGCCAGCAGGGGGACGATTCCGGCGACGGCGGCCCGGCCGGCCCGGTTGGCGCCGATGGTGGACGAGGAAGGCCCGTAGCCGACGAGGTGCACCCGCGGCTCGCCCGCGACCTGGGTGCCGTTCATCGCGATGCCGCCGCCGGGTCCGCGCAGGTGCAGCGGGGCGAGGTGTTCGAGTTCGGCACGGAATCCCGTGGCCCACAGGATGACCCCGGCGGCCAGGAAGCTGCCGTCAGTCATCCGGACCCCGTCGGGTTCGATCGCGGTGAACATGGGGTGCCGGTCCAGGGCGCCGCGCGCGGCGGCGGCGCGCAGGGCCGGGGTCCAGATCAGGCCCGTCACGGAGACGACGCTCTGCGGCGGCAGGCCCTGGCGCACCCGCTCCTCGACCAGGGCGACGGCGTCGTGGCCGGCCTGCCGGTCGAACGCGGCCTCGCGCCAGACCGGTACCCGGCGCGTGAACCATGTGGTGGTGGTGACCTTGGAGATCTCATCGAGCAGCCCGACGGCCGAGATCCCGCCGCCGACGACGATGACGTGCTGCCCGCGGAATTCGTCGGCGGATACGTAGTCGGCGACGTGCAGCTGCCGGCCGCGGAAGCTGGCCTGGCCCGGATAGATGGGCCAGAATGGCCGGGTCCAGGTGCCGGTTGCGTTGATGAGGGCGCGGGCAGAGAACCGGCCGCGGGAGGTTGCGATGCTCAGCCGCCCGGCGGGGTCATCGTCCTCGCGGCTCACCGACTGCACTTTGACCGGCCGCTCAATCGCGAGGCCGAGGTCGTGCTCGTACCCGCCGAAATAGCGGGTGAGGAAACTGGAGCTGGCCTCGGCGGGGTCCACATCGGGCTGCGGGATTCCCGGGAGGTCGCTGATGCCGTTCACCGTGGCCATGAGCAGGCTCTTCCAGCGGTGCCGCCAGGCTCCGCCGGGCCCGTCCTCGGCGTCGAGCACGATGTACGTCCCGGCCGCGGCCGGGCCGGCCGGGTCAGCGCCGGCCGGGACGAAGCCGCGGCGCTGAAGGTGGTAGGCCGCCGACAGGCCCGCCTGGCCGGCGCCGACCACGACGACGTCGGCCGCCCGCACCGTCTCTGCGGTCACGGTCGTGTCCCCGGTCAGATCTTCTTGACGACGCTGGACTTGAGCTGCATGGGGCCCACGCCGTCCACCTTGCAGTCGATGTCGTGGTCTCCAACACCGTTGACCAGGCGGATGCCGCGGACCTTGGTGCCCACCTTGATGACGGTGGAGCTGCCCTTGATTTTCAGGTCCTTGACCACGGTGACGGTGTCGCCGTCGGCGAGGACGTTGCCCACCGCATCCTTGATGACCGCGGCCGCGGGGGTGTCGGCCTCTGTGTCAGTCTCCGCGGATGCGGACCATTCGTGCGCGCACTCCGGGCAGACCAGGAGCGCCCCCATTTCGTAGGTGTATTCGCTGGAGCATTCGGGGCACGGGGGCAGGGAGTCGTTCACCCGACCAAGTTTAGTCGCCGCCTGTGCCCATCCCTGTGCCCGCCCGAATTCTCGCCGCTGGCGGGGCGCCGGCGGGGCGCCTTAGAACGGGTTCAGCAGGCGGTCCACGAACTGCCGCGTGCGCTCCTCCCGCGGGTCCCGCAGTACGGTGTCGGGGTGGCCGCGTTCGACCACCACGCCGCCGTCCATGAAGATGACTTCGTCGGCCACCTGACGGGCGAACGCGAGCTCGTGGGTGACCACCACCATGGTCCAGCCTTCGTCCGCGAGTTCCTTGATGACGGCCAGGACCTCGCCCACGAGCTCGGGGTCCAGCGCAGAGGTGGGCTCGTCGAAGAGCAGCAGTTGCGGGCGCAGGGCGAGGGCACGCACAATGCCGACGCGCTGCTGCTGGCCGCCGGAGAGCTCGAACGGGTAGCTGTTCTCCTTGCCGGTCAGGCCGACGCGGGCCAACAGGTCCCGGGCCTCCTGGATCGCGTCCGCCTTGGGCCGCTTCTGCACCTGGACCGGGCCCTCGATCACGTTCTCCAGGACGGTCTTGTGCGGGAAGAGGTTGTAGTGCTGGAACACCATGGCGCTGCGGTCCCGCAAGGCCAGCACCTGCTTCTTCGCCACCGGTGTGGCGAAGTCCACGGTCAGTTGCCCCGCGAATTCGGCGACGCCGGCGTCGGGCACTTCGAGGCCGTTCAGGCAGCGCAGGACTGTCGTTTTTCCTGATCCGGACGGCCCGATCAACGTGACCACTTCGCCGCGGCGGACTTCAAGGTCGATGGATTTGAGCACAACATGGTGGCCGAACGACTTGCGCAGGCCCGTGACGGTCAGGAGCGGCTCGTCCGGGACAGGAACGTCAGATGGTTGAGGTTCAGTGGGCGACATAGCGGTCCAATCTCTTCTCCAGGACGGACTGTCCGCTGGCGAGAACGAGGCAGATGATCCAGTAGATCACGGCCGCCTCCAGATATAGCAGCATGAACTCCTGGCTGAAGGCCGCCACCTGCTGCGCCACGCGGAACAGTTCGGTGACGAGGATCAGCGACGCCAGCGACGTGTCCTTGACCAGGCTGATGAAGGTGTTCGACAGCGGCGGAACCGAGACCCGGGCGGCCTGCGGCAGGATGATCCGCACGAGCGTCTGCCGGCGCGACATTCCGATGGTGTGGCCGGCCTCCCACTGGCCCTTCGGAACCGACAGGATGGCCGCCCGGATGACCTCCGCGGCATAGCCGCCGACGTTCAGGGAAAACGCGATGATGGCGCTGGGCCAGGGGCTGATGGTGATTCCGACGGAAGGGAGCCCGTAGAAAATGACGAACAGCTGGACCAAAAGCGGGGTTCCGCGGATGACGGAGATGTAGGTCCGCGCCACCGCCGAAACCAGGCGGTTGCGGCTCAGCCGCATGAGGGCCACCACCAGTGCCAGCAGCAGGCCCAGGCTGAACGAGGCCAGCGCCAAGGGAATGGTGCCGAAGATCGCACCCGTCAGGAGCGGGCCCAGCGATGACCACACGAGTTCCCAGTTGATGCTCATGCCCGGACGCGGCGTTTCTCTGCGGCTTGCACAGGGCTACTTCGAGACGTCGGCGTCGAAGTACTTCTGGGAGATCTTCGTCAGGGTGCCGTCGGCCGCCAGCTCGCCGAGGGCCTTGTTGATGGCATCGGTCAGGCTGGTGGATCCCTTGCGCAGGGTGAACGCGCTCAGCGACTTGTCGGTGGTCTCGGCGGCAATCTTGATGTCGGCGTCGTGGTCGGTCTTCTGGGAGTCCAGGTAGGTCAGCTTGTCGTTGATGGTGGCATCGACGCGGCCCTGCTTGAGCAGCGTGATTGCCTGCGCCCAGCCCTCGACGGCCTCGACGTTCGCGCCGCTCTGCTGCGCCAGCTTGTACCAGTTGCTCGTCAGGGACTGCGCCGTGGTCTTGCCCTTGAGGTCGTCAAAGGAGTGGATGCTGTCGTTGTCCGACTTCGTGACGATCACGCCGGTGCTCACCGTGTACGGGGTGGAGAAGTCGTACTTCGCCTTGCGCTCGTCGGTGATGGAAACCTGGTTGGCGACGACGTCGAACCGTTTGGCGTCGAGGCCGGCGAAGATGGCGTCGAACTGCGTCTCCTGGTAGGAGGGCTTGACGCCCAGCTTCGCGGCGACGGCGTTCATGATCTCCACGTCGTAGCCCGTCAGCTCACCGCTGCCGTTGGCGTGGAACGTGAACGGCTTGTAAGTGCCTTCCGTGCCGACCTTGAGCACGCCTGCGCTCTTGACGTCGCTGAGGGAGGTGTCCGCACCGGCTGCCGGCGCTGAGCTGGCCGGGGTGGTGGACGCCGACCCGCAGCCTGCCAGGGCGAGTCCTGCAGCGGCGATGAGGCCAATAACGGAAAGTCGTGTGCGCTTCATGATGTTCCTTAGTCGTGGAGCCGGAAATGGCCTTCCAGCTAAGCCGCAGGGCGGCCGTCTCCTAGCGACGATAGCAAGGTCCAGCTCAGGGTGGAGAGCCTAAATGACAGTTTATGACGTCCGGTCATGAGACGGTCTTGACGGATGCGACTTTCGAAGTCCTGCACAGCTGCAGAGGGTACGAAAAAGGGAACCACCGCCTGGCGGTGATTCCCTTTCTGGTGGAGCTGAGGGGACTCGAACCCCTGACCCCCTGCATGCCATGCAGGTGCGCTACCAGCTGCGCCACAGCCCCTCATTTGCCTGGAAGTTTCATCCTCCCTGAAGCAACCTGAATAGCCTAAACCACAAATCGCGTTCGCGCTAATCGGCGCGCTGACTCATGGAACAGGGGTGCGGAACGGGGCACAAAATCCAACATGGAACCGGGCACAAAAAAATCCGCCGGAATCTTTCGATTCCGGCGGATTGTCCGGTGGAGCTGAGGGGACTCGAACCCCTGACCCCCTGCATGCCATGCAGGTGCGCTACCAGCTGCGCCACAGCCCCGAATTTTCGCTGCTCCGAGCATGTCTGCCGACGTGCGATGTTCCGGTTTTTTGTCCGGATTTCTCCGAAGCAACTCAAATATCTTAGACCAGCCCTCCGGAAAATTCCAAATCGGGCATATTCGGCCCGGTTTGGCGTCCGGAGGTGGCCTGAACGCGGGCGCTACTCCGTGTCGGTGCCGGCGGTGGCCTTGGCGGAGGCGTCGTCGCCGAGCTGCAGATCGACGACGGGGCAGTCCTTCCACAGGCGCTCGAGGGCGTAGAACACGCGGTCTTCCTCGTGCTGGACGTGGATGACGACGTTGGAGTAGTCCAGCAGCACCCAGCGGCCGCCGGAGCGGCCCTCGCGGCGGACGGGCTTCTGGTCAAACTTGGAGAGCTCGTCCTCGATGCCGTCCACGATCGCGTTGACCTGGCGTTCGCTCGGGGCCGAGGCAATCAGGAAGACGTCGGCCAGGGCCAGCCGTTCGCTGACGTCCAGGGCCACGATGTCCTCGGCAAGCTTCTCCGAGGCAGCGCGGGCTGCGTGGCGGGCGGTAGTAATGGATGAATCGGTTGCAGTCACGGGACTCCTTGTAGTGATGAAAAATTATGGTGATGAAAATATGGCGCCAGTGGCGGCCTGAGACCTAGTGGGCCAGCCCGGTGACGATCAGCGTGATGCCGGCGATGAGGGCAACGATCCCCACCGCCAGGACGCCGAGCTGGAGCATGCGCAGGCGGCGCGCCCGGCCGAGCCCGGCGGTAGCGGCATCCAGGGGTTCGAGCCCGTAGGCGGCATTCGCGGCTACGGGCTCCCCGCCCACGAGTCTTTCCTCGGCCTCCCCCGCCGAATTTCCCGCGTTTGCCGCGTTTGCAGCGTTTGCCGGCCGTGCCGTTCCGGCTTTCGCGGCTGCTTCCGCACGGGCCAGGACACCGGCCCTGCCAGCGGCAGAACCCGTCGCGGGACCTGCGGCCTTCTGGCGGGAGATGCCCGGCCGCCGCAGGCCGGGTTTCCGTGGCGCGTCCACGCGCGGACCCGGGTTGGTGACAACCGGAACGTACGACGTGGCAGGGCGCTTCATGACGGGCCGCTCCACGCCGGGAACCTTCTCGAATTCCAAGGGTGTGACCATGGCCAGGTTGTTGGCCGTGGTCGGATCGTTGCGGGGCGCCGTCGGCTGGCTGTTTTGTTCGGCAAGCTTCTGCTTGGCGGCGGCGCGGCGGTTCAGGATCGCGGCACGCTCGGCGAGGGCGATCTGCTCGGCCAGGACGGCCGGATCAACTGCATCCGGATCCGTGGCCGCAATGTGTTCCATCTTGGCCACTTGGTTCTTGGCCTGCTCCGCGAGGAGTTCGCGGGCGGCCAGCGCCTGCTCCACGGTCATGCCCTCGGGCGTCGCCCCGCCCGGTCCGGCGCCGTCGGCCGCGGGAGCCTTGGGCGCAGCGGGGGCCTTGGGCGCCGGGGCGGCCGCCCCAGCCGGAGCAGCGTCCTTCGGGGCGGCGCCCTTCGGGGCGGCGTCCTTCGGGGCGGCATCCTTCGGGGCCGGGGGAACCACCGGGGTGGCCCGGGTCCGCGGCGACACCGGGACAATGGTGTTGGCCTGGGTGGCCGGGGCCGTTTCGGTCGCCAGCTCCAAAAGCCTCAACTGGCGTCGCGTGGGCGGCCCTCCGCCGGCCAGCTGGCCTTCCTTCTCTGCGAGTTCCTTGATGGTCCGCAGCGCGGCGCGGTCCCGTGCCCGGACCTGGGAAGACCGCTCAGTGCCAGCGGGCACAGAATCAGCACGCACAGAGTCAACCGGGGCGTCGGCGACGCGACGGCTCCGGCCGGTGATTTCGGCCTCCGTCGGCTCGCCCGGGCCCGGAGTGTCCAGACGTTCATCTCTGGCCTGCCGCAATTCGCGGCGGCTGCGGATGGGAGGCTGTTCCTGACTCATGGCAAACTCATTCAGTGCTGGCTGGTTGGGTTATCTCAAAGGCTGGATCGTGCTGTGCTGGGGCAGTCCCTGCCGCGCCGTTTCCGGCGTTGGCGGTCCCGGCGTGTCCGGCTTCGAGGCGATCGGCGTCGGGACTGGCGTGGTACAGGCCATACTTGGCGATGTACTGGACCACCCCGTCCGGCACGAGGTACCAGACCGGGTTGCCTTCGGCCACCCTCGTGCGGCAATCCGTGGAGGAAATGGCCATGGCCGGGACCTCCAGGAGGCTGACGTCTTTGCGGCCCATGCCGTCCAGGACGTGGCCCGGCCGGGTTACACCCACGAAGTGCGCGAGGGACCAGAGTTCATCGATGTCTTTCCAGGACAAAATCTGGGCCAGGGCGTCCGCGCCGGTGATGAAGAACAGATCGGCGTCCGGACGTAGGGTCCGCAGGTCACGCAGGGTGTCGATCGTGTAGGTCGGTCCCGGACGGTCCACGTCCACGCGGCTCACGGTGAAGCGCGGGTTCGAGGCCGTGGCGATGACTGTCATGAGATACCGGTGCTCGGCTTCGCTGACCTTCTTGGCCATCTTCTGCCAGGGCTGTCCTGTGGGCACAAAAACGACTTCGTCGAGGTCGAACTTGGCCGCGACCTCACTGGCCGCGACAAGGTGTCCGTGGTGGATGGGGTCAAATGTGCCACCCATCACACCCAGACGCAGGCGGCGCTGGGCGCCGCGCTGCTTCGTGGGGGCGGAAATATTAGTGACCTTGGCCGTGATCGTGCTTGTTCGGGTGCTGGCGGTGCGGGTCCGAGTGCTCCTCGACAGCCACGTGGCGCCGTCCCAGGTTGGAGTAGGACAGGGTGATCAGCAGCAGGACCACCAGGATCGCGAACATGGTGCCGCCAATGACAAACGGCGGTGCAATGAGCGGTGCGAGTTCCTCGTGGCCCGATTCGCCGGCGGCGGCGACGAAAGTGGCGATCTGCTGCGACAGCATGTTCTCCCCTAGTGAGTTCAAAATTTGACGACGGCGGAGGTGTCCGCCGTTCCGGTCTTCCGTTCCATGTTACAGCGTTGCTAGCCCCGGATCTGGCCCTCGCCCTGCACAATCCACTTGGTCGTGGTCAGCTCGGTCAGTCCCATGGGGCCGCGGGCATGGAGTTTTTGGGTGGAAATGCCCACTTCGGCGCCGAGGCCGAGCTCGCCTCCGTCGGTGAAGCGGGTGGAGGCGTTCACGATCACGGCCGCCGAATCGACCTCGGCGATGAAGCGCTCGGCGTTGGCGAGGTCGTTGGTCAGGATCGCTTCGGTGTGGCCGGTGGACCACTTGCGGATGTGCCTGACGGCCTCGTCCAGGCTGTCCACCATGGCCACGGCCAGGTCCAGGTTCATGTATTCGGTGGCCCAGTCGTCTTCCGTGGCCGGCACGGACTGGACCGAGGCCGGCAGGGCGGCGCGGATGCGCTGGTCCACGTGCAGGGTGACCCCGGCAGCCCGCAATGCGGCGGCTACCGCGGGAAGGACAGTGGACTTGGAGTGCACCAGGAGCGTTTCGACGGTGTTGCAGACGCTGGGCCGCTGGGTCTTGGCGTTGAGGAGGATGTCCACGGCCATTTCCTCGCTGGCGGAAGCGTCCAGGAAGATATGGACGTTGCCTTCACCGGTCTCGATGACCGGCACGGAAGAGTTCGTCACGACGGCCTGGATCAGCTCGCGCCCGCCGCGGGGAATGAGCACGTCCACCCGGCCGCGCGCCCGCATGAGCGCGTTGGCGCCGTCGCGGCCGTATTGGTCCACGGATTGGACGGCGTCGGCGGGCAGGCCCACCGATTCCAGCGCATCCCGGAGGATGGTGATCAGGGCGGCGTTGGTGGCAGCGGCGGCGGATCCGCCGCGCAGGATGACGGCGTTGCCGCTCTTGAGGGCCAGTCCGGCGATGTCGACCGTGACGTTCGGGCGGGCCTCATAAATCGCGGCCACCACGCCCATGGGTACGTTGATCTGGCGCAGGCGCAGCCCGTTGGGGAGAGTCTGGCCCCGCACCACGTTCCCGACGGGGTCGGGCAGGGTGGCGAGGTTTTCCAGTGCGGCGGCGAGGGCCGTGATGCGTGACTCGGTCAGCGTCAGGCGGTCCAGCAGGGCGGCGCTGGTGCCGGCGGCCCGGCCGGCCGCGACGTCCTTGGCGTTGGCGGCCAGGATCTGGTGCTTGTGATCCACCAGCGCCTTGCCGACGGCGCGCAGGCCCCGGTCCTTCCAGGCCCGGTTGGCGCGTGCCATCCTGTGGGCGGCGTGGCGTGAGCGGTCTGCGACCGCGTGGACGGCTGCTTCGGTCTCCGTTGCCGTGCCAGGAGCCGCTGCCGGATCCGGCGCCGCGGCGAACCCTTGGGCGGGCGCGGCGTTACCGGCGGGAACGGTGCCGGCAGGCACATCAGTCACGGCAGCGGAAGTCAGGGCCTCAGTCATGCTTCCAGTTTAGGCGTCGGGGGAACCTAGACCAGCACCAGGTCGTCAACATGAACAACTTCGCGGTCATATCCGCGGCCCAGTGCCTTGCCGAGCTCATGGGTGGAGCGGCCCAGCATCTGGGGCAGCTCGGCGGCCGAATAGTTGACCAGCCCGCGGGCAATCACCGTGTTGTCCAGAGACACCATCTCCACGGCGTCGCCGGCCTCGAAGTCGCCCTTCACCGCGGCGATTCCGGCCGGCAGAAGCGAGGTGCGGCGGTCGCGGACGGCCTTGACCGCGCCGTCGTCGAGCACCAGGGTGCCGCGCACGGATGCCAGGTGGGCCAGCCACAGGAGCCGGATCGGCTTGCGCGCGCCGTTGACGGAGAACCACGTGCCCACGTCCTCGCCGGCCAGCGCGGCGGCCGCATTGGCCGTGGATGTTACGAGGGCGTGGATACCCGACCCCGCGGCGATGCTGGCGGCTTCGACCTTGGTGACCATGCCGCCCGTGCCCACGCCGGCCTTGCCGGTGCTGCCGATCGAGACGCCGTCGAGGTCGTGGGGGCCGGAGACGTGCGGAATCCGCTTGGCGCCGTGCGACGGCGGACCGTCGTACAGGGAGTCGACGTCGGAGAGCAGCACGAGCGCGTCGGCGCGGACCAGGTGAGCCACCAGGGCAGCGAGGCGGTCGTTGTCGCCAAAGCGGATCTCGTGGGTGGCTACGGTGTCATTTTCGTTGACCACCGGGACAACGCCGAGGTTCAGCAGCCGGTCCAGCGCGCGGAACGCGTTGGTGTGCTGGCTGCGGCGCATGAAGTCATCGGCGGTCAGCAGCACCTGGCTGACGGTAACCCCGTGCGCGCCGAAGGCGTGGGTGTAGCGGGCCATCAGCAGGCCCTGACCCACACTGGCGGCGGCCTGCTGGGTGGCGAGGTCGCGGGGGCGCTTCTCAAGGCCGAGCGGGGCGAGGCCGGCGGCGATCGCACCGGAGGACACCAGGATGATCTCCGCGCCCGCGTTGCGCTTGTGCGCCAGGGCGTCGGCGAGCCCGGTCAGGGCCTCTTCGGAGATCCCGCCCTTGATGGACGTCAGCGAGGACGAGCCGACCTTGACGACGATCCGGCGCGCCCCGGACAGCGCGGTGCGGTCCGGGGCGTTGATGGTCTGGGCCTTGAGGTCTTGAGCGCTGAGCGGCTGGGACCGGTGCTCGACGACGGCCTTACTCGTCATCGGCTTCGCCCAGTCCACTCTCCTTGAGCGGCTGCCGCGCGCGGCGGCTGCTGACGGATTCGGTCCAGATGCCGGCCTTGCGTTCGGCTTCGAGCTCGGCGCGGGCGGCGGCCTTGGCGTCGCGGCGTTCCTGCTGTTCGTCGCGCTTCTGGCCACGCGTCGGGCGGTCGCCGATGTCGGCGAAGCGCACGTCGGTGCCGCGGGGCGAGGCGAGCAGCTCAGCACCGGCCATCATGGTCGGCTCCCAGTCGAAGACGACGCCGTCGTCCTCGCCGATGACCACCATGTCGCCCGGCTTGGCGCCCTGCTTGAACAGTTCATTTTCGACGCCGAGCTTGGCCAGGCGGTCGGCGAGATAGCCGATCGCTTCCTCGTTGGTGAAGTCGGTCTGCTTGACCCAGCGCACGGGCTTGTCGCCGAGGACGCGGAAGAGCGGCTCAAGGTTCTTTTCTTCGCGGCGGATCGTGAAGCCGGTCTCGTTGACGGCGCGGGGGCGCAGCACGGGGGCGTGTACCTTCGGCGGGGTCGCGGCGACGGCGTCGCGGGCGGCCTTGACGATTTCAGCCATGGCGAAGCCAAGCTGGCGGAGGCCTTCGTGGCTCGTCGCCGAGATTTCGAAGACCTTGTAGCCCCGGGATTCGAGCTCCGGGCGGACGAACTCGGCCATGTCCTTGCCATCCGGCAGGTCAACCTTGTTCAGGGCCACGAGGCGCGGGCGGTGGTTCAGCGGTACGACTTCGCCGTCGGACCCGCTGTAGCTCATGTCGACGGCGTACTTCTCCAGCTCGGCCTCGATGATGGCGAGATCGGAGAGCGGATCGCGGTCCGATTCGAGCGTGCCGCAGTCCAGCACGTGCACCAGGGCGGCGCACCGCTCGACGTGGCGTAGGAAGTGGTGGCCCAGGCCCTTCCCCTCGCTGGCACCCTCGATCAGGCCGGGGACGTCGGCAATGGTGAAGCGGACTTCACCGGCCTGGACGACACCCAGGTTGGGGATGAGGGTGGTGAAGGGATAGTCCGCGATCTTGGGCCGGGCGGCGGACATTGCGGCGATCAAGCTGGACTTGCCGGCGGAGGGGAAGCCGACGAGGGCGATGTCGGCGATGGACTTCAGTTCCAGGACGACGTCGCTGGATTCGCCTTCGATGCCGAGCAGCGCGAAGCCGGGCGCGCGGCGCTTCTGGGAGGACAGCGAGGCGTTGCCGAGGCCGCCAATCCCGCCGGCGGCGGCGATGTATTCGTCGCCTTCGGCCACGAGGTCGGCGATGACTTCGCCGGACTTGGACTTCACCACGGTGCCCACCGGCACCGGAAGGATCAGGGTTTCGCCGTTTTTGCCGCCGCGCCAGTCGCCCATGCCAGGGCCGCCGTTGGTGGCGTGCCGGTGGGGCGCGTGGTGGTAGTCGAGCAGGGTGGTGGTCTGGGGGTCAACGCGCAGGATGACGTCGCCGCCGTTGCCGCCGTTGCCGCCGTCGGGACCGCCGAGGGGCTTGAACTTCTCGCGGTGGACGGAGACACAGCCGTGGCCGCCGGTACCGCCGGATACGTGCAGTACTACCCGGTCTACAAAGCTCGCCACGTGGATCTCCTCAGTGCTGTTCCCCGGACCCCCAAAGAGGCCCAAGATGATTGTAATGCGGTTAAAACACCGGTGGAGCGGACCTAATGGCCCGCCCCACCGATTTAGAACTTATTGTTACTCTGCAGCTGCAGCAGCCACGATGTTCACAACGCGGCGACCACGGCGGGTGCCGAACTCGACAGCACCGGGGGTCAGGGCGAACAGGGTGTCGTCCCCGCCGCGGCCTACGCCGGCGCCCGGGTGGAAGTGAGTGCCGCGCTGGCGGACGATGATCTCGCCTGCGGAAACTACCTGGCCACCGAAGCGCTTGACGCCGAGGTACTGGGCGTTGGAGTCACGACCGTTGCGAGTGGAACTCGCGCCTTTTTTATGTGCCATTTGAAATGCCTGCCTTCAAAAATTCTGGGGAATCTGCTGGAACCTGAACAGTAACGAAGAGTTACTTGATACCGGTGATCTTGACCTTGGTCAGTTCCTGACGGTGGCCCTGACGCTTCTTGTAACCGGTCTTGTTCTTGAACTTCTGGATGACGATCTTCGGACCACGGAGGTCTTCGAGGATCTCAGCCGTAACCGTTACCTTGGCCAGGTCCGCAGCAGCAGACGTGACTTTGTCACCGTCCACCAGGAGCAGTGCGGGCAACTCAAAGGTGCTGCCGGCTCCACCGGGGACGCGGTTCAGGGTAACGAAGTCTCCAATGGAAACCTTCTCTTGGCGGCCGCCTGCGCGGACAATCGCGTACACCACTGGGGAACTCACTTCTCTCGACGTTTATTACTAGATTTGCGTGCGGAACCAGGGGCCAAATTCTTTGGACCGGCTCACGCTGTGCCTCAACGCCGGTGGATTCCTCGGGGGAACCCATGAGCTATCCCCGGAACAAATCCATTTGAAATTCCAAGCGGACCGTTCTCAGGGTCATAACCCAAGTGTTGGCGTAAGCACCGAAGATCTAGAATACGCTAATTTTGCCTTCGGCCGCAAATGAGGCTGGTTCCGGCGGGTAGTCCGTGATAGGCGCCACAACATCTTGATGCAAAGTCCCTGCCAATGTTCTTGGCCGGGATCTTGACCATCTTGAGCTGTGTTGCCGCAACGACTTCCGGAACCGTGCCCCACCATCGTACCGGTAGTCCGGACCAGCTCGCGTCAGGCGTACAGCCGCGGCGCGTCGAAGAAGTCCACTTCGTAGCGCGATGACTGCCGGAAAGCCAGGGCCATGGCCTGCCGCTCGCTCTCCGATGCCCGCCCGGCCGCCGTGTCCGTGTACGCGATGGCCTGCCGGGTCGCGGCGGCGAAGTCCTCGTCGGCGTAGGTCCGCAGCCAGCCGGCGTATGGGTGCTCCCCGGGGGCGCCGCCGGCCAGGAACTCCCGGTGCAGCGTGGAACCGACCTCGGCGTAGAGCCAGAAGCAGGGCAGCGCCGCCGCCACGAGGACGCCATAGCTGCCGGAGACAGAGGCGGCCAGCAGGTGGTCCACATACGCTTTCGTGACCGGGCCCAGGGTGGAGGCCGTGAGGCGCGTGCTGAGCCAGGAACGGTGCAGCTCGGATTCGACCTCCAGGCAGGTCTGCGCCGAACGGGCCCAGAACAGCTGCTCGGCCTCGGTGGGGGCAATCGCCGCGGCCCGGGCCAGGACCCGGGAGTAGCCGTTGAGGTAGATGGCGTCCTGGGCGAGGTAGTACGCGAACTCGTGCTCGGGCAAGGTGCCGTCGGCCAGTCCGCGGACGAAGTCCAGGGCGTAGATCGCCTCAAGATCGCCCGCGGCTCCTGCGCGCAGGGCTGCGGCGAACTCCCCCGCCGCCGGACCCTGCCCGGCCTGGAGGTGCTGCAGGTGGTGGAAGTGGTGGACCGGGCCGGTGCCGGAGCCGACGTCCAGGGCCGAGGCTCCGCGGAGCGCGCCCAGCAGCCACGGCTTGACTTCCCGCAGCGTCGCTTCCCAGTCCCCCACCCTGGCCTGCACAGTGGCCATGGCCGAGGACAGGGAGCAGCCGGTGCCGTGGCTGTTGCGCGTCGCGATCCGCTCCCCCGGCACCACCACCGTTTCCTGGCCGAGCAGGCCGCCGGTGTTGACCAGCGCATCCGGGCAGCCGGTGCCGGCGCCGTGGCCGGCGGCGTCGTGGGCATCGGCGTCGTGGGCATGCCCGTCCCCCGGCCCGGCGCCCTGGAGGTGTCCGCCCTTAACCAGGACGGTGGTGCCGGTCAGGGCGGCCAGCCGCTTGCCCTGCGCCAGGGCCTCGGACCACTCGGCAGCGACGGGTTCCTTGAGCAGGATGGCGAGTTCGGCGAGGTTGGGCGTGATGAGGTCCGCCAGCGGCAGGAGGGCCTGCAGGGCGGCCTCGGCCGATTCCTGCAGGAGCCGGTCACCGCTGGTGGCGACCATCACCGGGTCCAGGACCATGACGGCGGGGCGCACCTTTTCCAGCCAGCCGCGGACGGCGTCGATCACGGCGGCGTCACCGAGCATGCCGATCTTGACGGCGTCGATGCCGATGTCGTCGCTGATGGCGTCCAGCTGCGCCGTGAGGAACGACGCCGGGGGGACGTGGACGGCGCGCACGCCCTGCGTGTTCTGCGCTGTCAGGGCGGTGATGGCGGCCATGCCGTAGCCTCCGTTCGCCGCGATGCTCTTCAGGTCGGCCTGGATTCCGGCCCCGCCGGAGGGATCGGAGCCGGCGATGGCCAGCACGCGGGGAATGCGCGGCGGGGCCGGCAGAGACTCGTTGTGCAGAAAATTGGGCGGGAGGAACTCGGACGGATTCGATTTCGCGGACAAGGAAGACATCCCTTCGCCGGTGCTAACCGGACAGGTTCAACGGGTCTGGATCTCAGCCGGCCCGATGCCCGGCACCCCGTGTCAGTGTTCCAGCCTAGCCCTTGCCACCCGGAGGACCCGTTAACGCACGAGCGGGCCCGGGCCCGGGCGGACGTATGTTACGTCTGCCCTGACCCGGACCCGCGGCCCGACCAGTCGAAATAATGACCGGACGGGGACGTGGTCAGTCGCGGAGGACTACAGCTCCGACGCCGGCACGCCGACGCCGAGGATGATCGGCTCGTTGCCGGCCGGGATGGACGCAGGCCCGGCCGCGGCGGGAGCCTTGGCCTCGTGGACGGATCCGGCCGCGGCCGGCCGGGTTGCCTCGCGGTGCTCCACGGAGGTTTCGTTGGCTGCGCCCTGGGCGCGGCTGGCACTCCGGTTGCGGCGCCCGCGGCGGCCGCGCAGCGTCGTGGTGTCAGCTGTGCGTGACGACGGCGCCTCCGCAGCGCGGACGGCCGACGGCGCCTCGGGCGCCGTGGCTTCCGGTGCGGCAACAGCTGCTGCCTGACCGGCCGCCAGGCCGGCGGCCTGGTCCGGCTTGCCGGCCTCGGCTTCGCCCAGGTTTGCGAAGGCCTCGGTCAGCAGGTCCAGGGTCAGGGCCGGTGACGGCGCGTCCTCCGCGTGCTCGACGAAGGGCAGGGCCACCTGCTCGCCGCCAAACGTCAGCACCGTTGCGGGGCGGCCGGCTGCCTCGTCGGCGGCTGCGAGCTGCGTGACGGCGTCGACGGCGGCCTGGCGGGCCCCGGCGTCGCTGGCTGCGGCTGCCTCCCCGTCGTGCAGGTGCGCGGCGTGCGCCGCGGCAGCGATGTTGGCCAGCGCGGCACGGGTGGCCTCGGCCTTGGCGTGGCGTTCGGCCTCGGTGGGTTCGGCGTGGACGGGCGCGGGTGCGGTCGGCGCGGTCTCTCCGCCCTGGCCTCCCCGGCCGCGGCGACGGCTCTTGCGTTCCGGGCGGGCAGCAGGCTGCGCCTCGGTGCGCGGCACATAGTGCTCCGCGGCGACCGTGTTGGCGCGGCGGTGCTCCACCGGCTCGTCGTGGGTGACGATGCCGCGGCCCGCACATGTTTCGCACTGTTCGCCGAAGACTTCCAGCAGCCCGGTGCCCATCCGCTTGCGGGTCATCTGCACGAGGCCCAGCGAGGTCACCTCGGCCACCTGGTGCTTGGTGCGGTCCCGGCCCAGGCACTCCACCATGCGGCGCAGCACGAGGTCGCGGTTGGATTCGAGCACCATGTCGATGAAGTCGATCACGATGATGCCGCCAATATCGCGCAGGCGCAGCTGCCGGACGACTTCCTCGGCCGCTTCCAGGTTGTTCTTGGTGACGGTTTCCTCGAGGTTGCCGCCGGAGCCGGTGAATTTGCCGGTGTTGACGTCCACCACGGTCATGGCTTCGGTGCGGTCGATCACGAGCGAACCGCCCGAGGGCAGGAAGACCTTCCGGTCCAGGGCCTTGTGGATCTGCTCGTCGATGCGCCAGGCCGCGAAGATGTCCGTGTCCTTGGTCCACTTCTCGAGCCGGCCCACGAGGTCCGGCGCGACGTAGGTGACGTAGGCCTCGATGGTGTCCCAGGCTTCCTCGCCGGAGACGATCAGCTTGGAGAAGTCCTCGTTGAAGACGTCCCGGACCACCTTGATGGTCAGGTCAGGTTCGCCGTAGAGCAGCTCGGGGGCGAGGATCTTGGTGGACGTCGACTGGCTCTCGATGCCTTCCCACTGCGCGCGGAGGCGGTTGATGTCGTGCGTCAGCTCTTCCTCGGAAGCTCCCTCGGCCGCGGTGCGGACAATGACGCCCGCGTCCTCGGGCAGGCGGTCCTTGAGGATCCGCTTGAGGCGGTTGCGTTCGACGTCGGGCAGCTTGCGGGAGATGCCGGTCATGGAACCGCCGGGCACGTACACGAGGTACCGGCCGGGCAGCGAGATCTGGCTGGTGAGACGGGCGCCCTTGTGGCCGACTGGGTCCTTGGTGACCTGGACCAGCACGGAGTCGCCGGACTTCAGCGCGTTCTCGATGCGGCGCTGCTTGCCCTCGAGGTTGACGGACTCCCAGTTCACTTCACCGGCGTAGAGCACGGCGTTGCGGCCGCGGCCGATGTCCACGAAAGCGGCCTCCATGGAGGGCAGCACGTTCTGGACCTTGCCCAGGTAGACGTTGCCGATCAGGGAGTCCTGCTGGGTCTTGGACACGAAGTGCTCGGCCAGGACGCCGTCTTCAAGGACACCGATCTGGATTCTGTCGTCGCGCTGGCGGACGATCATCTGGCGGTCCACGGACTCGCGGCGGGCCAGGAACTCGGCCTCGGTGATGACGGTACGGCGGCGGCCGGTGTCGCGGGATTCGCGGCGGCGCTGCTTCTTGGCTTCCAGGCGGGTGGAGCCCTTGACGGATGTGACGCGGTTGTTCACCGGCGCCTCGGCCATGGCACGCGGCGCACGGACGCGGGTCACCGTGTTGGGCGGATCGTCGCCTTCCCCGCCGGTCAGCTCGAGGTCTTGGTCTCCACGGCGGCGGCGGCGGCGGCGGCGGGAGGTCACACCGTCTTCAAGGATCAACTCGGAGCCTTCGTCGCCCTCTTCTTCGGTGCCTTCCGACTCCGTGTCGGACTCGGCAGAGGTGCGGGTGCGGCCGCGCCGGCCGCGGCTGCGGCGCCGACGGCGGTTGCCGGCGTCCTCGTCCTCGTCGCCTTCCTCGTCCTCGGGCTCAGCTGCTGCGGCGGCAACGGGGACCGGACGCACCACAGTGCTCAGGTCCGGGGCCTGGAAGATGACGGAAGTGAGGGCACCCGGTTCCATGAACAGCGACGCGGCCGGGCTTTCCTCGGGCCGGGCTTCCGGCTCTTCGGGCTGGGCTGCGGCGGCTTCCGCGGTGGGTGCTTCCGCAGCGGCGGATTCTTCGGCCGGGAGTACTGCCGCGGGTGCTTCTTCGGCCTTCGGGGCGGCCTTGGCACGGCTGGCACGGCGGCGGACCGGCTTCTCTGCAACCGTCTCTGCGGCCGTTTGTGCGGCTTCTGCGGCGGCAGTTGCGTCAGTGCCAGCTGCTGCGGGGGCCTCAGCCGCGGCAGGTGCGCCGGTTTCGGCATCGCCGGCGAAGGCAGGCAACGGTTCCGGGGCTGCTACAGCTTTCCGGGTCCGGGTGCGCCGCGCGGGCGCCTTGGCCGCAGTCCCGGCGGCAGCAGTTTCAGATACAGCAGCTTCGGGTTCAACAGTTTCAGATCCGGCTGCTTCGACGTTGGCCGGCTTACGGCGGCCCCGGACGGGCTCATCTGAACCGGCCGCGTCGGCCAGGGCCGCGGCTTCGGCGACAGCCTCGGCCGCCTCCGCGGCGTTGACCTTGGCGACGGGCGCCTTCCGGCGGGTCCGTACGGCCCTCTTCGGGGCTACCGGAGCCTCTGCTTCAGCAGTTCCCTGCGCTTCCCCGGTGACTACTAGTTCTTCGTTTCCGGCTACTACCTGGTCATTATCCATATGTGGCGACACTCCTGCCCCTGATGCGCCGCCACATTCGGCGCCCCTTGGGCAAATATGCGTCAACACCCGCAGGCATTGACAGAAGTCAATTGGATACCCTCAGGTTCGCACCGGCAGTGGGGTGCGGCAGCCCTGGAGGGCCGGCGAGATTGTTTTGGAACCCGTTGACCTACACGCCACAACCAGGTGCCGTCCAATGGCATTGCGGGACAGCTGGAATCAGAGGATCCGCAGCTCCCTGCTCATCATTGGCGGTCTTGAAACAAAATCGCCGGACCGGAATCCGGATGTGGATCGGGTTCCAGCCACGATCATTGTCTCACAGGAGCCGTGAAAGCAGGGGCAGGCGGGGCCGGAAGTGCAACAGGTGCGGCCGGGCGCGGCGGCCGGGGCCGTTCTCCGGCGCTGCTCAGCCTCCGGCGTTACAATCGGGGCAAGAAGCACCCGGTCAAGACGACTAAAAAAGGACTCAATTTCCATGCCCAGCATCTCCAGCACCGCCGGCGACGCGACCGTGCACCAACCGGGTTCCGGCCCGGCCCCCGCGGCGCGGCCCCTTCCCACGATGACCCGCGACCGCCCGTTCGCCTGGCTCCTGCTGATCACCGGCGTCATCGGCTGGCTCGCATCCGGGGCCCTGGTGCTGGAGAAGCTGGAGGTCTTGAAGGACCCGAACCACGTCACGGTCTGCGACGTGAACCCGTGGATCTCCTGCGGCCAGGTCATGCAGACACCGCAGAGTTCCGTGTTCGGCTTCCCCAATATGTTCATCGGAATCGTCGCCTTCGCCGTGATCATCACCACGGCCATGGGTATCCTCGCCGGCGCCCGGTTTTCCCGGTGGTATTGGCTGGGGCTCCAGGCGGGCGTGACGCTGGGCTTCGCGTTCGTGGTCTGGCTCTGGTCCCAGGCCCTGTACGCCATCCACATCCTCTGCCCGTTCTGCATGATCGTCTGGGCCGTGATGATCCCGCTGTTCGTCTGGGTGAGCGTCCGGAACATCTCCCACGGCGTGATTGCCCTGCCCGCCGGTCCCACCAAGGTGATCGGCGACTCCGGCTGGATCATTACGGCGCTGCTGTACGTCGCCGTCGTCGCGACGATCTTCTTCGCCTTCATCCAGGTTTTCATCGGAACCTCCGGCTACTAAACGCCCCAACCGCATCGAAGAGACAGTTAAGGCCAATGTTCGCGCCGGGCATTGGCCTTAGCCGTCTCTTCGGTGAGAGGGTCCGGGCCCATGTCGGGACTTATGGCACGACCCCGCGCGCGCAGGTTACATAAGGCTGGAGGAAGGAAGACCGGAGGCCTCTTGATGACTGTTCTAATTGCCTACGCAAGCGCCCTGGGCTCCACCCGGGAGATGGCACAACATATGGCATCCCGCATGGCGGGTGCACTGGGCGAGGTAGAGTGCCGGTCCGTGGAGGACGTCGGGGCCCTCTCCCGCTATGAGGCTGTCGTCGTCGGCAGCGCCGTCCACAACCAGGCCTGGCTGCCCCCGGCTTTGCTGTTCTTCAAACACCACGCCCGCGAGTTGGCCAGTCGGCCCGTCTGGGCCTTCAGTGTAGGGATGGCGGATGCGCTGCCCAAGCCCATACGCCGGCGCGGCGCGGCACTGCAACAGGAACGTCTGGCAGAAGTCCTGATCAAAGAAGTTCCACTTCGAGGCCACAAACTCTTCTCCGGCGTCTACCAGGCCGGCCAGATGCCGGCACCGCTCCGGGTGTTGTTCCGGCTCACCGGCGGCCGATTTGGGGATTTGCGGGACTGGGCGGCAGTCGACGAATGGACGGATCAGATTACGGCCCAACTCGCTAAACCTGCTTCGTCCACGTCTTCAGGCAGCATCACAGGCTAATGCCGTCGGGACTGCGCATCCCGGCCGCGGCGCCCGGCTCGGTGGGGCGTGCACGGGAGGACCCATGACCGTTGTGAACATTCACGCCGAACGAGGGGACATGCCTGCCTACGCGGCGACGCCGGCCGGTACCGGTCCGTGGCCCGGCGTCGTCGTCATCCATGACGCACTCGGCCTGAGCCGTGACACCAGAGACCAGGCCGACTGGCTGGCCGGCGAGGGGTTCCTCGCCGTGGCACCTGACCTGTTTTACTGGGGCACCAGGACGGCCTGCTTGTGGTCCCTCATCCGCGGCTGGCGGCCCCTCGGTGACCTGGACCTCACCCGCGCCTGGCTGGCCGGACAGGACGGCTGCACCGGCCGGATCGGCGTGATCGGTTTCTGTATGGGCGGCGGGTTCGCCCTCATGCTGGCCCCGGACCATGACTTCGCCGCGGCAAGCGTCAACTACGGCGGACTGGATGACGGGACCGCCCGCGCAATGCCCCGCGCCTGTCCCATCGTTGGCAGCTACGGCGCCAGGGACCGCTGGCCCGGAGTGCGCAAGGTGCCGGCGCGTCTGGAGCCGCTGCTCGCCGACGCCGGAATAGAGCATGACATCAAGGTCTATCCCGACGCCGGTCACGGCTTCCTCAACAGGCATGGCCCGTCGGACCTCACGTTCGGGGACAAGTTGCTCGCGAAGCTGGTTGCTGCCGGTTACCACGAGCCCTCCGCCGAGGACGCGCGCCTGCGCATCCTCGGGTTCTTCCGGGAACACCTGATCACTGAGGGGGAAGCGCGATGATGCACCCTGCACCGAGGGGATCCCAGCTGGCAGCGGGTGCCGTGGCCGTTTTCACCACCGGCTACCTGGCCGTTGCGCGGCCACGCCTGCTTCGCTGGGGTGCGACCGTTGACGAAGCGCGGGGACCTTACCCGGGCGCCGGGTTGATTCCGGGCAGCACCCGAAGCGCGACCATGGCGGTGACCATCGATGCGCCCCCTTCCCGCGTGTGGCCCTGGCTGGTGCAGATGGGAACGGATCGCGCCGGCTGGTACAGCTGGGACCGTCTCGATAATTTCGGGCGCCGCAGCGCAGGGCGCATCCATCCGGAGTGGCAGGACATCGCCATCGGTGACCGTCTGGCGGCGAAGCCCGACGGCAGCGAGTGGTGGGCGGTCGCGGCGCTTGAACCCGAGAGGTTCCTGGGCCTGCGTATGTCGGTCGATCTCCGCGGGCGTCCCTTCGACCCGGCACGAACCCGGCCGCGCTATTACACCGACTCGCTCTGGGGATTCGAGCTGCGGGAGGCCGCTGGTGAGCGCACCCGGCTGGTGGTCAGCGGGTACTGGTCGCTACGGCCACAATGGCTGCAACCTATCATGAGCATTGCCATGCTGGAGCCCGCGCACTGGGTCATGCAGACCCGTCAGTTCTCGAATCTAGTGCGCCTCGCCAGCCGATGAGAGGTCTCCGGACCCGGAGCACGCAGCGAAGCCCCACCCGCCGCGAGGTCCCAAACGGCGAGGGGACGGTTAAGGCCAATGTCCGGTACGAACATTGGCCTTAACCGTCCCCTCGCTGGCGGAGGGCGTCCCGAAATTCGGGCTAGAACCAGATCTTGATCTCGCGCTCGGCGGATTCCGCCGAATCCGAGCCGTGGACCAGGTTCTGCTGGACCTTCAGGCCCCAGTCGCGGCCGAAGTCGCCGCGGATGGTACCGGGCGCCGCCGTCGTCGGGTCCGTGGTGCCGGCGAGGGTGCGGAAGCCCTCGATCACGCGGTGGCCCTCGAAGATCGCGGCGACCACGGGGCCGCTGAGCATGAACTCAACCAGCGGCTCGTAGAACGGCTTGCCGACGTGCTCCTCGTAGTGCTGCTCCAGCAGTTCGCGGCTTGCGTCGACTTTCTTGAGCTCGGCCAGGGTGTAGCCCTTGGCTTCGATCCGGCTCAGGATGGCGCCGGACAGGTTGCGGGCGACGCCGTCGGGCTTGATCAGGACGAGGGTGCGCTCAATGCTCACAGCTGCTCCAATGTGTTGGGGTGGGATTTGGGTCAAGTCTACGGGGTTCGGGCCAGGTGCCCGGGATGGAGGTTCAGGCGCTCTTTCCCGGCGCGGGGCCCTGGGGGTGGGCCGCATCCCAGTCAGCTTGCTCGCGCTCCCGCTGGGCAGCTTCCCGGTCAATCCGGATGCCGGTCCGGATCCCGTACCACCACGCCACGGCGAAGAGCGCGCCGACGAGGTACATCGCCGGTTCCACGATGCCGCCCAGGATCAGCACGAGCTGCAGGACCCAGCCCAGGGCCACTCCCCACGGCTTCGAGAGGACAGCGCAGGTGAAGACGAAGACCAGGCACAGGCCGATCCCGACCGAGAAGACCAGGGCCGCAGGGTATTCGTTCCGGTGCAGTCCAAAGACGGCCAGTGTGCCGAAGAGCACCACGAACGCTTCCAGCAGCAGGACCGTGGAGGCGAACATGACCTTCGTCGACCGTCGTTTTTTGGGCATGCCCGGGCGCCATTCGCGCTGGGCTTTGGTGAGCTTCGCCATCGCTTAAGCGTCCGCCTTTCCGAGCAGGATCCGGGCGTCCGCGACGAGCGTGATGGAACCGGTCACGAGGACCCCGCCGGCGGGCTCGTCATCGGCTTCGGCCCGTTCCACGGCCCATTCGAGGGCATCATCGAGCTTCCCGGCGACGTGGATGTTCTCCTCGCCGAAGCCCAGGTCAACCGCGATTTCGGCCAGGTCCTCGGCCGGGACGGCCCGGGGCGAGTTGGACTGGGTGAAGCAGTATTCGGTGGCGAGGCCGCCCAGGGATTCCTTGAGCTGGCGCAGGATCTCCTCGGCATCCTTCTCCCGCAGCACGCCGACCACCACCACCAGCTTGGTGAAGTTGAAGGCCTCGTGGATGGCCTCGGCGGAGACCCGGATGCCCTCCGGGTTGTGGGCCGCGTCCACGATGATGGTCGGCGCGGTGCGGACCACCTCAAGCCGTCCAGGGGAGGTGACGGAGGCGAAGGCCTCCTGCAGGATCTCGGCGTCGATCGCCTTTTCCCCGCCAAAGAACGCTTCCAGCGCAGCAATGGCGACGGCGGCGTTCTCGGCCTGGTGCGCGCCGTGCAGCGGCACCAGCAGGTCCTCGTAGCGTCCGGCGATGCCCTGGATGGTGACCATCTGGCCGCCGACCGCGACGGTGCGGGATTCGACGCCGAACTCCACGCCCTCGAAGCGGAACGGCACGTTGACCTCTTTGGCCTTTTCCAGCAGGACCTGGGCCGCGTCGACCGGCTGCGCCGCGCTGATGAGGAAGCTGCCGGGCTTGATGATGCCGGCCTTCTCGTAGGCGATGTCCCCGGTGGTGTCGCCCAGCAGATCGGTGTGGTCCAGCGAGATCGGGGTGACGACGGCCACCTGGCCATCGCCGACGTTCGTGGCGTCGGTGATGCCGCCCAGGCCCACTTCGATCACGGCGACGTTGACCGGCTGGTCAGCGAAGACCGCGAAGCCCAGGATCGTCAGGCACTCGAAGTAGGTCAGCCGGGGCTGACCCGCCGCCTCGAGTTCGCCGTCCACAATCTGCAGGTAGGGACGGATCTCGTCCCAGATCCGGACGAACGTCTCATCCGGCACCGGGGCGCCGTCGATGCTGATCCGCTCGGTGACCTTGGACAGGTGCGGGCTCGTGTAGCGGCCGGTACTCAGGCCGTGGGCGCGCAGCCCGGCCTCGATCATCCTGGCCGTGGAGGTCTTGCCGTTGGTGCCGGTGACGTGGATGATCGGGAACGCCTTGTTCGGCTCCCCCAGGATTTCCATGGCCCGGTGCAGCGGGGCGAGCCGCGGCTCCATTTTGTTTTCCGGCGCCCGGCCCAGCAGCTCGGCGTAGACGCTTTCAACGGAGAATTCATCGGTCATGGTTTAGGCTCCAACTTTCTTGGCAACGCTGACCTGTGGGTCCTTGATGTCGGCCGCCAGGGTTTCCAGCTCGACGGTCAGGGTTTCGGTCTTGACCAGCTCCGCGTTGGCCAGCAGCGCCTCGACGACGTCCTGCTTCGCCGTGACGGACGTGCTGATCCGGTCGCTGACATTGAGTCCGGCGTCCTTGCGGGCCTGCTGGATGGCGCGGACCATGTCACGGGCCAGGCCCTCGGCCTCCAGCTCCGGGGTGACCTCGGTGTTGAGGACCACGAAGCCGCCGCCGGGAAGCACGGCGGCCGCGCGCGAGCCTTCGCCTTCCGCGGCCTCGGCCACGACGGTTTCCAGGGTGTACTCCTGCGGTTCGAGGTCGAGGCCGCCGGCGGTGACCACCCCGGCGTCGCTGACCGACCAGTCGCCGGACTTGGAGCCCTTGATGGCCTGCTGGACGTTCTTGCCCAGGCGCGGGCCGGCGGCCCGGGCATTGACCACGAGCTTCTGCTCGATGCCGAACTCCTCCGGGGAGGCGCTCTCGGCGTCCAGCAGGCGGACCGAGCGCAGGTTCAGTTCATCGGCGACGACGGCGGCGAAGCCGCCCAGCGCGTCCGCGCCCGGTGCCACGACCGTGAGTTCCTGCAGCGGCAGGCGCACGCGCAGGTTCGCGGCCTTGCGCAGCGAGGAGCCGGTGGAGCAGATCTGCTGCACCCGGTCCATCGCCTCGACCAGGCCCGGGTTGGCCGGGAACAGTCCGGCATCCGGCCAGTCGGCCAGGTGCACGGAACGCCCGCCGGTGAGGCCGCGCCAGATCTCCTCGGAGATCAGCGGCAGCAGAGAGGCGGCCACGCGGGTGACGGTCTCCAGCGCGGTGTAGAGCGCGTCGAAGGCGTCCACACTCTCGTCGAAGAAGCGCTGGCGGCTGCGGCGGACGTACCAGTTGGTGAGCATGTCCAGGTAGCTGCGCAGCTCGTCGCAGGCGCCGGAGATGTCGTAGCTGTCGAGCTGGGCGGTCATGTTCCGGACCAGGTCCCCGGTGTTGGCCATGAGGTACTGGTCCAGGGTGTCGGCGTAGCCGTCGTAGCGGAGCTTCGCGTCGTACCCGCGCCCGCCATCTGCCGCGTTCGTGTACAGCGTGAAGAAACTGTAAACGTTCCACAGCGGCAGTATGACCTGACGGACGCCGTCGCGGATGCCCTGCTCGGTGACCACGAGGTTGCCGCCGCGCAGGATCGGGCTGGACATCAGGAACCAGCGCATGGCGTCGGAGCCGTCGCGGTCCAGGACCTCGGAGACGTCCGGGTAGTTGCGCAGGCTCTTGGACATCTTCTGCCCGTCCGAACCCAGCACAATGCCGTGGCTGATGACGTTGCGGAAGGCCGGTCGGTCGAACAGCGCGGTGGAAAGGATGTGCAGCATGTAGAACCAGCCGCGGGTCTGGCCGATGTACTCGACGATGAAATCCGCCGGGTTGTGCGTGTCGAACCATTCCTCGTTCTGGAACGGGTAGTGGACCTGGCCGTAGGGCATGGAACCGGAATCGAACCAGACGTCCAGGACGTCCTCGACGCGGCGCATCACGGACTGGCCTTCTTCCGGAGTGCGGGGGTCATCCGGGTTCGGGCGGGTGAGCTCGTCGATGAACGGCCGGTGCAGGTCCACCTGGCCGGCCTTGTTCAGCGGCAGGCGGCCGAAGTCGGCCTCGATCTCGGCCAGGGAGCCGTAGACGTCGGTGCGCGGGTAGTCCGGGTCGGTGGACTGCCAGACGGGGATGGGGCTGCCCCAGTAGCGGTTGCGGCTGATGGACCAGTCGCGGGCGTTGGCGAGCCACTTGCCGAACTGGCCGTCCTTGACGTTGCCCGGGATCCAGTTGATGTCCTGGTTGAGCTCGGACATGCGGTCCTTGAACTTGGTGACCTCGACGTACCAGGAGGACACGGCGCGGTAGATCAGCGGGTTGCGGCAGCGCCAGCAGTGCGGGTAGCTGTGCTCGTAGCTGGCCTGGCGGACCAGGCGGCCCTGGGCGCGGAGCACCTGGGTGATGGGCTTGTTGGCCTCGAATACCTGCAGCCCGGCGATTTCGGCGAGGTCGCCGTGGCCGAAGAGCGGCAGGAACTTTGCGCCTTCGTCGACCGAGAGGACAACGGGGATGCCGGCCTCTTCACAGATCTTCTGGTCGTCTTCGCCGTAAGCGGGGGCCTGGTGGACGATGCCGGTGCCGTCGGTGGTGGTGACATAGTCGGCCACGAGGAAGCGCCAGGCGTTCTCGGTGCCGTACTTTTCGGCGTCGTGGAAGTAGTCCCAGAGCGGCTCATAGCTCAAGCCGTTGAGCTCGGCGCCGGTGTGGCGGGAGGTGATGGCGGCTTCCGCGGCGGCGGCACCCTCGGCCCCGTCGCCGTAGCCGAGGTCCTTGGCGTAGGCGGCCAGGAGGTCCGCGGCGAGCAGGAAGCTGCCCGTGACGGGGGCGTCGGCCGCGGCGGCCTTGATCCCGTGCGGGCCGGCCGGCAGGACCACGTAGCTGATGTCGGGCCCGACGGCGAGCGCCAGGTTGGTGGGCAGCGTCCAGGGCGTGGTGGTCCAGGCGAGTGCCTGTACCCCGGCGAGCTGCCTGGACAGCTCCGAGTCCCCTGCCGTGATGGGGAACGTGACCGTGACGGTCTGGTCCTGGCGGTTCTTGTAGACGTCGTCGTCCATGCGCAGCTCATGGTTGGACAGCGGCGTCTCGTCCTTCCAGCAGTACGGCAGGACGCGGTAGCCGTTGTAGGTCAGGCCTTTTTCGTGCAGCTGCTTGAAGGCCCAGAGCACGGACTCCATGTACTCGACGTTGAGCGTCTTGTAGTCGTTTTCGAAGTCCACCCAGCGCGCCTGGCGGGTGACGTAGCTCTTCCATTCGTCGGCGTACTTCATGACGGAGGCGCGGCAGGCGTCGTTGAACTTGTCGATGCCCATGGCCTCGATCTGGGTCTTGTCCGTCATGCCCAGCTGCTTCATGGCTTCCAGCTCGGCGGGCAGGCCGTGGGTGTCCCAGCCGAAGCGGCGCTCCACGCGGCGGCCGCGCTGGGTCTGGTAGCGGCCCACGAGGTCTTTGGCGTAGCCGGTCAGGAGGTGGCCGTAGTGCGGCAGGCCGTTGGCGAAGGGCGGGCCGTCGTAGAAGACGAACTCGTTGGACCCGCGCTTGCCGTCAGGCAGGTCGGGATCCCGCTGGTCGATGCTCGCCTGGAAGGTGCCGTCCTGGTCCCAGTATTTGAGGATGCGCTCTTCGATCTCCGGGAACTTCACGGAGGCAGACACACCGGAGGTGTTGGAAACTGCGTTGGAAGCCGCGTTTGACGCAGAGGTGGTGGAGCCGGCGCCTGTGGCGGAGGCCTTGGGGTAATAAGTCATCTCGACATCCTGGGTTGAGCTGGTGAACACATGCATTCAGGATGCGAGGACGGCCCTGTTGTCTTCCGACACCACGGACCGCGGTACCACCTCACTTACCGCCACCGGTCCGCTCCCCTTCGCGAAAGGTTCTGCACCGGCGTCGGCCGCTCATTACTGCTGTGACGGGCTTACCCGTCCGGTTCTACTGGCCCGTGCACGCACCGTGGCGACTAAATCTCCACCTCACGCGAGGGTGTTCTTCCGGAAGCTCACCGGTGATGGCCGGGTCAAAGCTGCTACGTCGATGGTACCGGAGAAAATAGTGCGTTTCACTGCCCCGCTGCAGTGACGGGCAGTGCGACTGCATTTCACAGCTACTAACTCCGCTGTGAGGGGCGACGCCGGCGGTCCGACTGCATAGACTCATGCCATGACCGTCCCCCGGCCGCCCCGGGCCTACCCGTGAAGCGCCGCAGCGCCAGCCGCCGGTGGCAGGTGTCCTCTGTCCTCTGCGCCGCGCCCGTTGCGGTGGTATCCATCTTCCGGGCGGTCCCGGGGCCCTGGCCAGCCCCGGTGGTCCAGCTCGTGGCCTTCACGCCCTGGTTCGCGCTCCCTGCGGGCGCGGCCCTCCTGCTCGCGCTGCCGGGGCGGCGTCCCTGGGCGGCCCTCCCGGCCGGCGCCCTCCTGGCCCTCCAGCTGCTGTGGCTGTTCCCGCCGGACCGGGTGGCGGACAGGCTTCTGCCCCGGCAGGCGGATTCGCTGCCTGGCGAGCAACGGAGCACGGGGCAGGCACAGTCCACAGCCCCGGCGCCGACGGCGGAACTTACGGTCATGAGCCTCAACGCCTGGAAAGGCCAGGCGGACGCCACGGAAGTTGTCCGGCTGGTGCGTGAAAACGGTGTCGGGCTCCTTGCCGTCCAGGAACTCTCCCCGGACCTGGAAAAACGGCTGGACGCGGAGGGGCTGGACGCGCTGCTTCCGCACCGGATCAGCCGCTCGAGGGACGGCGCGGGCGGCGGCGCCGTGTACTCCTCACGCCCGATCATTCCGGTGGACTCCGTGGACGGTTCCGCCTTCCACATGCCAACGGTGCAGCTGGAGCTCGACGCCGGCGGCCGGCCGGCCCCCCTCACCGTGACCAACGTGCACACCAAGGCTCCGGTGTGGGGCCGGGCCGGGCAGTGGCGGAGTGAATTGGCTGCCCTGGGCCGCCTTGCCGCCCGTCCCGGCAGCATGCTGCTGCTGGGCGACTTCAACGCCACCCTCGACCACGCCGAGTTCCGCCAGATCCTTCAGGGCCCTGACGGCACCGGGCCCGGCGGCCCCCGCGTCGACGCGGGCGCCGCCGCCCTGGCACGGCTGGTTCCGACCTGGCCGATGGCCGGGCCCCCGCTGCCGGGCGTGGTGATCGACCACATTTTGACCAGCCCGCAGGTGGGCAGCAGCGGCTATGCCGTGCTGCCGGTGGCCGGGACGGACCACGCGGCGGTCCTGGCCACGTTGTCCGTCCCCGCGGCGGACTAGCTGCGCGGCAGTTTCATGCCGCACTCGGCCATCACGTCCCGGAGCCGGTCCGGGTAATCCGTGATCAGCCCGTCCACGCCGGCACCGATGAGCGCCCGCATGGTGGGCTTGTCATCAACGGTCCACGGAATGACCTGCATGCCTGCCGCATGGGCACGGCGGACCATGTCGGCGGTGACGTAGGGAACATAGCCCGGATCCGTCACGGCGCCGTCCTGCGGCGTGCCGTGCACGGGAGAGATGGCGTCGAAGCCCAGGGACGAGGCTGCGGCGACGAGGTCACCGCCGAAGTCATCGGCGTCGATGCCGCCCAGCCACGGCGACTTGCCGGGCTGGCCTGCCTGGAGGAAGTCCTTGTTGGTCAGGGCCACGGTGCGGATCTGGGGATCGCGCTGCTGGACCAGGCGCAGTGAGCCCCAGTCGAAACTCTCGATTGAGACGCGGCTCTGCATGTGGGCGGCCTTGATTTCGCGGAGCGCGACGTCGACGAACTGCTCCCGCGGGGCCGTTTCCTGCGGCGCCCCTGCCTCGACCTTGGTTTCGATGTTGAACTTCACCTGGCTGGCGCGGTGCGAGTCCGCCAGGGCGAAGACCTCGGCCAGCGTGGGCATCTTGGCGCCCGGCGAGGCCGCCTGGCCCGGGAACTGGGGCAGCGTGAGGGTGCCGCAGTCCAGGCTGCGGACCTGCGCGAACGTCAGGTCCTTGATGTATCTGCCCACGTAGGGGAACTGTGGGTCGTTCGGCGTGACAGGAGCCGTATCCAGGCACTTCTGGCCGCTGATCTTGCGGTCGTGGGTGATGACCTCGTGGCCGTCCTTGGTGATCTGGAGGTCCAGTTCGAGGGTGGAGACGCCGGTCTCGATCCCCTTGGCGAAGGACGCCAGGGTTGACTCGACAGTCAAGCCGATGCCGCCTCGATGGGCCTCGAGGTCAAAGTGGTTGCCCTGGCTGTTGGGGTTCGTGTCGGCCGCGTGGGCCTCGGCGGCGTTTGCCTGGGCGGCGTTTGCCTGGGCAGCGGCGGCGAGGAGCAGGGCTGCGCTGAGCACGGCAGCGCCGAGCTTCGTCGGGGTTCGCATGGGAAAGTTCTCCACTCTGGTGGTGTGCAGTTGCATGCGCCACCTTGCCCAACCCCGGCCAACTCCGGACCAGCGCAGCCTGACCTGCGCCCCACGCCTCGGTGAACGTCAGGTGTCGCAGCCGGATGTCCCGGCCCCTTGCCCCGCCCTTGGCCCCGCTCCTGGCCCCGCCCTACTGGTTCTTGCGGATCAGCTTGTAGTTGGCCGCCTGCGCCACCGGGCGGATCACGATCTGGTCCAGGTTGATGTGGTGCGGCGCGACGACGGCGTAGCGGACCACATCGGCCACGTCCTCGGCGGTCAGTGGCTTCTCGACTCCCTGGTACACCTTGGCCGCCGCGTCCTGGTCGCCGAGGCGGTTCAGGGCGAATTCCTCGGTCTGCACCAGCCCGGGGGCCACCTCGATCACGCGGAGGTTGTGCTCGGCCTCTTCGAGCCGCAGGGCGCCGGTCAGGGCGTGCTGGGCGAACTTGGCCGCGTTGTAGCCGCCGCCGCCCTCATAGGCCGCGAGCCCGGCCGTGGAGGTCAGGTTCAGCACGGTTCCCTCGCCGCAGGCACGCAGCATGGGCAGGAACGCGCGGATCAGCTTCATGCTGCCCAGCACGTTGACCTGGAACATCCATTCCCAGTCCTCGGTTTTGGCCCCGGCGACCTTGTCGGCGCCGCGGGCACCACCGGCGATGTTGATCAGCGTGTCGATGCCGCCGGCGCGGGTCACCTCATCGAGCAGCCGGGCCACATCGGCGTCGTCGGTCACATCGGCGGGAAGGGCGACGGCGCCGGTTTCGGCGGCGAGCGCTTCGAGCCGGTCGGCACGGCGGGCGACGGCGAACACGGTCCAGCCTTCCTTGCGGAGCGCACGCACCGTGGCCTCGCCGATTCCGGTGCTGGCGCCGGTGACTACTGCTGCTTTGGCTCCTGCTGCAGTGAATTCTTGTGTGTTGTTGTCGATTCCCTCAGTCATGGCACCACAGTAACGGCAATGCCGGGCTCATTTCCTGCTGCTGCTGCCGTGCTCCAGGAACTCCTGCAGCACCCGGGCATGGTTGGTCTCCGGGTCCCGTGCACCGAACAGCAGCGTCACTTTCCCGTGCTCCGCCGCGAGTCCGTACAGCGTCTGCACGGCCGGGTTGCCCTCGAGCTCGGCTTCGTAGGCCGCCCGGAAGTCCGCGAACCGTTCCTGCATGTGCCCGAATTCCTTGCGCAGCGGTGCAGACGGTGCCACGTCCTTGAGCCAGAGCTCCAGGTGGGCCCGTTCCTTGCTGACTCCGCGGGGCCAGAGCCGGTCCACCAGGACCCGGCAGCCGTCGTCGTCGGAAGGGTCGTCGTAGATGCGCTTGATCACGAAGGTTCCGGCAGAATTACCCTGAGAATTGCCCATCTGCGCATGCTACTTCACGTTACTTGGGCGGCGCCCACACCCGGAGATCCCGCCGCCGGCCGCATCCCGTACATCAGGGGATGGGAGTTAGTGGAAGAATTGGCCCATGGCTGAAGACAATCAGGGTACAGACACGCCCACCACCGCCCCCATCAACGTTCCGGACAAGCCCGCCCTGGAGGGGCTGGAAGAGGCGCTCACGCAGCGCTGGCTTGGCGAAGGGACCTACAAGTTCAACCCGGACACCACCCGGGAGCAGGTCTACTCGATCGACACTCCCCCGCCCACGGCATCGGGATCCCTCCACGTGGGACACATGTTCTCCTACACCCAGACCGACGTCCTGGCGCGCTATCAGCGCATGACCGGCAAGAACGTCTTCTACCCCATGGGCTGGGACGACAACGGCCTGCCCACCGAGCGCCGCGTGCAGAACTACTACGGGGTGCGCTGCGATCCCGCGATCGCCTACGACGCCGGCTACCGCCCCCCGGCCGAGCCCGCCAAGAACCAGCGCGACTTCGACGTCATCTCCCGCAAGAACTTCATCGAGCTGTGCGAAGAGCTCGCGGTCGAGGACGAGAAGGTCTTCGAGCACCTGTTCCAGACCCTGGGCCTGTCCGTGGACTGGGATCTGACCTACCGGACGATCGATGACAAGTCCCGCGCCATCTCGCAGCGCGCTTTCCTGGCCAACCTGGCCGCAGGCGACGCGTACATGGCCGAGGCCCCCACCCTGTGGGATGTCACGTTCCGCACCGCCGTGGCCCAGGCCGAGCTCGAAGACCGCGAAGTCGCCGGCGCCTACTACCGCTACCCCTTCTTCACCGAAGACGGCGAAAAGATCTTCATCGAAACCACGCGCCCCGAGCTGCTGGCCGCCTGCGCCGCGCTCGTGGCCAACCCCGACGACGAGCGCTACAAGCCGCTGTTCGGCAAGAAGGTCACCTCTCCCCTGTTCGGTGTCGAGGTAGAGGTCAAGGCCCACCCGCTGGCCAAGGCAGACAAGGGCTCCGGCGTCGCCATGGTCTGCACCTTCGGCGACCTCACCGACGTCACCTGGTGGCGCGAACTGCAGCTGCCCACCCGCGCGATCGTGGGCCGCGACGGCCGCATCATCGGCGAGACCCCGGAGTGGATCACCACCGAAGAAGGCCGCGCCAACTTCGCGGCCATCGCCGGCAAAACGGTGTTCAGTGCCAAGGAGTCCGTGGTGGAGCTCCTGGCCGCCGCGGAACTGCTTGACGGCGAGCCCAAGAAGATCATGCACCCGGTGAACTTCTTCGAGAAGGGCGACAAGCCCCTCGAGGTCGTCACCTCACGCCAGTGGTACATCCGCAACGGCGGACGCGACGAGGACCGGCGCGAACGGCTGATCGGCCGCGGCAACGAGATCGAGTTCCACCCCGCCTTCATGCGCTCCCGCTACGAGAACTGGATCTCGGGGCTCAACGGCGACTGGCTCGTGTCCCGCCAGCGCTTCTTCGGCGTGCCGGTACCGGTCTGGTACCCCCTGGATGCCGACGGCAACCCCGAATACGACGCACCGATCGTCCCGTCGGACGCGCAGCTGCCCGTGGACCCCGCGGCAGATGCGGCCCCCGGCTACGAGGAAGCCCAGCGCGACGTGCCCGGCGGCTTCACCGGCGACGCGGACGTCCTCGACACCTGGGCCACGTCCTCCCTGACCCCCCAGATTGTGGGCGGCTGGAGCACCGACGAGGCGCTCTTCGCCAAGGTCTACCCCTTCGACGTGCGCCCGCAGGGCCATGACATCATCCGGACCTGGCTGTTCTCCTCCGCCGTCCGCGCCGACGCGCTGCAGAAGACCGCACCGTGGAAGCACGCGGCCATCTCCGGCTGGATCCTGGACCCGGACCGGAAGAAGATGTCCAAGTCCAAGGGCAACGTCATTGTGCCCACGGATGTGCTGGAGGAGTACGGCTCCGACGCCGTGCGCTACTGGGCTGCCTCGGCCAAGCTCGGCGCGGACACCGCCTACGAGATCGCGCAGATGAAGATCGGCCGCCGCCTGGCCATCAAGCTGCTCAACGCCTCCAAGTTCGTCCTGAACCTGGGCGCCACCGAGGACTCGGTCGTCTCCGGCGACCTGTCCGTGCTGAGCAACCCCTTAGACCGGGCCGTCCTGGCCCAGCTCGCCGACGTCGTCGAGCAGGCGACCAAGGCATTCGAGGGCTACGACTACGCCCGGGCGCTGCAGATCACCGAGAGCTTCTTCTGGAACTTCACCGACGACTACGTGGAGCTCATCAAGGACCGTGCCTACGGTGCGGCAGGCGAGGAGCAGCAGGCATCCGTGCTGGCCGCCCTCGCGACGAGCCTGGACACCCTCCTGCGGCTCTTCGCGCCGTTCCTGCCGTTCGCCACGGAGGAAGTCTGGAGCTGGTGGCGCGCCGGTTCCGTGCACCGCGCCCAGTGGCCCTCCGCCATCGCGGTCGACGGCGACACGACCCTCCTGGCCACGGTGGGCACCGCGCTCAGCGGCATTCGCAAGGCCAAGTCCGAGGCCAAGGTCAAGCAGCGCACCGAGGTGCTGTCCGCGACGATCACGGCCTCGGAATCCCTCACGACCCAGCTCAAGGCCGGCCTCGCCGACCTCAAGGCCGCGGCCAACGCCCGTGAACTGGCGCTTGTTGCCGGCGAGGGTGAACTGGCCGTCAGCGACGTTGTGCTGGCACCTGCCGAGCCGCCCGTCCAGGCGTAGTCTCCGGCGGAAACAACACGAAGGGGCCCTCGGCCCGGTTCAGAGAAGCGATTCTGATCCGGCGGGGCCCCTTCGGCGTCGCGGGGAGGCTCAGACCGCGAAGGACGTCTCGAAGTGCGTCAGCACCGGCGGGGCGGCCAGGAGTTCTGCCAGCCCGCTCGCGCCGTCGCCTGCGCGCCAGGCGCGATAGGCGGCGTCGTGTTCCATCGATGCCCACTGTTCGACCACGAGAAAATGCGCCGGATCCGCGCTGTCGACCAGCACGTCGACCCCGAGGCAGCCGTCAAAGGCGCGCGTATCGGAGAGAATATCGCGGAGCACCGCGGGCGCCGTGGGCAGGGCTTCGGCTTTGACGTTCAAGTCGAGATGGGCTGTAACGGGCATGGCGCTCCAATGTTCGCAGGTGGGGACAGGACAAAACCGGGTACAACCGGGCGGGTTGCCCGGAGATCACGACACGGGGACCGCTGCCCCGTCATTGGAAGCAACAGCCGGGCCGCCGGGCTTGTTCCTTCGGCCCGGAACCCGGGGCGGCACAAGCAAGTCCTACCGCTGAGGAGTGAGGTCACCCGGCACGGGTGAGGCGCCGCACCTCACCGGGGGCACAGAATGAAGGTGCAGCGGTCCGTCGGATCGCCTCGAACCCCAAGAAGAAGCGGAGGTCATACGCATGACTGAGACACTCGATGAACTGGGGCCGGTCGACTGGATCGTCGTTGAATTCCCCGGACCCGATTTCGGCAAGGGCCAGATCGCCCCGTTCCTGGAGGACCTGATCCAGCGTGACCTCGTCAGGGTGCTCGACATGGTGTTCCTAAGGAAGATGGAGGACGGCACTCTCGAGACGGCGGAGATCTCCGATCTGGACCCGAGCGAGCTCGGCGAGGTGCGCACGGCCGAGGCCGACCTGGCCATGGTGCTCTCTGAGCAGGATGTCATGGACCTGGCCGAGACGATCGCGCCCGGCCACTCCGCCGCGGTGCTCGTCTGGGAGAACCTGTGGGCGGCCCCGTTCGGCACGGCAGTCCGCAAGGCCGGCGGCCAACTCGTGGCCAGCGGCCGGATCCCGACCCAGGCCGTCATCGCCGCCTTCCAGGCCGATGCCGAAGACCAGTCCCCTGAAGAAGCGATAGAAGGAGCCTGACATGCCACTGGCAGCACGACGCAGACGCAGGACCGCAGCCGCCGTCGGCGGGGCCGTTGTCGTCGCCCACGGGATCAACCGTCGCGGCGACCGCCGGGAAGACCGCCGTGACGACCGCGGCGACCGCCGGGAAGACCGCCGCGACTAACACCCGCGGCTGACCCCCGCGACTGACAACGCGGAGCCGGCCCCGGGCACCCGCAGGTGCGCATGACTCCTCCCGGGTCGTGCGCACCTGAACAATGCCCGCTCCCCCAACCGGGGAAGCGCCCCTGGACGGCGATCTGACGAATTTGGTCACACTGCTTTGGGCCGCACTGTTTTTGGGCAAGGTGTTTTTGGGCAAAGCAAAGTGTTTTTGGGCAAAGGGGAAGCCCCATCAGCGTTAGCCGTTGGTGGGGCTTCGACTTTTCGATTGTCACGTGACGTCATAGACAATCTGGCGGGATCCTTAGACTTCCAGGTCTTCCTACCTCGTCACTGGTAGCCATCATCTGACTTTGCCGAAGGCTGCGTCGGATGAGTGTCACTGAATCTTTGGTTCCTGCGTCCCTCTTCTTTCGAAGTGGGTAAGTTCCATTGTTGTCCTCCGGCCTGCTGTGCACAAGAGCCCCGGCAGAACTACATCGGAGTAGTTCTGCCGGGGCTCCCGGGAGGCCGGGCAGCGGCCCGGCCCGGCGTGTTCAGGCCTAGTTAAAGACCGGGCTTTCGGTACGGCTGCGCTTGATTTCGAAGAAGTACGGGAAGGATGCCAGGGTCACCGTGGCGTCCCAGATCTGTCCTGCTTCCTCGCCGCGCGGGATGCGCGTCAGGACCGGGCCGAAGAAGGCCGTGCCGTTGAAGGCGACGACGGGTGTGCCCACGTCCTGTCCGACCAGCGAGATGCCTGCCTCGTGGCTGGCGCGCAGCTTTGCATCGAATTCGTCGCTCTGGCCCGCGGCGGCAAGCTCGGCCGGCAGTCCGGCCTCGGCCAGCGACTTGGCGATGACCTCGTCAATGTCCTTGATGCCTTCGTTGTGGATCTTGGTGCCCATGGAGTCATAGAGCGCCTTGATGAATTCGGCACCGTGCTGTTCAGCGGCGGCGGTGATGACGCGGACCGGAGCCCACGCCTTCTTCATGAACTCGCGGTACTGCTCGGGCAGTTCCTCGCGGCCCTCATTGAGCACGGCGAGGCTCATGACATGCCACTCGGTCTTGATGTCGCGGACTTCTTCGACTTCACCGATCCAGCGGGAGGTGACCCAGGCGAAGGGGCACATCGGGTCGAACCAGAAGTCGGCTTTGTTGGTCATGGTTTCAGACACAGGTGTTCTCCTTAGGGAAGTCTGCGGGGAAAGCGCCGGCGCGGATCACGCACACGGCGCGCTAAAATTACAGCGACCTTGGCCGCGTTAATATTCCGGATCAGGCGGATTTGCGCCGTTTGACCTCGTCGTGGGCGATCATCGTGGGCGTCGCCTTCTTGGTCACGACCTCTTCGGTGATCACGACGCTGGCGACGTCGTCGCGGCTGGGGAGGTCGAACATGACCGGGAGCAGGACTTCCTCCATGATGGCGCGCAGCCCCCGGGCCCCGGTGCCGCGCTCCAGCGCCTGGTCGGCAATGGTGTTGAGGGCCTCGTCCTCGAAGATGAGCTCGACGCCGTCGAGCTGGAACATCTTCTGGTACTGCTTGACGAGGGCATTCTTCGGCGTCGAGAGGATCTGGATGAGCGCGGCGCGGTCCAGGTTGGAGACGGTGGTGATGACGGGCAACCGGCCGATGAACTCCGGGATCAGCCCGAACTTGAGCAGGTCTTCCGGCATGACCTCGCCGTAGGAATCCGTGGTGTTCTTGACCTCGTTGAGCGGGGCGCCGAATCCGATGCCCTTGCGCCCGGACCGCGAACCGATGATGTCCTCGAGCCCCGCGAAGGCGCCGGCCACGATGAAGAGCACGTTGGTGGTGTCGATCTGGATGAATTCCTGGTGCGGGTGCTTGCGTCCGCCCTGCGGCGGGACCGAGGCCACCGTGCCCTCGAGGATTTTCAGGAGCGCCTGCTGCACGCCCTCCCCCGAGACGTCCCGGGTAATGGACGGATTCTCGCTCTTGCGTGAGATCTTGTCGATCTCATCGATGTAGATGATGCCCTGCTCGGCCTTTTTGACGTCGTAGTCGGCGGCCTGGATGAGTTTGAGGAGGATGTTCTCAACGTCCTCACCGACGTAGCCGGCTTCGGTCAGGGCCGTGGCGTCGGCGACGGCGAACGGGACGTTGAGGCGGCGGGCGAGGGTTTGGGCCAGATAGGTCTTGCCGCAGCCGGTGGGTCCGATCAGCAGGATGTTGGACTTGGCGATCTCGACGTCGTCGTGGTGCACGCCGTCGGCGAGGCTGCCGCTCTTCGGCGCGTGGCCGGCCTGAATCCGCTTGTAGTGGTTGTACACCGCGACGGCGAGCGAACGCTTGGCGGGTTCCTGGCCAATCACGTATTCCTGCAGGAAATCAAAGATTTCGCGGGGCTTGGGCAACTCGAAACTGCCCAGGTCAGCTACTTCCGCGAGTTCCTCTTCGATGATCTCGTTGCAGAGTTCGATGCACTCGTCGCAGATGTAGACGCCGGGCCCGGCAATGAGCTTGCGGACCTGCTTCTGGCTCTTTCCGCAGAAAGAACACTTCAGCAGATCTGTGCTCTCGCCAATCCGAGCCATGTGTGAACCCCTTTAGTAGCTTGCTGCTGGCTGTGACATGTTCCACTCTAGGTCACTTTGGGCCCGTTGGGTGGAAAGCGGACGCCGGTGCGGCCAAGTAAAAATGCCGCACCGGCGCCGCGGATTGCTGATTAGCGCGCGATTGCCTGGGGCTTGATCTTGCGGGAATCGAGGACCTGGTCAATGAGGCCGTACTGCATGGCCTCGGCGGCCGTGAGGATCTTGTCCCGCTCGATGTCGTTGTTGACCTGTTCCGGCGTCCGGCCGGAGTGCTTGGCCAGCGTGTCCTCGAGCCAGGAGCGCATGCGCATGACCTCGGCGGCCTGGATCTCCAGGTCCGAGGCCTGCCCGCCCTGTCCGCCGGACAGCGAAGGCTGGTGGATCAGTACGCGGGCGTTCGGCAGTGCGAGGCGCTTGCCCGGCGTGCCGGCCGCGAGCAGCACGGCGGCGGCGCTGGCCGCCTGGCCGAGGCAGACGGTCTGGATCTCGGGCCGGATGTACGTCATGGTGTCGTAGATCGCGGTCATGGCGGTGAAGGAACCGCCAGGCGAGTTGATGTAGAGCGTGATGTCGCGGTCCGGGTCGGTGGACTCGAGCACCAGCAGCTGGGCCATGACGTCGTCGGCCGAGGCGTCGTCGACCTGGACGCCGAGGAAGATGATGCGGTCCTCGAACAGCTTGGTGTACGGGTCCTGGCGCTTGAAGCCGTAGGGGGTGCGCTCTTCGAACTGGGGCAGCACGTAGCGGCTGCTCGGCAGGTTGCCGGCAGTCGAACCGAAGTTGTAGTTCATGTTCATTGCTCCTGAATTCATTGCTGTCTACCTGCCGGTCAGTTCTCGGTGGCTGTCGCAGCGCCGCCGCTGTTCCCGGAGCCGTTGGCGTTGGTTCCGCCGCCGCCTGCCACGGATCCGGCGTGTGCGGCGATCTTGTCGAAGAAGCCGTATTCGAGGGCTTCCGGGGCCGTGAACCACTTGTCGCGGTCGTTGTCCTTGAGGATGGTGTCCACACTCTGGCCGGTCTGGTCCGCGGTCAGCTCGGCCATGACTTTCTTCATGTGCAGGATCAGCTCGGCCTGGATCTTGATGTCCGACGCCGTGCCGCCGATGCCGCCGGAGGGCTGGTGCATGAGGATGCGGGCGTTGGGGGTGGCGTAGCGCTTGCCCTTGGTGCCGGAGGAGAGCAGGAACTGGCCCATGGACGCGGCGAGGCCGGTGGCGACCGTGACAACATCGTTCGGGATGAACTGCATGGTGTCGTAGATGGCCATGCCGGCGGTGACGGAGCCGCCGGGTGAGTTGATGTAAAGGTAGATGTCCCTTTCAGGATTCTCCGCCGAGAGCAGCAGCAGCTGGGAGCAGATCGCGTTGGCGTTATCGTCGCGGACCTCGGAGCCGAGCCAGATGATGCGCTCTTTCAGCAGGCGGTTGTAAATGTAGTTATCCTGGGCTGCCGGATCGACCGTGGCCATCCGGGGTGTCCCTGCTTGCTGTGACATATGTACTTACCTCTCGCTGGCGACGGTGACGCCACTGGACGACATCACTGAACTTTCCTACAGCGACACTAACCGTTTTCACGCCCGCTTTGTTCGCTGGCGCCGGGCTGTTCGCTGACGGCGCACGATTGCCGGGACCCCGCGCGCCGGGTCCTGGATGCGGGCCCTTCCCGGCTCCCGAACAGACCGTGCCGGCCGGGCATGGCCGAAGGCGGGGGCTTAAAACAGGCGGCCCCCGGATCGGTGATCCGGGGGCCGACTGTTCTAAGTCTCAGTGACTGCTAGAACTTCACTGCTGCGGGGTCATCGCTCGGCGTGGCCTCGGTGCTGGCTTCTGCCGAAGCCGCTTCGTCCTCAACGGTCTCGGCGGCCGGGGCGGCTTCGTCGCCGGGGCGGACGAAGTCGCTCAGGTCAACCTTGTTGCCCTCGGAGTCGGTGACCTCGGCCTGGCCCAGCACGACGGCCAGTGCCTTGCGGCGGCGGACCTCGGAAACCATCATGGGCACCTGGCCGCTCTGATCGATGATCTGGGCGAACTGGTTCGGATCCATGCCGTACTGGCTGGCGGTGGTGACGATGTAGTCGATCAGCTCGTTCTGGCTGACGTTGACTTCTTCCTTCTCCGCGATGGCGTCGAGGATGATCTCGTTCTGGAAGGCGCGCTCGGTGTTGGCCTTGACCTCGGCGCGGTGCTCCTCGGTGTCGTGCTCGCCTTCACCGTGGGCGTTTTCGGCGTTGAAGTGCTGCTCGAGCTGCTCTTCGACGATCGACGCCGGGACGGGAACCTCGACGAGCTCAACGAGCTTGTCCAGGACCTTGTCGCGGGCCTCGACGCCCTGGTCAACAATCTTGGACTCAGCGGCCTGCTTGGCGAGGTCCTCACGGAGTTCGGCCAGGGTGTCGAATTCGCTGGCGAGCTGGGCGAAGTCGTCGTCGGCGACGGGGAGCTCGCGCTCCTTGACGGCCTTGACGGTGACCTTGACCTGAGCGGACTCGCCGGCGTGCTCGCCGCCGACCAGCGTGGTGTCAAAGATGGCGTCCTCGTCGGCGCTGAGGCCGGTGACGGCCTCGTCGAGGCCTTCGAGCATGGTGCCGGCGCCAACCTGGTAGGACAGGCCGGAAGCGGAGTCAACATCGGCGCCGTCGATCGAGGCTGCGATGTCGATCGTCAGGAAGTCGCCATCGGCGGCCGGGCGGTCCACGGACTTCAGCGTGCCGAAGCGGCCGCGGAGCTCGTCCAGGGCCTTGTCGACGTCGGCGTCGGAGGACTCGGCGGCGGCGACCTCAACCTTGATGCCTGCGTAGTCGGGCAGTTCGATTTCGGGGCGGATGTCAACCTCGGCGTGGAACTTGAGCTCGCCGTCGGTGGCGGACGGGTCCGGAACCTCGGTGATCTCGACCTCGGGACGGCTCAACGGGCGGATGCCGGTTTCCTGCACGGCGGCCTGGTACCAGCCGTTGAGGCCTTCGTTGATGGCCGTCTCCAGGACGTAGCCGCGGCCAACGCGCTGGTCAATGAGCTTGGAGGGGACCTTGCCCTTGCGGAAACCGGGGACCTGGATCTGCGAAGCAACAGTCTTGTATGCCTCTGCGATGCTGGGCTTCAATTCCTCAAAGGGGACCTCAACATTGAGCTTGACCCGCGTGGGGGTGAGGTTCTCGACAGCGCTCTTCACAGTCTAAGTACTCCTGGTGTGGGGGGTATGGGGTTCTGCATTGCCACGTGCTGGCAGTGCTTGCAGAGTCGGGGTGACAGGATTTGAACCTGCGACTTCCTGCTCCCAAAGCAGGCGCTCTAGCCAAGCTGAGCTACACCCCGTAAGTGCACAGAACAGTCTACGGTCATACTGTGCCGATTTGCACATTTGACACCGGGGCCTTGAATTGGGTTTAGTTGTATCCGGCTTGAACAGCCGCCCGGAAGTTTTGCTGGAGTTCCAGTGAGATCCCGGGGACGTAGCTTAATGGTAAAGCCTCAGTCTTCCAAACTGATTACGCGGGTTCGATTCCCGTCGTCCCCTCAGAAATATGACGAAAAAAGCCCCTCTCCGGAGGGGCTTTTTTCGTTGCCCTCCAGGCCCCGGCGGCCGGGGCTTGGAAGGGCAGGCGTGCAAGGGCAGGCGTACCGGCTCAGGCCTGCTGGCAGGCGGGGCACCAGTACAGCTTCCGGGCGCCGAGCTCGGTCAGCGCCACCGGCGTTCCGCAGTCGCGGCAGTCGAGTCCGTGCCGCCGGTAGACGAAGTGCGCCTCCTCCGCGGCGGGCAGCACGCCGCGGGCTTCGCCGGCTCCGGCCCCGTTCCAGTACTGCGGCGTCGTGGTGATAATCCGTCCGTCCCGGACGCCGTCGGACATCATGGCCGCGGTGTCGTCCCAGAGCCGGCGGGCCGCGTCCGGTGACAGTTCGGCGCCGGGCAGCCAGGGGTTGAGCCGCTGCCGGAACAGCAGTTCGGCCCGGTAGACGTTCCCGACGCCGGCAATCACCTTTTGGTCCATCAGCAGGGCCGCCAGCGGTGTGCGTTTGGCCGCCACGCTGGCGCTGAAGGTGTGCCGGTCTCCCGGAAGGTTCCGCAGCGGGTCCGGGCCGAGCCGCGCCAGTATGGCCGCCGCTTCCGCGTCCGTGATCGCCTCGCACGTGGTCGCGCCGCGGAGATCGGCCCAGCCGTGCGCGCCGGCGAGCCGGACGCGGACGGCACCGACCGGCGCGGGCGGGCCCTCATATGCGGCCGGCCCGGCCGCCTCAGCGTCGTCGTAGACTTCCCGCTCCCCCACCTTCCGGGGCGCGCCAATGCTGGAGGCGCCCCGGAAGGTGGCGTCACCGCCGAAATCCCAGGCGCCATAGAGGCCCAGGTGGACGTGCAGGAGAAGCCCGTGCCCGAACTCCAGGAAGAGGTGCTTTCCGTGCGCCACGGAACTGACGAGGGTGTGGCCGTCCAGCAGCGCCGCGCCCTGGGCAAACCGGCCCTGCGGACTGGAGACCGCGAGCCGCTCCCCCGCGAAGACGTCCCCGAACTGGCGGGCCAGCCGGTGGACGGAATGCCCCTCCGGCACTAGTCGATGACCTCGCCGGTGCGCTCGTACGTGGCGATCTTGCCGATCCGGCGGACGTGGCGCTCATCGTTGCTGAAGGGTTCGGCCAGGAACGCCTCGATGATTTCCGTGGCCTCGTCGACGCTGTGCTGGCGGCCGCCGACGGCGACGACGTTGGCGTCGTTGTGCTCACGTGCCAGCTGGGCGGTGGACAGGTTCCAGGCCAGCGCGGCACGGACGCCCTTGACCTTGTTGGCGGCGATCTGCTCGCCATTGCCAGAGCCGCCGAGGACTATGCCGAGGGCGTGGGTTCCGGCCTCCTGGTCCGCGACGACGGCGAGGGCGGCGTTGATGCAGAACGACGGGTAGTCATCCAGGGCGTCGTAGACCTTCGGTCCGTGGTCCACCACCTCATAGCCCTTGGCGCCGAGGTGGCTGACCAGGTGGGCGCTGAGCTCCATTCCGGCGTGGTCGGTGGCAATGTGCACGCGGGGCAGGTCAGAAATGGTCACGGCTGTTCCGTTCGGTTGCGGCGCCGGGCGGCGGCCGGGGCGGTTGGGGTCTGGTCCAAGCGTACTAGGCCGGGCCTCCCGGGACCTTGCTGCAGCCCGCCGGACCCCTCACTGGACGGTCGTGTTACACAGGCCCGGCACGCCGTCGTACTCCGCCGTCCTGCTCCACCGTCCTACTCCACCGGGGACCGACACCGCCGTGCTACACGGCCGTGCTACACGGCGGTGGTCCCGCCGTTCCGCCGGGCCCTGTCCGCCACCCGGGACAGCGTTTGGGCGATATTGTCCGCCGCGGTGGCACTGCCGCCGCTCACCGCCAGCCGGCGCCCGTCCGAGCGGTCGATGACCACCGCGGGGCCGCTGCTGACCAGCATCGCGGTGGTGTTGCCATGGGTCCGGTAACCCCACCCGCCATAGTCTGCCGCCGTGACGTCCCTGGGCGTCGCGGCGTCGATGGCCGCGGCCGGAACCTCCATGACCCGGACGAAGCCTGCCGCGAAGACGTGCAGGCCGCCGCGGTCAACCCGGATCCGGGCCACCAGGAACGCCGCGGCCACCAGGGCCGCCGCCACCAGGAGGACAGACAGCCACGGCACGGCAACAGTCAGGAGGGCGGCCGGCAGAAGCGTTGCGATGCCGAGCATGACGAAGATGGAGCTGCGGGCGTGGACCCAGAGGCTGACCCGGTCCCTGGCCAAATCCGGATCCTGTTCGCGCTCAAGGGCCTGCCGGACGGCGACGTCGTCATCAACGGACCAGCGCTCGTCGGCCTTGAAGACAAAACCCATCACAATGCCCAGGCCGAGGGCCGCGCCGCTGCCGAGGGCCAGGACCGAGGCGTCCACATGGGATCCCCGCGCATCGGGCAGGCCCAGCTGGCCCACGAGCACGGCGGCAAGGACTGTGGCGACGAACAGGCTCATGGACAGGCCGGCGCCCATCATGATGCGGCGCATCATCGCGGGGCGCGACAGCGGCACGGCCTGCAGCAGCACGGCCCAGCCGATCACCACGATCAGCGAGGCTCCGGCTCCCGCGACTGTCACGAACGGCGCGAAGTCGGCGGCACCGGCGGCGGTCCAGCGGACGGCCAGCGGCTCGGGCAGATCCGGGCGTACCAGAAGCGCACACACAACGAATCCTGCCGCCAGCATCAGGGGGAAACCGATGGCAAAGCGCAGCGCCCTGGCATCGACGGAGTCACGGATCTTTCCCATGCTCCAACGCTACCGCGGACGCACCTTGATGGATCTGGGGACGTGCGCGCAGGTCAGGAGGTGGACGGGAAGCAAATGTGGCATCAGGCATGTAGTCCGGCGCCCGGACCTCGCCACGAGCAAGAAGAGACCGCCGGGGCAACGTCAACGTGGCCGCCCCAACCGCACCCATCTGACACGAATGGCCGCCAAGGGCATCGGCTAGGCGGCCATTCGTGGCAAATCGTGGGCTGGATGCCGAGGCCTTGGGGCCGGTTGTGACCGGGCTAACTTGCCAAGGGCCGCTAACGTGAAAGAATAATTTCACAGTATCGCCGGCGACCGCGGCCGCGGCCGGCCGGCAGTATCCATCTTCTTCTGGAGGCCCCTTTGCCCGGTATGAACCTGACCCGCGCCGAAGCCCGCGAGCGCGCCGCCCTGATCGACGTCGACTCCTACGAGGTCAGCCTGGACCTGACCCGCGGCGAGAAGGTCTTCGGCTCCACCACGGCCGTGAAGTTCCGGGCCAAGCCGGGCTCGTCGACCTTCATCGACGCCGTCACCCACGCCGTGCACAGCGTGAGCCTCAACGGCCGCGAACTGGATCCGGCCGAGGTCTCCGACGGCGTCCGGATCCAGCTCCCGGACCTCGCGGCCGAGAACCACCTGCTGGTGGTCGCCGACGCCCCGTACATGAACACCGGTGAAGGCCTGCACCGCTTCGTGGATCCGGTGGACAACGAGGTCTACCTGTACACCCAGTTCGAGGTCCCGGATTCGCGGCGCATGTTCGCCGTCTTCGAACAGCCCGACCTGAAGGCCAGCTTCACGTTCACCGTCACCGCCCCCTCGCACTGGGATGTCGTGTCCAACTCCCCCACCCCGGTGCCGGTGGAGACCATCCCCGGCGCGGATGGGGGCGCCCGCTCTGTCTGGGAGTTCACGCCGACACCGCGGCTGTCCTCCTATGTCACCGCGCTGATCGCCGGGCCGTACCAGTCGGTGCGCAGCGAGGTCACGTCGGCGGCGGGCAAGGTCACCCCGCTGGGCATCTTCGCCCGCAAGTCGCTCATGCAGTACCTCGATGCGGACAACATCTTCGAGCTCACCCGGCAGGGCTTCGAGTTCTTCGAGGCCCAGTTCGGCTGCCCGTACCCGTTCGAGAAGTACGACCAGCTCTTCGTGCCGGAGTTCAACGCCGGCGCCATGGAGAACGCCGGGGCCGTCACCATCCTGGAAGGCTACGTCTTCCGCGGCAAGGTCACCGACGCCCAGGTGGAACGCCGCGCCATCACCGTGCTGCACGAGCTCGCGCACATGTGGTTCGGCGACCTCGTCACCATGCGCTGGTGGAACGACCTCTGGCTCAACGAGTCCTTCGCCGAATACATGTCCCACCTGGCCGCCGTCGAGAACACCGAGTTCGGCCACGCCTGGACCACGTTCGCCTCCGTGGAGAAGTCCTGGGCCTACCGGCAGGATCAGCTGCCCACCACGCACCCGATCTTCGCCGAGATCAACGACCTCCAGGACGTCGAGGTGAACTTCGACGGGATCACCTACGCCAAGGGCGCGTCGGTGCTGCGCCAGCTCGTCGCCTGGGTGGGCCCGGAGCAATTCATGTCCGGGGTGCGGGAGTACTTCAGCAAGCACGCCTGGCAGAACACCGAGCTCAGCGACCTCATGGCCGAACTCGAGAAGGCCAGCGGCCGCGACCTGGAACGGTGGGGGCAGCTCTGGCTGGAGACCGCCGGCGTGAACACCCTGACACCGGAAATCTCGGCGGCCGCGGACGGCACCATCGAGTCCTTCGCCATCGTGCAGTCGGCGATCGAGAGCGAACCGACCCTGCGCCCGCACCGCCTCGCGGTCGGCTTCTACAACCTCAACGGGGCCGGCAAGCTGGAGCGGGTGCACCGCGAGGAGCTCGACGTCGACGGCGAGCGCACCGAAGTTCCGGCCCTGGCCGGCCTGGCCCAGCCGGACCTGATCCTGCTCAATGACGACGACCTCGCCTATGCCAAGGTGCGCCTGGATCCGAAGTCCCTCGCCACCGCAACGGCGCACCTGAAGGACTTCAGCCAGAGCCTCCCCCGCACGCTCGTGTGGGGCTCGGCCTGGGATGCGGCGCGCGACGGCGAGTCCCCGGCCCGCGGGTACGTGGAGCTGATCCTCGCCAACATTGCCGAGGAATCCGATTCCTCCGTGATCCTGGTCCAGCTCCGGCAGCTGGCCACCACGCTGACTTTCTACGTGGCCGAGGAGCACCAGGAGGCGACCGCCGTGGCCGCGGCCGACAAGCTCTGGGAGCTCGCCTCGGCGGTGCCGGCCGGCTCGGACGCCCAGCTGCAGTTCGTGAAGTCCTACGCCCTGCTGGCCCGCAGTGCCGGGCAGCTGGACACGGTCTCGGGGCTGCTGGACGGCTCACTTTCCCTCGATGGGCTGAGCGTGGACCAGGACCTGCGGTGGGAGCTGCTGGCCTCCCTCGTGGCCGGCGGCCGCGCCGGGCAGGAGCGGATCGACGAGGAACTGGAGCACGACAACACCTCCAACGGCCAGAACGCGGCGGCCCTGGCCAAGGCCGCCATCCCCACCCCGAAGGCCAAGGCCGAGGCCTGGGAATCGATCGTGGTCAAGGGCGATCTGTCCAACGCCCTGCAGGGCTCCGCGGTGACCGGCTTTACCCGGGTCCTGGACACGTCCCTGCTCGAGCCGTACGCCGAGAAGTACTTCGAGGCCGTCCCCGGCATCATGGCCAGCCGCACCCACGCGCTTGCCTCGCAGATCGTCGTCGGGCTCTACCCGGCCCAGCTGACCACGCAGGCCACGGTGGACCGCACGGATGAGTTCCTGGCCTCGCTGCCGGAGGGCAGTGCGGCGCTGCGCCGGATGATGCTGGAGAACCGCGACGGCGTTGCCCGCGCCCTGCGCGCCCGCCAGGCCGACGTCGGCTAACGACCAAGGCACCGGACCCCCGAAAGCCTGGAACCCCGGCGCCGCCCCTGTGCGGCGCCGGGGTTCTGTCGTTCTAGGCTGGAGTCATGAGCCTTGACGAACATCACTATGCGCTGACCGTCCGCTGGACCGGGAACCGCGGGGCCGGGACGTCCTCGTACCGCGGTTACTCACGGGACCACGACGTCGAGATCCCCGGGCTGCCGGTGCTGCGCGGCTCGGCCGATCCGACCTTCCACGGGAACCGGGAGCGCTACAACCCCGAACAGCTGCTGCTGGCCGCGCTCTCGCAGTGCCACATGCTCTCCTTCCTGCACGTGGCCGTGAAGCACGGCGTTGTGGTGACGGCCTACGAGGACCGGGCCGAGGGCCTGATGCGGACCAACAGGGACGGCAGCGGGCAGTTCGAATCCGTCACGCTGAAGCCCCGGGTGACGGTGGCGGAAGCGGCGGCACCGGATGTCCTCGAGGAACTCCACGTGGAGGCCAACAAGGTCTGTTTCATCGCCCGCAGCGTGAACTTCCCGGTGTTGCACGAGCCGACGGCTGTGGTGGAGGGCCAGGCTGACTGAATAGTTTTCAGGCGGCGCCGTCAGCCGGGTCGGCCGAGGCCTCTGCCCGGTACTCGGACACCAGCCGGCGCTCCGTCTCCGGGCTCATTCCGGCCTTGCGTTCACGGCCGAGTCCGCGGCGGCGTTCATCCGCCAGGGTGTCCCGCAGCGTGTCCATCCAGGGCCGGAGCCGCAGCCCTGCTGTCCGGGCAGCGTCGTTGCTGCGGGTCGCGAAGCCCTCGTGGCCTGGCGGCAGCCACAGCGGCAGCGAGTCCGGGCCGGCCCAGTAGTTCGCACCGTGCGACGCCAGCCAGTCCTCGGGGGCGACAACCACCTCTGAGTCGGCGTCGGCCAGCTGGCGGGCTTCCTCCAGGTAGGCGGCAAAGGGCACCGGCTCACCGACGGCGTTCAGCGCCCCTGTGGTTCCGTTTTCGGCGGCGGTGAGGATCCAGGCCGCGAGGTCGCGGACGTCGATGATCTGGGTGGCGTCGGCGGGGATGTCCGGGACCAGGACGGGATCGTTGTCCCGGGCGAATCGGGCCGGCCAGTACCCGTAGCGGTCGGAGCCGTCCCCGGGGCCGCCGATCAGGCCGGCGCGGCAGAGGTGCGCCTTGTCCCCTGCCAGTTCCCGGGTCAGGTGCTCGATCGCGGACTTGGCCTCGCCGTAGTTATCCATGGTCAGTTCCGTGCCCGGGGCCAGCGGCGGGAGCATCTGGGCGTCTTCGGCCTCGCCGGCCACTGAGTGGTCAGCGTAGACCGAGCAGCTGGAGATGAAGGTCCAGTGCCGGGCCGAGCCGGCCAGCGTCTCGAGGGCCTCCCGCGCCTGGGCGGGGTCCCGCGAGACGTCGACGACGGCGTCCCACCCGCCGCTGCCGGCGGCCCCTTGGTACGCGGCCTTCCCCTGCGCGCGGTCCGCGCGCAGCCAGGTGGCGCCGTCGGGCGGCGCGGCGGCGGTACCGCGGGCCAGGCATGTAACGTCGTGACCGGCGGCGAGGGCCTGCCGGGCTATTTCAGCTGACAGGAAGACGGTGCCGCCAAGGACCAGGATGCGCATGGGGCCACGCTACGGCGCTAATGTTGAAGTAGACCAGAGCGTTATGCGCCCGGCGAACGCCAGCCGTCTTTCCGGACGCCCAGCCCTGCTGCCGGCCGGCGGCAGGGCTGCAGTAAACAAGGAGTTTTCCCTCACCGATGATCAGCCTGACCACCATCGAACCAATCACCGCGCCGGACATCTCGGCTGTCAACCTGCCAGGTGGCCTCATCAGCCTGGGCATCGGCGTCGCCGTGTGGCTGGTGGCATCCTTCGTGATCACCGGAATCACCAAACGGGTCGCGGCGGGCAGCACACTTTTCAAGAAGTCGCACTTCCGCTGGGTGGCTCCGGCGTTCCGCGCCCTGGACCACGAACGCCGCGTCCAGCGGGCAGAGACTATCGGCGCACTGCTCCGCAGCGTGGTCGGCGTCCTGATCGCCGTCCTCACCATCGTGTACGTGCTCAAGTACCTGAACGTGGACGTGGCTCCCATCCTGACGAGCGTCGGGATCCTCGGTGTGGCGATCGGCTTCGGTGCCCAGCAGTTGATCCGCGACTTCCTCGCCGGCATCTTCATTACCTTCGAGGACCAGTACGGCATTGGCGACATTATCGAGACTTCCGAGGTGGTGGGCACGGTCGAGGCCATGAACCTGCGGATCACCCGGGTCCGGGCCGACGACGGCACCATCTGGTACCTGCGCAACGGCGAAATCCTGCGCGTGGGCAACCGCTCCCAGGGCACATACATTCCGCCCGAGACGTCCCCGGCGGACGAGGCCGACAGCGCACCCCAGCAGAAGGCCGGAGAATAGTGAAATGACGATTCCCAGCGCCAGCGACCCCAGCCAGTCCAGGCAACTGCTGCAGAACGATCCGTTCAGCCAGCCCGGCTACACGGACAACTTCTATGACGCCGTGGGCGGCCACGAGACATTTGTGAAGCTCATCGACGTCTTCTACGACGGCGTCGCAACAGATCCGCTGTTGCGCGCCATGTACCCGGAAGAGGACCTTGGCCCGGCCAAGCGGCGCTTCCTGATGTTCCTGGAACAGTACTGGGGCGGGCCGACGACGTACGGCGAGGAGCGCGGGCATCCGCGGCTGCGGATGCGCCACATGCCGTTCCGGGTGACGCCGGAGGCCAAGGAGCGCTGGCTGTTCCACATGCGTGCCGCGGTGGATGCCCTGGAACTGCCGCCGCTGTATGAGGGAACGCTCTGGGATTACATGGAGCGGGCAGCCCTGTCCATGGTGAACAGCCCGTCAGAGGCCTGAGCGCGGAGGGCGCCGGAGCTTCCTAGAGCCCGGTGCCGGTCCGGACCAGCACGTGGCCGCGGGTGCCGCTGAGCCGGAACCAGCGCCCGGCGCGGTAGAGCCGTTGTTCGCTCTCTGCCAGGAAACCCAGGGTGAGCGCGGCGAACGCGGCCCCGGCCGGCAGGCCGCCGGCGTCGGGCAGTTCCCGGCCCCAGACCGTTGCCCTGGCGTTGTTGACGATCAGCGCACCGGGCTTGTCCGGAATGATCGCGGCGATCTCCCTGATCCCGGCCTCCGCTGCGGTCCGCAGGGCAGTGTCCTGGACGGTGCCGAGCAGTTCCCAGCCGGCCCGCGGCGCGCCGATCCCGGCCCACGACTCGCTGACGGTCACCGGCGGGACGGGAAGTTCGACGTCGTGCTCCCCCGCCCGTGCCAGACGGTCCAGCACGGCGGACAGCGGCACTGTCACGTCAGTGTCCGCCGGCTGTGCCAGCGCCATGGTCCGCAGGCCCAGGATGGTGGGGGTGGATTCGCCCAGGAGCCGGGGCCGCAGGACGCAGACGTAGGCGGCCAGGACGGGGCCCGCGGCCTGGAGCCGGATGGCGCCGTCGTCAATGGACCTGGCGCGCGTCGCGAAGGTGCGCAGGTCGTCGAGGTCGCGGGGATCGGTGAACTGCAGGGGCTGGGTTAGGACATCAGACACACTACTGACTCTACCGGCTGCGCTTCTTTGGAGCGGCGCTGGACGCCGTCTAGAGTCAGACCATGACTGAAGCCGAAGCCGGACTGCTGGGGCTCCCGACCCAGGACCCCACCTCCTCGCTCATCCAACTTCTCAACCTCGGCGAGCTCGAGGGCGCCCGGACGGACGAGGACATCTTCATGGGTCCCTCCCAGCAACAGCCCAAGCAGCGCGTCTTTGGCGGCCAGGTGCTGGCGCAGTCCCTGATAGCCGGCAGCCGCACCGTCGATCCGGACCGCAGCGTGCACTCCATGCACGGCTACTTCCTCCGGCCCGGCGACGCCAACAAGCCGATCACCTTCGGTGTGCAGCGACTGCGCGACGGGCGGTCCTTCTCGGCCCGCCGGGTCCACGCCTATCAGGAGGGCATGCCCATCCTGTCGATGATCGCGTCCTTCCAGGCCGAGGACGAGGGGATCGAGCACCAGTCCGAGATGCCCGCCGGGATCCCGGACCCCGAATCGCTGCCGAGCACGGCCGACCTGCTGGGCAAGTTCGATCACCCCGTGGCCCGGCACTGGGCCTACGAGCGGCCGTTCGACATCCGCCACGTCGATCCGGCACTGTATGTCTCGGCCAAGGGACCCCGGGAAGCCCGCAACGCCGTGTGGATGAAGACTTTCGGTCCGATGCCCGACGACGCCGGCCTGCACCGGGCGGCCCTGGCCTACGCGAGCGACTACACCTTGCTCGAATCCATCCTCCGCAAGCACGGCATGAGCTGGATTACGCCGGGGATGTCCGTGGCAAGCCTGGACCACGCCATGTGGTGGCACCGGCCGGTCAGGGTCGACGAGTGGCTCCTGTACGTCCAGGAATCGCCCAGCGCGCAGGGCGCACGGGGCCTCGCGACGGGCAAAATCTTCAGCCGGGACGGCCGGCACGTGGCGACGGTGGCCCAGGAAGGCATGATCCGCGTCCCGAACGACTTCAAAAACACCGACCTGAAGAACACAGAGAAGGGCGCCGTGCAGGCCGCCGTCTGATCGAGGGCGCTGCAGCACCAGATCCGCAAGGCCGAGGGCTGCCAGTACTCCCCAGCAGCGGCTGGGACACGGTGTCCTCGGCACACGGCGTCAACGGCACACAGCGTCAACGGCACACAGGCCCACCGCACACAAAAAGCCGGCTCCCCCTGAAACAGTTCAGGCGGGAGCCGGCTTTTTTCGTGGCGCTGTAAGCCTTGCGGGCTTAGTCGCGGGTGAGGCGGCGGTGGGTTACGCGGTGCGGCTTGGCCGCATCCGGGCCCAGGCGCTCGACCTTGTTCTCCTCGTAGGACTCGAAGTTGCCCTCGAACCAGTACCACTTGGACGGGTTCTCCTCGTCGCCTTCGTAGGCGAGGATGTGGGTGGCCACCCGGTCCAGGAACCAGCGGTCGTGCGAGACGACGACGGCGCAGCCCGGGAATTCGAGCAGGGCGTTTTCGAGGCTGCTGAGGGTTTCGACGTCGAGGTCGTTGGTCGGTTCGTCGAGGAGCAGCAGGTTGCCACCCTGCTTGAGGGTCAGCGCCAGGTTGAGGCGGTTGCGCTCACCACCGGAGAGCACCCCGGCCTTCTTCTGCTGGTCCGGGCCCTTGAAGCCGAAAGCGGCCACGTAGGCGCGGGACGGCATTTCGAGGTGGCCGACCTGGATGTAGTCGAGGCCGTCGGAGACGACCTCCCACAGGGTCTTGTTCGGGTCAATGCCGCCGCGGCTCTGGTCGGCGTAGGAGATCTTGACGGAATCGCCGATCTTCAGTTCGCCGCCGTCGAGCGGTTCCAGGCCCACGATGGTCTTGAAGAGGGTCGATTTGCCGACGCCGTTGGGGCCGATGACTCCGACGATGCCGTTGCGGGGCAGGCTGAAGGACAGCCCGTCGATCAGGGTGCGGTCATCGAAGCCCTTCTGGAGCCCCTTGGCCTCCAGCACGAGCCCGCCCAGGCGCGGGCCCGGCGGGATCTGGATCTCTTCGAAGTCGAGCTTGCGGGTACGGTCTGCCTCGGCAGCCATTTCCTCGTAGCGGGCCAGACGGGCCTTGGACTTGGTCTGGCGTCCCTTGGCGTTGGACCGGACCCATTCGAGTTCCTCGGTCAGGCGCTTGGCCTGCTTGGCGTCCTTCTTGCCCTGGACCTCCAGGCGGGCGCGCTTCTTCTCCAGGTACGTGGAGTAGTTGCCCTCGTACGGGTACAGGTGGCCGCGGTCGACTTCGGCGATCCACTCGGCCACGTGGTCGAGGAAGTACCGGTCGTGGGTGACGGCAAGGACGGCACCGGAGTAGCTGGAGAGGTGCTGCTCCAGCCACAGCACGCTCTCGGCGTCAAGGTGGTTGGTGGGCTCGTCGAGGAGCAACAGGTCCGGCTTCTGCAGCAGGAGCTTGCACAGCGCGACGCGGCGGCGCTCACCACCGGAGAGCAGGGTGACGTCGGCGTCGGCGGGCGGGCAGCGCAGTGCGTCCATAGCCTGTTCCAGCTGGGAATCGATGTCCCAGGCGTCGGCCGCGTCGATCGCTTCCTGCAGCTGTCCCATTTCCTCGAGGAGGGCATCGTAGTCAGCGTCGGGGCTGGCCATTTCCTCGGAGATCGCGTTGAAGCGCTGGATCTTGCCGTAGATTTCGCCGACGCCTTCCTGGACGTTGCCCAGGACGGTCTTGTCTTCGTTCAGCGGCGGCTCCTGCAGCAGGATGCCTACCGTGTAGCCGGGGCTGAGCCGGGCCTCACCGTTGGAGGGAGTGTCCAGGCCGGCCATGATCTTGAGAATGGTGGACTTACCGGCACCATTCGGGCCGACAACGCCAATCTTGGCCCCCGGGAAGAAGGACATGCTTACGTCATCGAGGATGAGTTTTTCGCCGACAGCCTTACGGGCCTTGGTCATTGTGTAGATAAATTCCGCCATGCCTACAAATCTAGTGGTTCGGGCGGGATAACTCACATTCCGTGAGCCCGGATCGGCCACTTAACGGCGTCCGGGGGTTCGGCTCAGTCCCGGACGCCCACGAGGCAGCCGCCGGAGGCCAGACCCGGCAGCACAGCGACGGTGACGCTGCCGGTGCGGATCTGGGCCACGATGCAGTCGCTGCCGTCGCGCACTCCGGCCTCGACGGCGTCGACAGCCAGACCGGTGGGCGTCCGCCCGGCTGTGACTTCCACAGCGTCGGCCGGAATCCCTGCCTTAACCAACGACGCGCGGAGGCCCGCCGTTTCGGGCTGACCGCCGGCGCGGATGGCGGCGTTCAGGACCGCCTCGACCGTGGACTTCATGGCGGATTCCCTGTCGGGTTTCAGGCCGGGTTTCGCCACCGGCGACGTCGTGGCTGCCGGTGCCGGCGACGCAGTGGCTGCCGGTGCCGGGGACGTTGCGGAAGGTGTCCCCTGAGAATCCGCGGCTTCAGAAGCCATGGCTCCGCTGCTGCCGGCCGGCGTCGCACAGGCGGAGGCCGAAAGCAGGAGCACCAAGGTTGCGGCGGCCGGAACGGCCCAGCCGCCGCGACGGGCGTCCCCTCCCGCAGTGCGAGTGGGGCCCGCCCGTCCCGCAGCGATCCTGGCGTGTTGCATCGGGCAATTCTGCCACGCGGCAGTGCCGCGTTCCGGCGTTCCGGTGCCCAGTCCCGGCGTCCACGGCGCTGCCCGCCGGTCTAGCGGATTCAGGCTGCGGCCCCTTTCAGTTCTCCGGTTTCCTGGTCCACCTCCTCCTCCTCACCGCTCTCGTCATGGATGAAGGTCCCGTGGTCGTGGTGGTCGGCACCGTGGTCGCCGTCCCCGTCGTCGTCCCCTGGCTGGCTCTGCGGTCCGCCGCCGTCGCCGTCACCGCTACCGGGCGCGTCTAGGGAACCGGATCCGGCGGCCGCCTGGCTTCCGGCTGCGGCTGAGCGGGTGAAGTTGGCAGAGCCCCACATGAGGTCGTGGCCAACTGACTCCGCGTCAATTTCGGCGACGTGGTAGACCCTGCCGTCCTTCTCCCAGCTCCGCATCTTCAGCCTGCCAACCACGATGACCCGCTGGCCCTTCTTGATGCTGCAGCCAATGTTGCCGGCCAGCTGCCGGTATCCCTGGACGGTGAACCAGTTGGTGTTGCCATCCACCCAGGTGCTGGAGCCGCGGTCGTACCGGCGGTCGGTGGCGCCGAACCGGAAGGACGCCGTGGCCACGCCACCGGGTGTGGTCGAGCTTCTGATCTCCGAGGCGACGAAGCCACGGACCGTAATGTTGTCGCTCATTCTCATGTCCTGTCTCGAATTGTCGTGCCCTGCCGGGCAGTTCCAGCATCCCGCCGTGGACCGTGGCCGGGGAGGACCCGGCTGTGCCATGTGGATAACCGGTTGCCGGCAACGGTGTGGGGACCGTGTTGGGGAGAAGTCTGGGCCGGCAGGGCCAGCCAACCGGACGGCGTTGACCTCCACCGGCCGTCCGGCACTGTAAACTTTTTGAGGCGTCACCGGCAGCAGCCGGTGGGCGCCAGCGCGCCCCAGTAGCTCAGGGGATAGAGCAGCGGCCTTCTAATCCGCCGGTCGGGGGTTCGATTCCCTCCTGGGGCACAAGAGAGCGGCTCTGACCTGCGACAACGCAAGGTCAGGGCCGCTTCCTACGCCAACTCCTATTTCAACCAGAACATCAGATCCACTTGTTGTGTTTGAACGTCAGGAATAGGATCCCGCCCATGCCGAGCATGAGCGCGAGTGCCATCGGATAGCCGAAGATCCAGTCGAGCTCGGGCATGTCGCGGAAGTTCATGCCGTAAATCGAGGCGATCAACGTCGGCGCAAACAGGATGGCCGCCCACGACGAGATCCGCTTGACCTGCTCGTTCTGGGCGAAGCTCGACTCCGTCAGGAGCCGCATTTCGTCGTTCTGCCGCTGGGCAACCAGGGCCGCGTTGACGGCCAGGGCGTTCTGCAGCAACGCCCGGAAGGCAGACACCCGCTCCCCCAGCCTGATGGCGTGGTCCAGGACGTCGCGGAAATGATCCTGCAGTTCGGGGTCCGGCACGCCGTCCGGTCCGCCGCCCATGAGGCTCTGCAGGATTCCGGCCAGCGGGGCCGTGGCACGCTGGAACGTGATGACCTGGCGGGAGAGTTCATAGATCCTGCGCGATACGCCGGGGTCGGCAGCGAACAGGTCGTCTTCGATTTCATCGATATCGTTTTCCAGCCCTGCCGCCACCGGCTCGTACTCGTCCACCACCTGGTCCAGGATCGCGTACAACACCGCATCCGGTCCGAGCGCCAGGAACTCCGGCTCGGACTCCATCCGCCGGCGCACCCGGGCCAGGTCGGGAGACTCCGCCCGGCGGACAGTCACCACAAAGTCCGGGCCGGAAAACACATGGATCTCGCCGAACTCGACCTTCTCCACATCGTCCAGGTACCGCGCGGGCCGCAGCACCAGGAACAACGTCTCGCCATAGTGTTCCAGCTTGGCCCGCTGGTGGCCGGCGAGCGCGTCCTCCACGGCCAGGTGGCTCAGGTCAAATTCCTCGGCCACGGAGCGCAGTTCCTCGGCTTCGGGCCGGTAGAGCCCGATCCAGGCCATGCCCTGGCGCTGCCGCAGCAGAAAGTACGTCTCCTCGAGCCCTTCCGGGTCGGCGGTCCGGTGACCGTCCACATAGACGGCGTTGTCAATAATCGTCACGGCCGCGCCTCCTCTTCAAGGCATTCGCTTTGCTGTGACGTTATACCGTCCCCGGGCCGGTGCCAACAGCCCGCACTGCCCCGTGAGCGCCGCTGGTTTTCCGGGAACATTCCCCGGAAAGACTGCCGGGAAGAACGACGCCGACGGCCGCCGCCAGGGCTCCAACGCACAGATGCCGGCTTGGGGCAAATCGCCCGAACCGTGCACACCGTCTGCCCTGAGCCCCGCCAGCCCTCAGCACGCTTAGTATTGAGTGGACTGGCAGGCCGGCAGGGATAGCCTGTTCGCCCTGCCCGCAATCGAAAGGTACGGCCGCCATGACCGAGACACCCCGCAGATTCGACCCCACCAATCCAGACGACGCCTCCACCTCCCAGTACGCGGGGTCCGCTGACGCCACGCCCGGGCCCTCGTCCGCCGAGCAAGGCCTCAGCACGGACGTGGCCGCGACCGGCACCGATGTGGCCGCCACGACGGCGGGGCGCGCCGAAACCTCCCGCCCCGAGGAACCCACGGCTCAGGCTCCCGCGCCGGCGCCCGCTCCGGACACGCGCCAGGTCACCCGTGCGGGAATGGTCTGGGCCGCGGTTGCCTGCGCGCTCGTGGTGCTGATCCTGCTGATCGCTTTCATCCTGCAGAACCAGGAGTACGTGCAGGTGAAGTTCTTTGGCCTCGAAGGCTCGGTCCCGCTGGGCATCGCCTTGTTCATCGCGGCCGTCGGCGGCGGCGTTCTGGTCGCCATCGCCGGAGCCGCCCGCATCATCCAGCTCCGGCTCGCCGCACACCGCGTCCGGCGGCAGGCCAGCCCGGGCACGCGCACGCGCTGACGCGGAAACCGCCAGGCGCTACCCTCTTTCCATGCGCGACGCAGAACCCCGGGCCCAGGCAGCCATCACCACCGCCGCGGCGGACTGGCCCGACGTCGAGCGTCTCTTTGGCGTCCGCGGCGAGCCCTCACGATGCTGGTGCCGGTTCTTTGCCTTGACCGGCCCGCAGTGGTCCGCGTCCACCCCGGAGGAGCGGAAGAACCAGTTGCGGGACAAGTTCGACGGCGGCCAGCCGGCGCCCGGGGTCCTGGCCTTCCGCGACGGGAATCCGGTGGGCTGGTGCGCCGTCGAGCCCCGCGGGTGCTACCCAAGGATCCTGCGCTCGAAGGTGCTGGCGTCGGCCCCTGACGCCGCCCGGGATCCCGGCGTGGACCATGTGTGGTCCGTCAGTTGCTTTGTCGTCTCCCCCGGCCACCGACGGACCGGCGTGGCGGGGGCGTTGCTTGCCGCCGCCGTCGAACACGCCGCCGCGCACGGCGCCACGGTGGTGGAGGGTTATCCGGTCGACCCCGCGCAACGGCCCAAGGCCAGCCCGGCAGACCTCTACCACGGCACGCTGGGACTCTTTTTGGCGGCTGGCTTCACAGTAGTCAGCGGCGAAGTGGTCAGCGGCGCGGTGCCGGGACGCGCCGTCGTCCGCTTGACGGTGCCCCGGCCCGGCAGGGACCGCGGGCGCTAGGGCAGGGTCAGGATCACCGGCCCGTCGGCGGTGATGGCCACGGTGTGTTCGCTGTGCGCGGCGCGGCGGCCGTTCGCTGAGCGGAGGGTCCATTCGTCGTCGTCATGGTAGTAGTCGTCCTTGCGGCCGAGAATCAGCATTGGCTCGATGGCGATGACCAGGCCCTCGGTCAGTTTGATGCCGCGACCGGGACGTCCGTCGTTGGGCACGTGCGGCTCGGCGTGCATGGTCCGGCCGATCCCGTGGCCGCCGTGGTCGGCGAGCAGCCCGTAGCCTGCCCGGCGCGCTGCCCCGCCGATCGCGTAGGCGAGATCCCCCATCTTGTTCCCGATCCTTGCCGCTTCGATCCCCCTGGCCAGGGCGGCGTCCGTGGCGTCGATGAGGGCCTGGTCCACCGGGTCCACGGTCCCCACGATGAAGCTGACTGCCGCATCGCCGCACCACCCGGCCAGGAACGCGCCGCAATCCACGCTCAGGAGGTCCCCGTCCTGGAGCCGGTACTCATTGGGGATGCCGTGCACGACGGCGTCGTTGACGGACGTGCAGATGACCCCCGGGAACGGCACTGACGCCCACCGCGGCCGGTAGTTCAGGAACGCCGGAGTGGCTCCCGCGTCGGCGATTGACGCCGCGGCGACATCGTCCAGTTCCTTGAGCGAAACGCCGACGGCGGCCGCGTCGCGGACCCGGGCGAGGGTGGTGGCGACCACCCGGCCGGCCTCGCGCATCAGTGCGATCTCTTCGGGACTCTTGATCATGGACATGGCTTTCCCTTCCGACGCGGAGCCGCGGCTTGCTGGCTTCAACTCTAAAGCCCGGCGCGGCGTGTCTACAGTGGCCTCATGACCACCACGGAACTCATAGACGCGATCCGCGGCAGCCTCCAGGCTGCTGCCGATCCTGGCCGCGCCGCGGGGGCACAGGCCTACATGAAATCGCAGATGCCATCCCTGGGCGTGCGGGTTCCCGAGGTTCGCAGCATTGTCAGGGCCGCGGCCGCGGACCACCCGCCGGGCAGCCTGGCGGAACTGCAGTCCGCGGTTCTTGTGCTGTGGCGCAACGCCGGCCACCGTGAGGAACGCTACGCCGCGATCGAGCTCACGGGGCTCAAGCCCGCAGCCGGGGAACTGAGCATGCTGGCCCTCTATGAGGAAATCATCCGCACCGGAGCCTGGTGGGACCTGGTGGACGGGGTGGCCCACCGGCTGGGCGCCCTGTTGCAGGCCCACCGGGCAGAACTGACGCCGGTGCTCGAACGCTGGAGCCGGGACGAGGACTTCTGGGTCCGACGGGCCGCGATCACCGCACAGCTGGGGGCGAAGGGCGCCACGGACACGGAGCTCCTGGCCGCTGTGATCGAGGCCAACCTCGAGGACCGGGAGTTCTTCATCCGCAAGGCGATCGGGTGGGCGCTGCGCCAGTACGCCAGGACGGATCCGGCCTGGGTGAAAGCATTCGTGCGGCGGCATGCGGACCAGCTCAGTCCGCTCTCGCGCAAGGAAGCGCTCAGAAATCTGGCGGCTTAGCCAGAATCAGCGCTAGATGATCGGCCGAGTGGTGACCGGCTCGTCCGACTTGGTGAACAGCAGCTTGGTCTTCGGGTCAAGGAAGATCAGGTACAGCGCAAACAGCAACGCAATGATCGCCGCGGCGTTGCGGGCCAGCGCCAGGGCCAGGCCCAGATCCGCGGTCTGCAGGTACGGGAAGACGTCGAGCTGGTCCGAGATCGCGTACACCATGAAGAAGGACACGATGAAGTAGAGCGCCTTGACCTGCCAGTCGTCGCGGATGCCCGTGACGGCGAAGAGCGGGATGAGCCAGACGATGTACCAGGACTGGATCATCGGGGACAGCAGTACGACGGCGGCGAAGGCCAGGGTGAGCCGGCGCATCAGGCGGTCGTAGTCGCCGCGGAAGATCTGCCAGGCGACGATGCCGACGGCGAGCAGCTTGCCGGCGTCGAACGCCCACTTGGCCAGTCCCCAACCGTCGAGCCCGAAGGCGTTGGAGATGGAGGCCACGATCAGGCCCACCAGGCCAACAGGCGCGTACCAGATCCAGATGCTGCCCGGGGCGGACAACCCGTTGATCCAGCCGAAGCCGAAGCCATTGACCCGGCTCATGAGATACAGCAAGGCCAGGCTGATGCCGGCCGTGAGGGCCCAGAAGACGAACTTGCGCGGCCAGCTGGCGCCCTTGCCCGCCCAGAGCAGGCCGATGAACGGCAGGAAAACCACCGTGATGGGCTTGACCGAGATGGAGAGCGTCACCAGCACGATTCCGAGGATGACCCGGCGCGTGGCGCAGTAATAAAGGCCGGCCAGGGCCAGGCCGATCATGAGGGCATCGTTGTGGACGCTGGCGATGAAGTTGGTGAGGAACAGCGGGTTGGCCGCCGTCAGCCACAGGGCCCGGTTCGGGTTCACTCCGTGCAGTTCGGCCAGTTTGGGCACGTAGATCACGCAGAGGACCACGCCCACCAGGGCCGCGATCCGGAACAGCATGATGCTGCCTTCAGGGTGCACGTTGGTGGCCCAGACCACGAACTGTTCGATCCACAGGAACAGTTGCCCGTAGGGGACGGGAGCTTCGGTCCACATTCTGTCGGCGCCCAGCTGGAAGTAGTTGGACAGCGCCGAAATGCCGTTTTCGTAGGGGTTGAAGCCCTCCACCATGAGCCGGCCCTGGCCGATATACGCGTAGACGTCGCGGCTGAACAGCGGCACAGAGAACATCAGCGGCAGCCCCCACGCCGCCGTCGCCTGGAGCGTGGCCTTGCGGGCGCCGGCCCCCCAGACCCGGACGCGCTGGCCGAGCCGCAGCCAGGCGCGGACCAGCAGCATGCCGCCGAAGGCCAGCAGGACAATGCAGAGGGCGACGCCCAGGGCCTCGGTGCGCATAAAGATGAACAGCGGGACGCGGCGGAGTTCGGACGCGGGGGCAAGCCAGCCGACGCCGATCGAACCGATCGTCATGAACAGCGAGCCCAGGAACCCGGCAAGGATCGGGGACCGCGGGTTGTCGACGTCGCCGACGGCCCCTTCCCCCTCAGTGGAGGACACAGCCGGGGTGAGCGCGGTCCGGCCGGACGCGGAGGGGCGGGACGTGGACGGGCGGGACGTACCGGCAGCCGTTTCCCCCGCCGCAGGCACAGGCGCCGTCATGTCAGGATCGTCCAATCTGTTGTGGGCCACAATTCCGCCCACAGCCGGCCGCAGTGTCCGGCCCGGGGCGCCGCGTCGAAGAAATCAGTGCCGAAATAATTCGGCGGCCGCGTATTCGAAATCCTAGCACCGGACGGCTCTGTGGCGTCGGAACGGTAGGCTGGGCGGGTGCCTATTACTAACGAACGCATCGTCTGGATCGACTGCGAAATGACCGGCCTGGACACCAAGAATGACGCCCTTATCGAGGTGGCCGCGCTGGTGACCGATTCGGAGCTCAACATCCTGGGGGACGGCGTCGACGTCGTGATCAAGCCCGACGACGCCGCGCTGGCCCAGATGAACGACTTTGTCCGCGACATGCACACACGCTCCGGCCTGCTGGCGGAGCTTCCGCACGGCAAGACGATGGCCGAAGCGCAGGCAGCGGTGCTCGCCTACATCAAGAAATGGGTGCCGGATCCCCGGAAGGCGCCGCTCGGCGGCAACTCGGTGGGCACCGACCGCGTGTTCCTTGTCCGCGATATGCCCGACGTGGTGGAGCACCTGCACTACCGGGTCATCGATGTGAGCACCATCAAGGAACTCTCCCGCCGCTGGTTTGCCCGGGCCTACTTCCAGTCCCCGGCCAAACTGGGCGGCCACCGGGCGCTCGGCGACATCAAGGACTCCATCGACGAACTCCGGTATTACCGCGAGGCCGTGTTTGTCCCCGCGCCGGGCCCGGACAGTGCCACGGCGCAGCGGATCGCCAAACGCGTCATGGGCGGCGAACCAGCCGAGCCCACCCCGGCGGAGTAGCGGCCGCCCACCTACCCTCCGCGCAGCGGGGCCGGTGAAACGTCGCCGGGGACGTGGCGCGGAAAAGTAATCTGCGCCACGTTTCGCGGAAATTTCGGCGAAAATCGCAAAAGTGGCAAAACCACCCCCAAACAGCAGGTAAGCTATTTGTCGTTGCCTTTCCAGCCAGCCGGTTCGCCGGAGGGCCTGATATGGCACATGGTGGGCGTAGCTCAGTTGGCAGAGCGCCTGGTTGTGGTCCAGGAGGTCGCGGGTTCAACCCCCGTCGCTCACCCTCATGAAGGACGGCAGTGATTGTCCGACCTTTTCCAAAGGCCGCACCGGTTATCCGGTGCGGCCTTTGTTGTCTGTATGGGAAGGAATCGCAGTGAAGCGCAAGCTGTTTGAAGAAGACCACGAGATGTTCCGTGAGATGGCCGCCGAGTTCAACGCGCGCGCGGTCGCTCCCCACTACACCCAGTGGGACGAGGACCACATGATGCCCCGGGAACTGTGGTCCGCTGCCGGCGAGCAGGGCCTGCTGGGCCTGGCCGTGCCGGAAGAGTTCGGCGGCATGGGGATGTCCGACTACCGCTTCCGGACAGTGCTCGATGAAGAATTCGCCAAGAGCAACCACCTCGCGGTCGGCCTGGCGTTCCACCTGCACGATGACATGGTCCTCCCCCACCTGCTGGCCTACGGCTCCGATGACCTCAAGGCCCGCTGGCTCCCGGGCATGGTCTCGGGCGAAAAGGTCACCTCGGTCGCCTGGACCGAACCGGGGGCCGGCTCCGACCTGCGCGGCATCCGCACCAAGGCGGTCCGCGACGGCGACGACTGGCTGATCACTGGCCAGAAAACGTTTATCGGCAACGGCATCTCCGGCGACGCCTCCCTGGTTCTGGCCCGCACCGACGGCGGTACCGGACGCGGAAACCGCGACTCGTTCTCGCTTTTCATGGTCCAGAAGGGCGAGGGCTACAACACCGGCAAACAGCTGGACAAGATGGGCCTCAAGGCCTCCGACACGGCCGAGCTGTTCTTCGACAACGTCCGCGTCCCGCACGCGGACCTCGTCGGCGAGGAGGGCAAGGGCCTGCAGTACGCGGCCGAACAGCTCCCCCAGGGCCGGCTGGCGATCGCCGTGGCCAGCTCCGCCGTCGTGCGCGCCACCTACGAGGCGACTGTCCGCTACACGAAGGACCGCAACGCGTTCGGCGAGCGGATCATCGATTTTCAGAACAGCCGCTTCGAACTCGCCGACATCCTCACGGAGGTCGAGGTCACCGAAGCGTATGTGGACCAGGCCATCCTGGCGTTCAACGCCGGAGAGCTCGACGCCGCAGGCGCCGCCCGTGCCAAACTGTGGGCGTCCGAGCGCGCCAAGTCCGTCACGGACCGCTGCCTGCAGCTGCACGGCGGGTACGGCTACATCATGGAATACCCGGTGGCCCAGGCCTACCTCGCCGCCCGGCTGCTGACGATCTTCGGCGGCACCAACGAAATCATGCGCGACGTCGTCGGCCGCACCATCGCCGGCTGAGACGCCGCGACTCCACCTGCACCCGAGGAATATTCCTGATATGACCGTCCTGCCCATCACGATCTGGGGCGAGCCCGTGCTGCACCGCCGGGCCGCGGAAGTCGAAGTCTTCGACGACGAGCTCCGCAGCCTGATCGCCGACATGTTCGAGACCAACGACGCCGCCAACGGCGTCGGGCTGGCGGCCCCCCAGGTGGGGGTCGGCAAGCGGCTCTTCGTGTACAAGTACGACAACGACGACGGCGCCGCGCCCACCGGCGTCGTGGTCAACCCTGTCCTGACACTTTCCAAGATCTCCGGCGCCCTGCCGGACCCCGACGAGGAAGAGGAAGGCTGCCTGTCCTTCCCCGGCGGCCAGTATCCGCTCAAGCGGGCGGAATGGGCGAGGGTCCAGGGCTTCGACGGTGACGGGAAGCCGGTGGAATTCGAGGCGACCGGCTGGTTCGCCCGGGTCATCCAGCACGAGTACGACCACCTCGATGGCAAGCTCTACGTCAACCGGCTCATTGACCGCTATGCCCGCCGGGCCATGAAGCAGGCCAAGCGCAGCGGCTGGGGCGTTCCCGGCCTGACCTGGATGCCGGGAGTGGACCCGGACCCGTTCGGCCACTGACGGCCGCGGCTGGGCGCTGCTGCACGCGGATTTCCCCACGTTTGACGCCGATGCGCAGGAAATCGCCGGCGGTTTGGGGGCACGCGCCGGCGGCGGGTCCCAAAGGTGGGGAATTTCGGCGGGATTTCCCCAGTTCAGCAGTGACCCGGCCAGCCGGTTCCTTTAGGTGCGGTCGGCGGCGGCCAGAATGGCGGCGCCGAGCTCGGACGGCCTGGTGAACTGCGGCCAGTGTCCGGTAGGCAGGTCCACATAGTCGACCTGGCGGATCCGTCCGAGCTCCGCCACGAACGGGTGGCCGCCGGCAACCATTTCCGTCAGCATCGAGGACGGGAATTCGCAGGCGATGATGGTGACCGGAACCTCGAAGCGGCGTTCATCCGAGAGCTGCTGCCGGTCCTGGGCCACGCCGCGGGGCTGCGGGATGGCACGGGCACGGAACATGGCGCGCAGCTCGTCGGTCAGGTCGGTGAGGTCCTGGTCCTCGAAGAGCTCCCACGGCGGCAGCGGCACCTCGTCGCCGTCGGCCGGGAGTTCGTCATTGATGACCCCACCCTCCCCCAGCGGTCCGCTGTCCACGTAGACAGCCCGGGCCACCCGGTCCGGGCGGGCGTCGACGGCGCCGTGGATGATGGCCCCGCCGCCGGAGTGGCCCACCAGGACCGCCGGCGCGTCGAAGGAATCGATCTTCTCCACGACGGCGTCGATGTGGGTGCGCAGGCCGATCCCGGCGCGCGGCGCATCCGCCGACTCCAGGCCCGGCAGGGTCAACGGATGGACCTTGTGCCCGGCCGCGGTCAGCGGCGGGGTGACGTCCGCCCACGACGAGGCGTCCAACCAGAATCCGGGTACGAGGATGATGTCCATGCCGGTACCCTACCGGTCGAGTACCAGCTCCACCACCTGGTAGGGGTCCTCGCCCGGGACCAGGTTGTGCATGGTGATGCGTCCGCCCGAGCCGTCCGCCGGGTGCAGGTGGATCTGCCAGCCCCAGTCCGGGCCGGTCGGCGCCGCATAGGAGCCGTTGAGCCGGAGGACACCGTCGCCGCCCACAGTGCCGGAGAACTGCATCAGCGCCTTGCCCGTGTGCCAGGAGTCCAGCCACACAGCGGTGGCGGGATCCGCGCCGGACGCGCCGCCGGCCAGGATCAGGAGGCCTTCCTGCGGGCTCTCACCGTCTGACCAGGTGTAGGCGACACTCGCGAAGTGTGCGGCGGTCACCGTCACCGTGGCGGTGGCCGCCGAAGCCTTGTAGTCGTCCGTGGGCATGAGCCGCAAGCGGTTTTGTCCCTGCCAGGCGCCAAGGAACGGTGTCACGTATTTCACAATGTCCATGCTGCAGTCTACTGAGCCAATCGATCCTGCTCAGTCCTTGGCCGGCTTTTCGAGGCTCGCCGCGAAGTCCGGGACGTAGCGGAACAGTTCCCGCGGCGGGCGCGTGTAGTTGACGGCCTTCGGCCGCTCCGGCAAGGTCACCTGTTCTGTCCGTACTTCGGTGTAGTCGATGCTGGAGAGCAGGTGGGCGATGAGGTTGATCCTTGCCCGGCGTTTGTCTTCGGCTTCCACCACGTACCAGGGAGATTCCGCGGTGTCTGTCTGCACGAACATGTCGTCTTTGGCCCTTGAGTAGTCTTCCCAGCGCAGGATTGCCTCCCGGTCCATCGGCGAGAGCTTCCATTGCCGCATGGGATCATCCATCCGGGATTTGAACCGCCGCTCCTGTTCCCCATGGCTGATCGAGAACCAGTACTTGAAGAACAGAATGCCGTCCTGGATGAGGAGCCGTTCAAAGACCGGGCACTGGGCCATGAAGCGTTTGTGCTCCGCCGGGGTGCAAAAGCCCATCACGTGTTCGACGCCGGCGCGGTTGTACCAGGAGCGGTCCATCAGGACGATTTCCCCGGCGGCCGGCAGATGCGCCACATAGCGCTGGAAGTACCATTCACCGCGTTCGCGCTCAGTCGGCGCCGGCAATGCGACTATCCGGGCAAACCGCGGATTCAGGTACTCGGTGACCCGCTTGATCGCACTCCCCTTGCCGGCTGCATCCCGCCCCTCGAAGATGATGAGGACCCGCGCCCCGGTGCTCCGGACCCACTCCTGGAGGGCAACCAGTTCCGCCTGGAGCCGCAGAAGTTCGGCCTCGTAGATTCCGGCATCGAGCCGGACCGGCCGCCGTGCGGAGCCCTTCTTGCGGCCGGCGTGCCCCTTGCCTGATTTGTCCGTGCGATGTGCCATGGTTTCCGTTCCAGCATTTGGGGCGCGCGGTTTGTCCCGCCGCGCCCATTCTCGCCGTGCATCAGAACGGCTGCAAGGGTCCTCCAGCCCGGAATCCGGGACGGGCGCGTCAGCGCGCCACGATCGTCAGTTGCGCTGGGCAAGAGGCCAGGATCCGTTTCATCGCCTCCTTCTCTGCCGCAGTAACCCACAGCCGGTAGGCCGCCTTAACCGAAATTTGGCGGGCGACGTAGTGGCAGCGGAAAGCCTTGTTTGGCGGCAGCCAGGTGGCGGCGTCGGAGGCACTTTTGTCCTGGTTGGCGGGACCGTCGACGGCGATCAGGTTGAGCGGATCGTTGGCCAGGTGTTCACGCTGCTGCGAGGTGAGCTGCTGGGCGCCCTTTTGCCACGCGTCCCCCAGCGCCACGACGTGGTCGATCTGCACCGCAGCACTGGTTTCGGCGCCGCGCCGGAACACGATCATGCGGCCGGTGTACGGTTCCTGGAACGTGCCGCCGGCCACCTGGCAGCGGGAGCCACTGACGAATTCGGCGGCCGCCAGGTCGCGGCGGAGGATGTCGTTGCGCGTATCGCAGCCGTTGCGGTCGACGTCGAGCCACGCCTGGCCGAAGGCGCCCCGGTCATAGTTGTTCTTCGCCGACCGTCCCTTGACCGCGAGGGTGTCGAGCACGCCGGCAGCGCTTCCCTGCGGCACGGCCCGGACGGCGTCCACCGCGTTCATCCACCCTCGGGCAATGACGGGGGCCTCGCGGGGGCCGGCGATTTGCGGCTCCGCGGCGGCAAACTGGCCAGCCGTGAAGAACCAGACCAGACCGCCCAGGACGGCCAGGCAGGCCGCGGCCAGGAGAAGCCAGGCCTGGCGGGAGTGGCGGCGGGCGCGGCGGAAATCCATCCAGGTGACGGTCATGTGGGCGGCCGCTCGCGGCGTTTTGGCTGCACGCCCTGAGCCTATGCGGACGCCATGCCACTCGGGCGGTTGTCCACAGTGTTGGGGACCGGTGGCGGAACGCGGGGGCCTATTGCTCCCGCGTGACCCGTTTCAGGTCTTCGTTGGCCAGATCCAGCAGGCCCTGGAGCTGGGTCACCCGGTCGTCGTTGACTTCACCGGACTGGCGTTTGACGAGGGCGTCGTCCAGCAGCCGCTTCGCTTCTTTCGCGTTGCTCCGCGCGACGTCCAGCGCGTGTTCCAGGGTGGTCTCGTGTTCAACAGCCGGGTTCGGTTCCATGGCTCCATTGTGGTTCCCTTTCCCGGCCGATTCCAGTGCATCGGCCGGGAAAGGAGGAACATGTCCCGGTCAGGGACATTCGCCCTGACTAGACCTCGACGGGCAGCCCTGCGGCCTCGAGGATGGACGCAGCGTCCTTGGCGGGGAAGGACGGCGGGTTGACCCCGGCCATTTCCTCCATGACGCGGACCACCTGGCAGCTGTAGCCGAACTCGTTGTCGTACCAGACGTACAGGACGAGATTCTTCTCGTTGGAGATGGTGGCCAGGCCGTCGACGATGCCTGCCCGGCGTGAGCCGACGAAGTCCGTGGAGACAACCTCGGGCGAATCGATGTAATCGATCTGCTTGCGCAGCTCGGAGTGCAGCGACATTTCCCGCAGGTAGTCGTTGACCTCGTCCTTGGTGGTGCCGTTCTCCAGGTTCAGGTTCAGGATGGCCAGCGAGACGTCCGGGGTGGGGACGCGGATGGAGCTGCCCGTGAGCTTGCCGAGCAGTTCCGGCAGGGCCTTGGCCACGGCCTTGGCGGCACCGGTCTCGGTGATCACCATGTTCAGCGCGGCAGAGCGTCCACGGCGGTCGCCCTTGTGGAAGTTGTCGATCAGGTTCTGGTCGTTCGTGAAGGAGTGGACCGTCTCCACGTGGCCGTGCACCACGCCGTAGCGGTCGTTGATCGCCTTAAGCACAGGGGTGATGGCGTTCGTGGTGCAGGACGCCGCCGAGACGATCGTGTCCGAGTCGTCGATGGTGCCGTGGTTGATTCCGTGCACGATGTTCTTCAACTCGCCCTTGCCCGGTGCGGTGAGGAGAACGCGGGCAACACCCTTGCTCAACAGGTGCTGGGACAGGCCCTCGGCGTCGCGCCAGCGGCCCGTGTTGTCCACGACGAGCGCATCGTGGATGCCGTAGGCGGTGTAGTCCACTGTGGAGGGGTTGTCCGAGTAGATGACCTGGATCTGGACGCCGTTGGCCGTGATGGTGTCGTTTTCGAGGTCAACCTTGATGGTGCCTTCGAAGGAGCCGTGGACGGAGTCGCGGCGCAGCAGGCTCGCGCGCTTGCTGAGGTCGTTGTCTGAACCGCGGCGGACCACGATGGCACGCAGGCGCAGGCCGTGGCCGCCGCCTGCCTTTTCGATCAGGAGCCGGGCCAGGAGCCGGCCGATGCGGCCGAAGCCATAGAGGACGACATCGGTGCTGGTGCGGTCGTCGCCGCCGCGCTTGCCGACAACCTCGGCGAGTTCGGCGCGGAGGAACTCATCCAGGCTGGCGCCGTCGCCCTCGGCGCGGTATTTCTCGGTGAGGCGGGCAATGTCGATCGCCGCGGCGCCGAGGTCCAGCTTGGTCAGGGCCTCCAGCAGCGGGGCCGTCTCCTCAAGGCGCAGTTCTTCCTTGCTCATCCGGCGGGCGAAGCGGTGGGCCTTGAGGATATTCATGGTGGACTTGTTGATCAGGCTGCGTCCGTGGATGGAGGTCACCACGTTGTTCTCGCGGTACAGCCGGCCGATCACGGGGATCATCGCCTCGGCGAGTGCCTCACGGCCCATCCACGTATCAAGACAAGAATCTGACGTCTGGCTCACAGAACTACCTTCCTAGAATCCACCCCCTACGTCCTCGTAGGGGGAAGTCGGCCGCCGGAGGGTGTCCGGTACCGGGCACCGGCGGGGATTCGGTCCACCCCGGGCGCCTCATCGAGCGCAAAGAAAAACCGCCGGCTGCGAACGCAGACCCGGCGGCAGAACTTCTACGTTCACCATCAATTCTACGGGCGGCCAGGCAGGGTCGGGTGCCTGTTGCGCGTGAATTGACTCACACACTGTCCGGGGCCACGTCGAAGTCGGCAAAACCATCCGCGCCGGGCGTCAGCCCCGCTGCGTCCTCAAGGATCATGTCGACGGCCTTTTCCGCGATCATGATGGTGGGTGCCTGGGTGTTGGCACTGACCAGCCGGGGCATGATCGAGGAGTCAACGACCCGCAATCCCTCCAGCCCGTGGACCTTCAGCCGCGGGGAGACAACGGAATCATCGGTGGTACCCATGGCGCAAGTGCCGACAGGGTGGTACGAGGTCCGCCCGTAGGAGCGCACGAAATTCACGTACTGGTCGCGGGTTGCCACCCGGGAGCCGTCGCCGATGTGCTCCTTCTGAATGAACGCCGCCATCGATGACTGCTCCATGATCTGCCGGCTCTGCTGCACCCCGGCGATCGTCATCTCCAGATCGTAGTCATCCGCCAGGAAATTCGGATCGATGAGCGGTGTCATTGTGGGATCTGAGGACGCGACGCGAACTGTCCCCCGGCTGCGGGGGCGCAGGAAGTACGAGTTGAGCGTCGCCCCGAATCCGGGCCGCAGCGACGCAATGCCCGGCTCCGACCGCGCCGCGGGCAGGAAGTGGAACTGCAGGTCCGGGGTCTTCTCATCTGTGTTGGCGTAGCTGAAGCCACCGGCCTCGACGAGGTTGGACGCGAACGGTCCCGAGCGGAAAGCCAGATACTCGAGGCCCGCCAGCATTGTCGCCGGGCGCACCCGATTGAACCGGTCCAGGCTGTGGTCATCGGTGAGTTCGTAAATGATGTCCAGGTCAAGGTGGTCCTGCAGGTTCTTCCCGACCCCGGGCAGGGCGTGGATCACGTCGATGCCGGCGGCAGCAAGGTCTGCCGGGTCGCCGATGCCTGAAAGCTGCAGCAACTTGGGCGAGCCAAACGCGCCGCTGGCGATCAGCACCTCGCGCCGGGCACCGTAGGTTCGCGCGACTCCGCCTTCAATCGCCTGGATGCCGACGGCGCGGCCATTCTTGATGACCACCTTGGAGACGGTCACGTTGACGCGGACAGTGAGATTGGGCCGCCTGCGCGCGGGTTTCAGATACGCGACGGCTGCGCTGCACCGGCGCCCATTCCTGGTGGTGGTCTGGTAGAAGCCAACGCCCAACTGCTTCGCCCCATTAAAATCGCTGTTGTAGGGCAGCCCGAACTCCTGGCCCGCCTGCACGAATGCCGCCGAGAGCGTGTGCGGACGCCGGAGGTCAGAGACGCCGAGCGGCCCTGTGGTTCCATGGTGGGGTCCGGAGAGCCTGGTGTTTGACTCCGAGCGAATGAAATACTTGGACACCTCGGCGGCGGACCAGCCCTCACATCCATAGTCCCCGGCCCACCCGTCGTAGTCCCCAGCCACTCCCCGGGTGAAGACCTGGGAGTTGATGGACCCGCCGCCGCCAAGCCCGCGGCCTTGAGGGAGCGGGATGCTCCGGCCGTTGCTGTGCTTTTGCGGAACACTGCTATATGCCCACTGGTACGGTCCTCCCTTCAATCTCGGGAAGCCCGCGGGCATATGGATGAAGGGATGGCGGTCGGACCTGCCCGCCTCGAGCAGAAGCACACGGACTGAGGGGTCTTCACTCAATCTGCCAGCCAGAACGCTGCCGCCGGTACCACCCCCGGCGATCACATAGTCGTACTCAGCATCGTCCGGCACTATGACTCCTCAACCATCGCCGAAGCTACCGCTCCTTGAAGCGTTGATTGAAGTGTGTTAGTTCCGCGGCCATGATGTCAAGCATCCGGGGCTGGCGTGCACAGCCGCCGGTAGGCGGCACACGGCGGAACGGACGGGGCCAAGTGGGTGGATGGGTTGACCGATACGCCGGGTTCTGTGTTCCCGCGCTGTTGCCGGCGCGGGAGTAGCGGCCATCCATCTACGGACGCCGTTGCCGACGCCCTCCAGCGGCCTACCCGAACACTCGGGCGAGCAGCCCTCAAACGTGTCCTGTCTGGCCTTGCTCCGGGTGGGGTTTACCTAGCCTTCCCGGTCACCCGGGAAGCTGGTGGTCTCTTACACCACCGTTTCACCCTTACCTGCCCTGTGGCCTGTGCACGCACACGCCGCATGCAGGCGGTCTGTTCTCTGTGGCACTGGCCTGCGGGTTACCCCGAGTGGGCGTTACCCACCACCCTGCTCTGCGGAGCCCGGACGTTCCTCGAGCCACTTGCGTGACGCGCGGCCGCCTGGTCAACCCATCCGCTGTCCATTCTACGTTCTCCCGGCCGGCACAGCCGCACCGCGGCCTTTCGGGGCTGCCGGTGGGAGAATTTAAGCAGGGTTCCTGCTAGTCAAGGAAGAGTGATCCCGATGAACTGGACCGCCATCATCATCTGGCTGTTGGCCATCGTCCTGGTGGCTATTCTCGCCAAGATGTCGATCAAGATTGTGCGCCAGTACGAACAGGGCGTCCTGTTCCGCCTGGGCCGGGTGGTCGCGGTACGGATGCCCGGCCTGCGGTTCATCATCCCGGTGGTGGACCGGCTTCAGCTTGTGAGCCTGCGGATCGTGACAATGCCGATCCAGTCACAGGGCATCATCACCCAGGACAACGTCAGCGTCGATATCTCGGCAGTGGCGTACTACCGGGTGATCGACTCCGTGAAGTCCGTCGTGGCGATCGAAGACGTGGCCGCGGCCATCAACCAGATCGCCCAGACCACCCTGCGGAAAGTGGTCGGCCGCCACAGCCTGGACCAGACGCTGTCGGAGACTGAGCGCATCAACAGCGACATTCGGATAATTCTGGACGCGATGACCCTGGAATGGGGTGTCGAAGTGACGCTCGTCGAGCTCAAGGACATCCAGCTCCCGGAGAGCATGAAGCGGGCGATGGCCCGGCAGGCGGAGGCCGAGAGGGAGAAGCGGGCCAAGATCATTTCGGCCGAAGGAGAGGCGATCGCCGCCGTGGCGCTCGGCGCGGCATCTGACACGATGATGGCCCACCCGGTCGCCCTGCAGTTGCGGAATCTTCAGTCCCTTGTGGAGATCGGGGTGGACAAGAACTCAACCGTCGTCTTCCCGGCGCCCCTGATGAGCACCATCGCCGAACTGGCCGCTTTCCTGGCACGCGAGGACCATGTGGCCAAGACGGCGATGACGGCGATGACGGCGACGGCGACGCCAGAGGCACCGACAACGACGCCGGCACCACCGATCAAGGCCGCGTAGCCCCGACCGCCAGACCTAATTATCGCGGAACCCACGGCAGGCGCCGCCGGTAGGATCGTACGGTGCTAATTCTGTTGCCGCCCTCCGAGGGCAAGACTCCCGCTGTGCGCGGGGACGCCGCCGACTGGGATGCCTTGAGCTTTCCCGCCCTCAACAGCTCCCGCGCCAAGGTCCTGGAGGCGCTCGGCACCGTCAGCGCCCACGAGGACGCGCTGGCGCTGCTGGGCGTCGGCGCTTCACTGAGCGCCGACGTCGAACGCAATACACGGCTGCACGCGGAACCTGCCGCCCCGGCCCACCAGGTGTATTCCGGGGTGCTCTTTGACGCCCTCGGCTACAACACGCTGACCCCGGCGCAGCGGAGGAAGGCCGACGAATCGGTGCTGGTGGTCTCCGCCCTGTGGGGCGCCATCCGCTTCGCCGACCGCGTGCCCGCCTACCGGCTGTCGATGGGGACTTCGCTGCCCGACGTCGGACGGCTCGCCTCATTCTGGAAGCCTCAACTGAACGACGCACTGGCGGCGGCCACTACGGGTGAGCTGTTAGTGGATTGCCGGTCCAGCACCTACGCCGCGGCCTGGACTCCCCCGCCGGAACAGACGGTGGCCGTGAACGTCTTCACCGAGACCGCCGGCGTGCGCAAGGTGGTCAGCCACTTTGCCAAGCACACCCGGGGCGAACTGGCACGGCATTTGCTCAGCCGCCGGGGCAAGGTGCCCCAAACCCCCGCACAGCTGCAGAAGGCGGCGGCGGAGAAGTGGGTTGCCGAACTCGTTGAGGGCACGGCCCGGAAGCCGCACACCCTGAACATCATCCTGCCGGGCTAGGAACCGCTTAGGCCCACTCGGACGAGCGCACCAGGATGCAGCCGGAGTCCGGGCAGAACACGATGTCGTCCTCGGCTGCGGCCTTGATCTCGGCCAGGTCGCCCGGGCTCAGGTGCATGCCGGAGCCTTCCGAGGTGCCGTGGAAGAGCCGGGCAGCGCCGACGCCACGCTTGGCCAGGGTCTTCTCGTAGACGGCGAGCATTCCGGCGTCGAGTCCGGCGGCGAACTCGGCACGCTGCCCGCGCACCACCGTGGCTTCGGCGGCGATCTCGGCCAGCTGCTCGTCCAGCTCGGCACGGATGGAGCCGAAGGAGCCCTGGATGTCGTCCACAATCTGCTGCTGCGCCCCTTGGCGGGCGCGGAGCGAGTCGAGCCGTTCGAGGACTTCGAGCTCCACGTCCTCGAGGTCCGAGCGGCGCTTGTTCAGGGAGACGAGGTCCCGCTGCAGGGCGACGAGGTCCTTGGACAGCCCCGTGCCGCTGTTGAGCCTGGCCTCGTCGCGTTCGATCCGGGAGGCGACCTGCTCGACGTCGGCCTCTGAGCGTTTGAGCTCCAGTTCAGCATCGTGGACGGCCACCTTCGCGGCACCGAGCTCACCGTTGGCCACGCTGAGGGCGGCTTCCAGGTCCGTGATGCGGGAATCGCTTTCAAGGCTTCGCCGGCGGTTGGACAAGGACTTGAGCTTGGCATCGAGTCCCTGCAATTCGAGCAACTTCAACTGTTCCGCCGGTGCTGCCTTGGCCACTATTTACCTCCGCTAAATCCAATCCGGCCGAAGCCGGGCACCGTCCCGGCGCTCCTTAGACTCTAGCGCCTAGCGTACTCCCCGGCCTCGCTACGCTCACCCGGGGCCCCTCGCACGCCAGGCTTAGCCCGGAGTCAGAATGAAGTCCCACGGGTCGCTGTTAGTGGTGCTGACCCGGATCTCGACGTCGTGGCCCTGGTCGGTGAGCACATTGCCCAGCGCTTCGGCGGCCGCAGGCAGCCACAGCCATTCGCTGGCGAAGTGGGAAACGTCGATCAGGTACGGCCGGTCGTTGACCGCCGCCTCCCGGGCCTCCGATGCCGGGTGGTGCCGCAGGTCCGCCGTGACGTAGACGTCCGCGTTGCTCGCCCGCACCTCGCCGAAGAGGGAATCGCCGGCGCCGCCGCAGACAGCCACCCGCCGGATCAGCCCGTCCCGGTCCCCCGAGACACGCACGCCGCCGGCCACCGAGGGCAGGATGCCGTACACGCGGGCCGCGAAATCACCCAGCGTCAGGACCTCGTCGAGGTCACCGACGCGGCCGATGCCTTCCTCGGGGAGCCCGTTCGCGGCCGGCGTCAGCGGGGCCACGTTCTGCAGGCCCAGCGCGTCGGCCAGGACGTCGGAAACGCCCCCGACGGCGGAGTCACCGTTGGTGTGCACGGTCAGCAGCGCGGTCCCGGACTCGATGAGGCGGTGCACGGCCTTGCCCTTGGCCGTATTCGCGGCCACGGACGTCACGCCCTTGAGCAGCAGCGGATGGTGCGTGATGAGCAGCTCGGCACCGAAGTCGATCGCTTCCTCGATCACGTCAATTGTCGGATCGACCGCGAACATGACCCGGCGCACCTCGGCGTTCGGGTGGCCGGCCACCAGACCCACCTCGTCCCAGTCCTCGGCCAGGGATTCGGGCCAGAGCTCCTCCACCGCCAGCTGGATCAGGCCCAGCGTCGCGGCGCCGGTGTCCTCCCCGGTGCCGGTACCGGCGTCGACGGCGGCAGCAGGGCGGTCGGATTCCGCTGAAACATCGGTGTTCACAGGTTCCATACCCCCATTTTTACCCTATCCGCGGGCGGCCCGGTCACTCGTAACACTCTCGTAAGGTGGGTGGGGAATCATCGGGGCCCTCGAACCATTGAAGAGATCATGAGAACTTTTGTCCTCGGCGGAGGCTGCTTCTGGTGCCTCGACGCCGTCTACCAGAAAACCAAGGGCGTCAGCTCGGTCGTGTCGGGCTACACCGGAGGCCATGACCACAGCCCCGACTACTACTCTGTGTGTTCCGGGACCACAGGCCACGCCGAGGTGGTGGCAGTGACGTTCGACGAGGACGTCATTCCCGCCGAGGTCATCCTGGACATGTTCTTCGCCCTCCACGACCCCACGACGCTGAACCGGCAGGGCTACGACGTCGGAACCCAGTACCGTTCCTCGATGTTCTACGAGACCACCGAGGAAAAGATCCTGTTCGAGGAGGCGATCGAGCGGAACCAGGCCCTGTGGCGGCACCCGATCGTCACCGAGGTCAGCCGGCTGCCCCAGTTCCATGTGGCCGAGGAAATCCACCAGGACTACTTCGCCAAATACCCGGAGCAGGGCTACTGCCAGGTCATCATTAACCCCAAGCTGGCCAAGGCGAGGAAATATTACTCTGCATGGCTTAATGCTTAGCTAGGGCCTGTAGGCGCTCGTTAGGCTGACCTCAGTCAACCCTCTTCAAAGACAGGCATACATACATGGCACCGATCTATGACGATGTAACCCAGCTGGTAGGCGGAACTCCGCTGGTCCGTCTGAACCGGCTGACCGAAGGCCTTGACGCCACCGTGGCCGTCAAGCTGGAGTTCTACAACCCGGCCAACAGCGTCAAGGACCGGATCGGCGTCGCGATTGTTGACGCCGCCGAGAAGTCCGGTGCACTCAAGCCCGGCGGCACCATCGTCGAAGGCACGTCCGGCAACACCGGAATCGCGCTGGCCATGGTGGGCGCGGCCCGCGGCTACAAGGTCATCCTGACCATGCCGGAAACCATGTCCACCGAGCGCCGGGTCATGCTGCGCGCGTACGGCGCCGAGATTGTCCTGACCCCCGGTTCCGAGGGCATGCGCGGCGCCGTGGAGAAAGCCCAGGAGATCGTGGCCAACACGGAGAACTCCATCTGGGCCCAGCAGTTCGCCAATGAGGCCAACCCGGAGATCCACCGCCGCACGACGGCCGAGGAAGTCTGGGCCGACACCAACGGCAAGGTGGACATCTTCGTCGCCGGCGTCGGCACCGGCGGCACCGTCACCGGCGTCGGACAGGTCCTGAAGGAACGCAAGCCGGAGGTCCAGATCGTGGCCGTCGAGCCGAAGGACTCCGCCATCCTCAACGGCGGCGCCCCGGGCCCGCACAAGATCCAGGGCCTCGGCGCGAACTTCGTCCCCGACATCCTGGACACTAACGTCTACGACGAGGTCATCGACGCCACGCTGGAAGATTCCGTCCGGGTGGCGCGCGAACTCGGCATCAAGGAAGGCATCCTGGGCGGCATCTCCTCCGGCGCCATCGTCTGGGCGGCCCTGGAGCTCGCCAAGCGTCCGGAGAACGCCGGTAAACTCATTGTTGCTGTGGTTTGCGACTTTGGTGAGCGCTACATCTCCACCGTGCTGTACGACGACATCCGCGGCTAAGTCCGCTGACCCACGATTGCCCAGAAAGGTCTTTGTGAGCTTCTTCGCAAGACTGAAGGAAGACCTCGACGCCGCCCGGTCCCACGACCCGGCGGCTCGAGGTTCTTTTGAGAACTTCTTCGCCTATTCCGGCCTGCACGCGATCTGGTTCCACCGCCTGACGCACCGGCTGTGGCAAAACCCGGCGCTGCGGTTCCCGGCGCGGCTGATCTCCCAGCTCGCCCGGTTCCTGACCGGCATCGAGATCCACCCCGGCGCGACGATCGGCCGGCGCTTCTTCATCGACCACGGCATGGGTGTGGTCATCGGCGAGACGGCCGAGATCGGCGAGGACGTCATGATCTACCACGGCGTGACCCTCGGCGGCCGCTCGCTCGCCAAGATCAAACGCCACCCCACCATCGAGGACCGTGTGGTGATCGGCGCGGGCGCCAAGATCCTGGGCCCCATCACCATCGGCCGGGACAGCGCCGTCGGCGCCAACGCCGTGGTGGTCAAGGACGCTCCGGCCGAATCAATCGTCACCGGCGTGCCGGCCACCTGGCGGCACCGCGACGCGCAGCGCGAGACGAAGCCCGCCGTCGACCCGGCCGAGTACCTGATCGAATACCGGATCTAGACCGGGCTCTGGACCGGCTCCCGGCGGAACCGGGCGGAACCGTATCTAGGCAGCCCTACCCGGGAACCTCTTGTAGATGTTCCACAGGACGGCGTCGAACGCCCGGTCCGGCAGCAGGTGGCGCAGCAGCAGGATCCCGCGGGCGCTGGCACCCACCGGGTAGCGGGTCCTGGGCCGCCGGGCGGTCGCTGCGTGCAGGATCGCCTCGGCCACGAGCTCGGGCCGCGACGACGTTGCGGGGTTGTCCGTGGTGCCCAGCGCCGCCGCCACCACCTTGGCCTGGGCCGCATAAGGGCCGTTTCCGGAGCTGGCCAGCAGCCCCTGCGCCGCAATGGCGCCCCACTCGGACTGCGTCCCGGCCGGCTCGATGACGGCCACATCAATACCGTGCGGCTTGAGCTCGAGCCGCAGCGAATCGCTCAGGCCCTCCACGGCGAACTTGGTCGCGTGGTACCAGGCGCCCAACGGCTCGTACATCTTGCCGCCGATCGATGAGATGTTGATGATCCTGCCCGCACGGGCGGCCCGCATGGCGGGGATCACGAGCTGCGTCATGCGCGCCAGGCCGAAGACGTTCACGTCGAACTGCCGCCGGCCCTCAGCCAGTTCGACCTCCTCGAGCGAACCGTACGTCCCGTAGCCGGCGTTGTTGACCAGGACGTCGATCCGGCCGTGCGCGGCCAGCACGTCCCCGACGGCGGCGCTCATCGAGGCCTCATCGGTCACGTCCAGTGCAACCACCTTGACCCCGGATGCCTTCAGCGGCTCCATCAGCTCCACCCGGCGGGCCCCGGCATAGACGGTGAAGCCGGCCGAGGCAAGCTTTTTCGCGGTTTCGAAGCCGATGCCGGTGGAGGCACCGGTGACAAACGCTACGGGCTGGGGCATGAGTTGAACTCCTTGGGCGCTGAACTCCTGGGGTCGGAGCGGTGCGGAAACACGGACGGCCGGCGCCTCCCAGCGTATCTGGAAAGTGCCGGCCGTCGCGTCGGAACGGGGTGGGTCAGTGGGTGTCGACTGCCTCGATCTCGGACTTGTCCTCGCCCCAGAGGGTGTGGAACGTGCCCTCGGCGTCGACGCGGCCGTAGGTGTGCGCCCCGAAGAGGTCGCGCTGGCCCTGGATGACGGCGGCCGGCAGGCGCTTGCGGCGCAGGCCGTCGTAGTAGGCCAGCGAGGAGGAGAACACCGGCACCGGGATGCCGAGCTGCACCGCGGTGGACACCACCCGGCGCCAGGCCGGGAGGACTTCGGCGATCGCCTTGGTGAACGCCGGGGCGAAGAGCAGGTTGGCCGGCTTCTCCGCGGCGGCGTAGGCCTTGGTGATCTCCTTGAGCAGTTCCGCACGGATGATGCAGCCGCCGCGCCACAGCGAGGCGATTTCATCCAGCTTCAGGTCCCAGCCGTATTCCTTGGCCGCGGAGGTGAGCATGTCCAGTCCCTGGGCGTAGGAGACCAGCTTGGAGGCGTAGAGCGCCTGGCGGACGTCCTCGACAAAGCTCTCGGGGACCTCGACGGCGGCCTCGCCGCCGGCCAGCAGCTCCTGTGCCAGCACGCGCTGCTCGGCCTGGGAGGACAGGGCACGGGCGAAGACGGACTCGGCGATGCCCGACGTCGGGGAGCCGAGCTCAAGGGCGGAGATGACCGTCCAGCGGCCGGTGCCCTTCTGGCCGGCGGCATCCACCACGACGTCGACGAACGGCTTGCCGGTCTTCGCATCGACGTGGCCGAGGACCTCGGCGGAGATTTCGATCAGGAAGGAGGCGAGGTCGCCCTTGTTCCACTCTTCGAAGATCTTGGCCTGCTCGGCCGGTTCGATCCCGGCGCCGGAGCGCAGGAGGTCGAAGGCCTCGCCGATGACCTGCATGTCGGCGTATTCGATGCCGTTGTGGACCATCTTGACGAAGTGGCCGGCGCCGTCGGTGCCGATCCAGGCGCAGCAGGGCTGGCCGTCCACGTGCGCGGCGATCTTTTCCAGCAGCGGGCCGAGAGCGTCGTAGGACTCCTTGGAACCGCCCGGCATGATTGAGGGGCCGTTGAGGGCACCCTCCTCGCCACCGGAGACACCGATGCCGACGAAGTGCAGGTCCTTCTTGGCGAGCGCAGCCTCGCGGCGGCGGGTGTCCTCGTAGTGCGAGTTGCCGGCGTCGATGATGATGTCGCCCGCTTCCAGCAGCGGCTCGAGCTGCTCGATCACGGAGTCGACCGGCTTGCCGGCCTTGACCATGATCAGCACGCGGCGCGGCTTCTCCAGCGAATCAACGAGTTCCTGGAGGGTCTCGGTGCGGACGAAGTCACCCTCATCGCCATACTTGGCTAGCAGGGTGTCTGTCTTTTCCACGGACCGGTTGTGCAGGGCAACGGTGAAGCCGTTCCGGGCCAGGTTGCGTGCGAGGTTGGCCCCCATCACCGCGAGGCCGGTAACACCGATGTGTGCTGACATCAAAAACTCCAATTCATTTTTGTACACGATGATTTCTGTAGACCACGTGTACGGCGATTCGTCTCAGACGTTCATCTAGGACTCGGCAGGTTGCGCCGCGGAGGGCGGAACCCACTCTTGAGGATTGTGGCTGTCCTTAAACCATATGTATTTCCGCGGGCCGCGGGAAAGCCGCGCCCACGGAGCGGAATGCTGCGCGTCATAAACAGTCTATGATCACCGGCGTCCGCCCCTCCGGTCGGCCCGGACCGGGCCCACCGCATTATGCTTACGACTATGTCAACCAGCCTCCACCACCGTGCCATTGAGCACCTCGGGACCCGGATCGTGGCCGGCGAGCTTCCGGCCGGGCACGTCATGCTTGCCGAGCACCTTGAGGACGAACTCAAGGTCTCCCGCTCGGTGGTCCGGGAGGCGGTCCGGGTCCTCCAGTCCCTGGGCCTGGTGGAGACCATCAAACGCGTCGGCATCCGGGTGCTGCCCTCGAACCGGTGGAACCCCTTCGACCCGCTCGTGATCCGCTGGCGGCTGGCCGGCGAAGGCCGCGGCGCCCAGCTGCGCTCCCTGGCCGAACTCCGCACCGCCGTCGAGCCGGTGGCCGCCGAACTGGCCGCGGCCAACGCCCCCGAGGAGCTCCGCCGCGAACTCGTGGAGATCTCGCACGCCATGCGCGACGCCGGGCAGGCCGGGGACGTGCCCCGGTTCCTCGAGCTGGACATCCTGTTCCATTCCCTGCTGCTGACCGGCTCGGGCAACGAGATGTTCGCCAACATGGTGGGCCAGGTGACCGAGACGCTGACCGGCCGCACCATCCACGGCCTGATGCCGGACCACCCGCGCGAGACGGCGCTGCGCTGGCACGTGGAGGTCGCCGAGGCCATCGCCGCCGGGGATGCCGCCGCCGCCCGCGAGGCCTCGAACCGGATCATGCGCGAGACCATCTCGGAGATGGAGCCGAGCTGGAAGAACCAGCCGCGGGTGTTTGTCCCGGTCGAGCGCCACTAACCCGCCACTGGCCGTCCCGGGCCCGACGGCGGCGCTCCTCACCCAGGGGCCCGCCTGAAGTCCAGCAGCACCTTCCCCGAAACAGCCGCGTTCCTGGCGACCTCGAACGCTTCCAGTCCGCGGTCCAGGCCAAAGGTGTGGGTCACCACGGGGTCCACCCGCAGAGAGCCGTCGGCGAGCGCCGCTATGACCTCATCGATTTCGTCATTGAAGCGGAAGGAGCCCACCAGCTCCAGCTCGCGCGTAATGGCCAGGGAGATCAGGACCGGCTGCGGGCCCGATGGCAGCAGCCCCACCATCACCACCCTGCCGCCACGGACCGCGCCCGTGATCGCCGAGGCCAGGCCCCGGTGGCTGCCCGAGGACTCGATGACGACGTCCGCCTCAACCGCGGCGATCGCCCCGGCGTCGTCCCCCTTGAGGACCGCGTCGGCCCCCACAGCACGGGCTATCTCCAGCGGCCGCTCGTGCATGTCCACGGCCACGATCCGGCCGGCGCCGGCGCGTTTGAGCACGGCCACGGCCAGGGCCCCGATAGGACCGCTGCCAATCACCAGCGCCGTCTTTCCCGCGACGTCCCCGGCGCGCGACACGGCGTGCCAGGCGACGCTGGCCGGTTCCGCAAGGGCCGCGGTCCGCAGGTCCAGCCCCGCCGGCAGCGGCCGGAGCATCCGGGCCGGCAGGTTCACATACCGGCTGAACGCTCCGTCCGCGTGCGGAAATTGTGCGGCGCTGCCCAGATACGTGCAGCCCGGCGACAGATTCGGACGCTCGGCCGGGTACCGGGCGCCGCCCGGGCCCGGCGTGGCGGGATGCACCGCGACGGCCGTGCCGGGCCCCGGCCCGGAGCCGTCAGCGGCGGCGCGGATCACGGTCCCTACGATCTCGTGGCCCAGGACCATGGGAGCCTTGAGGACGGATTCTCCCGCGGCGCCGTGCAGCCAGTAGTGCAGGTCGGAGCCGCAGATGCCGCCGAAGGCCACGTCGATGACGGCTTCACCGGGCGCCGGCGCGGGCACGGGGATGTCCTCGATCCGCAGGTCGCCCGCGGCGTGGGCCACCACCGCCGCGGCCGTGGCCGGAAGTGCTGCCACGCCGCCCATCAGACCACCACCGTCATTCCGCCGTCGATGAAGATGGTCTGGCCGTTGACGAAGTCGGACCCGTCGGAGGCCAGCCACACGGCGGGTCCGGCCAGGTCCTGCACGGTCCCCCAGCGGTGCGCGGGGGTCCGGCCCAGGATCCAGGCGTTGAACTGCTCATCGTCGACGAGGTTTTGCGTCATCTCGGTGTGGATGTAGCCCGGCGCGATCCCGTTGATCTGCAGGCCCGAGGCGGCCCATTCCGCGGTCATGGCCCGGGTCAGGTTCCGCAGGCCGCCCTTCGCCGCGATGTAGGGCGCGATGGTGGGCCGGGCGAGGTCGGTCTGGACCGAGCAGATGTTGATGATCTTGCCCCGGCCCCGAGGGATCATGTGCCGGGCCGCTTCCCGCCCCACCAGGAACGCGCTGGTCAGGTCCGTGGAGATCACCCGTTCCCAGTCGACCACGTCGAGCTCGAGCATCGGGACCCGGTGCTGGATGCCGGCGTTGTTGACCAGGATGTCCAGCGGGCCGACGTTCTCCTCCACCCAGGCGATGCCCCGGGCGGCCCCGGTGTCGCTGGTGACGTCGAAGGCGCAGCTGTGCACCCGGCCCGGCGCGTAGTCCGCGGCCATCGCGGCCTCGGCGGCCTTGAGCCGCTCGGGGTTGATGCCGTTGAGCACCACGGTGGCGCCGGCGTCGGCCAGGGCCCGGGCCAGGGCGTTGCCGATCCCCCGGCTCGAACCGGTCACCAGGGCCACACGCCCGGTCAGGTCAAAAAGTCCACTCATGGTTCACTGATCCTCATTGGTCTTTGCTGCTGTGTTGGCTGTTGGCTTGTCGCTGGGGTTGTCACGTGCGTTGTCGCTGAGATTGGCGATGGTTTGCCGCACGACGGCGAGGTCCCGGTCCCCCAGCCCCTGGCGCAGCAGGGCAGCGTAGAGCTCGGCGCCGGCGGCCGCCATCGGCACTGCGGCACCCGCGGCCGCGGCGCTCTCGAGCACGAAGGAGAGGTCCTTGTGCATGAACTTGGCGGGCCCGGTGGGCTCGTAGTCCCTGGCGGCGAGCCGTGGCCCCACGATGTCCAGGACCCGGCTGCCCGCGAGTCCGCCCGCGAGCACCTCGTAAAGGGCGGGCACCTCCATGCCGGAGCGTTCGGCGAGCTCCGCGGCCTCGGCGAGCGCCGCCGTCGTGGTTCCCACGATCAGCTGGTTGCACGCCTTGGCGAGCGACCCCGATCCCATCGGTCCCAGCCGCCGCACGGTGCTGCCCATCGCGCCAAAGAGCGGCAGGAGCCGGCGGAAGTCGCTGTCGCTGGCGCCCGCCATGATGGCGAGGGTTCCGTCCGCCGCGCCTTTGGTGCCGCCGCTGACCGGCGCATCGACGACGACGGCGTTGCCCCCGCTCGCCTCCGCGACCCGTGCCCCGAAGTACCGCACGCCGGCCGGCGACACGCTGCTCATCACAACGACGGCGGTTCCGGGCGCGGGCGGGCTGGCGGTCCAGCCGGCCAGGAGCGCGGCACTCGCATCCTCAATGTCGGACAGATCCGGCAGCATGAAGACAATGACGGGCTGGTCGCGGAGCGCCTCGACCCTGGCCACGCGCGAGCCGCCCAGGGTCTCGAAGGCGTCCAGCGCCGCCGGCGAACGGTTCCAGGCCGTGACGGTCCATCCTGCCGCGAGGAGGTTGGCGGCCATCGGCGCGCCCATCAGGCCGAGGCCGACGAACCCGGCCTCCCTGCGGTCCATCTCCATGCGTTGCCTCACTTCGTCGTGGTTAATCTTGGAATTCTGTTCAGCATCCTAGCCTCCATTCAGTATGATGAACACTATGACGACCAAAACCACCGTCGCGATCGCCGTCCCACTCGAAGCAGAGCTGGTGGACCGCATCCGCGCCGTAGATCCGTCCGTGACCGTCCTCTACGACCCCGAGCTCCTGCCGCCGGAACGTTTTCCCGCCGACCATGCGGGTGACCCGGACTTCCGCCGGACGCCGGAGCAGGAAGAGCGCTACTGGGACATGCTCAACAAGGCCCAGGTCCTGTACGGGCTCCCCAACGAAAGCCCGGCAGGCCTCGCCCGGATCGCCGGCAGCAATCCCCGGCTTGAGTGGATCCATGCCATGGCGGCCGGCGCCGGCGGTGCCGTAAAGGCATCGGGGCTGGACGCCGCGACGCTGCAGAAGTTCAGGGTCACCACCTCGGCCGGGGTGCACGCCCTGCCGCTCGCCGAGTTCGCCGCCCTGGGCATCCTCAACGGCTTCAAGCGCAGCGCCGAGCTGGCCCAGGACCAGGCGGCCAAGCTCTGGCCCGAGCTCCGCACCCCCACCCGCCTGGTCAACGGCTCCCGCCTGGTGGTCACCGGGCTCGGCGAGATCGGGCTCGAGACCGCACGGATCGCCCGCGCCCTGGGCATGAGCGTCAGCGGGACCAAGCGGACCGTGGAGGCCATCGACGGGATCGAGACGGTCACGGACAACGACGGCCTCGCCGGCCTGCTGGGCACCGCAGACGCCGTCGTCAATACCCTGCCCGGCACGCCGTACACCGAGAAGCTCTTCAGCCGCGACGTCTTCGCCGCCATGAAGCCCGGAACAGTCTTCGTCAACGTGGGCCGCGGCACCGTGGTCGATGAAGAGGCGCTTCTGGAGGCCCTGGGCAACGGCCAGGTCTCCTATGCCTGCCTCGATGTCTTCGCCGTGGAGCCACTGCCGCGGGACAGCCCGCTGTGGAACCACCCCAGGGTGATGGTGTCCCCGCACACCTCGGCGCTCAGTGCCGCCGAAAACCGGCTGATCACCGAACGCTTCTGCAGCAACCTGCGGACCTACCTCGACGGCGGCGAACTCCCCCACCTGGTGGACACGGTGCACTTCTACTGAGTCCACTCTTTTGCACTGCACCAGCGCCGCAGCGCACACAGGGCGGCCCACCGGAAACGGTTGGGCCGCCCTTAGCGTTGGGCGAGGAAGGTTCCGCCCAGCGACGCCGGACCGTGCCTGCACCGCGGGATCCGCCCGGCGACGCGCATAGTGCGCGTCGCCGGGCGCTTTCCGTGGCGCAGAAACGGCCGTGGCCCCTTCCTGGGTGGAAGGGGCCACGGCCTGTGCGGCGCGGACGGAGGGTCTGGAGCCCGGATCCCGCCTAGCGCGCATCCTCCGTCAGGAGAAGGTCGCGTCCCACCGTCTCGGGCGTGAAGAAGGTGGTGACGAACGAGATCAGCGCCAGGACCAGCGAGTAGATGGCGAGCACCAGCCAGGAATGGTCCGTGGCGGCCAGCAGCGCGGCGCCGACCAGCGGGACCAGGCCGCCGGCCAGGACGGCGGAGAGCTCCCGGCTCATGGCCACGCCGGTGAAGCGGTACTGCGATCCGAAGAGTTCAGGCAGCAGCGGGCACTGCGGGCCGAGCATGGACTGAACGCCGAGGGCGATGCCGACCACCATGACAATCCAGACCAGCGTGACATTGCCCAGCGTCACCAGGTAGAACGCCGGCAGCGCGATGAGCGCCTGAAACAGCGCGCCGTAGCGGTAGACGGGCACCCGGCCGAACCTGTCGGACAGCGCACCGAAGGTGATCACCATGACGGCCGCGAAGCCCGCGGCGATGAGCAGGCCGACCGGACCGATGAACTTGTCGCCGGGAAAAACGCCGTCCTTGGCCGCCAGGAACGCGATGAGCAGCGCGGAGTAGATCGAGGAATTGCCGTTTTCGCCCATCCGCAGGCCGATGCCGATCAGCACGTTCTTCTTCGAGTGCTTCCACAGCTGGCCGATGGGGTTCTTGACCACGCTCTTGTGCTTTTCCAGTTCCTGGAAGACGGGCGTTTCCTTCAGCCGGAGCCGAATGAAGATGGCCACCACAACCAGGAGCACGCTGGCCAGGAAGGGCACCCGCCACAGCCAGCCCTCCAGGACGGCCTTGTCTGCCATGGCAATGAGCGCGAACGTTCCGGCGCCGAGCAGGGTCCCCAGCTGGATGCCGACGAACGGGAGCGACGCGAAGAAGCCACGACGGCGGCGCGGCGCGACTTCGGAAATGAGCGTGGTGGCGCCCGCCTGTTCAGCGCCGGCCCCCAGTCCCTGCAGGATGCGCAGCGTCACCAGAAGAACGGCGCCGAGCATGCCGGCCTGTTCGTACGTCGGCAGCAGGCCGATGGCGAAGCTGGCGGTCCCCATCAGGCCGATGGTGAGGATCAGGACCATCTTGCGGCCGAACCGGTCGCCGATATAGCCGAAGACCATCCCGCCGAAGGGCCGGGCCGCGAAGCCCACACCGTACGTGGCGAAGGATGCAATCAGGGCCCCGTCCTCGCCGAGCGGCTTGAAAAACAGCGGGCCGAAGATCAGGGCGGAGGCCAGCCCGTAGATGTAGAAGTCGTAGTACTCCAGCGCGGAGCCCACAGAGCTGGCAAGCGTTGCCCGTCGCAGCTGTTCCGGATCGACGACGGCGCCGTCCGCTTCAGCGAGCGGTGTATTAGTACTAGTTGTCACAAGCACTCCCTCAAGAACACTCCAGACCCCCGTTGGTCTGGTGGGTGTGAGCAACCCCAAGGAGTCGATCACTATGCTGAACAGAGTACAGCATAGTGATCGGCTAGCCAATGAATAATCAGATTTATTCCGGGGCGTCCCGAAACGCCCAGCGGCGCTGGCCCCTAGCCCATGGGATTGCCGAGGGACCGGGCGAGGTCCTGGAGTTCCTTCACCATCAGGGCGCCCTGCTCCTGCGAGTAAGTGGCCTTCAGCGCGGTGACCGACAGGCCGAGGCTGGGCCCGTGTGCGCCCCGGGTCGGGACGGCGACGGCCAGGCACACGACGCCGGTGGTGGATTCCTCGTCCTCGAACGCATAGCCCTGCTCCCGGATGAGCGTGAGCTGCGCCTTGAGCTCGGCACCCGTGCGCAGCGACTTCGGCGTCAGGACCGGAAGAGTGGCGTCGTCGGGAAACATCTCGTCGACGTCGTGGTCATGCAGCCGCGCGATCAGGGCCTTGCCCACGGCACAGAGGGACGCGGGCATCTTGTCGCCAATATTGGACGTCAGGCGCACCGCCGGGTGCCCTTCGTAGCGGGCCAGGTAGATGACATTTGTTCCGTCCAGCATGGCGATCCGGACCGTCTCTCCCGAGAGCGTCGGGGCCTGTTCACAGAAGCGGTAGAACTCCTGGACCTCGTCGAGGCGGCTGAGGTAGGCAGCACCGAGCTCAACCAACTTCCGACCGAGGGTGAACTCCGCGCCCTGGCGGCTGATCAGCCTCGCCTCCTCGAGCGCGAGCAGGAGGTTGGAGGTGGAGGACTTCGGGATTCCCAGTTCCCGGGACAGATCACTGAGCGTGAGGCGTCCGGTCGCGGATGCCGCCAGGGCTTCCAGCACGGCGGCGGCACGGGTGACAGCCGGCGCGGGTGACGCGCTCCCCAATCCGTCGGAGGGTCGGGAAACTCGGGAATCGGCCATGATTCTCCTTCAGGTATCGCGCGCAAGTCGCCGCGCCACTCGTTCGAATGCCGTCCAGTCAGCTGAACACTAACCATCATAATGTCTGGCGCCCTGAACCGGGACCGGCAGGGCCCGCGCATCCATTGCTTCCCGTCGGCGGGCCTCGTCGGGGACCGCCGGCCCCTTAGGCGGCAGACACCACGGGGTTCGTCAGCTCGCCGATGCCGGCAATGTGGCACGTGACGGTGTCGCCGGGGACGATCGGCGCACACTCGGCGGGGAATCCCGTCAGCACCAGGTCACCCGGGTGAAGGGTCATGAAGGATGTGAGATAGGCGAGGATTTCCTCGACCTTCCAGCCAAGGTCGGCGGAGCTGGCTGCCTTGAGTTCCTGACCGTTGTGTTTGATGCCGATCGCCAGGTCGTCGCCGTTCAGGTCCGTGACGATCCAGGGCCCCACGGGCGTGAAGGTGTCCTGGCTCTTGGCGCTGATCCACAGCTGATCGGATTCCTGCAGGTTCCTGGCGGAGACGTCATTTCCTATGGTGTAGCCCAGAACCGCGCCCATGGCGTTGCCGGGCGTCAGTCCGCGGGCGCTGCTCCCGATCACGAGGGTCAGTTCGGCCTCCGGCTCGACGCGGCCCACGCCCGGCCGAAGTTCAACCGCGTCCCCCGGGCCGACCACGCTGGTGGACGCCTTGTGGAAGGCCTGCGGCGGAAGCCCGCGACCGGCGGCACCGGTATTGTGCGCCATGCCCAGGACGTTGGCCGGGACACAGGGCGCGAGGAACGTGAACGACGCTTCCTCCACTGTCGCGCCGACCTCCCAACCACTGCGGGGCAGGCTGCCGGCATTGGCGGCAGAACCCGGGAACGGAGAGGGTGTCACCGTCCACACCCTGCCCGCCGCACTGCCAAAGTCCGCTGCGTCGTTGGCGACGAAGAAGTATTCTCCCCCGGCAGCCGGGGAAAGCGGGCGGACTCTGGCGATTCGGCGGGCACTCGTGGCGGTCATGAAAACATCCTAGGCGGCGGACTCCCGGGGCCCGCGATTAGGCCATCGACTGGCGTAATTCTGGCGCGCAGAAACGCCGCCGGTGTTTCACATTTCCAAGCGTTCACGGTATATTCATTACAAGCCTTCCACCGCGGCATCCCCCAATAGTCGCGGTGGAAGGCTTTTCCAATGCCCGGGTGATACCAGGGTCCGGGGTCCCCTTTTGAGCGGGCCGGGCCGGGCGATTGTTGCCCGCGCAGGCGGCCTACGCGGCGTCCGCAACGGCCCCCCGCAGCCGCCAGCCCCCACCGAGGCCGTCCCGGATCAGTTCCATGGTGGTCAGGGCAGATCCGCGGTTGCGGCCGAGCCTCGCCTGGACCTGCCAGACCTCGACATCCACGCGGCTCAGGCCCTTGGGCATCCGGCGCTCGGCCTCCCACCAGCTGACCCGCTCGAACCAACGCACGGGCTCGGCGCCGATCAACCATTCCCTGCCCCCGCGCACTACCGCCAGTGGCCGCCCGTCCGGGCCTGTTTTCACCATCACGTGTTCCATGCCCGTCACAGTAGGGCGAAGCCCTGACATTTTCGGGGCGTGCAGCATCCCCCGCCGGGACGCACAAAACCCCGCCCTTCCGGACCGTGTGGTCCGGAAAGACGGGGTTTTCTGTGGTGGGTCCTACCGGGATCGAACCGATGACATCCACGGTGTAAACGTGGCGCTCTACCAGCTGAGCTAAAGACCCAAACCGCGGTTTCCGCGCCTCAGCGCTTCAACCAACGAACAGCTACTGTACCGGATGTCACCGGCCAAGCGCCAATCGGCCCGGCCGTCGCTACAGGGGCGGCAGCTCGGCGGCGAGCCAGGTCAAGGCCCCGCTGACGCCTGCCTCCAGCTTGATGGTGGCGAGGCCGTCGCCGCGGGTCGGTCCCCTGTTGATAATGACCACGGCTTTGCCCTGCTTCGCCGCGTGGCGGACAAAACGCAGGCCGCTCATCACGGTCAGCGACGAGCCGGCCACCAGGAGCGCCCGGGCGGCGTCGACCATGGCATACGAGCGCTCCACCCGGTCCTTGGGCACGTTTTCCCCGAAGTACACGAAGTCCGGTTTCAGGGTGCCGCCGCAGGCCGGACAGCGGGCGACGATGAACGATCCAATCAGTTCGGCGTCCTCGACGGCGGCATCGGCGTCCGGTGCCATTTCAACCACCCCGGCCGCCTGCGCCCGTTCCAGGAACCCGGGGTTGAGTTCTTCCAGGACACCGGCCAGCATCCGGCGGCTGAACCGCCGGTGGCAGTCCAGGCACACTACCCGGTCGAACCGGCCGTGCAGGTCCACGACGTTGACGCTGCCGGCGTCCTCGTGGAGCCGGTCCACGTTTTGGGTGATGAGGCCGGTGAGAAGCCCCCGCTGCTCCAGCCGGGCTACAGCGGCATGGCCATCGTTCGGATCCGCCCTGCGCAGATGTGACCAGCCGATGTGGTTGCGGGCCCAGTAGCGCTGCCGGTTTCCCGGCTCGCCGATGAATTCCTGGTAGGTCATGGGGGTCCGCGGTGCGGCGCCGGGCCCGCGGTAGTCCGGGATGCCTGAATCCGTACTCAGGCCGGCACCCGTCAGCACGGCGAACTGCTCCCCGGACAGGAGGCCGTGGATGTCCTGCAGGGCCTCCAGCTCGGTGCGCTGGAGTTCCGCGGCGCTCCCGGCGGCCGTGACCGGCGGGAGGCTGGCAAACCCGGTCATGCCGATTCCTGGCCGCCGCTGCCTCACCGGATCAGCTCCCGCCGAGTCCCGCGAGGGCCGCCCGGTATTCGGCGAAGTCCCGGGCCTGGCCGCGCGGATTCACCACGACGTAGCGGACGATTCCCGCCGCGTCGATGATGAAGGTGCCGCGCAGCGCCATGCCGCTATCAGGGTCGAACACGCCGTAAGCCGAGGCCACGGCCCCGTGCGGCCAGAAGTCTGCCAGCAGATCGAAGCCGTAGCCTTCCTTTTCGGCATAGGCACGCTGGGCGAATTTGCTGTCCACCGAGACTGCCAGCACGGCGGCGTCGGCATCCTCGAACAGTGCCAGGTTGTCCCGGATTTCGCACAGTTCCCCGGTGCAGATCCCGGAGAAGGCAAACGGGTAGAAGACTATGGCGACGTTGCGGCCGCGGAAGTCTGAGAGGCGCACCGGTTCGCCGAATTGATTGGCGAGCTCGAAATCCGGCGCGGCATCGCCGACGCCGGGAACGGCACCGGGAACGGGGCTCACGGCGGAGCCCGGCCCGGAGGCCTCGTGCTGGACCGCTTGGGTCACTTGTTCTTCCGCGTGACCAACCGGGTGGCGCTCCAGTCCTTCGAGACGCCGGCGGAGGTGGTGTAGTGGAGCCCTGCGGTGGGCGCGGCATCCTGGATGTCCGCGGGCGAGACGTAGCCGTCCCGGCCGGACTTGGGAGTCAGGACCCAGACAACGCCGCCCTCGGTGAGAGTGGTCAGCGAATCGACCAGCGTGTCCACAAGGTCTCCGTCACCTGCCCGCCACCAGAGAATGGCGGCATCGACCACCTCGTGATCGTCCTCATCGAGAAGCTCAGAGCCCGTGAGATCTTCGATATCGTCCCGCAAGTCGAAGTCGACATCGTCGTCATAACCGAATTCCTGAATCAGGTCCCCGTCTTTGAAACCCAGTTTCTCCGCCACATTTACCGAAGTGGCGGCGTCGGCCTCGCTCACGTGTTGCTCCTATGCTTTTTGAATTGCTTCATGTTTTCAATGGCACTAGTGATTTCCATTACTCCAAGCCAACACCCTTTGGGCTCTCGCTTCAAGCTGTTGGTACCGCGATCCGCCATATTCTGCGTCACACAGGCCGATCCGGAGGCTGCGGGGCAGCGCTTCGTCACACAACCAGTATGCCCGTGAAATACGGGGACGGGTCCATAGGGCGGCTACGCATCCATCAGCCCGCACGGCTAGAGTGGCTGATGACGACTACGCCTGCGCGGGCAACCGCCCGGCTAATACAGGCAGGCGTACCGTGATTGGACCTTGCCCGGCGCATACGACCGGGCTGATGTAACCGATATGTCGCACACGTCGCGTTCACGCCAGGCAGTCACCCTGCCCGGAGCTGAGGGTGCCGATAGATGCGCTCAAAGAGAGGTTGGACGTGGCTGCAGGAGAAGATACCTCCCATATCCTCAGCGGGTTGACAAACCAGCTGCCTGATCGTGATCCGGAAGAGACCGCCGAATGGCTGGAGTCCCTGGATACCCTGATTCAGGAACAAGGCACCGAACGTGCCCAGTACATT